>NZ_JBITEL010000008.1:276612-466505 GCF_044455125.1 Actinoplanes sp. NPDC051343
TGGGCGGTTGGGTGGTGCTGGGCGGTTGGGTGGTGCTGGGCGGTTGGGTGGTGCTGGGCGGTTGGGTGGTGCTGGGCGGTTGGGTGGTGCTGGGCGGTTGGGTGGTGCTGGGCGTCTCGGTCGGGCTTGTCGAGTCGACTGCGGCCGGCGTTGTGGCGACGGTCGCGGTGGAGGTGCCCGCTTCGGGCGCCAGGATGGTCGCAGTAGTAGGTGCGTCGTCTGTGGCCTTGACGCCTCCGGCCGGCGCCGCCTCGTCGTCCGAAAAAGCACCGACCGCGGGGCCGCCCGTCAGGCCTGTCGCACCGACGACGGTCTTGGTGGCGGCGGAGCGGGCCGCCTCATCCGTCGAGTCGGCTGCCTCGCCGGGGGAGCCGGGGGTGGTCGACGAACCTTCCGAATTGTCGCGGCCCGACCCCGTCGCGGGGGAAGGCGAAGAGGTAGCCGCCTCGCCGGACTCGTCGGGTGACTGCCGTGGCTGGGGAACGCTCGAGCCGCCCGCGGGCCGACGGACGTCGGGGGCCGCGCCCGAGCTGCCGAGCGGCCCGGCCTGATGCGGCACCGCCGCACGCAGCTCGATGCTTTCAGCCGGTGTCGATTGCCGCTCTGCCACGCGGTCGACACTACCCAACCCCGGCACGCCCGGCCCCGGCCCGTTCGAAGCCTGTGGATAACCTGCGAGTGACCTTGGAACACTGGGGCTCCCGGCCTCCGGCCGCCTGGGCTTACGCTGTGGCAATGCCGCGCTACGAGTTTCGCTGCCGCGCCTGCGGCGACACCTTCGAGGTCAATCGCCCGATGCGCGAGGCATCCGCGCCGGCGTCCTGTCCGGCGGGCCACGACGACACGGTGAAGCTGCTGTCCACTGTCTCGGTGGGTGGGGGGCGCGGCGATACGCAGCCCCGGAGCGGCGGCTGTTGTGGTGGCGGCTGCGGCTGCGGCTGAGCCGCCGCAACTTTTCTTTGAGATCTGGGTTACAGCGGACGGCAGCGCTAGGTTGCCGCGCTGCTACTGAGCCGTGAACGCAAATCCCTCGGACGATCACAGGCGAGCCCACATCGGACGCCGCCGCGCCGCGATCTCTTGCGGGTACACCCGAACGGTCGACGCGATATGACCAACTGCAGCGCAACTGCGCTTCATCCTTTTCGTTACGTCACGCGTAGTGCCGTACGAGAACGTCGATGACTTCTACGGAGTGTCCTCCGTACGAGGTCAGCCTTGGCGTGTGGATGGTTACCGTCCGTTTCTACGATGTGCGGTACAACTGCGGTACGGCAGCATGAGACGCGACTTCCCAAAGGGGGCGGAGGTTCACCGTGTCGGGACGAACCGAGCTGCCGAGTGGGCTGGTGACCTTTATGTTCACCGACATCGAGGGTTCGACTCGTCTGGCCCGGATGCTCGGCGATTCCTATGGGCCGGTCCTCGGCGCCCATCGCACTGCCGTTCGCGCTGCGCTGAGTGACTTCGGCGGTGTCGAGATGTTCACTGAGGGTGACAGTTTCTTCGTCGCCTTTGGCAACGCTGAGTCAGCACTCGCGGCCGGTGTGGCGGCGCAGCATCGACTCTCCGCACATGACTGGCCGGCTCCGGACTGCCGGCCCAAGGTGCGAATCGGTCTGCACACCGGCTGGGCCCAGCCGAAGAACGACGAATACACCAGTACAGAAGTGCACCGCGCGGCGCGCGTCGCGGCGGCCGCTCACGGCGGGCAGATTCTGTGTTCCGAGGCGACGGCGAAGGCGACCACGAAGCCGACGACGAGGACGATTGCCAAGGCCGAGGAGCTGGCCTTTCTTGATCTCGGACCGCATCGGCTCCGCGGCTTCGACGACGACGAGCGCCTCTTCCAGGTGCTCGCCCCCGGGCTCGACCGCGAGTTCCCGCGGCCGCGCACACCGGCCGCGCCGATCCACAATCTCCCCGCTCCGCTCACCCCGCTGATCGGTCGCCGGGCCGAGATCGCCGAACTATCGGGCCTGCTCGGGCGGCACCGACTGGTCACGGTGGCCGGTCCCGGAGGCGCCGGCAAGTCGAGGCTCGCGCTGTCGGTGGCCCAGAGCATGCTGAGCCCGAACCCCGAAGGCGCGCACACTGCGGGCGCGAGCCGCGAAGGCGCGTACCGCGAAGGCGCGTACCGCGAGGGCGCGAGCCGCGAGGGCGCGAGCCGCGAGGGCGCGAGCCGCGAAGGCGTGTACCCCGAGGGCGCAAGCCGCGAGGGCGCGAGCCGCGAGGGCGCGAACGCTGACGGCGCGAGCCACGAAGGCGCGAGCCGCGAGAGCTCGAACCTGAAAGGCGCGTACCTCGAGGGCGCGCACCTCGAGGGCCCGTACCCCGAAGGCGAGAGCCCCGAGAGCTCGAACCTGAAAGGCGCGTACCCCGAGAGCCCGTACCCCGACGGCGTGTGGACCGTCGATGCCGCGGCCGCCTCGACCGGCCTGGCGCCCGCCATGGCCGCGGTTCTCGGTCTTCGGACCGAGCCCGGTCGTCCGGTGCTCGAGACCCTGCTCGAACAGTGCGCATCCCGCCGGATGCTGCTCCTGCTGGAGACCTGCGAGGTCGTGCCCGGAGCCTGCGCGGCCCTGGTGCGGCGGCTGCTCACCGCCTGCCCGGGGGTGGACGTGCTGGTCACCGGCCGGATGCCGCTCGGCGTGCCGGGAGAGGTGGTCTGGCGGATTCCGCCGCTTCAACCCGCTGACGCGTTCGAGTTGCTCGATGCTCGGGTCTCGGCCTCGCGGGGTGAGCAGTGCGGTCCGGCCGACGATCGGGCCGATCTGTCCTCGGTGGCGGCTCGCCTGGAGGGCTCGCCCCTGGCGATCGAGTTTGCCGCGGCTCGGCTGCGGCTTCTTTCGGCGGCTCAGCTGGCGGTCCGGCTGGGTGATCCGCTGACGGCTCTCGATCCTCCCGCGCTTGACGAGTACGCCGATGCCGACCGTCATTCGAGTCTCACGGCCAGCCTGAACTGGTCGCATCGGACGCTCAGCGGTGCCGCGGCCGGGCTGCTGCGCCGCCTGGCCGTCTTCGCCGGTCCGGTGGAGCTTTCCACCGTCGAGTGGTGCGGACCGGACGCGCTCGCCGCTCTCTCCGAACTGGTCGACAAGTCGCTGGTCGAGGTCGTGCCGGGCCCGCGCTACCGGATGTCGGAGCAGGTCCGGGCGTACGCGAACCGGCACCTCGCGACGGCCGGCGACGAGCATGAGGTGCGCGACCGGCACGTGGCCTGGTCGCTGCACACGCTGGACGGTGTCGCGGTGGACACCGACGGGCAGCCGCGCACGGTGTCGCTGACCGACCTGGCGCCGTTCGTGGGGGAGTGGCAGGAGGCGCTGCGCTGGGCCGCGACCGACGGCAGCGCGCGGGCCGGCCTGCGTCTGGCCGACGCGCTGGTTCCCTGGTGGCGTGAGCACGGCGGGGTGCTGGAGGGCCGCGACCTGCTGTCCCGGCTCTACCACCGCCTGGAACGGGATGCTGTGGACGGAGCCGAGGCGGCCCGGGCCTACCTCGCGCATGCCGAACTGGTCGCCGATCAGGACGAGCGGGAGCGGTTCGTCGAGCGGGCCGAGCGGGCGACCGACGATCCGGTTCTGCTCGTACGGGCGTTGGCCGCCCGCCGGCTCAATCTGCTCGAGGCGCGCCGGCACGAGGAGGCCGAGCGGCTCTGCCAGGACGTGATCGTGCGCGCCGAGCGGATCGGTGTGCCCGAGGCCGCTCTTCCGGCGGTGGTCGCTCTGGCCGAGTTGCTGTGGCGGCGGGATGCGCTGGACGAGGCGGCCGAACTGCTGGGCGGGGCTCGTCAGCTGGAGGCGAGCCGGCCCGAGGACCGTGGCCGGCGAACCGTCGACTGGCTGCTCGGGATGGTCGCGCTGCGCCGGGGTGACCTGGTCGCCGCGCACGACCACCTGGTGGTGGCGCTGCGGTCGCGGCTGCGGCACGGGTTCCGGGGCGCGGCGGCCGACGCGGTCGCCGCGATCGCGGTGCGCTGCTCGATCGGCGGGGATCCGGCGACGGCCGCCGTGCTGTTCGGCGGGGCCGAGGCGGCTCGGGGGGCTCGGCGTACGGAGATGTTCGGCAAGTTCTGGTCGGCTCAGCAGTCGGCGCTGCGATCAGCCCTCGGCGACGCGACGTTCGACGCCGCGTACGCCGATGGGGTTGATCTGGGGTTTGACCGGATCGTCGCGATGGCCCTGGCGGTCGAGCACCCGGACCTTCAGGACGGTGCGCTCAGTGGGCGGCTTGCAGGGACTGCGACCTGATGCGGGCCGCCTTGTCGATGTCGGCCTGGTTGACCGCGGAGATCGAACCGAACACGTGGACGGCCTGGTAGTACGTCCAGGCCAGGCTGTAGCAGGCGGGCTGGACGGCGCTGTTGTAGGTGGCGCAGACCCGCTTGAGGTCGGCGTAGAACATGTTGTCGATCCGGTCCTTGTTGGCCGGGAACTGGCCGGCCGCCTTGTAGTTGCGGTAGCCGAAGTCGTGGTGCCAGCAGGACGTGCTGAACGCGAACCCGAGCGGGTTGTCCGGGCTGTCCGAGCAGTAGTCGGTCGACCAGTCGAAGTTGTACGCGGTCCACGCTCCCTGGTTGACGCGGGCGGCGTTCCAGGCGGCCGTGCTGGCCGCGGTGGGCTGCGTCCAGTTGGACAGGACGGTGGGTTTGTCGGCGGGGGTGGACGCTGCGGCGGCGCCGGCAGGGATGAGCGCGGCGAGGACGAGTGCGAGGACGAGAAGGATGCGTCGCGTCATACGGAAAGTGTTGGATCAAATACTTAACGCATACAAGAAGATCAATGAACTATCGATTTATCGTGGCGGAAGCTACCGGTGGGTATTCCTTAACGAGCGTTAGTGTGATGTCCTGAGTGGTCCGGCCGACAGCGGCCGCTAAGGTGTGGGCGTGCAGGACACCTCATGATCCGTTTGCCGTTGGTCCGCCGTGGGCCCCTTCGCGCGCTCTCCATCCGGATGGCGTTCGCTGTCCTCCTCGTGCTGGCCACCGTCGTGATCATCTATTCCGATCGGGGTGGCTACCGCGACGTCAACAACGACGGCCTGACCCTCCTCGACTGTTTTTACTACGCGGTGGTCTCGCTCTCCACCACCGGTTACGGCGACATCACCCCGGTCACCCCGGACGCCCGGCTGGTCAACGTCCTGCTGATCACTCCGGCCCGCGTGCTCTTCCTGATCATCCTGGTCGGCACGACCCTCGAGGTGCTGACCGACCAATACCGCAACACGCTGCGGGTCAGCCGGTGGAGGCGCAAGTTGAAGGACCACGTGATCATCTGCGGCTACGGCACCAAGGGCCGCGCCGCGGTCGGCGCCCTGCTGGAGAACGGCTACGACAAGTCGAAGATCGTGATCGTGGAGAACCGGGAGGACGCGCTGCGCCAGGCCACGGCCAACGGGCTCGCGGCGGTCACCGGCAACGCGACGCGCTCCTCGGTGCTCAACGAGGCCGACGTGAAGAACTGCAAGTCGGTCATCATCGCCACCGACAGCGACGAGGCGTCGGTGCTGATCACGCTGACCGTCCGCCAGCTCACGGCCGGCCAGGTGCGCATCATCGCGGCGGTCCGCGAGCAGGAAAACGCGGCGCTGCTCAAGCAGAGCGGCGCCCACCACGTGATCGTCTCCTCGGCGACCGCCGGCCGGCTGCTCGGGCTGACCACAACCGCGCCGCCGCTCATCGACGTGGTGGAAGACCTGCTCACCCCCGGCCAGGGCATGGCGCTGGCCATGCGCAGCGCCGATCGCTCCGAAGTGGGCCAGAGCCCGCGCGGGCTGACCACGCTGGTCGTCGCGCTGATCCGCCGGGGCAAGGTGCTGCCGCTCGGAGGCGAGCAGACGCCGACCATCGAGACCGGCGACATGCTCGTCTACATCCGCAACCAGGACAGCCCGGTCGAGGTTTCCTCCTAGAGGATGGTCCAGGTGTCGGCCGCGGTGAGCAGCTCGCCGAGCATCTCGTCGGGGCTGCCGGTGGCCTGAGCCTTCGCGTCGATCAGCTGCTTCTGCAGGATCTCGTCGTAGGTCGGGCGGGTGACGTTGCGGAAGACGCCGATCGGCGTCGTGGCCAGGTCGGAGCCGGAGAGGCGGGACAGGGCGAACGCGTACGCCGGGTCGTCGACCGTGGCGTCGTGGACGATCGCGGTGCCGCCCTCTTGCACCTTGAGCCCGAAGCTGCCCTCGGGGTGCACGACCGAGAACTTCCCGTCCGGGCCGAAGGTGATCGGCTGACCCTGCTCGAGGCGGATCAGGTGGTCGTCGCGTGTGCTCGCGTCCTTGATCAGCTCGAACGCGCCGTCGTTGAAGATGTTGCAGTTCTGGTAGATCTCGACGAACGCCGAGCCCTGGTGCTCGGCCGCCTGGCGCAGCACCGACTGCAGGTGCTTGGCGTCCGAGTCGATCGTGCGAGCCACGAACGAAGCCTCGGCGCCGAGCGCCAGCGAGAGCGGGTTGAACGGCGAGTCGGCGGAACCGGCCGGCGTCGACTTCGTGATCTTGCCCAGCTCCGAGGTCGGCGAGTATTGACCCTTGGTCAGGCCGTAGATCCGGTTGTTGAACAGCAGGATCTTCAGGTTGACGTTGCGCCGCAGGGCGTGGATCAGGTGGTTGCCGCCGATCGACAGCGCGTCGCCGTCGCCGGTCACGACCCAGACGTTCAGGTCCGGGCGCGACGACGAGAGGCCGGTCGCGATCGCCGGGGCCCGGCCGTGGATCGAGTGCATCCCGTACGTGTTCATGTAGTACGGGAAGCGCGACGAACAACCGATGCCCGAGATGAAGACGATCTTTTCCCGCGGAATGCCGAGCTCGGGCATGAACCGCTGCATGGCGGCGAGGATCGAGTAGTCACCGCAGCCCGGGCACCAGCGAACCTCCTGGTCGGACTTGAAGTCCTTGGCGGTCAGCTTGACCGGAGTCAACGGGATGGAGGTGCTAACCATTCTTGACCACGTCCTCGAGCATGCTTTCCAGTGTTGCGGCGGTGAAGGGCAGGCCGCTGATCTGGTTGAACGGAATGGCGTCGACAAGGTATTTCGCCCGGACCACGTGAGCGAGCTGGCCCAGGTTCATCTCGGGGACGACCACCTTGTCGTACGCCTTCAGGATCTCGCCGAGGTTGGCCGGCAGCGGCGAGAGATGCCGCAGGTGGGCCTGAGCGATCGGCAGACCACGCTGCCGCAGGGCGCGGCACGCCGCGCCGATCGGGCCGTACGTCGAACCCCAGCCCAGCACCAGCACGGTCGCGTTGTCGTCCGGGTCGTCGATCTCGGCGTCGGGCACCGGGATCGCCTCGATGCGGGCGGCCCGGGTGCGCACCATGAACTCGTGGTTGGCCGGGTCGTACGAGATGTCACCGGTCTTGTCAGCCTTTTCCAGGCCGCCGATGCGGTGCTCGAGGCCCGCGGTGCCGGGGATCGCCCACGGCCTGGCCATGGTCTCCGGGTCACGCAGGTAGGGCAGGAAGCGGCCGTCCTCGCCGTTGGGCTCGGTCGCGTACGACACCGTCAGGTCGGGCAGCTCGGCGACCTCGGGCAGCAGCCACGGCTCGGAGCCGTTGGCCACGTAGTTGTCGGAGAGCAGGATGACCGGCGTGCGGTAGGTCAGCGCGATCCGCGCCGCCTCGATCGCCGCGTGGAAGCAGTCGGACGGCGACTTGGGTGCGACCACGGCCAGCGGCGCCTCGCCGTGGCGGCCGTAGAGCGCCATGTTGAGGTCGGCCTGCTCGGTCTTGGTGGGCATGCCGGTCGACGGCCCGGCCCGCTGCACGTCGACGATCACGAGCGGCAGCTCGAGCGCGATGGCCAGCGAGATCGTCTCGCCCTTGAGCGCGACACCCGGGCCCGATGTCGTGGTGACGCCGAGCGCGCCGCCGTACGCCGCGCCCAGAGCCGCCCCGATCGCGGCGATCTCGTCCTCGGCCTGCATCGTGGTGACGCCGAACCGCTTGTGCTTGCTCAGCTCGTGCAGGATGTCGGACGCCGGGGTGATCGGGTAGGCGCCGAGGAACACCGGCAGCTTGGCCCGCACACCGGCCGCCACCAGCCCGAGCGCGAGCGCCTGGTTGCCGGTGATGTTGCGGTAGGTGCCGGGGAGCATCTTGGCCGGCTTGACCTCGTAGCGCACCGCGAAGTCTTCGGTCGTCTCGCCGAAGTTCCACCCGGCGTTGAACGCCGCCTTGTTGGCCGCGACCAGGTCGGGACGCTTGGCGAACTTGCGCTCCAGGAACCGCAGGGTCGACTCGAAGGGCCGCGAGTACATCCAGCTGAGCAGGCCCAGCGCGAACATGTTCTTCGCGCGCTCGGCGTCCTTCTTCGAGACGCCGTGATCGGTCAGCGCGCCCACCGTCATCGAGGTGAGGGCGACCGGGTGCACGGCGTAGGCGTCCAGGGAGCCGTCGTCGAGCGGGCTCACCGCGTAACCGACCTTGGCCAGGTTGCGCTTGGTGAACTCGTCGGTGTTGACGATCAGGTCGGCGCCGTGCGGCAGGTCGGACAGGTTGGCCTTGAGCGCCGCCGGGTTCATCGCGACCAGGACGTTGGGAGCGTCGCCCGGGGTCAGGATGTCGTAGTCGGCGAAGTGCACCTGGAAGCTCGACACACCCGGGAGGGTGCCTGCTGGTGCGCGGATCTCGGCCGGGAAGTTGGGTAGCGTCGAGATATCGTTGCCCAGCTGCGCGGTTTCGGATGTGAACCGGTCCCCGGTGAGCTGCATGCCGTCGCCCGAGTCGCCGGCGAACCGGATGACCACCCGGTCCAGCTGTTCGACCCGCTTCGAAACAGCGGCCACGTTGACCAACCTCCCGTGAGAGCAAGCCGGCGGACGAGGACGCGTCGATGGGCCGGCCCGCTGAATAGTCACTTCCAGCCTACGTCGCCGCTCCTTACACGGCAGTCGCAGACCGTTGACCACAGTAGCTAGGGCAGGCTTCCCTGATCCAGCCGAGTCCACCATGCGGCGGGTCATCCATGTCACGTAGGCCGTAGGCTTTCGATCGTGGACGGCTACCTGGGTTCGTACGCCACGCTCGCGCTGGTGATCGGCGCCGGCGTGCTGGTCTTCGTGGGGGCGTTCGGGGCCAACCGGCTGTTGCGGCCCGCCGACCCGGCCGAGCCGCTGGGCAAGCGCATCTCGTACGAGAGCGGTGTCGACCCGGTCGGTGGTGACTGGGCCCAGGCGCAGATCCGCTACTACGTCTACGCGTACCTCTATGTGCTTTTCGCCGTCGAGGCGGTTTTCCTCTTTCCCTGGGCCGTGATCTTCGATCGGCCGGGCTTCGGCGGGGCCAGCGTGACCGAGATGGGCATCTTCGTCGCGGTGCTCGCGCTGGGCATCGTCTACGCCTGGCGCAAGAAGATCCTCACCTGGACCTGAGCTGGACAAACCCTGGCCGCTCGGAGCTGGTCGGGGTGGCGGGCTCGCCACGCGCAAGCGCTCGTGCCAACATTCTGCGCATGGGTCAGCTTCTCCTCTTCATCGTCGTGGCGGTCGTGGTCGCCGCAATCGTCTTCGGCGTGACCGTGATGTTGGGCGGAGGCGATTCCGGATTGACGCCTGTCGAAGCGGACGGCCATGCCGTTCCGCTTCCCACCGACCGCCCGCTCGGTGAGGAGGACATGGGCCAGACCAGGTTCGACGTCGCCTGGCGCGGCTACCGGATGGCCCAGGTCGACCAGGCGCTCCAGCGGGCCGCCTACGACATCGGTTACAAGGGTGAGCTGATCGGCGTGCTCGAGGCGGAGGTGGCCGCGCTGCGCGAGGGCCGGCTGGCCGACGCCGACGTGCTGCGCAAGGCCCGCGAGGCCGCGGTGGCGCCGGTGATCCCGGCCCCGGCCGAGGGCCCGGTCATCGAGCTGTCGGTGATTCCGCCCGACGAGATCGCCGCCGACTCTGAGCCCGTCGAGGAGAAGGCGCCCGTTGCGGAGAAGGCGCCGGCCGGGGAGAAGGCGCCGGCCGAGGACGAAGACCTCGGGAAGGCCGACGAAAAGGCCGAGGAGTCCGAAGCGGCGGAGCGCCGGTGAGCGACGGGCTGGGCGACGATCCCGCCCGCCCCGGCACCGGCGAGGTAACGGCCACGGTCATCGTCAACGCGCCGGCCCAGCGCGTGTTCGCGGCCTTCCTCAACTGGGAGAAGCAGTCCGAGTGGATCCCGTTCACCAAGGTGCGGGTGGTGCAGGGCGACGGCGGCGAGGGCAGCCTGGTCGAGGCGATCACGGCGATCGGCCCGGCGTCGCTGCGCGACGAACTGCGGGTGATCAAGGTCAATCCGCCGTACGAGGTGAAGGTCGTGCACTGCGGCAAGGTGCTTCGGGGTCCCGGTTCGGTGCGCTGCACGGCGATGTCCGGTGATCGCACCCAGGTCGTCCTGCACGAGTGGTTCCACCTGCCGGTCGGCCCGATCGGGAAGCTGGCCTGGCCGGTGCTCTGGCCGGGTTCGAAGCTGAGCTTCACCGGTGCGCTGAAGAAGTTCGGCCGGCTGGTCGAGCAGGGCCGCCTGCCCTGATTTTTGTCGGAGGGTGGCCCTAGGTTGGCTGCCATGACGGAAACGACGCTCCCTGAGACCAGCGGCCTGGTCGTCGGGCCGGACGGGCGAGCCCGCTGCTCCTGGGGCGGCAGCACCCCCGACTACGTGCCCTACCACGACAACGAGTGGGGCCGCGTGGTGCGCGGCGACGACGCGCTGTTCGAGCGCATGTGCCTGGAGGCGTTCCAGTCGGGGCTGTCCTGGATCACGATCCTGCGCAAGCGGGAGTCGTTCCGAGGCGCCTTCGCCGGCTTCAAGATCGACAAAGTGGCGGCGTTCTCCGAGGCCGACGCGACCCGGCTGATGGCCGACCCCGGCATCGTCCGCAACCGGATGAAGGTCGACGCGGCCATCCACAACGCCCGGGTCGCGGCCGACCTCCCCGGCGGTCTCACGCCCCTGCTCTGGGGTTTCGCGCCCGATCCGCGCCCGGCCCGCCCGCGCAGCGGCGCCGAGGTGCCGGCGACCACGCCCGAGTCCAAGGCGATGGCCAAGGAGCTCAAGAGACGCGGCTTCAAGTTCGTGGGCCCCACCACCGCTTACGCACTGATGCAGGCGACCGGGATGGTCGACGACCACCTGGCCGGTTGCTGGGTGCCGCCCGCACGGTGTTGAAATGAACCGTGATGAGATGGAACGCATGGCGCACTGGGCGGTGATCATCCCGGCGGAGCAGTGGACGACCGAGCGGCTGTTCCACAACGACACGCTGACCCTCGCGGCCGGCGCGCCCGGCGTGGCGGCCGACGACGAGGTCCTGCTGATCGCCGACGGCCACGTCGTGGCGCTCGCCCGGGCCGGCAAGGCCGACGGCGAGATGACCTATCTGCGCCACTCGTTCGACGCTCCGGTGCTGCTCGAGGGCCTGGCGCTGACCGGCGACGTGACCCCGGTCGATGCGGAGATCTTCCGGCGGCTCGCGGCCGGGCTCGGGGCTCGACCCGGCACCGAGAAGCGCTGGTTGGTCAGCGTCACGATGCCGATCGAGGCCGCGAACCCGGCCGAGGCGGTGCGGCAGTTCTGGTCGCACGTGTCCGAGCTCGGGCCGGCCGAGCTGCCGACCTACGTCTGGCCGCTCGGCGACGAGCTGGCGATGCAGGTTTACGTGCTCGGCGAACAAGCCAACCAGGACCCGGAGGAAGAGGACGACGAAGACTAAAACCCGCCGTTAGCCGCCGAGGCTCGCGGCGGCCGCCTTGATGTTCGCGGCGAACGTGCTGACCTGCGAATACACGCCCGGCTTGTTGGGCCGCGCGCACCCGTCGCCCCAGCTCACGATGCCGACCTGGATCCACGCGTCACTGGCGTCCCGGCGGAACATCGGGCCGCCCGAGTCGCCCTGGCACGTGTCGGTGCCGCCGGAGGCGTAGCCGGCGCAGATCTCGTCGCTGGCGATCACCTCGCCGTTGTACATCGTCCGCGAGTTGCAGGTCGTGTCGCTGACGAACGGAACCGTGGCCTTGAGCAGGTAGCGCTGTTGGGCGCCGCCCTCCGAGGCCGCGCCCCAGCCGACGATCGTGAACGTCCCCGAGTCGTACGCCGTGGTCGTGGCCAGCGGCAGCGTGGCCAGGCCGGTGACCGGGCTGGCCAGGCGGATCAGCGCCCAGTCCTTGCCGTTCCCGTTGTAACCGGGCGCCTGGTAGACGTAGTTCGACTTGACGGTGATCCGGCTGCTCGACTGCAGGTCGACCGAGCCGAGCGTCGCGGTGATCGACGTGTTGGTGCCGGTGCGCGAGACGCAGTGTGCGGCGGTCAGCACGATGGTCGGGCTGTAGAGCGCGCCGCCGCAGCCCATCGACAGCCGCACCACGAACGGGAACTCGCCCTGCGCGGCCCGCGTGCCGCCGACGACGGCCGGACTTGCCGGGGCCGCACTGGCCGGAGGCGCAGCGGCGCCCCACGCCGCGAGGGTGACCGCCACGAGGGCGGCGCGTACCAGAAGCTTCATCGGATCCTCCCCAGGTCGGAATGCCTGGGTAGAACCCTATGAATAGATACATGTAACTGCAGCTATCCCAAATGGGTCATATCACCGACCCTCGAACACCGGCTTCTGCTTGGCCACGAAGGCGTTCACCGCTGCCTTGTGGTCGGCCGTCGCGCCGGTGATGGTCTGGGCCTGCGCCTCGGCGGCCAGCGCGTCGGAGAGAGTGCCGGCGTCACCGATCGACAGCTCGCGCTTGATCGCGCCGTACGCCACCGTCGGCCCGGCGGCCAGCCGGGCGGCCAGCTCGTGCGCCGCCGTCAGCACCTGCTCGTCGTCGTCGACCAGGCGGGACAGCAGGCCCATGGCCAGCGCCTCGGGCGCCTTGACCGGCTCGGCCAGCAGCAGCATCTCGACCGCCCGGGCGTGCCCGACGATGCGCGGCAGCGACCACGAGACGCCGCTGTCGCCGGCCAGGCCCACGTTGGCGAAGGCCATCAGGAACCGGGTCTTCGGCCCGCCGATCCGGAAATCGGCCAGCAGGGCGAACGACGCACCGGCCCCGGCCGCCATCCCGCGCACCGCGGCGACCACCGGCTTCGGCATGCCGGCCAGCCGCTGGGCGATCGGGTTGTAGTGCTGCCGCACGGTGTCGAGGTCGGTGTGGCCGGACTCCAGCTGGGCGGCGTGCTCCCGCAGGTCCTGACCGACGCAGAACGCCCCGCCCGCACCGGCCAGCACGATCGCCCGGCACGACTTGTCGCTCTCCAGCGACGCCAGCGTGTCGCGCAGCGCCTCCTTGAGGTCGACGTCGAGCGCGTTCATCGCCTCGGGCCGGTTGAGGGTGAGAGTGACTACCGCGCCGTCGCGGTCGGAGAGCAAGGAGTCAGTCATGTATCTGAGAGTCCCACACGCCCGGCCCGGCCCGTCGTGTGCAGGCAGCGCTCGACGTACCGGTCGGCGGCCGGCCGCAACCGGGCCGAGTGCCGGTCGAAGAAACCGGCCGCGCCGGCGCCCGGCCAGCGCGCGGGCAACAGCGCGGCGGGCAGCTGCGGATCGCGGAACAGGAACGACCGCCAGGCGTGCACGAGCAGGAACCGGGCCGCGTACGCCTCTTCGTCGGTGCTGCGGCCGTTCACCGCGGTGACGACCGGCCGCAGGTCGGTCACGAAGCTCTCGTACGCCCGGCCCAGCTCGCCGAGGTCCCAGGCCCGCTCGACCACTTCGGCCGCGCCCGGCGTGCCGGCCGCGTGGCTTGCGCTGAACCGCTCGTAGGCCACGCCGGCCTCCTGGAGCACGCCGTCGACCTCCTCGGCCGCCCGGGGCGCGACGAAGGCGTTGTCGCCCAGCGAGCCGTACCCGAGGAACGCCATGCGGCCGGCCTCCCGCTTCGGCAGCGGGGCATGCAGCAGAATGAGATCGAACCGTCCGTCCCACCCGGAACGCCCGGTGCGGTAGATCCGGGCCGACGCCTCGTCGAGACGGCGCGCCGCCTTCGGGGTCAGCAGATAACCCGGTCCGGAGCCCAGACGCATCGGGTGGAGCCAGCCCTGGCGCACCATCCGGGACACCGCGGTGCGTACCGCCGGCGCCGCGATGCCGAGCGGCGCAAGCAGCCTGACCAGGGCGGCAACCGGCGCCCGGCCGCCACGGGAGCGCAGGTAGTCGCCGTACAGGTCGAAGAGTGCCGACCGCGCCTGCATGACCGCACATTGTGACAGCCCAAAAGACGATATGCTAGACGCTGTCACATCCGCCCGGGCTGAGTTTGGGCTTGCCGGTGTTCATCAGGGAAAATGTTTGATCGGCACGGTGGGACGTCGCTTCATCACTAGCGAGGGCCTGCGGCCGCCGGTCGGATAACGAAGGTGTACACGCGTCACGTGGGGCGTAGCTCGTGGCGTTGAGAAGTGGCTGTGTGTGGGGCAACCCACCGACACCCTGATGTAGGTCTGAGGGGAGACAAGATGGCGGCGATGAAGCCGCGGACGGGCGATGGTCCGCTGGAGGTCACCAAGGAGGGGCGGGGCATCGTCATGCGTGTCCCGCTGGAAGGTGGTGGCCGTCTCGTCGTTGAGATGACTCCGGACGAGGCCAACGCGCTGGGCGACGCGTTGAAGTCGATCGCCGGCTGACGTTTCACGCGAGCCCGCCGGTACGGTACCGCCCGTACCGGCGGGCTTTCCACGTCTTCGAGAAAGGTCATGCTCCCGTGTTTGCGATCCGCCTCACCGACCGACTCGACGACGACCAGACCCGCGTGGTGCCGATCGGCGCCGCCCGGGCTCACTCCGACGATGTCGCCGCCTTCGCGGCCTCACTGACCGACGCCGGCGAGGCCGGCGCGGTCAACATTCTTCCCCGGCCCCTGCAGCGTCCGGCCAAGGTCCTCCTGGTCGGGGTGGGTGACGGCGACGAGGCGGGCTGGCGGGCCGCCGGCGCCGCCGCGGTCCGCGCGCTGCCCGACGACCAGCCGTTCCAGGTCGCGCTCGGCGGCGACGAGACCGCGGCCGCGGTGCGCGGTCTGGCCGAGGGCATCTGGCTCGGCGGTTATCGCTATCGCGATGCCCGCGAGGAGCGCCGGTCCGGCGAGGTGCAGATCGTGACGGCATCCGACGCGTACGCGGTGAGCCTGACCCAGGCGCAAGCCGGCAGCGAGGCGACCTGGCTCGCCCGCGACCTCACCAACGCGCCCTCCTCGCTCAAGAACCCGGACTGGTTCGCCGAAGAGGTCGTCGGCTCCGCGGCCGGGCGCCCCGGCATCGAGGTCACCATCCGCTCCGGCGACGACCTGGCCCGCTTCGGCGGCATCCGGGCCGTCGGCGGCGGCTCCAAGTCCAAGCCCTGCCTCGTCGAGGTGACCTGGCGCCCGGCCGCCGCCCGCACCCACGTGGTGCTGATCGGCAAGGGCATCACGTTCGACACCGGCGGCATCTCGATCAAGACCCGCCCGGGCATGAAGACCATGAAGGACGACATGGCCGGCGCGGCCGCCGTCGTGGCGGCCACCCTCGCCGCGGCCGACCTCGGCCTCGAGGGCGTACGCATCACCGCGCTGGCCCCGATGGCGGAGAACGCGATCGGCGCCGACGCCTTCCGCCCCGGCGACGTGATCACCCACTACGACGGCTCGACCAGCGAGTCGACCAACTCCGACGCCGAGGGCCGCCTGGTGCTGGCCGACGCCCTGGGCTACGCGGTGGCCGAACTCGAGCCGGACGTGATCGTCGACATCGCCACGCTGACCGGCGCCCAGGTGGTCGCGCTGGGCGAGACCATGGCCGCGCTCTACAGCGGCAGCGACGACCTGGCCGCGGCGCTGACCGCGCACGGCGCGACGGCCGGCGAGCGCATATGGCGGATGCCGCTGATCGACGAATACCGCGAATACCTGCGCAGCGAGATCGCCGACCGGCACAGCTCGCCGGCCAAGGGCGGTGGGGCGGCCGCGCTGTTCCTGCGCGATTTCCTCGGCGACCACGCCGACCGCTGGGCCCACATCGACATGGCCGGACCGGCCTGGACCGACCGCACCGAGCTCGAGCTGACCAAGGGGGCGACCGGCTGGGGCGCCCGCACCCTGCTGCGTTACCTGGCCGCCGTGGACGGCGCCTCAGCGTTTGACGGCGGCCAGTAACCCCGCGCCGGACGGGATGATCGCCGGAATCCACTCCTCGGACTCCCGGACCGCCCGCACGGTCTCCCGGATCGTCAGCGTGTCGACGTCGCGGGCCGACGGGTCGTTGATGCGGCCACCCGCCATCGCGCCGTTGACCAGCAGCGTCCCGCCCGGCCGCAGCAGCCGCAGCGCGGCGTCGGCGCAGGCGCCGATCTCGGTCGGGTCGGCGTCGACGAAGACCACGTCGTAGACGCCGTCGGCCAGCCGGGGCAGCACGTCGAGCGCCCGCCCGGTGATGATCCGGGTGCGCGAGGTGGCGAACCCGGCCGCGACGAAGATCCGCCGGGCGATCCGCTGGTGCTCGTTGTCGACGTCGATCGTGGTGAGAACGCCGTCCGGGCGCATGCCGCGCAGCAGCCACACCCCGCTCACCCCGGCCCCGGTGCCGATCTCGACGACCGCCTTGGCGCTGCCGGCGGCGGCCAGCAGCCGCAGCACCGAGCCGGCGGCCGGGCTGACGGCCTCCAGGCCCAGCTCGGCGGCGAGCCCGCGGGCGGTCTGGAGCACGGCGTCCTCGGCGGCGTACGCCTCGGCGAACTGCAGCGACTGGGACGTCGACGGACCGAGCGGACGGGCTGGCGGGACGATGACGACCTCCGGGCGGCGACGGGCATGCACGCGGATAACCGGCGTACATGGGATAAGAGAGTAGAGCGATGCTGCCCGCCGTCGCATCGGGCGGTCGATGTCCCGGATCGGCACGGAACGGCCCGCGCCGGGGCAGGCTCGTGGATCCGTGACATCCTGATCCGTGTCATCCTGGACGGGGAGCCGTGCTCCTGCAGGATCGCGACTGGGAGGCTGAGCTGTGACCGACGGCTGGAATGCGCGACCCGTCACGCCGCCGCCTGCCACCGGTTCACCCTCCGGGCCGTCGCCCTGGTGGTCCGATGCGCTGAGCGACCCCTGGCGCGATCCGTACGCGCCGGCCCAGGTCGTCGTCCCGGCCGCCCCGGCCAACTCGGGGCCCGCCCCCGAGCGGGTCGCCAATCCCGACGCGCCCCGCCGCGGTCTCGGCTCGGTAATGGCGATCTGCCTGGTCACCGCCCTGCTGGCGGGTGGGCTCGGCGGTGCGCTGGGCTACGTCTTCGCGGTGCGCAGCGGCGTCGGCGGGGGTGGTGGCAACGCCCTCGGGGCGACGCCGACCCAGGCCCCGGCGGCCGCCAACCGGGCGCCCGACTCGCAGGCCGGCATCGTCAAGAAGGTGCAGCCGAGCGTCGTCACGGTGCGGGTCACGGGCGCGATCGGGTCGGGCTTCGTGGCGTCGGCCAATGGTTACGTGATCACCAACGACCACGTGGTCGAAGGGGCCGACGGGGCCATCACGGTGGCGTTCGTCGACGGGTCGACCGCGCAGGCCACGCTCGTCGGCCACGACCAGGAGTCCGACATCGCCGTGATCAAGGTCGCAAAGTCCGGCCTCACCCCGGTGACGTTCGGCAACTCCGACTCGATCGCGGTCGGCGACCCGGTGTTCGCGTTCGGTTCGCCGCTCGACCTGGAAAACACCGTCACCGGGGGCATCATCAGCGCGCTCGACCGGCCGATCGAGGCGAACGACCCGGGCGGCCCCACGCGCTACTACGCGGCGATCCAGACCGACGCCGCGGTCAACCAGGGCAACTCGGGCGGCCCGCTGGCCGACGCCGCCGGCCGGGTGATCGGCATGAACTCGGTGATCCGCTCGGTCGGCGGCACCGAGACCGAGGCCGGCAACATCGGGCTGGCCTTCGCGATCCCGATCAACCAGGCCCGCCGGATGGCGAACGACATCATCGACCACGGCAAGGCCCGCCGCACGGTCATCGGCGCCGAGGTCACCACCAGCGCGACCGGCACCGGCACGGGCGGCGCCAAGCTGCGTACGGTCGAGCCGTCCGGTCCCGCCGCGGCGGCCGGCCTCAAGGGCGGCGACACGATCACCAAGCTCGACGGGCACGTCCTCAACGACGGTACCGACCTGATCGCCCTGGTCCGCAGCTATGCGCCCGGCGCGACGATCCCGCTCGAATACCGCCGGGGCTCCGACACCAAGACCACCTCGGTGACCCTGGTCGCCGACGCGAACTGACACCGCGGACTCCCGCCCGGCCGGATCCGTGCGTAGTCTTGGCGCGGGACGTTCTAGGGAGGCCCGCTCGTGTTCGAGAACCTGAACTGGTGGGAGATCGGCGCGCTGCTCCTGCTGGCGCTGCTGATCTTCGGTGAGCGCCTGCCCAAGGTGATCGGCGACGGTCTGAAGATGCTGCGAGGCCTGCGCGCGATGGCGCAGAACGCGACCACCGACCTGAGCCGCGAGCTCGGCACCGACATCCAGCTGCAGGATCTGCACCCGAAGGCGTTCATCCGCAAGCACATCCTCAGCGAGGACGACGAGGCGGCCATCCGCAAGCCGCTGCAGGGCCTCTTCGAGGACGTCAAGTCGGACCTCACCGGGGTCCGCGACGACATCGCCTCGGTGGCCGCGGCGGCCGACCCGCGCAAGTCGGCGGCGGAGTCGAGCGCGGTCGCGCCGGCCGAGGCCCCGAAGGCACTAGGCCAGCGTTTCGACCTCGACGCGACCTGATCCCGCGACGGCGGCGGATCGCCCGCGCGACGTCGGCGCACCCCCGCGACTAGCGCAGGGCCTGACGCCGCCTAGCTCAGACGCGGGCCGACCGGCACGATCAAGTGCGCGAGGACCGTACAGAAAAAATGGCGTGAGTGACGCAGAAGGCCCGGCCGAAGCCGGGCCTTTTCCGTGCCTGGAGCTCAGCTCTTGGTGGTGACCATCAGGCCGAGGGGCTTGCCGACCAGCGAGTCGCGCCGGACCGCCAGTCGGTCGGCGACCGCGGCCAGCGCCTTGGCCGCCGGAGCCTCCGGGTCGGACAGCACGATCGGCGTGCCGGAGTCGCCTGCCTCACGCACCCGGGTGTCGAGCGGCACCTGACCGAGCAGCGGCACCGAGGCGCCGACGGTCGTGGTCAGCGAGTCGGCCACCGTCTGGCCGCCGCCGGAACCGAAGACCTCCATGCGGGAGCCGTCCGGCAGCTCGAGCCACGACATGTTTTCCACCACGCCGACCAGCCGCTGGTGGGTCTGCATCGCGATCGCCCCGGCCCGCTCGGCCACCTCGGCGGCCGCCATCTGCGGGGTGGTGACGACCAGGATCTCGGCGTTCGGTAGGAGCTGGGCCAGCGAGATCGCCACGTCGCCGGTGCCCGGCGGCAGGTCGAGCAGCAGCACGTCGAGGTCGCCCCAGTAGACGTCGGCCAGGAACTGCTGCAGTGCGCGGTGCAGCATCGGACCCCGCCAGACCACCGCGGCGTTGCCGGCGGTGAACATGCCGATCGAGATCACCTTCACGCCGTGCGACTGCGGCGGCATGATCATGTCTTCCACGCGGGTGGGCCGGCCGTCGGCGCCGAGCATGCGCGGCACCGAGTGGCCGTAGATGTCGGCGTCGATCACGCCGACCGAGAGGCCCCGCTGGGCGAGCGCCGCCGCCAGGTTGACGGTCACGCTCGACTTGCCGACACCGCCTTTACCGCTGGCTACGGCGTACACCCGCGTCCGGGAGCCCGGCTGGGCGAACGGAATGACCGGTTCCGCGGCAGCCTCGCCACCGCGCAGCGTGGCCTGCAGCGCTTTGCGCTGCTCCTCGGTCATCACGCCGAAATCGATGCGCACCTCCTCGATCCCCGGGATCTTGGTGAGGGCGGCGGTGATGTCGCTGTTGAGCTTGTCGCGCAGCGGGCAACCGCTGACGGTCAGCAGGAGCTCGACGGTGACCCGGCGATCGGCGACGGTGAAGCCCTTGACCATGCCGAGGTCGGTGATCGGGCGGCGGATCTCGGGATCGTCGACGGTCGCCAGGGCGGCCTGAATCGCGTCCTCGAGCGTTGCGGCAGGTGCTGCGGACATAGCGACCATGCTACGTCGCGGTCAGGAGCGGTCATCCTCCCACTCCATACGTGCTCGCTTCTCCCGCCGCAGCGCCGCCTCGTCCAGTTCGTCGGCCAGCCGGGCCAGTTCGTTACGCAGGAAGTCGCGGGTCGCGACCTCGCCGAGAGCGATCCTCAGCGATGCGATCTCGCGGGTCAGATATTCGGTGTCGGCTTTCTGCGCGGCCGCCCGGCGGCGGTCCTCCTCGGACGCCAGACGGTCCCGGTCGGTCTGCCGGTTCTGCGCGAGCAGGATCAGCGGCGCGGCGTACGAGGCCTGCAACGACAGGACCAGCGTGAGGAACGTGAAGGTGTACGGGTCGAACTGCCACGACCGGGGCGCCAGCGTGTTCCAGGCGAACCAGGCCCCGATCACGATCGTCATCCAGACGATGAACTGGGCCGTACCCATGTAGCGGGCGATGCTTTCGGAGATCCGGCCGAACGCCTCCGGGTTGAACCGGGGCAGCCGCACCCGGCCCGTCTCGATCGGCTGGTCGAGACGGTCGGTGCGATCCCGGCGGGGCTCCGTCACTGTTCGACCTCCTCGGGATCGTTGAGGTCACGGTCGCGCCAGTCGCGCGGCAGCGAATGGTCGAGCACGTCGTCGACCGTGACCGCGCCGAGCAACCGACGGGTCGAGTCGACCACCGGCAGGGCGACCAGGTCGTACATCGCCATCCGCTTGGTCACCTCGACCAGGGGGGTCTCCGGCCGCAGCGGCTCCAGATCGTTGTCGACGATGCCGCCGAGGATCGACGCCGGTGGCTCCCGCAGCAGCCGCTGGAAGTAGACCATGCCCAAGTATTTGCCGGTCGGGGTGGCCGATGGCGCCCGGGCCACGAACACCTGCGCGGCGATCGCCGGCGACAGCTCCGGCTCCCGGATGTGGGCCAGCGCCTCGGCGACCGTCGTGTCGGGCGTGAGGATCACCGGCTCGGAGGTCATCATGCTGCCGGCCGTGCCCGGGTCGTAGCTCAGGAGCTGGCGTACCGGGGCGGCCTCTTCGGGCTCCATCAGGTCGAGCAGCACCGTCTGCTCGACCTGTGGCAGCTCGGCCAGCAGGTCGGCGGCGTCGTCCGGATCCATCCTTTCGAGCACGTCGGCCGCCCGCTCCCGCGCCAGCCCGGCGATGATCTCGACCTGATCGTGCTCGGGCAGCTCCTCGAGCACGTCGGCCAGCCGGCGGTCGCTCATCGCGGCCGCCACCTCGTTACGCCGCGCGTCCGGCAGGTCCTGCAGCGCGTTGGCCATGTCGGCCGGCCGCATCTGCTCGAGCAGCGCCAGCAGGTTGGCGGTGCCCTGGGTGTCGGTCGGCCCGACCAGGCCCCGCACCCGGCCGTATTCGGCCTGGTAGACGTGGCCGCGCCGGGCCAGCCGCCCGGTCAGCTCCCGCACCGCGACCCGGGTGACCAGCCACTCGGTGTTGCGGTTGAGCTCCATGCCGATGTCGACGACGGTGCCCGGCGTGCCCCCTTCCAGGGTCGCCGTCTCGTCCGGCATCACGGTCACCCGCCGGTCGAGCAGGTCCTCCACCACCAGCAGCTCGTTGGGCCGTTTCTCGAACCGGCGCAGGTTGAGCATGCCGGTGCCGAGCACGACCGCGTCGCTGTCCATCGAGGTGACCCGTCCGATCGGCAGGAAGATCCGCCGGCGCAGGGCCATCTCGGCGACCAGCCCGACCACCTGCGGCGGCCGGTTGGTGGTGCGCAGCCGCACCACGCTGTCGCGCACCCGGCCCACCCGGTCGCCGTTGGGGTCGAACACGCCCAACCCGGCAAGCCGAGCCAGATATACCCTCGTCCCCATGGTCACGGACCCAGCCTAGGTTAGGGTCCGGACATGTCCATCGTGGCTTACGAGATCGTGGACGTGTTCACCGATCGGCCCTTCACCGGGAACCCGCTGGCCGTGGTCTACGGCGCCGCCGATCTGGGGCATGACCAGATGCAGACGCTGGCCCGCGAGTTCAACCTCTCGGAGACGGTGTTCGTGCTCGACCCGGCCGACCCCTCGGCGACCTACCGGGCGCGCATCTTCACCGGCTCGTCGGAACTCCCGTTCGCCGGCCACCCGAGCGTGGGCGCCGCGGTGACCTCGATGCGGCGTGGCCTTTTCGGCCCGGGCGAGGTGGTCCAGGAGTGCGGCGCGGGCCTGCTGCCGATCACGGTGACCGAGGCGGGTACGGCGACGCTCACCGGCGGTCCGCCGACGCTGGGCCCGCCGCTCGATTCGGAGCCGCTCCTCGCGGCGGTCTCGCTCCGCTCGACCGACTTGGCCGATCTCGCTGCCCCACGTTCCGCCGGATGCGGCCTGAGCTGGGCGTTTCTTCCCGTACGCCGGGAAGCAGTCGCCGCCGCCCGGCTCGACACAGCCGCGGCCGCCCGGAGCGGGGCGGACGGTGTCTGCGTGTTCGGGTGGGAGGGCGACACCGCTCACGCACGGGTGTTCGTCCCCGGGGATGCCGTGTGGGAAGACGCGGCGACCGGCTCGGCCGCCCTCGGCCTGGGCGTGTGGCTGGTGGCCGCGGGCGCCCTCCCGGCGGAGGGCACCTCGTCCTACCGGATTCACCAAGGTGTCGAGATGAAGCGGCCCTCTTTGCTGGACTGCACCGTGACGGCGGCCGGCGGTGCGGCCGTGTCAGCGACGGTCACCGGCCACGTGGTACCCATCGCCAAGGGTGAGATCGCCGTCCCGCCGTTCGTCGGCTGAGCGAGGTCGTCCGGCGGTCGCTATTTCAGCGCCGGCGCACCTTGTGCAGCCGGAACGGGCGCCGCACCTCGACCCGGGCCGGCGTCTCCCGCGGCTCGGCGGCGGCCGACTCGGCCGGCAGGTCGGGCGCGGCCACCGTCGCATCGTCGACCGGGCTCAGCCGCACCACCGTGCATCCCGTCTCGACCCACCGCGTGACCACCTCGTCGGCCGACCCGTGCGCGTTCAGCCGCTTGCCCGCCAGCTGCGGCGCCGCCGCTTCCCAGTCGTCGCTGCCGGGCAGGATGCGGGCGACCGTCATCTCCGCGACCACGATCAGGCCGCCGTTGTCGCCTCGCAGCCGGACCGTCGCGCGCGAGGCACCGGGCAGGTCGGGCGCGAACTGCTCGCCCGGCCCGGTCACCACGATCAGCGCACCCTCCAGCGGCATGCACCAGAGGCCGAGCGCCGGCCCGTCACCGACCGAGACCCAGGCCAGCGCCGCCTTCTTGATCGCCTCATCGAGGACCGCAGACGTCACCCGCTCATCCTTACACGACGGTGGCTGTCTCCAAGCGGGCGTGGTCGACCAGTCCGATGACCTCGGTCAGCGAGCGGACCGTGCACCCGGCGAAGTTGGTGTCGGCGTCGAAGACCAGGTGGTTGCCGAGGTCCGAAGCGGCCAGCCGCACCGGTGTCATGCCGACCGCGGCCGCCCCGGACAGCTCGTGGCTGCCGCCGTCGCCGACGTACAGGCATTCGTCCGGCGAAACGTCCAGCGCATGGCACGCGGCCAGGTAGATGCGCGGGTCCGGCTTGCAGACACCCAGGCGTACGGAGTAGATCTTGGCGTCGAGCAGGGGGCCGACCGGGAGCGCGGGCAGGAAGGCGGGCAGCTCGTGAGTGCAGTCGCTGATCACCGCCGTACGCAGTCCCCGGCGGCGGATCGCCGAGAGTGCGCTGACCGCATCGCCTCGCAGGCGCGTGTCGGCCTTGAGGGCGCTGATCCGGGCCGGGACCCCGGCCTGCACCTGGGCCGGCCGCGGCTTGCCGCCGGCCTGCTCGATGACCCAGCGGAGGGTGGCCGCGGCGTCGCCGTACCGGCCGACCGCGCGGGCCCGGAACGTACGGTCGAGGACACCGCGTACGGCCTCCGGGTCGGCGCCGAGGGCCCGGGCGATGTCAGCGTGCTGGGGGCCGCGCTGCACCGAACGGGTCAGGGTGCCAAAAAAGTCAAAGACCACCGCACGGTATGCGGGCACGGTAAATCAGCCTCCAGGGCATTGGGGGGTTTATATCGGTCGGGGGCAACCTGCGTGACTGTAGCCACCTCGTCACTTTGCGTTCAATAGGCGTCTGTCAACTGTGGTGCACAAGGCAAGAAGCGACGGCCGGGGATGAATACGCGCTCACCGCACACCGCGACGGTGCTCGCGCTGGTGGTAGCCGTACTGGCGGTGTCCTCCTCGGCGCCGCTGATCGCCTTCGCGGCCGCCCCGGCGCTGGCCATCGCGTTCTGGCGCAACGGCCTCGCGACCGTGGCCCTCACCCCGATCAGCCTCGGCCCGCGTCGCGGTGAGCTGCGGCCGCGCCGCGCACTCCGGCTCTGCGTACTCGCCGGGCTCGCCCTGGCCGCGCACTTCGCCACCTGGATGCCGAGCGTCCAACTCGGTTCGGTCGCCACGGCCACCGCGCTCGTCGCGACCCAGCCGGTCTGGCAGGGCCTGATCGCCGCGGCACAGGGCCGGCGGCCTTCGGCGGCCGGCTGGCTGGGCATTGCGCTGGCGGTCGCGGGTACGGCGTGGGCCACCGGCGTCGACGTCAGCGTCTCCAGCCGCGCGGTGCTGTCCGACGTGCTGGCGCTGCTCGGGGCGGTCGCCGTCGCCGTCTACACCGCGCTCGGCGAACGGGCCCGCACCGAACTGAGCACCACGACCTACACCTGGATCTGCTACGGAACCTGCGCGATCGTGCTGCTCGCGGTGTGCCTGATCGGGCACGTGTCGCTGGGCGGCTACAACCGGCAGACCTGGCTCGCGATCCTGGCCATCGTGGCCGGGGCCCAACTGCTCGGGCATTCGATGTTCAACTACGCGCTCCACCGCGCCTCGGCCACGACCATCAGCGTGCTCGCCCTGCTCGAGGTGCCCGGAGCGACCCTGATCGCCTGGCTCTGGCTCGGCCAGCAGCCGCGCCTGGCTGCCCTCCCCGGCCTGGTCGTCCTGCTGCTCGGCGTGGCCGTGGTCGTGCTCGGCTCCCGCGCCGAGGTAACCCCCGCTCCTTGATCGCGTTAGTCCCTTCGGTAGAGGGGGTATGCGATGCTTCGGCTCGTTCAGTGTCTGGCGCTGGGGGCGATTCTGATGATCGGCGGCTGTGGCGAGCCCGACGACGAGGCGTTCACCCCCGGTCCGTCCGCGGGCTGGAGCACCGCGGGCTGCGAGATCGCCCGCCAGCCCGAGAGCATCACGGTCGGCGGCCTTACCATGGCGACGACGCCCGCCGCGCTCGATGCGGCTATCGCCCGCATCGACCAGGGCGGCCGCCAGGACTTCAAGGACAGCTATGCGGGGGTCGAGGTCGATCAGGACCGCGTACGCGCGGTGCTGTACCGGGTTCCCTCCGCCCGCTTCGACGACTTCATCCGCCAGGCCGCCGGCAACACCTGCATAGTCGTGCGCAACGCCCCGCACTCGGCCGCCGACCTGAGCGTCTGGCACGACCGGGTCGTGGCCGACCTGTCATTCTGGACCGCCCGGGGCATCCGCATCGTCACCATCGGCGCCCGCCACGACGGCACCGGCGTCGAGGTCGGCACCCAGGACGGCGACCGCGCCCGCCTCGAACTGCCCGCCCGCTACGGCAGCCGGGCCCCGCTGGTGATACTCGACGAGGGCCCGGTCCGGCCGTTCAGCTAGATCGTGTCGCTCGAACCATGGGCGATAAGCAGAACCAGCACCACCCCGAGCACGACCGAAACCCCGGTCAGCACCCAGCCGACGATGATCCCGGCCAGCGCCATCCCGTTGCCCTCCCGGCCGTTGCGGCGGATCCGCGACCGCGCAACGTGCCCGAGAATCGCTCCGACAATGCCCAGCAGGCCGCCGATGCCGTAGGTGCAGAGCCCGAGAACCCCGGCACACGACACCACCAGCGAGGCGATCGCGAGCCCTTCGTAAGGCTGCCGCACCTGGTAGGGAGGGTAGGGCTGCGGCACGCCGTATCCGGGCGGCACCTCCCCGTACGCGGGCGGCATCCCGAAGCCCGGCTGAGGCGGCGCTCCATAGGCGGGCATCCCGTACCCGGGTGCCCCGTACCCAGGCGGCGCCCCCCAACCTGGTCCCCCGGGTCGCGCCGGCGTTCCATAGCCGGGCGTCCCGGATGTCGGCACCGCTCCATACCCCGGTGCCCCGGATCCCGGCGCCGTTCCGTATTGCGGTGCCGTTCCGTATTGCGGTGCCGGCCCGTATCCGGTCGATGTGTCGTAGCCCGGCCCTGTCCCGCCTGGCGCCGTTCCGCCGGGCCCTGTTCCGCCCGGCCCTGTTTCGGCCGGCCCTGTCCCGCTCGGCGGCGGGAAAGGAGGATATGGCTGGCTGGGCTGCGGATCCGGTGGTGGCGGCGGCTCGTGCGGTGGGGTGGTCATCGGGCCTCCGGCCAGCGGTGTTCGGGCCGTTCATCATAGGTGGAGCAAGCCGTCCCCGACGCCCTTCAAGATCGTCCGTTCGGCTCGCTTCGCCGGGCTTCCGGCCGTCCCCAATGCCTCATCTCCCCGGCCGCCACCGTGATACAACGATCTCCCTGCGCCGCCGTCGGGCCGTTTCGCCGCCGGCCGCCGCGGGGTCGCGCCCGGGCGCCGTACGCCACGAGGGCCGCGATGTTTGCCCTGGATCGCGGGACCGGGCAGGATCTGCCGCATGGTCTTCGACGCCCGCTCCACCGGGGGCAGCCGCACCCGGCGCGACGCCACCCGACCCGCCGGCCGCCGGCCGCGTTCGACCGCGCCCGACCCGGGTGGCGAGGCAGCCGACCCGGCGATCTCCGACCCCGCGGCCCCGGACGCCGCGACCCCGGAGCCGGAGGGCGAGATCGCCCCGGTCACGCTCCGCCTCGACGGCAAGGTTGCCCTGGTCACCGGCGCGGGCAGCCCGGACGGCATCGGCTACGCGACGGCCCGCCGGCTGCGCGACCTGGGCGCCCGGGTCGCGATCGTCTCGACCACCCGGCGCATCCACGATCGGGCCGCCGAACTGGGCATCACCGGCTTCGTCGCCGACCTCACCGACGAGGCCGAGGTCGGCGCGCTGGCCGACGCCGTCTCCGACCAGCTCGGCGACGTCGAGGTGCTGGTCAACAACGCCGGTCTGGCGAGCCGGGCCTCGCCCGAGGTGCTGCGCCCGGTCGCCCAGCTGACGTACGACGAGTGGAAAGCGGAGATCGACCGCAACCTGAGCACGGCGTTCCTCTGCAGCCGGGCCTTCCAGGGCGGCATGGCCGAGCAGGGCTGGGGCCGCATCGTCAACCTGGCTGCCACCGCGGGCCCGGTCAACGCGCTGCCCACCGAGGCCGCGTACGCCGCAGCCAAGGCCGGCGTGGTCGGCCTCACCCGCGCCCTGGCGATGGAACTGGTCGCCGACGGCGTCAACGTCAACTGCGTGGCCCCCGGCACCATCTACACGGCGGCGTCGACGGTCACCGAGATCAAGCAGGGCCTGGGCACACCGATCGGCCGCCCCGGCACACCCGATGAGGTCGCCGCCGCGATCGCGTTCCTCTGCTCGCCGGCCGCCTCCTACATCACCGGCCAGATGCTGGTCGTCGACGGGGGCAACAGCGTCCGCGAGGCCGAGTTCCGCTGACCGGCTCCGGGGCGGCCGACCGGCCGCCCCGTCGGCCGGGCTACTGGTCGGGCAGGTGGGTGGCGAACAGGACCGCACTCAGCAGATAGAACGCCAGCAGCAGCACACCGAGCGCGGTGAAGATGTAGCCGATCACCAGCCCGGCCGTGGCCAGCCCGGCGCCCTCTTCCCCGGACTCCCGGACCTGCCGCCGGGCAACGTGCCCGAGCACGACCCCGACCGGCGCGCTGATGCACGTGACCAGCCCCCCGAGCGAGCACACCAAAGACGCGATCGCCAGCCCGTTCGTCCGCCCGGCCCCGTACCCATAAGCCGGCGGCGGAGCATAGGAGGGCCCGTAAGCCCCCGACGGATACCCGGTATACCCCGGCCCCGCCCCGTAGGGCCCCGCCGAACTGCCGGGAGGCGCCTGATAGGCCTCCACCGGCGGCAGGTAGCCCGGCGGCGCATAGGACTCAGGCGGCGCATACGGCGAATCGGCCCCGGCCCCCACCGGCCCACCCTGCCCAAACGGCGTCCCAGCGCCACCCTGTCCGTAAGGCTGCCCGTACGGCGCGGCGGCCCCACCCTGCTCAAACGGCGTCGTAGGCGACGACCGCCCGAACGGCGTCGTGGGCGGCGGCGTGAACGGCGTAGTCGGCGCTGGCTGCCCGAACGGCGTAGTCGGCGCTGGCTGGCCGAACGGCGTCGTGGGCGGTGAAGGGGCGAACGGCTGCGTAGGCGGAACCGCCGCGCTCGTCACCGTGGGGTCCGAGGGATGCCCGTGCGGCACCGTCGCATCCGGGTCCGCCGGGGAGGCCTGCCGCTCGGTCGGGTCCGCTCCGGCTTCTCCCGCCGCAGAATAGGCCAAGGTCGGGTCCGGCTGCCCGGACGCCGGGTGCTGCACCGTGGCGTCGGCGTCGGCCGGGGACGGCGGGTGGGGCGCCGTCGGGGCGGAGGCTGCGGCCGGCGGCTGGTGTGGATCCGGCGTGCCGTCGGGCGTGGGGTAGCTCATGGGTCCTCCAGGTTTCCCCGCGAACCGTACTAGCCCGACGCTGCGCGCGACCGGACCCCACCCAGGTCAGGTCAGCTTCGTCAGCTGGCCGATCGCGCGTTCGACGGCGAGGCAATGGTCTTCGACGTAGTCCATGCCGGCCTCGTCGGCGATGCGGCGGGCCTCGGCCGAGACGATGCCGCTCTGGAGCCAGACCGCGGGGGCCTTGATGGCGGCCGCCTGGCGGACGATGTCGACTGCGTCGTGGGCCGGGCGGAAGATGTCGACCAGATCGAACGGCTCGTCGATGTCGGCCAGGGTCTTGTACGCCTTCACCCCGAAGACTTCGTCCGCGAACGGGTTGACCGGGATGATGCGCCAGCCGTGCCGGATCATCTGGCGGGGCACCGAGTGGGCCGACTTCCCCGGGTCGCGCGAGGCTCCGACCACCGCGATCACGTTGGCCTCGGCCAGGATCTGCTGCGCACTTCTCATGTGATCGAGCGTAGTCACGATGGCCCTCGCGACGCTGAGATCCGTTGGTCACAGGAGGGTCAGCTGCTGCGCCTCCTCGGGGGGCTCGGAGGGCTCGTCGAGGGCGCGGATCTGGGTGGGCTCGGCCCGGTGGAGGCCGTGGCGGCGGGCGGCCATGCGGACCCGGGCTGTCACCTCCTGCTGGTAGGACGCCGGCGAGTAGGAGCCGTTGCCGTAGAGCTCGCGGTAGCGGGCGGCCAGTTCGGGATGGGTGCGGGTGAGCCACGACGCATACCACTCGCGGGCTCCGGGGCGCAGGTGCAGCGGGAGCGGGGTGACGCTGGTGGCGCCGGCTGCGGCGATCGCGGCGACCGTCCGGTCGATCGACTCGTCGGTGTCGGTCAGGCCGGGCAGGATCGGGGCCAGCAGGACGCCGATCTCGAAGCCGGCGTCGGTGAGGCGGCGGACCGCGTCGAGCCGGCGGCGCGGGCTCGGGGTGCCGGACTCGACCGCCCGCCACGTCTTCTCGTCGAGGAAGCCGACCGAGAATGCCAGCCCGACCCGGGTCACCTGGGCCGCCTGGACCAGCAGGTCGAGGTCGCGCAGGATCAGCGTGCCCTTGGTGAGGATCGAGAACGGGTTGGCGTGGTCGCGCAGTGCGGCCAGGATCTCGGGCATCAGGCGGTAACGCCCCTCGGCGCGCTGGTAGACGTCGACGTTGGTGCCCATCGCGATCGGGTCGCCGGACCACTTCGGAGCGGCGAGCTCGCGGCGGATCAGCTCACCCGCGTTGACCTTGACGACGATCTTGGTGTCGAAGTCGTGGCCGGCGTCGAGGTCGAGATAGGTGTGAGTGTGCCGGGCGAAGCAGTTGTGGCTGACCACCCCGTCGGCGATGAAGTCGCCGGTGCCGGTCGAGATGTCGAACAGCGGCAGGGTGAGCCCGAGGTCTTCGATGTCGGCCACGGCCAGCGGACGGCCGCCGCGTACGCCGACCCCGGACGCGTCGAGCGGCGCGTCGGTGATGCCGGTGAGGTGCCGGAAGCGGAGGGCGGCCCACAGGTCGTGCCCGATCTCGACCACACTGGAACGGGGCGGGCGGCGGCTGGGGAGCCCGAGCTGGGTGAGCGCCTCGACGATGCGGCTGAGGAAGCCGCGGTCGCCGCTGGCGAAGGTGATCGACAGCCGGTCGGACCGGCCGATGGAGCCGAACGCCCCGGCGAGGAAGCCACGGAACCAGTCGGTGGTCGGCGTTTCGGGCCAGCGCAGGGCCTCGTGCAGGGGCATGTCTTCGACGTAGCGATTCGCGCGGTTCCACGCGTCGCCGTCGTGTGCGGGCGCCTCGCCCAGGGTGGCGTCGCCACGGACGAGTCCGCAGAGGAATCCGGCCTGGTAGTCGTGGGACTCCTTGGGCGGGTCGGCGAAGCGGCCGACGCCCAGCATCACGTCGCCGATCGACAGGGCGGGCTGGTGCGGCTCGGCCGGGCTGACGTAGCGCCAGCCGCGGTCGGTGAGGAACCGGTGGTCGCCGCTGGATACCAGCCGGGTGCCGTCGGCCAGGGTGACCCGGTAGGCCGGTTTCGACGTCGACCAGTGGTCGAGGACGGTGGTCGCCACGTAGCGCCGGCAGGCACCGGCATTCATCGTGCCCATGACGGCGTCGCCGGGCCGCAGGTCGGCGAGTGGCCGGGTCGAGCCGTCGGCCATCAGGATCGGGGTGTCACCGGCCAGGCAGTAGGCACAGGCGTGTGAGCAACCGCGGTAGGGATTGATGGTCCAGCTGAAAGGCACCCGCGACTGCCCCGGGACCCGGTTGATCAGGCTCTTGGCCCGGATCTCGTAGAACGTCATGCCGGCGAAGCCGGGGGTGTCGAACGTGCGGACGGTAGCGCCGGGCAGCGCCAGCGGCAGGGGTGGAGCCGCCGGCGCTGCCCTGTCGAGGAGCGAGCCGCCGTCGGGAGGAGCCGACAGGTTGGACCATCGCATGGCGGAGATTCGAACACATGTTCTACGGCTGTGTCCAGCGACCCCGGAAAATGGGAGTGGCGTCCACGCGTACGCCCGAAAGCGCAAGCAAAAGGCCCGCGGTCCGGAAATCGGACCGCGGGCCTGCTGCCGTTGAAGGTCAGTGCGAGTGCGAGGCGAGCTGCTGCCGCACGTCGTCCATGTCGAGCTTCTCGACCTGCTCGATCAGGTTCTCCAGGGCCGACTCGGGGAGCGCGCCGGGCTGGGAGAAGACGATGACGCCATCGCGGATGGCCATGATCGTCGGGATCGAGCGGATGTCGAACTTGGCGGCCAGAGTCTGCTGGGCCTCCGTGTCGACCTTGCCGAAGGTGATCTCCTCGTGCTTCTCCGAGGAGCGCTCGTAGGTCGGGGCGAAGCGCACACAGGGCCCGCACCAGCTGGCCCAGAAGTCGACCAGGACGATTCCGTCCTTGCCGGTCACCTCGTCGAAGTTCTCAGCGGTCAACGCAACCGTCGCCATGATGTCTCCGTCCACGGGAATTTGGCTTTCGTGCGGTGAAACCCATTGTCCCCACTCGCCATTCCCGCCACGAGACCCTTCGATGCGTGGTCTGCGGCACGGTTTCGGAACTCGGTGTTGGCGCAGGGCAACTCATCGTAACGTTAAGTAGGGAGAGCGCTCTCACTTTTTCGGACCTCGCGCTTCCGGCAATCCGGCCATAACGGGCGCTGCACGTGCAAGTTGCAGGTAGGTCGAGAGCGACGGATCTTGTGGAAATAGATAACAAAGTTAAATGTGATTTGGGTCACACATGAGAGCCCTTCACATAGATACGGACGGTAAGGCAAACTCTTTCCCAACAGAGCGTGGGCGGCGGGTGCCGGGGAGGGCCCCGCCGCTCATTGCGTCCGGGGTCAGGTGGCACCGCCCGAGGTGGGTAGCGTAACCGCCCATGATTGCTGGTGAGGACGAGTCCACCGAGGTCGGCGTCGGTCCCTGGAGGGGCGACTGGCCGGTCGGCGATCATTTCGATCCCGAGCTGCTCACGAGCGGCGACCGCCGCAACGTGGTCGATCGCTACCGCTACTGGAAGCGCGAGGCGGTGGTCGCCGATCTCGACACCCGCCGGCACGACTTCCACGTCGCGATCGAGAACTGGCAGCACGACTTCAATATCGGCACCGTGGTCCGCAACGCCAACGCGTTCCTCGCCGCCGAGGTGCACATCGTCGGCCTCCGGAGGTGGAACCGGCGGGGTGCAATGGTCACTGATCGTTACCAACACGTGCGGCACCACCCGACAATCGGTGAGTTCGTCGACTGGGCCGCCGCGCACGATCTGCCGGTCATCGGCATCGACAATCTGCCCGGATCGAAGCCGATGGAGACGACCGTCCTGCCCCGGCGGTGCATTCTGCTGTTCGGTCAGGAGGGTCCCGGGCTCTCGACCGCCGCGCGGGCCGCATGCTCGCAGTTGTTCTCGATCGCGCAGTACGGCTCGACCCGGTCGATCAACGCCGGGGTCGCCAGCGGCATCGCCATGCACGCCTGGATCCGCGCGCACGCGGGACCCCCGCCCGAGTGAATCCGCGGGATGCGGCCGGGTTCTGCGGATTCGCTTGACGGGCGCCCGCCGGACCCGCACGGTAGGGATGTGGGTGTCACAGTGAGTTGCCCCAGGTGTGGTGCGCAGGTCCGGAAGCCGGATCTGATGCACACCGGCTGGCGCTGCGACAACTGCGGCGACGTCCCACCGTTCCACGTCGCCGAGCACATCAGCGGGGAGATTGTCGAGAGCGTTCTCGGCCGGCCGTCCCCCGAGCCCATCCCGCTCTGGTGCCCGTGGCCGCTGCCGTCCGGCTGGATGGTCACCGGCGTCGGGTGGGCGGGCGACGACCGGCTCGGCGTACGCGCGACCGCGCTCTCGTGCAGCGGCCCGCAGCCGCTCGGCGGCGGTCCGGCCGATGTGGTCCTGATCGCCGAGCAACCGGGCGTCGGTCTGGGCACCCGGTTCGCCGGCATTCCCGGCATCGACCCGGGATACCTGATCGCCGAGGCGTTGGCCGACCCGAGTGGACATCCGGGTCCGCATGCCAAGATCAAGGCGGCCGGTCACCCCACTCCACTGTGGTGCGTCAAGTCCCCGGAGGATCGAAGCGCTTACGTGAGTGAGGCGAAAGGAATGTGGCTCTATGCGGTAGCGTGGCCGGCAAGCGCGGGTTACTTTCTCGCCGAGCATGTCGTCCTGCACGACCTCAGCGAGGGGGTGCCGCCCGAGCTGGTGTACGGAGCGCCGTCTCCTTATCTGCATGGCAGGGCCTGATCCGCGGGCACTGACCTGCGGTACGGAATCGGCTTTTCCGCCACATTGTTCACACGGAGCGACGAAGCTGATACCGTCAGTGCTACCGGTGCTGACCGTCACCCCGCACCCACAGGAGAAGGCCCGCCATGATCAAGAAGGTTCTCACCTGGCTTGGTATCGCGTTCTTGATCTTTTTCATCGCCTTCAACCCGAACTCGGCGGCCGACGTGTTCTCGTCCCTCGGAGGCACGATCGCCGATATTGCCCGGGGCTTCGGCACGTTCTTCACCAACCTCGTCGCTTAGCATCACCACATGGGTCCTGGTGAGCCGCGCGAGCCGCACGACGAGGGTGCCCGGCGCCCTCCGGAGGACGACGACAGTTTTGTGTTCGCCGATCCGGCGCTCGACGACGACGGTGAGTTCGTCCGTCCGCGTCGCTCCGCCTATTCGGACGGTCCCGGCTTCAACCCGGACGCGGGCTTCTCGCCCGACGCCGGTTACGCCACCGAGCAGGGCGAGTACGAAGCGCCCATCTTCACCGAGGAAGAGCTCGAGGGCCTAGGACCCGAGGGCGGCACCGGCCCGCGCCGCGTGCTCCCACTCGAGGACGAGCCGACCACTCTGGTCGCCCGCTACCTCTTCCCGACCGAGCGCTACCGCGGCGAGTGGAAGCGGCACTGGATCCACCTGTCCACCCCGCTGCTGGTCGGCGCCGGCGCCACGATCGCGCTGGGCTACCTGGCCGGCTTCCTGACCCGGCAGAACATCAGCGGCCTGGTCACCGTGGCGGTGCTGATCTGGCTGGGTGTCATCGGCTGGGTCGCCTGGAAGGTCTTCGACTGGTACTTCGACCGGTTCATCCTGACCAACAAGCGAGTCATGGTGGTCAACGGCATAGTCACCCGCCGGGTCGCCATGATGCCCCTGCTGCGGGTCACCGACATGAAGTACGAGCAGTCCGCGCTCGGCCGCATGCTGAGCTACGGCACGTTCGTGCTCGAGTCGGCCGGTCAGGACCAGGCCCTGCGCGAGGTCAAGCATCTGCCCAACCCCAATGAGCTCTACCTGCGTGTGGTCGAAGAGATGTACGAGCCGCAGGCGGTCGAGGCGAGGCTGGGTAAGGACGGCGAAGGCGACGACGCCTGACCCGGTGTCCGGAATCACGGCCGAGTGGGTAGCGCGCCGCGGGTAGCGTCTTCTGGTGACCCGAATCGACCTGCACTGTCACTCCACCGCCAGCGACGGCACCTTGACCCCTGCCGAGCTGGTGTGCGCCGGAGCGGCCGCGGGTCTCGACGTCATGGCGATCACCGATCACGACACCACCGGCGGCTGGGCTCCGGCCGCCGCCGCGCGCCCGGACGGCCTCCGGCTCGTACGCGGGGCCGAGCTGTCGTGCCGGTGGCGCGGCGCGGGCATGGAGTGGCCGATCGCGCTGCACCTGCTGGCGTACCTCTTCGACCCCGGCGAGCCGCGGCTCGCCGCCGACCTGGCCCGGCTCCGTCTCGACCGCGAGCAGCGCGCGGAAAAGATCGTCGGCAAGCTGCGCGCCGACGGCGTTCCGATCACCTGGGCCGAGGTCCACGGCTACGCGGCCGGCGGCTCGGTCGGGCGGCCCCACATCGCTCAGGCCCTGATCCGGGCCGGTCTCGTGCGCACCACCAACGAGGCGTTCGCATCGCGGTGGCTCGGCGCGCGCTACTTCGTGCCGAAGGCCGACCTCGACGTCTTCGAGGCGGTGCGGGCCGTACGCGCGGCGGGCGGCGTGCCGGTCTTCGCGCATCCACGCGCGACCGTACGCGGCCGAGTGGTGCCCGACCAGCTCATCGCCGGTCTGGCCGACGCCGGCCTCTTCGGACTGGAAGCCGACCACGAGGACCATTCGCCGTCCGAACGGGAGCACGTACGCGCGCTGGCCGGCGACCTCGGGCTGGTGGTCACCGGATCCTCCGACTTCCACGGTACGCACAAGACGGTCAGGCTCGGAGAGTTCACGACCGACCCGGAAGCCTTCGAGAAGATCGTTTCAGCGGCCACCGGCGTACCCGTTCTGGGGTGACGATCGACGCACGCACCTGCGCCGGACCGCCGCGGCGCCTACCTTGTCCGGGTGAATCTCAAGTTTTTCGGCGAGGTCTACGTGACCTTGCTGGTCATCGTCGATCCGCCCGGCATGGTCCCGGTGTTCCTCGCGTTGACCGGGACCATGCCGCCCAAGGCCCGGATCAAGGCCGGCACCCAGGCGGTGCTGCTCGCGCTAGGGGTGATCGTCGGCTTCGCGGTCGCCGGGCAGACGCTGCTCGACTATCTGCACGTCAAGCTGCCGGCGCTGCAGGGCGCGGGCGGTCTGCTGCTGGTGCTCGTCGCGCTGCAGCTGCTCACCGGTAAGACCGACGGACCGGAGGAGCAGGGCGGCACCAGCAACGTCGCGCTGGTGCCGATCGGCACGCCGCTGCTCGCCGGACCGGGCGCGATCGTCGCCACCATGCTCTTCGTCCGGCGGGCCGACGGCTTCACCGACTACGTGCTCGTCGGCGTCGCGATTCTCCTGGTCATGTTCACGGTCTGGCTGGTGCTCCGCTTCTCCGGCGTGATCGTGGCGCTGCTGCGCCCGGCCGGCATCGAGGTGCTGACCCGCATCGCCGGCCTGCTTCTGGCGGCCATCGCGGTGCAGCTCATCGCCGACGCGGTGGCGGCCTTCGTGGAGCTTTACACCGCCTCGTCGTGAATTCTTGTCGGAGGGTGCTGGCAGGATTGTCGCGTGGCCTTCACCCGACCCCGCAACGCCGGCGTGCCCGAGCAGCTCGGCTTCGCCGGCATGCCCGAGCGGCTCTTCGTCTGCACCCCGAGTAAGCTGGGCACCTACATCGACTGCCCCCGGCGCTACCGCTTCTCGTACGTCGACCGCCCCACCCCGCCCAAGGGGCCGCCCTGGGCGCACAACTCGCTCGGTGCGAGCGTGCACACGGCGCTGAAAAACTGGTTCGCGCTGCCGCTCGAGCGCCGGGTGCCGGGCTCGCTGCCCACGCTGCTCAAGGCCACCTGGGTGCGTGAGGGCTACCGCGACGTCGAGCAGGAGCGGCTCGCCTACCGGCAGGCCCTGCACTGGCTCGACACCTACGTGGCCACCCTTGACCCCGACGACGAGCCACTCGGCGTCGAGCGGGTCGTCGCGACCAAGACCTCGGTGCTCGCCTTCAACGGCCGCGCCGACCGCATCGACTCGCGGCCCGGGCCCGAGGGGCCCGAAGCCGTCATCGTCGATTACAAGACCGGCCGGTCCGGCCTCGACAAGGACGATGCGCGCGGCTCGCAGGCACTTGCGCTTTATGCGTACGCGGCGGAGAAGGTGTTCCGCCGGCCGTGCCGCCGCGTCGAACTGCACCACCTGCCGACCGGCACGGTGGCCGCGCACGATCACACCGAGGAATCCCTGGTCCGGCAGGTGAGGCGGGCCGAGGAGACGGCGCAAGACATCATGACCGCGGAGAAGGCGGTCGCGGCCGGCGGCGACCCCGACGAGGCGTTCCCGGCCCAGCCGGGCGCGCTCTGCGGCTGGTGCGACTTCCGGCGGGTGTGCCCGGCGGCCGTCGACTCCCAGGCGAAGGAGCCGTGGGCCGCAGTCGAGCACCTCGGCCACAACAGCGGCGGCCCGCTCCAGACGAGCTAGGCCGCCTCGGAGGAGGCTCGGCTCGAGGCTGCTCGGTCCAGGGCGGCCTGGCGCAGGGGTGAGACGCGGTATTGGCCGGGCAGGCGGCTCAGCACGGTGTTGAGCAGCAGGCGCATGCTGCGCACGGACAGGGCCGCGGTCAGGTCGGTGGCCGGCCAGCCGAGCCCGCCGTAGAGGCGGCGGGCCCAGGGCGGGAGCAGGCCGATCGCGGTCGCCGCCACCCCGGTGTAGGCCCAGCGCGGCGGGCCGACCGTCATGCCCAGGCGTACCGCGCGGTTGTGGAAGAAGTCCGGCATCGGCGGCACGGTCAGGAACGCGGCCGTGTTGATGCCGTCGCGGGTCAGCTCGAGTTCGGGCTGCATCGACTGGTAGTAGGCCTCCACCTCGGCGACGCTCGCCGGGACGGTCGACGGGTCGAGCCCGACCAGTTCGGCGGCCCGGGTCTGCTCGGCGTAGTAGGCGTCGGCCTCCTGAAGTGTGAGGGAGACACCGGCCTGCGTGGCGGTGGTCAGGAACGATTCGATCTCGGCGACGTGGACCCAGCGGAGAAGATCAGGTTCGTCGATGCGGAACTGCTCGCCCGTACGGGAATCAACCGCCGAGAGGCGGGAATGAAGCCTGCGCAGACGGCTGCCGGCGGTTTCTGCCTCTTCGGTCGTGCCGTAGATGACCGTGCTGACGTAGGTCGCGGTGCGCATCAGGCGACCCATCGGGTCGGTGCGATAGCCGGAGTTCTGCGCGATGGCGGCGACCGCTCGCGGGTGCAGGGCCTGCAGGTAGAGGGCGCGGATGCCGCCGAGGAAAAGGATCGGTTCGGCGTGCAGTTTCCAGGTGACCGAGTCCGGTCCGAAAAAGCCCACGTCGGCGCTCATTCACCCAGCGTGCCACGCGTTCCGGCCGAAGTTGAACTTGTTCAGGTGTGACCGGGTTATCAGTCCGCGGCGCGCCGGGCCTGACACGACGGGCACAGGCCCCAGAAGGTGACCTCGGCCTCGTCGACCTCGAAACCGTGGCCGTCGTTCGGGGTCAGACAGGGACGCTCGCCGACCACGCAGTCGACGTCGGCGATCTCGCCGCAGCCCCGGCACACGATGTGATGGTGGTTGTCGCCGACGCGGGACTCGAAGCGGGCCGGGCTGCCGGCCGGTTCGATGCGCCGGGCCAGGCCGGCCCGGGACAGCGCGCCGAGGATGTCGTAGATCGCCTGGGTCGAGATCGAGTCGAGGCGGGAACGCACCCGGGTCGCGACGTCCTCGACCTCGAGATGGCCGCCCTCGGCGAGCGCTTCCAGCACGGCGAGGCGCGGGCGGGTGACCCGCAGGCCACGCTCACGCAGGAGTTCCTCACCGGCAGGCATCGGTCCATGACAACACGGTTTTCGTCAAACCCCAACTGTCTTGCGGCCCGGTAGGCGGTTCCGGGAAGAATTTCGCAAGATCAGCCAGAACGGTGAACCGGAACGGCTGGTCAGGTGTATCCGGGTCTGGACATGTTTGCAACGTCAGACAACTCTAAGCTGGCGACTCGTCCCGCAACTGAGGAGGCCTCGTGTTCGACCAGATTCACGGCCTGCCCGTGCACGCACTCGTGCTGCACGCGGCCGTAATCTTCGTCCCCCTGCTGGCCCTCGGGGCCATCGTCTATGCGGTCGTGCCCCGCTTGCGGCCCCGCATCGGCTGGGCCGTCGCCATCCTGGCGGTGATCACGCCGATCACCTGCTTCGTGACGAGGGAGTCCGGCGAGAAGCTGTACGACCGGCTGGTCGGGAGCGGTATGAAGGGCAAGCCCCTCGACGAGCTGAACCAGCACATGAACTTCGGCACCCACACCTTCTGGTGGGTGCTCGGGCTCGGCATCGTCACCCTGGTCATGCTGGCGCTGACCTGGGGATCCCGCAGGCTGCCGATGATCGCGTCGGCCGCCGGGTCGGTCGTCATGGTCGTTCTCGCGGTGATCTCGGGCTACTACGTCTATCGGACCGGCGACTCGGGCGCCACGGTGGTCTGGAACCCGTAAGGCTGACGCTCCGGCGGGCCGGTCGGCCCGCCGGCTTTCGCCGTTACCGGTCCGCCGGCTTTCGCCGTTACCGGTCCGCCGGCTTTCGCCGTTAGAAGATCACGCGAGCGCAGAGCAGGCACATCAGGATCAGCGCGATCGCTCCGGCGACCATCCCGATCCCGTACGTGACGGTCCGCGCCGACCCCTCGGCGTCGTCGAGGGCGTCCATGTTCTGAGGCGGCAGCGCGCGCGGCGGAGGGGGCTGCGCGACCATCGGGGGACGCCACTGCGGGGACGGGGGACCCTGCCGGGGCGGCCCCTGATAGCTCGACGCCGGATCGGGCTGGGGCCTGGGCGCCGGGCCCGGGGCGGGGGAGTCGGGATCCGGCCGCTGCCAGTAGGCGTCGTCGCCCGGAACGCCGTTCGGGGAGCTCACGTTCACCGACGGTACAGCGGGAGGGGGACGACGGCCGCAACGGTGCTGGCTTACCCTCTAGCCGTGGACATCCTGGACGAACCCGAGCGCGACCACGACGCCGAGCGCGAGGTCGACTTCGAGTCGGAAGAGGCGGCCCTGCTGCCCGACCAGACCCGCGACGACACCGAGCGTGGCTGGGGTGAGCACGACGTCTCCAACGACGAGCGCCTCCTCGACGACCGGCCGCCGCACTGGGGTTGATCTCGGGCAGCCCTCGGCCGACCCCTCAGCCTGGGCGGATCAGGATCGCGAATCCCTGCCGGGAGGTGGCTACGGCCTGACTGGCCTCTTGAGGGGTCAGAGCCAGTAGCAGCCCGCCGGCCGCGGGATCGTCGATGCCGGTCACCCTTAACACCAGCGCCGAGCCCGCGACCGGGGTCGGCCGGCCGCCGGCGTCGTTGAGTCGTAGCAGGTCGACTCGATTGCCCGGACGGACCAGCCCCAAGGCCGTGGGATCGGCCAGGCGGATGGGGACGCCCACGCTTCCGTCCGGGACGGCCGGCCCCGCCCCGCCGCCGGTAGCGACCGCCGGGCTGCCGTTGGCACCGGCCGGCGCCGGCCCTCCGGTCGGGCCCTCCGGGAGCTGGCCTCCGGCGCCTGCCGTGGGTTGCCCTCCACTCGCGCCCACTGACCCTCCGGTTGTGCCCAGCGGCCCTGCTGTCGTGCCCGACGCCCTTGGCCCCCCTCCCGCGCCTGAGGCCGCCGGAGTGGCTGCGGCGCCGGTGCCGCAGGGCTGTTTCGGGGGTGACCACAGCACCGCGGCGGCGGTGGCCAGCAGGGCCGCGACCGCCGCGAGGCGGAGCAGCGTGCCGCGGCCCGGCCGGCGCCATCGCACAGGATCCAGGCGCCCGTCGCCGCGGGGGCGGCGTGTGGACCCGTGCGTGGCCGGCTGGGCGGTGTCTCGGCGGGAGTAACCGTTCCTGCCCATCGTGGGTGCCCTCCCGTCGCCGCGGCGCCGTGGTCGGGCGCCGGGACGGACGTTAGGCCGATTCGAAGATCGCTCGCTCCATGCCTGTGGACAACCGCGCCTCTGTGGATATCCGCAGGTCGCGTGGCGCGATCTTGCTACGCGCGCGGGTCGCCCAGACCTCCCCCACCCTGGTGGGAGGGGACGATTTGAGCACCTGGGTCTGACACTTTGGGCCCGTCGTCCACAGGGCGGCCGGAAACGGAAACGCGCCAGGCCGCGTGGGCGGTCTGGCGCGTCGGGGAGAGGGGAGGGCGGCGGTCAGGAGCTGGCCGCCGCCTTCGTGGTGGTCGACGAGGAAGTGGAGGAAGAAGACGAGGTCGACGTCGAGGAAGAGGACGACGAAGACGAAGACGAAGAGGACGACGAGTCGCTCGAGGCGGGCGTGGTCTCGGACTTCTTCGGGGTCGCGGCCTCGGAACCGGCCGGCTTCTCGGCGCCCCCGTTGCCGGGGCGGGAGTCGTTGCGGTAGAAGCCGGACCCCTTGAAGACGATGCCGACCGAGTTGAAGACCTTGCGGAGCTTGCCGCTGCAGTTGGGGCACTCGGTCAGGGCCGGGTCGGAGAAGGACTGAACGGCCTCGAGCTGGTGCCCGCACTCGGTGCAGGCGTACTGGTAGGTGGGCACGGCTCCTCCGGATCTTTACGGCAACTGGCACTCGCCAAGTCCGAGTGCCAATGGTGCGTCATCGGAGGTCATTTCGTCCACTCCACGCCCCGGCTGAGGGCAGCGCCACGAAACCACGCCGGGGTGTGATCACGCCGTGGACCGGGCGGTCGTGCGGCTCGGCGGGCACGGTCTCGATCAGCTCGTCGTCGTTCAGGAGGGCCACGACGAGGCCGGTGGTCCGGGCGAGGGCCCGGTCGTAGGAGCCGCCGCCGCGGCCCATGCGCCGGCCGGAGAGGTCGACGGCCAGGGCGGGGGCGAGGACCAGTTCGGCTCCGGCCAGGGCCTCGACGCCGAGGCGGGGGCCGGTCGGCTCGGACAGGCCGCGGGGGCCGGCGGTCAGGTCGCCGGTGAACTCGGCCCAGTCGAGGTCGTTGTCTTCCAGGAGGACGGGCAGGAGGACGCGGACGCCCGTCGAGGCCAGGTGATCGGGGAGGTCGTGACCGCCGGGCTCGGGGCCGACCGGGACGTAGGCGGCCACGGTGGACGGGTGCTCACGGCGTACGAAAGAAAGGGTTTGATCTTGAAGTTGGGCGGCGGCGAGGCGGCGGGCGGACGGGGAAAGGGAACGGCGGGCAGTGAGCATGCGACTGCGGAGTGCCAACTTAGCTGCCCGAGATCTTTCCGCTTCACCGGCTAAATCCGACATGCAACACCCCCTTTTGAAAACCGGCAAACGGCGCACACTATGTCAGCATCGCTCCAAAGAGGGCCACTTCCGGGAGGATGCGTGACGCTACGTGGCCGACTGACCACCGCTTTTTTGGTGGTCGTGCTCGGTCCGGTCCTGCTCGGGTCCATCTTCGTCGCGCTGACGGTCGCCACGGTGAGCCGGGACCGGACGGCCGAGCGACTCGATCAAGCCACGTCCACCGTCCGGACCACGGTCGGTGCGGTCTGCCGCCAGTTGCAGGCCATTGCCGACGCGGTCGCCGTGGTGCCGGACGAGGACCGCTCACCGGTAGCCGCGCAGCTCGTCACGCGCGGTCTCGCCACCGGCATCCGCATCACCGACCGTCCGCACCGCGACGAGACGCTGGGTGACGGCGGCACCGGCTGGCAGGACTGCGCCGAACCGCAGGGAGGTGCCGCCCAGGCGGTGGCCGCGGCCGCGACCTCGGGCGATCTCACGGTTACGGCGGCCCAGCGGGTCGATTCGGGCTTTCTCGCGCGGCTGGCGAGCGCAGCCGGCACTCAGGTGACCATCACGGAAAGCAACGAGGCCAAAGGGCCTCGAGTCCGCAAGCTGAGCGCGGAGCCGGGCTCTCCGCTGCCGCTCACGCTCACCGTCGCTCCGCGCAAACCCAACTTCCTGTACGCGTTGCTCACCGGCCTGGTGCTGGCCGCGGCCGCCGCCTCGGTGCTCGTTGCCCGCTGGCTCGCCCACTCGACCACCCGTCCGCTCGGCGACCTGGCCGGCGCGGCCGACCGGGTGGCCAACGGCGACCTGGACACCCGGGTGCCGATCCTGCGGCCGGACGAACTGGGCCGCCTGGCCGGCACCTTCAACCGGATGACCCGCGAGCTGCAGGCCTACGTGCAGGCGTTGACCGCCAGCCGTGACCAGCTGCGCGGCCATCTCGCGATCCTCGGCGAAACCCTGTCCAGCACCCACGACCTGCACCGGATCCTGCCGGTGATCCTCCGCACCGCGCTGGCCGCCACCGGGGCCCGGGCCGGGCTGGTGCTGCTGACCGACCCGACCGGCACCGAGCTGATCGCCCAGTGCGGTATCGGCCTGACCGGAGCCTGGGATCTCTCCGACGACGAGCTGCGGACCCGCCGGCTGCCGGTCGGCGAGGGGGTGCTCGGGTCGGTGGCGGCCGGCAGCGAAGCCCGGCGCGGCTCCGGGGCCATCGCGGCCGCCGAACCGGCCTGCCGGACGTACGTCGCGGTGCCGATCTGCGCCCCGCCCGGAGCCGACGACCCGCTGATGCCCGAGGACCACCCGCGGCCCGCCACCCTCGGCGTGCTGGCGCTCTACGACCGGGTCGGCGGCGGGCCGTTCGACGACGGCGACCTGCAGACCCTGCGCACCTTCGCCGGGCAGGCCGGGATCGCCGTGCACAACGTCCGGATCCACGAGGAGGCGCAGCGGCTTTCGCTGACCGACCCGCTGACCGGCTTGTGGAATTACCGTTACCTGCGGGAGTCGTTGCGCCGGGAGGTGGAGCGGGCGAGCCGGTTCGGCCGGACGCTCACCGTGCTGGTTCTCGACCTCGACCACTTCAAGGAGGTGAACGACACGTACGGCCACGCCGCGGGCGACACGGTGCTGGGCGAATTCGCCCGGCGGATCCGGATCGGTCTCCGCGAGGTCGACGTGGCGTTCCGCCAGGGCGGGGAGGAGTTCGTGGTGCTGCTGCCGGAGACCGACGCGTACGGTGGGATCACCGTCGCCGAGCGGCTCGGGGCGGCGGTGCGCGACCAGCCCGTACGCATCGAGAACCGGGGCGCCGAAGAAGTCTCGATCAGCGTCTCGATCGGGATCGCCGTCTACCCCGAGCACGGAAGCACGGCCCAGCAGGTGGTCGACGCGGCCGACGACGCGCTCTACGTGGCCAAGAAGGCCGGACGCGACACGTACCGGCTGGCCGAGACCCGCAATGTGATCAAGTCGTCGGTTTCCCAAGCCGTACCGGACGGGCATTTCGATCCCGCCTCGTCGGCCTCCGGAGGGCCGCAACCGCCGCGACAGGCTCGCGGCCGATAGTCTCGCGGCATGTCCGGGCACGAATCGAGGAAAGGTGCGAAGACCTCAATGACCACGAACGCGAATGCGACCGGCCGCCGAGCGGTCAAGGCCGTCATCCCCGCGGCCGGTCTGGCGACCCGTTTCCTGCCCGCCACCAAGGCGGTGCCCAAGGAGTTGCTGCCGGTGGTCGACCGCCCGGTGCTGCAATACATCGTCGAAGAGGCAGCGGCGGCCGGCATCACCGACGTGCTGCTGGTGACCGGCCGGGGCAAGACGTCGATGGTCGACCACTTCGACCGGCGGCCCGACGTGGAGGCCCGCCTGGAGGAGAAGGGCGACCTCGAACGGCTCGCGGCCGTACGCCGGACGAGCGAACTCGCCGACATCTACACCTGCCGGCAGGGCGAACCGCTCGGCCTCGGGCACGCGGTCGGCACCGCCGCGTCGCACGTCGGCGACAACCCGTTCGCGGTGCTGCTCGGCGACGAGTTCGTCGAGGAGGACAAGCCGCTCCTGCCCGACATGCTCGACCTGCAGGCCCGCACCGGCGGCATCGTGCTGGCGTTCATGGAGGTCAAGCCCGAGGAGACCGCGCGCTACGGCATCGCGTCGGTGTCACCCTCCTCGTACGGCGACGACATCGTCGAGGTGACCGGCCTCGTCGAGAAGCCCTCGCCCGAAGATGCTCCGAGCAACCTGGCCGTGCTCGGCCGCTACATCCTGCCGGCGACCGTCTTCGACGCGATCGCCAACACCAAGCCCGGCTCCGGCGGCGAAATCCAGCTGACCGACGCGATGGCCCAGCTCCTGGCCGAGGGCACGCCGGTGCACGGCATCATCTACCGCGGCCACCGGTTCGACACCGGCATGCCGCTGGGCTACCTGCAGGCCGTCGTGACGCTCGCCGCGCGGCGCGCCGACCTCGGTGAAGAGTTCCGGAGCTGGCTCGGCGAGTTCGTCGCCGGCGGTGCGAAGGGATGACGGCGACGGCCGATGCCGAGGCGGCCGCCAACGAGCTGATGCCTCTCGCCGAATACCTGGGCAGTGTGCTGCGCAGGTTGCGGGCGCTGCCTCCGCTCGACCTCGACCTGACCCAGGCGCACGGCAACGTGCTCGCTGTGGACGTGCTCGCGCCCCACCCGTACCCGGCCTTCGACCAGGCGGCGATCGACGGGTACGCGGCCCGGTGGGAAGACCTCGCCTCGGCCGGCCGGGTCGGCTCGCACCCGTCCTTCGGCAAATTCGAAGGCGGGCCCCGGCCGGTCCGCCTCAACGTGGTCGGCGACCTCGGGGCGGCCAGCTGGCGCCCGGTGCGGCTCACCGCGGGCACCTGCTTCTCGGTAGCCGCGGGCGCGCCGCTGCCGATCGGCGCCGACGTCGTCGTCCCGGTGCACTGGACCGATCAGGGGATGGCTGCGGTCGAGATCCTGCACGCGCCCAAGCGCGGCTCGGGCGTACGCCGGGCCGGCGACGAACTCGCGGTCGGTCAGGTGCTCGCGCCGGGCGGCACGTACGTCACGCCGGCCATGGTCGCGACGTTCGCCGCCTCCGGGATCGGCCACGTGGTGGTGCGTCCCAGCCCGCGGGTCGTCGTGGTGGCCACCGGCGACGAACTGGTCGACGTCGGCCGCCCCAGCCAGCCCGGCCAGGTGGTCGACGCCAACTCGCACGCGCTGACCGCGGCCGCCGTCGAAGCGGGCGCCCTCGCCTACCGCATCGGCATCTGCGACGACGACCCCGAAGGGCTGCGCGGCCTCCTCGAAGACCAGACCCTGCGCGCCGACCTGATCATCACGACCGGCGGCACCGGCACCGGACCCGGCGACATGCTGCGCCGGGTACTGTCCCGCCGCGACCCCGGCCGGGGCGCGGTCGAATTCACCGACGTCGCCCTCTGCCCCGGCGCCACCCTCGGCTTCGGCACGGTCGGCGCCGAAGAGGTGCCGGTCGTCTCCCTCCCCGGCGAACCCGGCGCCGCCCTGATCGGCTTCGAAGTGCTGGCCCGGCCGGTCATCCAACTGCTCGCCGGGGCCGAACCGGTGTTCCGCCCCAGCGTCAAGGCGCACCTGCTGGAAACCGTGTCCTCGCCCGGCGGCCTGCGCGAATTCCGGCCGGCCCACGTCGCGGAACGGCGCGGCGGGGGTTACACGGTGCAGCCCCTCGCCGGAGGGCCGTACACTCTGTCCGGCCTTGCCGAGGCCAACGGACTGCTGGTGCTCGGCGAGCGGGTCACCACGGCGGCAGCCGGCTCGACCGTGGACGTGTTGCTCCTCGACCGGAGGCGATGAATGGGGTCCACGCCGGGCTGGCCAGCCGTCCTGGCGGACGGGCCGGTGGTGCTGAGGCCCTACAAGCGTGGCGACGCCAAAGTGTGGTCCGAGGTGCGCATCGCCAACCAGCAGTGGCTGGCGCCGTGGGAGTCCTCGCCACCCGGGCCGTGGGCCGAAATGAACTCGACACGGGCCTACGCGTACGTCTATGCCGACATGAAACGCGCCGCAAGGCGCGGTGACAGCATGCCGTTCGCAGTCTGCCTGCGCGAAGACGACGGCAGCGAACGCCTGGTCGGACACATCAACCTGGGCAACATCGTGCGGAGGGCGTTCTCGTCGGCCTACGCCGGCTACTGGGTCGACTATCGCGTGGCGGGCCGGGGTGTCATCCCGACCGCGCTGGCCCTCGCCGTCGACCACGCGTTCGGGCCGGGTGGCCTGCACCGCATCGAGGTCAACATCCGGCCGGAAAACAAACCGTCCCGCCGGGTCGTCGAAAAGCTGGGCTTCCGCGAAGAGGCCTACCACCAGCGCTACATGCACATCGACGGAAGCTGGCGCGACCATCTGGGCTACGCGCTGACCAGCGAGGAGGTGGCCGCCGAAGGCGGTCTGCTGGCCCGTTGGCGCCGCGTCCGGGCTTGACCCACTCACGTTTTTATGATCGTCGTACCGTCGCGCCCGGCGCGCCGCGCCGATTTCCGCAGCTCCCGCCCTTAGCCTCGGGATGAAACAGGGTCTTGCGGTTCGCGTCCGACACCACTAGTGCGGGCCGCCGAAGCTGACGGGAGGGGTGAGGGTGCCGACCTCGGTGCTCCTCGCCGTCCTCGCCGCGGCCGGTCTGCTCGCCCTCGCACCAGCGCTCGTGCGCCGGTACGACGCCACCGAGCGGCTCGCCGCGGAGCGGGCGTCGTCGACGGCACGGGTGCTGCAGCGCCGTCGCCGTCGCCGCACCGTGCCCGGACGCCGCCCGATCAACCCCGGGCGCCAGGTGACGGTTACGGTACCCGCCCCAACGGGTGATGCCGCCGGGCGCCCCCAGCGTCGTCTGCGCCTCGTCACCGGGCGCCGACCGGTCCGCCGGCCACCCCCGCGCCGGCACACCCCGGCGGTCGTCCGACGCCGCCGCGTCTTCGCCGCACTCCTCCTGCTCAACATCATCGAACTGGTCGGTGTGCTGGCGGTCGGGCCCGGCTTCTGGATCAGCTTCGCGGTGACCGGGTCACTGCTCGGGGCGTACCTCGTGCACCTGCGCAACCGGGCGCTGACCGACCGGCGCCGGCGCCGGATCGAAGCCCGCGAAGCCGCCTGGCTGGCCGCCCGGCAAGCCGAAGTGCGGCGGGAACAGGCCCGGCGGGCGGCGGCCCGCCGGGAAGCCCAAAGGCGCCTGGCGGCGCAGAAAGAAGCCGTACGCCGCGCCGCGATGGGCCTCGACCGCGACCCGTCCGACCTGCCGGCCGTCGCCAACGGCGGCTCGGTGTCCTACCGGCGCCGCGGAGGTGGCCTGCGCGGACGGCCATACGAGGCGGGCGGCCGGCACCACACGGCGTGAACCGGTGGGCCGGTTCGCGGGCGCGGGTCACGACCTGTTAGCCTTTAACGGCACCAAGGGGCTGTGGCGCAGACTGGTAGCGCACCTCGTTCGCATCGAGGGGGTCAGGGGTTCAAATCCCCTCAGCTCCACGAGTCGAAGGCGACCTGTGTTCGCGGAAAGCGCGAACCGGGTCGCCTCGTCATGTCTGCTCCGGGGGCCGAGCCCCCGGAAACCCCGCGTTGCGGGGGTTGCGGTGAGTGGGCACGTTGCGGTCACTGCGGCACCTTGCGGGTGCCGGGCGGGTTGCGGTTGCCCGGCGGGTTGCGGTCGCTGGGCACCTTGCGGGTGCCGGGCGGGTTGCGGTTGCCCGGCGGGTTGCGGTCGCTGGGCACCTTGCGGTTGCCGGGCGGGTTGCGGTCGCTGGGCACCTTGCGGGTGCCGGGCGGGTTGCGGGTGTCGGGCGGGTTGCGGGTGTTGGGCCTGCGGGGCCTGTTGCGATCGTTGCGGTTGCCGGGCGGGGTGCGCTTGGGGGGCCTTTGTGAGCGGGGCGGCTTGGGTGGCGGCGCTGTCGACTGTGGACTGGGCGCGTGCAGGGTAGCCGAAAAATGGTGTTTGATCTAGTGGTTGTTGCGCTGTGGTGATCCATATATGTTCATTGATCAATGGTCCTGAGTGATATTGCTCTTGGCCCTGGATGAACGGGGATCCTATGAAATTGAAGAGATCTGCGGGGCTTGCTGTTTCGGCCCTCGGTCTGGTCGGCGCCGGCCTGGTGGCCACCGGGAGCCCGGCGATGGCTACGCCGCAGAATTGCACCCACGGCAAAGCCTCGTCGGGTTCGTCGATCGCGTACTGCACCAGCGGAACGGGCAGCTACTACGCCCACATCCAGTGCGTGATCACGGTCAGCGGCACCAAGCACTACGACAGTGGTTACGGTTCCCGCCAGACGCCGGGGAGCGGCGCGTACTCGACGGCGTACTGCCCGAGATGGGACGGCAAAGTCATGACGTACTACACCGACTCGATCGAGCTGAGCTGACGGGGGCCATGATGCGAAGGAAACTGGCCGCTGCGGCGGTAACACTGGCTGCCGCGACGACAGGTGTCGTCGCGCTGACCGGCAGCCCGGCATTCGCCACCGCCAACGACTGCAGCTGGGCGCGGTACACCGCCAATTCGATCGTGGCGATCTGCAACGGTGGGAGCGGCAACTTCCGCGCCCACATCACCTGCCACAACAGCGGGGCGGGCGCGATCCTCGTCGACGGCTACGGGTCGTGGAAGAGCGTGGCCAGCCGCAGCGCTTCGTACGCGTACTGCCCGAAGTCCGGTGACACCTACGAGTACGGCGGCATCAACATCCAGTAACGGCTTGTTCTGACGTGCGGGCGTGACCGATCTGGTCGCGCCCGCACGTTCGTCTGGGGCCAGGTGGGCACGCACGCGTTTCCGATACGCCCTGTCCATGTTGGATGCGGAGCGCGGGTGGATTGTGACGGTTTGCTGGCGCCCAGCGGAAAAGCCGCAAAACCAGTCAACGCATCGACGGCGGCCGACGGAAAGTCGGGCGGGCAGTCGCAGGTTACCTGCGGAAATAGGACGCGCCCCGATCGCCAGCCACGGGGGAAGCGGGCGATAGGGGCGCGCAAGATGAAGCTTAACGACCTCCGATGACGGACACAACGGGTGACCTCACCCAGTTTGTCGCATGGATCATGCAACCTGGTATAAAGTGGACATTATCTGGCAATTGGTATTCAACAGACTTTTAGCTGCGTGAAATGTGTTCGCCTTAATGCGGTGATAGCGGTCGGGAATGCGACAGCAAACAATTCGCCGGAATGGCGTAACCTCTGTGCGCCAGTCAATTCTGTGCAGCTCAGGGCGATGGCTTTCGCTGCGGTGCAGATGCCTGCCATCTGGTCAAACGCTGGGGCTCATCATTTCGGTTGAATTCGCTGCGGCGATCATCCGTCATCCGCAAGAGTGAGTGCCTGCACGTTGGGAAAAGATGTTCTTAAGCTCGCCGCGTGACTTCGCAGCAGCCTGAGAACTCGACCTCCGCCGACACCGAGATCCCCGACACCGAGGTGATCGCCGTTGCGGCGCCCGCACCGGTGTTCGTGGACACCACCGGGCGGCGCAGCAGGTTGCTGCGGCGGCTCGCGTACGCGTTCGGCGTGATCGTCATGCTCTACGGCGGGCTGATCGCGGTCAGCCTGGCCGGTGGCCCGGTCCGATCGAGCGCCGTCCTGCCGTTGCCCGGCCTCGACCTGGACCCGAAGGAGAGCCGGCCCCCGGCCCGGCCCAGTCCCTCGCCGAGCCCGAGCGCGAGCGCGCCGGTCAAGTCGCTGTTCGTCACCGAGGCGCTGCCCCGGCGCGCCTCGACCCGGCAGGCGACGTCGTCCCGGGTGGAGTCGGCGACCGTCACGAAGAAGTCGACGGTCAAGGCGACGCCGACCAAGAAGCCCACGCCGAGCGCGACCACCACCCACCCGGTGGAGTCGACGACCACGCCGACGCCGTCGGCCAGTTCGTCGACGCCGGCGACCGGTACCACCACCTCGGCGCCGGCACCCGTCCCCCCGGTCCCGCCGACCGGCGGCACCGGGACTGGGACCGGCGGGCAGGGCGGCGGCTCCGTCGTTTCCGACACCGGCAGCACCGGCAGCACCGGCAGCACCGGCAGCAGCGGCAGCAGCGGCGGCGGCACCAGCAGCAGCGGTGGCAGCGGCACCAGCAGCAGCGGTGGCAGCAGCAGCGGCAGCGGCAGCACCGGGACCGGCAGCAGCGGTGGCAGCGGCAGCACCGGCACCAGCAGCAGCGGTGGCAGCGGTGGCAGCAGCACCGGTGGGGCGGCCAGTGGCGGCACCGGCAGCGCTGGCAACGGCTCGGGCTCGAATGGCGGCTCGAGCTCGAGCGGGGGCACCACCACTAACAGCGCCAGCGCCAAGAGCGCCAGCGCCAGCAGCGCCAAGAGCGCCAAGAGCGCCAGCAGCGCCAGCAGCGGCAGCGGCAGCGCTAAGAGTGTCAGCGCCAGTACTACCAAGAGCACCACGCCTACGACCGAGAGTGTGGTCGCCTTGAACTCGGCCAAGTCTGCCTCGACCACGCGGGAGGCCGCATGAGCAGCCCCGAAACGACCGCCCCGGTCCCGCCTCCGTCCGTGGTCAAGGCCGCCGCCCGCAAGCCTCTGCGGCTGATCCCGAGGCCGCGGGCCGCCCTCGCCGTCCTGCTTCTGGTGCTCTTCGTCGGCGTGCTGATCGTCCAGGCCTACATCAACTCCGAGTTCACCAGCGACCACCTCGACTCGGAGGTCGGTGACCAGAGCGAGGTGCCGGGCGCCATCCGCGGCGGCGGCCCGGTGCTCAACGCGACCGGCGGCCAGCAGAGCACCAGCCGGATGCCGCCCATGACGATCGCGCTGACCTTCGACGACGGGCCCGATCCGACGTGGACGCCGCAGATCCTCAAGGTGCTGCGGGAGAACCACGTCGTCGGCACGTTCTTCGTGATCGGCTCCGAGGTGGCCCGCCACCCCAAGCTGGTCAAGCAGCTCACCGACGCCGGCAACGAGCTCGGAGTGCACACCTTCACCCACCCCAACCTGCAGCGCATCGCGCCGTGGCGGCGGACGCTCGAGATCAACGAGACGCAGAACGTGATCGCCCGGGCCACCGGGGTGCGCACCAACCTGGTCCGTTTCCCCTACTCGTCGAAGACCGAGGCGATCGACGACACCAACTGGAAGATGGTCGAGGACGTCGGCCGGCAGGGCTACCTGATGGTGGTCAACGACGTGGACAGCGAGGACTGGCAGCGCCCGGGCGTGCCGCAGATCCTGCGCAACGCGATGCCGTTCCACGACAGCCCGGCCATCGTGCTCTTCCACGACTCGGGCGGTAACCGCGCCGAGACGGTGGCCGCGCTGCGGCGCTACATCCCGATGATGCAGTCGCGTGGCTACCGTTTCACCACGGTCACCGGCGGCCTCAACCGCGGGATCGACCTGCACAACCAGCAGATCGCCGAGCAGAACAGGACGGCCAAGGTCAAGGCACCGGTGGTGCCGCCGCTGCCCGAGAACCCCCGCGCCGAACCCGGCGCGGTCTGGCGGGGGGCCGCGGTCATCGGGACCGTACGCGTCGCCGACTGGCTCGTCTGGGCGGTCGCCGGCATGTTCCTGATCGTCGGGGCGCTGACCATCGGGCGTACGGCGTTGCTGTTGCTGCTCGCCACCCGGCACGCCCGGCAGAGGCGTAGGAAGACGTGGTCCTGGGGTCCACCCGTCACCGAACCGGTCTCGGTGATCGTGCCCGCCTACAACGAGAAGGAGGGCATCGAGGCGGCCGTGCAGTCGCTGGCCGGCGGCGACTACCCCGCCATCGAGGTGGTGGTGGTCGACGACGGTTCGACCGACGGCACGGCCGCCCTGGTGGAGGCCTTGGCGTTGCCGAACGTCCGGGTCGTCCGGGTGCCGAACGGTGGCAAGTCGAACGCCCTCAACACCGGGGTGGCACTGGCCCGCAGCGACCTGATCGTCACGGTCGACGGCGACACCATCTTCGAGAAGGACTCGATCCGGATGCTGGTGCAGCCGTTCGCCGACCCCCGGGTCGGTGCGGTGGCCGGCAACGTCAAGGTGGGCAACCGGCAGAAGATGGTCGCCGCCTGGCAGCACATCGAGTACGTGATCGGCTTCAACCTGGACCGCCGGCTCTACGAGGTGCTCGGCTGCATGCCGACCGTGCCCGGGGCGATCGGCGCGTTCCGGCGGGAGGCCCTGGACCAGGTCGGCGGGATCAGCGACGAGACGCTGGCCGAGGACACCGACGTGACCATGGCCATCTGCCGGGAGGGCTGGAAGGTCGTCTACGAGGAGCGGGCCAAGGCCTGGACCGAGGCGCCGGCCACTCTCGAGCAGCTCTACAAGCAGCGTTACCGCTGGAGCTACGGCACCATGCAGGCGATGTGGAAGCACCGCCGGTCGCTGTTCGACAAGGGGCCGTCGGGACGGTTCGGCCGGGTCGGGCTGCCGTTCCTGGCGCTCTTCGGGATCGGGCTGCCGATGCTCGCGCCGGCGGTCGACGTCCTGCTCGTCTACGGGCTGGCCTTCTGGGAGCTCAAGGAGACCGTGATCGCGTGGCTGGGCATGCTGGCTCTGCAGCTGTTCGCCGCCGCGGTGGCGTTCCGCTTCGACCGGGAGTCGCTGCGGCCGCTCTGGCGGTTGCCGCTGCAGCAGTTCGCCTACCGCCAGTTGATGTATCTGGTGCTGCTGCAGTCGGCGACCACGGCCCTGACCGGTGGGCGCCTGCGGTGGCACAAACTGCATCGGGCCGGCCTGACGCCGCGTACGGTCGAAGACCCACCCGCCGTGCCGCCGGTCGCGGCACCCAGAGCTCTGTCGCCCGGGATCGCGCCCGCGATCGACTCCTGGCCGCCCACGCGTGACCAGGTGCGGGTGACCGTGCAGCACCCGGCCGCGGGCCGGGCATCGGCCCGACCGGCGGTGCCCACCCAGCCGCGGTTCCTCGACGACGACGACCTCCCGTCGGCCGGCTCGCCCCCGGCCGGCGGCTCCGGCCCGGCCTATACCGGGTGATGATCCGGTCCGCGCCCGGCCGAACTGCAGCCGGGCGGGCGCGGGCCGGGATTACGGGTAAAAGTCTGTTTGGCTACTTTCGCGTGATACTCCTGGGGTAAGCCTTGGAGGTGACGCCGTGAAGGCACCCCTGCCTGACAACGAGACCGATCGGCTGGCCGCGCTCTACGCGCTCGACATCCTCGACAGCCCGGCCGAACAGGACTTCGACGACATCGTCAAACTCGCCTCGAACGTCTGCGGGGCGCCGATGTCGCTGGTCAGCCTCCTCGACTCGGACCGGCAATGGTTCAAGGCCCGGATCGGCACCGACCTCATCGAGACCGACCGGGACATCTCGTTCTGCGCCCACGCCGTGCTCGGCCGCGACCTGCTCGTCGTGCCCGACGCGACCAAGGACGTCCGGTTCGCCGACAACCCGCTGGTCGACCAGGACGGCGGCGTCCGGTTCTACGCCGGGGCGCCGCTGGTCACCACCGACGGGTACGCGCTGGGCACCCTCTGCGTCATCGACCGCGAACCGCGCCGGCTCGACATCGAGCAGCTCCAGGCGCTGCGGGCGCTCGCCCGGCAGGTCACCTCACAGATCGAACTGCGGCGGCACGCGCTCGCGCTGGCCAACACCACGGCCCGGCTGCAGGAACTGGAACGCCGCAAGGACGACCTGGCCTACCTCGTCGGCGGGGACCTGCGGGCGCCCCTGCGGCTGATGTCCTCGTACCTCGAGAAACTCGGCCGGACCGGCTGCCACGACGCCGAGACGGCGGAACTGGTCGGCCGGGCCACCGCCGGGCACATCCGGGGCTTCCTCGACCTGATGCAGCACCTCACGTCCATGGCCGAGGCCGGATTCGGCAGCGAAAGCCTGCACATGCGGCAGATCGACCTGACCCGCATCACCCAGCGGGCGGTCGAGTCGGTGCGCCCGATCGCGGCCACGAAGAAAATCTGGATCCTCAACCAGGCCGGCGGCCCCAACCTGCCGATCATCGCCGATCCCGTACGCCTCGAGCAGGTGCTCACCCACCTGCTGTTCGCCGCCGTCAAATACACCCCGACCGGCGGCCGGGTACGCGTCGGCACCGAGATCGAATCCGGTCCCGCGCTCCGCCTCGACGACATGGACATGCCCGACGGGCTGCGCCCCGAACTCTTCCCGCACCTGTTCTACGGCGCCATCGCCAACCCGACCGACGCGCTGGGCCCGGACCGCGGCCTGGCCGTCGCCAAGAAGATCCTCGACGCCCATCACGCCACGGTCGCCCTCTCGGACCGTCCGGGCGACGGCACCTCCCTGCACGTGGTGTTCCCGTTCGCCCAGACCAGCCCGGCCGACATGGCCGAGCAGCTCCTCGCGGTCTAGCGGTCACCGCGGCCGCGATCAGATCCAGCGGCTGCCCAGCCACATGCGGGACGACCAGGAGTTGTACGTGATCAGCTGGCCCACGAAGATCGGGTAGAAGTACGCGAAGCAGAGGGCTATCAGCACCACGTACGCGCCGACGACGACCGTGCCGACCAGCTGCCGGTCGGTGCGTCTCTTGCCGGTGGCCACGCCCTCGGCCGGGGTCATGATCGCTCCGAGCACGTAGACCACGGCGAGGATCAGGAACGGCAGGCCGGGCAGCAGGTAGAACGAGAACATCGTGCGGCCGTCGGTGATCGCGTAGTAGTACCAGGGGAGCATGCTGCCGATCGCGGGGATCAGGATGGCCGGGGCCCGCCAGTCGCGCCGCGCGATGCCGAACCACAGCACGGCGATCAGCGCCGGGCCGAAGCTCCACCAGAGCAGCGGGGTGCCGAGCAGCAGGATCTCGCGGGCGCAGCTGGGCGAGCCGCAGTTGCCGGTGTTGTTCCAGTAGAACGAGACCGGACGCCCCAGCAGCAGCCACTGCCACGGCCACGACTGGTAGGGGTGCTTGGCGGTCAGGCCGCTGTGGAACTTGTAGGCCTCCTGGTGGTAGTGCCACAGGTTGAGCAGGGCACCCAGGATCGGCGGCTCGCTGAGCCCGTTGGCCTGGCGGTAGTGGCGGAAGTAGCCGTCGTTGGTGACGAACCAGCCGGTCCACGTGGCCAGGTAGAAGACCAGGCTCAACCCGATGCTGACGACCCACCAGCCCAGGTCGCCGAGGATGCCGGCCGCGATCGGGCCGCGGATGCCGGCCGAGCGGCGGGCCTGCCAGCGCCAGATCAGCACGACGAGGCCGAAGAACGGCAGGAAGAACAGCGCGCTCCACTTCACACCGTTGGCCAGGCCGAAGCAGACGCCACCGGCCAGCAGCCACCACGGCGTGACCCGCGGGATCTTGTACGTCGAGGTGGGGTCGTAGCCGTCCTCGAGCGCCTTGAGCAGCCGCCGCCGGTAGTGGTCGCGGTCGAGCAGCAGGCAGGCGAACGTCATCTCGACGAACAGGCCGAGGAAGATGTCGAGCAGCGAGGTGCGCGACAGCACCAGCTGGAACCCGTCCAGGGTCATCAGCAGGCCCGCGATGCCGGCCAGCACGATCGAGTGGAACATCCGGTAGGCGATCCGGATCAGGATGAGGATCATCAGCGTGCCGGCGATCGCGGCCGGGAACCGCCAGCCGAGCTCGTGGTTGCCGAACGCCTTCTCGCCCAGCGCGATCAACCACTTGCCGAGCGGCGGATGCACCACATAGGCCGGGCCGTTGGTCTTCTCGTCCCACTCGACCGCGTGGTGCAGCAGGTCCCACGCGTCGGTCGGGTAGTAGACCTCGTCGAAGATGTAGCCCTTGACGCTGTTCAGGTCCTTGAGGCGCAGGATCGCCGCGATAGCCGTGATCACGGCGGTGACCAGCCACGAATAAGGGTTGAGCCAGTTCTCGAGCGAAGAGAGCCGGCGCCGGACGATGTCCGGGACGGCGTGAACGCCCGCCGCGGGCTCCGCCGCCTCGGGCGGATCCGGGGTGATCTCTGCCTCAGGTGTCGCCGTGGTCACCCCGCGATCCTAGGACGTGCCGCGCGGAAGCGACGCCTGCAGTCGGCGAGTCAGCGGATGTGATGGACTTCAGTCGTGCCCGACAACCCTTCGACCGGCCGCGTGGTGCTGGTCGGCGCCCCGCTCGGCAACATCGGCGACGCCTCGGCCCGGCTGCGGGAGGTACTCGCCGGCGCCGACGTGGTGGCGGCCGAGGACACCCGCCGCCTGGCCCGGCTCGCCCGCGACCTCGGCATCACGGTGAGCGGCCGGGTGGTGTCCTACTTCGAGGGCAACGACGAACGGCGTACGCCTGAGCTGGTGGAAGCCCTCGAGGCCGGCTCGGTCGTCGCGGTGGTCACCGACGGGGGCATGCCGAGCGTCTCCGACCCCGGGTTCCGGCTGGTGCGGGCCGCGCTGGAGGCCGGCTTCCCGGTGACCGCGGCGCCCGGTCCCAGCGCGGTGACGACCGCACTCGCCCTGTCCGGGCTGCCCAGCGACCGTTTTGTGTTCGAGGGCTTCTTACCGCGTACGCCCACAAACCGCCGCTCCCGCTTGCGGGAGCTGGCCGCCGAGCCTCGCACCCTGGTGTTCTTCGAAGCCCCCCACCGCATCACGGGAGCGCTGGCCGACCTGGCCGCCACGTTCGGCGAGGACCGGCCGGCCGCGGTCTGCCGCGAGCTGACCAAGACCTATGAGGAGGTACGCCGAGGGCCGCTGGCGTCCCTCGCGGCCTGGGCGGTGGAGAGCCCGCCCCGAGGCGAGATCACGCTGGTGGTGGGCGGTGCACCGGCCCGGCCGGCCGAGCGGCCGGACGACGACGAACTGCGGGCGGCGGTCGCCGCCCAGGAGGCCGGGGGACGGTCCCGGCGGGACGCCATCCAAGCGGTCGCGGACGAGTACGGGCTGAAGAAGCGCGAGGTGTACGCGCTCGTCCACAGCGTCTAATAGGCGGCGGCGAGGAAGCCGACGAGCAGCACAATCGGGGCGAAAAGGCTGGTCAGGGTCGTCAGCCGGCGGGCCCTCGGATCGTCGAGCCGCCGGGCGCCGGTCAGACCCGCGATGCCGTAGCCGCACATCAGCACCAAGACGAAGCCGAGAATCCAGCGCAGCTGCACCAGCAGACCGGTGTCGCCGAGGTAGGCCATCCGGCCGTCGGCGCTGACCATGCGCGCCGGGGTGACGACGCCGCGGGCCCGCTCGCCGTCGGCGACCCCGAGCAGGGCAACCCGGGTGACGGCGAAGCTGCCGTCAGCAGCGTCGAACCGGCCGGCGCAGCGCTGGGCGACACCGGAGCCGCTGCAGGCGGTGGTGGTGGCGTAGCCGCGGTCGCCGTGGCCGACGGCGAGCCAGAACGGTTCGGCGCTGACCCAGGCGAAGAAGGTAGCGATCAGCGCGAGAATGATCAGGGCGAGCAGGGCCGGGGCGGGCTTGCGGATGACGCCCTTACGGGTCCGGCGGCGGGTGCCGACGTGGGAGGCGACCTCGGGAAGGCGGCGGGTGCCGGCCTGCCCGGGGTTGTCGAGCCAGAAGGGGGAATTCTCGAGCTTCTCCAGGCGGGCGTCGGTCGAGGGGTCGCCGGTGGGTCGGGGGAGCGGCTCGGTCAGGCGGGCCTGGCCGGGTACGGGGGAGCGGTCCAGGGAGACGGTCGGGCGGTTCCGGTCGTCGGGGTCGGGCAGAACCATGACGTCGGGTTCTGGGGGCTCGGGTTCGGCTTCGGCGTGTGCGGCTTCGTGCTCTCCGGCTTCGGCATATTTGGTTTCAGCCTGTCCCGCGGTGGCCTGTCCGGCGGTGGCCTGTCCGGCGGTGGCCTGTCCGGCGGTGGCCGTCGGGTCCGTGGCTGTGGCTTGGTCGGCCGCTGTGGATAGCTCCGGGTGTGTGGATAGCTCTCGGCCTGTGGATAGCTCTCGCGCTGCGGACGCCTCTCGGTCTGCGGACCGCTCTTGGCCGGTGGATGGCTCTGCGGCCCTGGACGATGAGCGAGCTGTGGACGACTGAGGCGCTCTAGACGATGGAGCGGCTGTGGATGACCCGGTGGCTGCGGATGATCCGGTGCCTGTGGATGGGCCGCCGAAATTGTCGGAGCTCGAGCGTTGACTGGCCCCCACCCAGTGCTGGGGTGGGGTGGGCGAAGGGACGGCCGAGGTGGGGGTCGCTGACGGCGAGGCAGAGGACGGCGACGCAGGGGACGGTGAAGTGGAGGACGGCGACGCAGGGGACGGCGACGCGGGGCATGGTGAGGTGAGGGACGGTGAGGTGGGGGACGGCGACGCAGGGGACGGCGACGCAGGGGACGGAGACAGAGAGGACGGCGACGGAGAGGACGGCGACGCAGGGGACGGCGGGACCGAAGAAGGCGAGCTAGGAGGGGGCAAGGACGGTGAGTGCGACGCAGATGAGGGCGTGGTAACCGAGGGCGTCGCACCTGTGGGTGACGCAGGCGAGGGTGACGCAGACGAGGGAGACCCAGGCGAGGGCGCCACAGGCGAGGACGACGCAGATGAGGGTGCCGCAGGTGAGGGCGACCCCAGCGGTGGCGACGCTGGCGGGGGCGGGGCAGAGGCGGCCGGGGCAGACGATGGCGGAATTGTGGGCAGCGGCGGCAGCGGCGGCCGCGGCGTGAGCGGGGGCCGCACCTCGGAGGGCGGCGGCGAGTCGGAAGCTTCCGTGGCGCTCCGGTAGCCGGCCGGGGGCCTCAGCGGGTCGTAGCGGAATGCGTCCGGGCGGTTGTGGTCGCGTTCGACGCCGCCCGGTTCCGTGCGGAGTTCCTCGGCCGGGCGCTGCTTGAGTGAAACGTCGGGGGCGGCCGCGGCTGGGGCTTCGGCGGGCTCCGGCGCGTACGTGTGTTCGCGCTGCGGGAGCAGCGTGCCGGTGTTGCCGGGGGTTTGGGGTGGGCGGCGCCGCGGATGACGTCGGCGGCTCGAATCTGGCTCGCCGGGCCACCACGACTGCTCGGACGCGCTTTCGCTGTGAGGCGTTTCCCCTGGCTGTGGCGCGTCTCCGGACATAACCCCATTGGACTATGCGGTCGCGCACCGAGCACGTCACTAATGGGGCGTGTCGGGATAAATACGGGCACAACCTATCCGTTCGCGGGAGGCGGCCCGCAATCACTACGCTTAGGAACCATGAGTCACGTTCTCGCCGCGGTCGCCTGGCCTTACGCCAACGGCCCCCGCCACATCGGTCATGTCTCCGGCTTCGGGGTGCCCTCCGACGTTTTCAGCCGGTACATGCGGATGGCCGGCCACGACGTGCTCATGGTCTCGGGCACCGACGAGCACGGCACCCCGATCCAGGTGCAGGCGGACGCCGACGGGGTCACCCCGCGCGAGCTCGCCGACCGCTACAACCGGGTGATCGTGGAGGACCTGCACGGCCTCGGCCTGTCGTACGACCTGTTCACCCGCACCACCACCCGCAACCACTACGCGGTGGTGCAGGAACTCTTCAGCACGCTGCACCGCAACGGCTACATCGTCGCTCGCACGACGCTGGGCGCGATCTCGCCGTCCACCGGCCGCACCCTGCCCGACCGCTACATCGAGGGCACCTGCCCGATCTGCGGTTACGACAGCGCGCGCGGCGACCAGTGCGACAACTGCGGCAACCAGCTCGACCCGGAGCAGCTGATCGACCCGCGCTCCAAGATCAACGGTGAGGTCCCGCAGTTCGTCGAGACCGAGCACTTCTTCCTCGACCTGCCCGCGTTCGCCGAGGCGATCGGCGGCTGGCTCGACAAGCGGGAAAACTGGCGGCCCAACGTCCTGAAGTTCTCCCGCAACCTGCTCGACGACCTCCAGCCCCGGGCGATCACCCGCGACCTGGAGTGGGGCGTGCCGATCCCGCTCGACGACTGGCGCGACCGCAACGACAAGCGCATCTACGTCTGGTTCGACGCCGTCATCGGCTACCTGTCGGCGTCGATCGAGTGGGCCCGCCGCAGCGGCGACCCGCAGGCGTGGCGGCAGTGGTGGTCGGCCGACGGCGAAGGCAAGGATGCCCCGGCCTACTACTTCATGGGCAAGGACAACATCGTCTTCCACTCGGTGATCTGGCCGGCCCTGCTGCTCGGCTACTCGGGCGAGGGTGACAAGGGCGGCGAGCCGGGCGAGTTGGGCCGGCTCAACCTGCCGACCGAGGTCGTCTCCAGCGAATACCTGACGATGGAGGGCAAGAAGTTCTCCTCGTCCCGCCGCGTGGTCATCTACGTGCGCGACTTCCTGGAGCGTTACGACGCCGACGCGCTGCGCTACTTCATCGCGGCGGCCGGCCCGGAGTCCAACGACACCGATTTCACCTGGGCCGAGTTCGTCCGGCGCAACAACGACGAGCTGGTCGCGGGCTGGGGCAACCTGGTCAACCGGTCGATCTCGCTGGCGGCGAAGAACTTCGGCGCGATCCCGGCCGCGGGCGAGCTGACCGAGGACGACCGTGCGCTCCTTCAGACGGCCAAGGCCGGCTTCACCACGGTCGGCGAGCTGATCGGCCGGCACCGGCAGAAGGCGGCGATCGGCGAGGCGATGCGGGTGGTCGCCGAGGCCAACAAATACCTGTCCGACCAGGCGCCGTGGAAGCTCAAGTCGGAGGAGGAGAAGCCCCGGCAGGCGACGGTCCTGCACGTCGCGCTGCAGGTCGTCAGCGACGCCAACACGTTGCTGACGCCGTTCCTGCCGCACTCCGCGCAGAAGGTGTTCGAGCTGCTCGGCGGCGAGGGCGTGCACGCGCCGATGCCGCGCATCGAGGAGGTCGACGACCTCGACGGCGGCCCGTCCTACCCGGTGCTCATGGGTGACTATTCGGTGGGCGCGCGCTGGGAGTCGGTTCCGCTGGTTTCCGGTACGCCGTTGGCCGCCCCGAAGCCGGTGTTCCGCAAGCTCGAGCCGTCGGTGATCGACGAGGAGCTGGCCCGTCTGGCGGGCTGACGCCGCTTCGCTTGCTGCAGCAGGGTCCGCCCGGTGGCGGGCCCTGCTTTTTTCGCTGGCGCGACTGCCGCCGATCCGTCCGCCGACACTACGGACCCGGCTCCGAGCGACGGCCCGACGTCGGAGGGAGAGGCCGGGCGCCTGCCTTTCCCTCCCGCTCACAGCTCGTACGGGATCTCCGCGATGTGGTGATCGGTGAGCTCGCCCATCGGCGCCCACGTCTCGTACACGCCACGCTCGTAGCAGCGCGCCCCGGTCGCCAGCAGGCCGTCGGCGTCCGGGCGGATCAGCCGCAGCCGCGCCCAGGCGGCGTCGCGCTGCAGGACCCAGCAGGGCACCTTGCGCCACATCGCCTGCTCGGCCCGCCGGCTCAGCGTGCTCACCGGGTAGCGCGCGGCCCGGGTCAGCGCCCGCACCCGGAACTCCTCGGGCGGGTCGGCGACCGCCTCGTACTCCTTGTCGTTGATGCGCCCGACCAGCTTGGACGAGCCGGGCGCGGTGCACGGCACGTACTCCCGGTCCGGGCTGACCCCGGGCAGGTTGTCGAGCACCGGCCGCCAGCGCGGGCCGGCCAGCCGGAGCCAGCCGTGCTGCTCGGGCTGGTAGGTGTAGAGGACGACCTCCTCGCCGCCCGGCAGGTACGCCAGGAGCTGCGCGTTGGCCGGCATCGGCAGGTCGGCGAACCCGGCGGTCACGAACTCCGGCACCAGGTCGTCGGTGCTGAAGGTGAACCCGGTGCCGAGCACCATCGCGCCGACCCGGTCGTGGGTCGGCAGCACGGCCAGGCCCGGCTGCCCCGGTGCGGCCGGGATCTCGTAGTCGAGCGGGTCGACGGCGCGCCAGCGCAGGGCGTACGCGACGTCGACGTCGGTCGCCCCGTCGGTGCGCAGCGTGGCCAGGTCGACCGGATTGCGCAGGTGGGAGATGTCGCACGAGCGGTAACAGAAGCCGTACGGCAGCCAGCCCCCGAGATGCCCCGCCACCTGGGCGGCGGACAGCACCTTGGTCATCCGGGTGCCGCGGCGGACCTCCGCGGTGGCCCGGATGCGCCGGAGAACAGGGTCGTCGCGGTGCGAGGCGGACTGGCTCATCCGCTGCACCTGCGTCCAGCCGAGGTCGCGCCGTAGCGGCGCCGACAACGGCGGCTCTAGGGGATCAGTGCCGACCGCACTGTCCTCGCCGGTCAAGGTCACCCCGGGCAAGTTAAGCGACGTCGATGGATGCCAGGTGAACAAGCGGTAGCCGTGCGGGGTCGGTGCAGAATGTCTCACATGTCATCTGCACCTTCGGAGTCCCGCCGATCCGGCCAGGGGCGCCGCTCGGGCGAGTTCCCGCCCGCGCCGGAACCGCTCGCCGTACCGGTCTTCGACAGCCACACCCACCTCGACATCACCATCCAGGAAGCCGGCATTGTCGCTGGTCGATCCCTTGATCCGGTGGACGCGCTGCTGGCCTCGGCGGCGAAGGCGGGCATCGACCGGGTCGTCCAGGTCGGAGTCGACGTGCCGTCGTCGCGCTGGGGCGCCGAGCTGGCAGCACGCCGCGGTGACGTGCTGGCCGCGGTGGCGATTCACCCGAACGAGGCACCCCGCCTGTCCGATCTGGACGCCTCGCTCCGTGAGATCGAGGAATTGGCCGCCCAGCCCCGGGTGCGGGGGATCGGGGAGACCGGGCTGGACACCTTCCGCACCAGGGAGGCGGGCCGGGCGGCGCAGGAGACGAGCTTCCGCGCGCACATCGCGATCGCGAAGCGATTCGGCAAGGCCCTGGTGATCCACGACCGGGACGCCCACGACGACGTCCTGAGAATCCTCGACGAGCAGGGCGCCCCGGAAAAGGTAGTACTGCACTGTTTCTCCGGGGACGCGGCGTTCGCGCGGGAATGCGTGCGCCGGGGGTATTACCTGAGCTTCGCCGGAACCGTGACCTTCGGCAGCGCCACCAATCTGCGGGAGGCGGCAGCGCTGACCCCACTCGAACTGATCATGGTGGAGACGGACGCGCCCTATCTGACCCCCATCCCCTATCGGGGTCGGCCCAACGCCTCCTATCTGATCCCGCTGACCGTGCGCGCGCTGGCTGCCGCCCGCGACTCGGACCTCGACGAGCTGTGCGCCGCTATCCGGGCGAACGGCGAGAGTGTCTTCGGGCCCTGGAGCTAGAGCAGCCAGGCGGCGACACCCAGCTCCTCACCCAGCCGGCGCAGGGCCTCGGCGAACCGCTGCGGGGCGGCGTTGACCGGCCCGCGGGCGAGGAACCGGATCGCCCGGCCGTTGCCGTCGGCCACGTTGAAGATGCGGTGCACGACCAGGCTGCCGCGCGGGTCGGCCTCGACCGCGGTCGTCGAGCGGAACCACCATTCGCTCTGCTCGGTGACCTCCCGGGCGCCCCGGTCGATCGTCACGGTCAGCCGGCTGCCGTCGCGCACCACCACCAACCGGTCGCCGCCGTCGTCCTCGGCGTCGCCGCCGGCCGCGATCGGTGAGCGGCCGCCCGGCCGTACGTCGAGCAGCAGGCCGGCGACCGCGTCGGGCGGGGCCTCTACCACCCCGCGCAGCTCCAGGAGCTGGGTCATGACTCGTTTCTACCCCGGCGCCCGTAGTCTTTGCTCCCATGGCTGACGCACTTCTCGGCCCGGCGGAGATCCGGGAACTGGCCGCGCGCCTCGGCGTCGCGCCGACCAAGAAGCTCGGCCAAAACTTCCTGCATGACCCCAACACCATCCGGCGCATCGTCGCGGCGGCCGGTCTGACCGCCGACGACGTCGCGCTCGAGGTCGGCCCGGGGCTCGGCTCGCTCACGCTGGGGCTGGTCGGGGCCGTCCGGCACGTCCACGCGATCGAGATCGACCCGACGCTGGCGGCGGCTCTGCCGACGACCGTCACCGCTGCGCACCTGACCGTGCACACCGCCGACGCGCTGCGGGTGCGCGGCCGCGACTTCGATCCGCCGCCGACGATGCTGGTGGCCAACCTGCCCTACAACGTCGCCGTGCCGGTCGTGCTCCACCTGCTGGCCGAGCTGCCCGGCCTCCGCGGAGGCCTGGTGATGGTGCAGAAAGAGGTCGCCGACCGGCTCACCGCCGGTCCAGGTTCCAAGGTGTACGGCGTGCCCTCGGTGAAACTGGCCTGGTACGCCGAGGCCCGGTCGGCCGGGAAGGTGCCGCCGGCGGTGTTCTGGCCGGTGCCCAACGTGGATTCGGGTCTGGTCGCCTTCACGCGTCGCGAGCCGCCCGCGGGTGCCGACCGGTTGGCGGTGTTCGCGGTGGTCGATGCGGCGTTCGCGCAGCGCCGCAAGACGCTGCGGGCGGCCCTGGCCGGCTGGGCGGGCGGCGCCGACGCGGCCGAGCGGGTGCTGATCGCGGCCGGGGTGAGCCCACAGGCCCGCGGCGAGTCGCTGACGGTGGCCCAGTTCGCGGCCATCGCGGCGGCGGCCAAACTGTCGGGCCCCGGCGGTAAGCTCAGCCCGTCCGACGCGCAGCCCGAGGAGGTGGACCGATGACAGCCGAGCCAGTTGGTGACTTTTCCTGGTCACCTGATCCCTGGAAGCAGAAGCTGGCGGGCTACACCGTCGAAGACCTGTTTGATCTGCCCGACGACGCGCCTCGTGTGGAGCTCACGGACGGAGTCCTTACGGTGGTTCCATCGCCCTCCTTCGGGCACCAGAGAATCAATGTTCGACTGGTCAGCTGGCTGGAACAGCACCTGCCCGAGGGCTTCGAGTCGATCATGGCGGTCGGGGTGCTCGTCGACGTGGATACCACCCGCGAGCCGGATGCCATGATCGTGCACAGTCCGGCTGCCCTTGATCATCACTTCTGCAAGGCCGAGCAGGTTCTGGTGGTCGTCGAGATCGTCTCTCCGGGCACCCGACGAAGGGATCGGTTCGAGAAACCGGCGCTTTACGCATCGGCTGGAATTCCGCATTACTGGCGCATCGAGCAGAATCCTGTGCATATCTACGCCTATGACCTGATCGACGGTCGCTACGAACTGGCAGCTGATTCGGCGGACGAACTGGTGTTGACCGAGCCTCTCGACATCAGGTTGCCGATTCGGGACATTGCTCCGTGACCGAGGCGTGGGGGCCGGACGGCGACGAGCCTCGCCGGCACAGTGGGCCGGTCCGGGTGCGGGTGCCAGCCAAGATCAATCTGTTCCTGCGTGTCGGGCCGCTGCGGTCGGACGGGTTCCACGAGCTCAACACCATCTATCACGCGATCGGGCTGTTCGACGAGCTCACGGCGCGCAACGGTGACACGCTGACGCTGACCATGGAGGGTGAGGGCGCCGGCGCGCTCGAGCTCGACGAGACCAACCTGATCATCCGGGCCGCCCGGGCGCTCGCCGCCCGCACGCGCATGCCCGCGCATGCCCGGCTGCACCTGCGCAAGACGATCCCGCTGGCCGCGGGCCTGGCCGGGGGCAGCGCCGACGCGGCGGCCACGCTGATCGCCTGCGACGTGCTCTGGGGCACCGGCCTGTCACGCGAGGAGCTGGCCGAGATCGGCGCCACGCTCGGCTCCGACATCCCGTTCCTGCTGCACGGCGGCACCGCGCTCGGCACCGGCCACGGTGAGGCGGTCAGCCCGATCCTGGCCCGGCCCACCGCCTGGCACTGGGTGGTCGCGCTGGCCGACGACGGCCTGCCCACCCCCGAGGTCTACCGCAAGCTCGACGAGCTGCGCGCCGGTGCCTGGCCGCCCAAGGCACTCGGCGACTCCGACGAGCTGATGGGCGCCCTGCGCCAGCGTGACCCCGAGGTGCTCGCGGCCGTGCTCGGCAACGACCTTCAGCCGGCCGCTCTCGCGCTGCGGCCCGAGCTGGCCGACGTGCTCAAGGCCGGTTCCGACGCGGGTGCTCTCGCCGGTCTGGTCTCCGGTTCCGGGCCGACCTGTGTCTTCCTCGCCGCCGATGCCGCACACGCGGGCCGGATCGCCGCCGGGCTCAACGCGGCCGGGGTGTGCCGCGAGGCGGTCACCGCCCGCGGACCGGTTCCCGGCGCGCGGGTAACGTAGTCCGCACTGTGGCCAACATCGTCAACCTCGACCGGGTCAACAAGGGCTACGGCGCCGCCGGTCAACTGCTCACCGACGTCTCCCTCGGGCTCGACGACGACGCCCGGGTCGGCATCGTCGGCCTCAACGGCGCCGGCAAGTCGACCCTGCTGCGCATGCTCGCCAAGACCGAGGAACCCGACTCCGGCCGGGTCACCCACCGCCGTGACCTGCGCGTCGCGACGCTCCCGCAGACCATGACGTTCGCCGAGGGCACGACCGTGCGCGACGTCGTGCTCGGCACCTCCTGGCTTCCACAGGGCATGGGCGCCGAGCACGAGTGGGCCGGCGACGCCGGGGTCCGCACGATCATGTCCGGTCTCGGCATGGGCCACCTCGGTCTCGACGCCGCGGTCGACTCGATGTCCGGTGGCGAGCGCCGCCGGGTCGCCCTGGCCGCGCTGCTCGTGCGCGACAGCGAGCTGCTGATCCTCGACGAGCCCACCAACCACCTCGACGTGGCCGGCGTCGACTGGCTGGCCCGGTACCTGCTCACCCGGCGCGGCGCCCTCGTCGTGGTCACCCACGACCGCTGGTTCCTCGACGCCGTCTGCACCGCGACCTGGGAGGTCGTCGACGAGCAGGTGCACCTCTACGAGGGCGGCTACGCGGCCTGGACGCTCTCCCGGATGGAGCGCCAGCGGGTCGCCGCGGTGCTCGAGGCGCGCCGCCAGAATCTGCTCCGCAAGGAGATCGCCTGGCTGCGCCGCGGCCCGCCGGCCCGCACCTCCAAGCCGCAGTTCCGCATCGACGCGGCCAACGCGCTGATCGCCGACGTGCCGCCGGTGCGTGACATGGTCAGCCTGCAGCGGCTGGCGACCAGCCGGCTCGGCAAACAGGTCTACGACCTGGAGAACGTGCGTCTGCTGGCGGGCCCGAAGATGATCTTCGACGACCTCACCTGGCAGGTCGGACCGGGCGACCGCATCGCGATCCTGGGCGCCAACGGGGCCGGCAAGACCACGCTGCTGCGCATGCTGGCCGGCCTCACCAAGGCCGACGGCGGGCGCCTGGTCACCGGCAGCACGGTGCGGCCGGCGTTCCTCTCCCAGGAGCTGCGCGAGCTGCCGGGCGACCTGCGCCTGCTCGAAGCCGTCGAAGAGGTGGCCAAGCGGGTCCGGCTGGGCGACCGGGAGCTCTCCGCGGGCCAGCTGGCCGAGGTGTTCGGCTTCACCGACAAGCGCATCTGGACGCCGGTCGGTGACCTCTCCGGTGGTGAGCGGCGCCGCCTGCAGCTGCTGCGCCTGCTGGCCGCCGAACCCAACGTGCTGCTGCTCGACGAGCCGACCAACGACCTCGACACCGACACGCTGGCCTCGCTGGAGGACCTGCTCGACTCCTGGCCCGGCACGATGATCGTCGCCAGCCACGACCGCTACCTGGTCGAGCGGGTCACCGACCAGGCGTACGGGATGTTCGGCGACGGGCGGCTGGTGCACCTGCCGGGCGGCGTCGACGAATATCTGGCCCGGGTGGGCACGGGCGCGCCCGACGCCGTACCCGCGAAGCAAGCGCAAGCGGCCCCGGCCGCAACCGGCCTTTCCGCGGCCGAGGCGCGCCAGGCGCGCAAAGATCTCGTACGCCTGGAGCGTCAGCTCGGCAAACTCGAGGAACGTGTGTTCAAGATCAACGAGAAGCTGGCCGACCACGGGTCCGACTACGAGAAGATCGTCGAACTCGAGGCGCAGCTCAAGGCGGTGCAGGAAGAGCGCGGCCGGGTCGAACAGGAGTGGCTCGAACTCGCCGAACAGGTGCCCGATAACTGAAGCGGGGGGTGTGCCTGCGCCGCTTGACCGGAGTGCGCGAGAATCGGCTCGGACAACACCTGACCTTGGAGACGGACACCATGGCGCACAATCCGGTCAACCACCCGCTGCGGCCGATATACCGCGCGCTCGGCTTCCTCGCCGGCGCCTACCTGGTCGTCTTCGGGATCGTCGGCCTGATCCAGACGTCCGGGCACGACTTCACCGGCAAGACCGGCGTGCGCGTCCTCGGGCAGCAGTCCAACATGCTCTGGTCGATCATCTGCCTGATCCTCGGCGCGATCATCGTGATCGCCACCCTGATCGGCCGTAACGCCGACACCGAAGCCGACCGGTTCCTCGGCTGGGCGATCCTGGTCTTCGGCGCCTACGGCCTGGCCACCAGCCGCACCGACGCCAACTTCCTCGGGTTCAGCATCGCCACAGTGGTCGTCACGTTCCTGGTCGGGCTCATCCTGATCCTGACCAGCCTCTACAGCAAGGTCGCCCCGGCCACGCACACCGGAGCGCCCCGACAGGCAAGGGAGGGCCGTACGGCCTGATGGCGCACTACCCCCTCAATCATCACCTGCGTCAGAGCTACCGCTTCGTGGCCTTCCTCGCCGGCGCCTACCTCCTGGTCGCCGGCGTGACCGGCCTCGTCGCCACCTGGGGCGACCCGTTCTTCGGCCACGACGGCCACGACTGGTCGCTCGGACTCCGCGTCAACCCGGCCGGTGCCTGGCTGATCACCGTGCTCGGGCTGATCGTCGTGGCCGCAACGGTCATCGGCGGCAACGTCCATCACCAGGTCACCCTGGTCGCCGGCTGGGCCATGTGCGGCATCGCGGTCCTGATCATGGCGACCATGCAGACCGACGCCAACGCCGTCGACGCCTCGATGATCAACGTGCTGGTCCTGCTGCTTCTCGGGATCTTCACCCTCACCGCGGGCCTCTACGGCAAGGTCGGCACCCGCGAGGCCGCCCGCGCTGAGGAGGCCTCGGCGCACCCCCGCTGACCGGCCTATTTGACCCTACGGGTCAGCAGGGCAGGTTCCGCCTCGAGATGGGACAGGCCGTTCCACGCCAGATTGACCAGGTGGGCGGCCACCATCTCCTTCTTCGGCTTACGCGCCTCGCGCCACCACTGACCCACCAGAGCCACCATGCCCACCAGAGCCTGCGAATAGAGCTCGGCGAACTTCGGATCCAGGCCGCGGCGCTTGAACTCGTCACCCAGGATGTGTTCGACCTGGTGGGCGACGTCGTTCATCACGCTCGAGAAATTGCCGGCCGGGGAGAGCACCGGCGACTCACGCACCAGCACCTGGAAACCGTGCGGCTCATCCTCGATGTAGTCGAGTAACGCCAGCGCCGCCTGCTCCAGCAACTCCCGCGGATGGCCGGCGGTCAGAGCCGCCGCGATCCGGTCGAGAAGGGACCGGACCTCGCGGTCGACCACCACCGCGTGCAGCCCCTCCTTGCCGCCGAAATGCTCGTAGACCACCGGCTTGGACACCTTGGCGCGGGACGCCACCTCTTCCACGCTCGTGGCGTCGAAGCCGCGCTCGGCGAACAGCTGCCGCCCGATCGCAATCAGTTGCTCGCGGCGCTGCGCGGCCGACATGCGGACCCTCGGCGCCGCGGCCGGCATTACTCGTCTTGGCTGCTCTCTGTCACCGTCGCTGTCGCTCGCCTCACTCACCCGGCCATCCTGCCAGGTCCGATCCGTACCAAGCGTCCCCGCGGCATTCGTCACGCCTTGATCATTTTTGCGGCGAGGCGCTCGTGGTTCGGCCACTTGACGCTCCACGCCGCCCCCGTCTTCTCGAAAAGCCAGATCAGCCGGGCCGAGATGTCGACCTGACCGCGCAGCACACCGTGCCGGGCACACGTCGGGTCGGCGTGGTGCAGGTTGTGCCAGCTTTCCCCGAACGACAGGATCGCCAGCGGCCAGAAGTTGGAGGCCTTGTCACCGTTGCGGACCACGAACGGGCGCTCGCCGTAGACGTGACAGACCGAGTTGATCGACCACGTGACGTGGTGCAGCAGTCCGATGCGGACGATGCCGGCCCAGAAGAACGCGGTCAGCGCGCCCGTCCACGACCAGGTCACCAGGCCGCCGATGACCGCCGGGCCCAGCGTCGAGAAAAGCACGATCGCGGGAAACAGCTTATCGATCAGCGCGATGTCACGGTCCTCGAGCAGGTCGGGGGCGAACCGCTCGCGATTGGACAGCTCACGGCTGAACATCCAGCCCATGTGCGCGTGCCACAGACCCTTGGTGAGCGCCCAGTAGCCGGTGCCGTAGCGCCACGGCGAGTGCGGGTCACCGTCCTGGTCGCTGAACATGTGATGACGACGGTGATCGGCCACCCACTGGATGATGTTGCCCTCGATCGCGACCGAGCCGGCCAGCGCCAGGGCGATCCGCAGCCACCGCTTGGCCTTGAACGAGCCGTGCGTGAAGTAGCGGTGGAAGCCGACGGTGATGCCGAGCCCGGACACCACGTAGAACACCCCGGCGATCGCGATGTCGGTCCAGGACAGCCAGCCGCCCCAGGCGATCGGGATCGCGGCGAACACGGCCAGGAACGGGATGACGACGAACGCGTAGAGGGCGATCAGGACGCCGCGCGGCTGCGGGCCGTCGGTGAGCGCTTTGGGGGCGGCCGCGGGAGCGGTCTCGGTCACAGAAGTCATGACACCTCACAGTGCTGGGGCGGGGGGCTTGGGGAACCGGGGCGGCGTTGATCGTTTACCTACGCCTACGTCACCGTAACCTACGGGGGCGTAACTCGCCCAGGTTCGCGCTGCATCCAGCGTTTGGATCCAGGTTCGGAATGGCACACATCGAGGCTTACCAAGGATCAAAATATCGTACTAATGTATGTACATGGAGATGAACAACGATCCGCGACGGGAGGAGGCTCGGCGGTTGCGAGTCGACCCCGGGCTCTCGACCGGTCAACTGATGAAGCACTTCAACGTCGGCAGCTCGACGCTGACCGACTGGCTGCGCGGCATCGAGCCGCCTGAGTGGACGCGTCGGCCCAACGCCAAGGACGAATTGCGGGCCGAGGCCGTCGAACTGCGGAAAGAGGGTTGGTCGGTCAACGACCTCGCTGTCCGGCTCGGGGTCGCCAAGTCGACGGCGTACCTCTGGGTCAAGCACATCCCGCTCGATCCCGACTCCGAGCGCGCGCGCCAGAAGCAGGAGCATGCCGCAGTGATGGCGGCCGGGCGCTGGGAGGAGCACCGTGCCGCACGCGACCGGCGCGAGGCCGAAGTCCGGGCCGGAGTGGCGGTCGAACTCGGTGCGATGGACGACCGCGACCGGCTGCTGGGTGGCGCGCTGATCTACATGTGCGAAGGGACGAAGTCAAAGCCCTGGCGACGACTCGATCGGCTGACCTTCATCAACAGCGATCCGCGCCTGCACCGGCTCTTCCTGGGCTTTCTGGCCACGCAGGGCCGGTCGCCCGACTCCCTGCGCTATCGGGTGCACATCCACGAGACGGCCGACGCGGAGGCGGCCGGCGACTGGTGGGCCGAGCGCCTGAATGTGCCCCGTGAGCTGTTTCAGCGCCCGACCATCAAGCATCACAACCCGGCCACCGTGCGGGCCAACACCGGAGAGGACTACCACGGCTGTCTGATCATCACGGTGCCGAAGTCCCGCGAGCTCTACTGGAAAGTGGAGGGAGTGATGGACGCACTCGATGGTCTGGGATAGTAGGTTTGGCGTTCGGTCGCCAGGCGCTAGTGTGACGACCGAACCATTCGGCCGTGGTGAAATAGGCATCACCTTCGGTTTTGGTCCGAAAGTTCCGGGTTCGAACCCTGGCGGCCGAGCGTGTGTTCTGAGAGGTTCTATGCCTCAAGCGGCTGAGTTGACGCCGTGCCTATCTGCGAACAATGGAGTTTCCGCGTGAGCCAGGCCCCTCGTCGTACCGTCGTCGTTCTTGCCGCCGGGGAGGGTAAGCGGATGAGGTCCGCTACGCCCAAGGTGCTGCATCTGCTGCTCGGGCGCACGCTGCTCGGGCACGTGCTGGCCAGCTCTGATGCCTCGGGCGCCGAGCGGACGATCGTGGTCGTGGGGCACAAGGCCGACCAGGTGCGCGAGCACCTCGCCGAGGTTGCCCCGGCCGCGACGCCGGTGCTGCAGGCCGAGCAGCGGGGCACCGGCCACGCCGTGCGGATGGCGCTCGAGGCGGTGTCCGACGTGTCCGGCACCATCGTGGTTCTCAACGGTGACGTGCCGTTGCTGCGGCCGGAGACGCTCGAGCGGCTGCTCGGGGAGCATGAGTCCCAGGGGCGCGGGGCGACCGTGCTGGCCGCCGAGGTCGGCGATCCGACCGGTCTGGGCCGCATCGTGCGGGACGGGGCCGGCAACCTCGAGCGGATCGTCGAGGAGCGGGACGCGTCCGCGCGGGAGCGGGCGATCCGCGAGATCAACGCGGGCATCTACGCGTTCGATTCGGCCGCGCTGCGGGAGGCGCTGGGCAAGCTGTCGACCGACAACGAGCAGGGTGAGGAATACCTGACCGACGTGTTCGCCCTGCTGGCGTCCGACGGCCGGGCGGTCGGGGTGTGCGTGGCGCCCGAGCCGGAGACGCTGGGCTGCAACGACCGGGCCGAGCTGGCCCGGCTGCGGGCGCTGCTGCGGGACCGGGTCAACGAGGCCTGGATGCGGTCGGGGGTGTCGATTCTCGACCCGTCGACGACCTGGATCGACGTGACCGTGACGCTGGCGCCGGACGCCGAGATCGACCAGAACACGCAGTTGCTCGGTGCGACGCACGTGGCGGCCGGTGCGATCGTCGGTCCGGACACGACTTTGATCGACACTTCGGTGGGTGAGGGCGCGGTCGTTCTGCGTACGCACGCGATCGGTGCCGAAATCGGCCCGGAGGCCACCGTCGGACCGTTCTCCTACCTTCGCCCGGGTTCCAAGCTTGGCCGGAAGGCCAAGGTCGGCGGTTTCGTCGAGACGAAGAACTCGGAGCTGGGCGAGGGCGCGAAGGTTCCACACCTGTCATATGTGGGCGATGCCACGATCGGTGCGAAGGCCAACGTCGGGGCGGGCACGATCGTGGCCAACTACGACGGCGTGCGGAAGAGCCGGACGACGATCGGCGAGGCCGCGTTCATCGGGTCGGACACGGTGCTGATCGCGCCGGTCGAGGTGGGCCCGGGTGCCTACATCGGCGCGGGCAGCGCGATCGCCAAGGAGGTGCCGGCGGGCAACCTGGGCCTGACGCGGGCTCAGCAGCGCAACGTCGAGGGCTGGACGGCGCGCAAGCGTCCAGGCACCACCTCGGCCGCCGCGGCGGAGAAGGCGGCGGAGGCCGCAGAGGCCGCGGGGGCCGCGGACGGGGAAGCTGCCGGCGAGTAGCGCGCTGACGGGGCAGGCGCCGGGGTGAGGCATCCCACCCGGCGGGCTCGGGACGTGGCCGTACGGTGTCGGCGGGGGATACTTCTTCTGACACCCCCTTCCCCCTAGATCCAACGGGAGCAGCGAGCCGATGGGCAGCATCGTCGCGGAGAACCGCAAGAGTTTGATGCTTTTCTCCGGTCAGGGTTTCCCGGAGTTGGCTCAGGAGATCGGTCAGGTGCTCGGCATCGATCCGACGCCGTCGGATTCGTACGAGTTCGCCAACGGCGAGCTGTTCGTGCGGTTCAAGGATTCGGTGCGCGGGTCGGACGCGTTCGTCGTGCAGTCGGTGACCGAGGGTGTCAACCGCTGGGTCATGGAGACGCTGATCATGGTCGACGCGCTGAAGCGTGGGTCGGCGAAGCGCATCACCGTGGTCCTGCCCTTCTATCCGTACTCGCGGCAGGACAAGAAGCACCGGGGCCGGGAGCCGATCTCGGCCCGTCTGGTCGCCGACCTGCTCAAGACCGCGGGGGCCAACCGCATTCTCACCGTCGACCTGCACACGGCCCAGATCCAGGGCTTCTTCGACGGCCCGGTCGACCACCTGTTCGCGATGGACATCCTGGCCGAGCACGTGCAGCGGAAGTACGCCGGCCGGCCGATGACCGTGGTCGCCCCGGATTCGGGCCGGGTGCGGGTGGCCGAGCGCTGGACGGACCGGCTGGGCGGCTGCCCGCTGGCGTTCATCCACAAGACGCGTGACCCGATGAAGCCCAACCAGGTGGTGGCCAACCGGGTGGTCGGCGAGGTCGAGGGCCGGGTGTGCCTGATCGTCGACGACATGATCGACACCGGCGGCACGATCTGCAAGGCGGCCGACATCCTGTTCGACGAGGGCGCGGCCGATGTGATCGTCGCTTCGACGCACGCCCTGTTGTCCGATCCGGCGACCGAGCGGCTGAAGAACAGCCGGATCAGCGAGCTGGTGGTGACCAACACGTTGCCGCTGCCTCCGGAGAAGCGGCTCGACAAGATCACCGTGCTGTCGATCGCGCCGCTGCTGGCCCGGGCGATCCGCGAGGTGTTCGACGATGGCTCGGTAACAACCCTTTTCGGTGGTCTCAGCTAGCCCTGCCCGGGTGAACTTTTCGCGAAGAGCGTCAGCACGCAGGGACCCGCTGAACTGTTGCTGAGCGCCCAGGGTAGGCTTGTGCGGTTGCCACGGCGAGGGTGCCCCGCGGTCTGCTGAGGTTCGCAGCCGCTCGGAGGCACCGTGATCGACGCGGTGCTCCGGGCCTGTGCCCAGCGCGCCCCCTTGCCCGGCAGCGCTGAATGGCGGCCCTCTTACGGGAACACCCGCCGCCAGTTTTGCCGCTATGCCCGCCGACCAGACGCAGCCCGTTCGAAGAGTTTCAGGAGTTTCCCCGTGTCCGAGGTAAAGATCAGCGCCGAGCCCCGCACCGAGTTCGGCAAGGGTGGTGCCCGTCGCACGCGCCGGGCCGGTTTGGTGCCCGCCGTGCTTTACGGTCACGGCGAGAAGCCGCAGCACATCGCGCTGCCGGCCCGTGAATTCGCTGCCGCCATCCGGCATGGCGGCCTCAACCAGGTCTTCACGATCGACATTGCCGGCGCTTCCGGCACCACGCTGGCTCTGCCGAAGGCGATCCAGCGTGACCCGATCAAGGATTCGTACGAGCACGTCGACCTGATCATCGTCAAGCTTGGCGAGAAGGTCCAGGTCGACGTCCCGGTGACGCTGACCGGCGAGGCTGCTCGCAACACGCTCGTCATGCACGAGTCGAACACTCTGGCCGTGGTCGCCGAGGCGATGCACCTGCCGACCGGCTTCGAGGTCTCGATCGAGGGCCTGGAGGCGGGCGCTCAGGTGACCGCCGGCGACGTGCAGCTGCCGAGCGGTGCCGAGCTGGCCGTGGAGGCCGACTTCGTGCTCGCGATCATCACGCAGGCGCAGACCGCCGAGCAGCTCGAGGGCGAGTCGGCGGAGGGCGAGGGCGGCGAGCCGGTCGCGGCCGAGGGCGCGTCCGAGGAGTAGGACTCGGGTCCGGCGGACCGAGCGACAAGCAGGGATCAGGGAAAGCGCCACGGGCGCTTTCCCTGATTGCATGTGTGGAGGAGCAGGGTGAGCGACGACGCATGGCTGGTGGCCGGTCTCGGCAACCCGGGCAAGGAATACTCCGGCAATCGCCACAACGTGGGCTTCATGATCGCTGACCTGCTGGCGTCCCGGATCGGGGCGAAGTTCGGCCGGTCCAAGCGGGCGCACGCCGAGGTCGCCGAGGGACGGCTGGCCCTCCCAGGGAAACCCGGTGGCGGCCCGCGGCTGGTGCTGGTGAAGCCTTTGACGTTCATGAACCTGTCCGGAGCCCCGGTGGTGTCGCTGGCCCAGTTCTTCAAGGTGCCGGTGGCGAACGTGATCGCGGTGCACGACGAGCTGGACGTGCCGTTCGGCGAGGTGCGGGCGAAGCGCGGCGGTGGTGAGGGTGGCCACAATGGGCTTCGATCGATGTCGAAATCATTGGCGAACAAGGAGTACGCGCGGGTCCGGTTCGGCGTCGGCCGCCCGCCCGGCCGGCAGGATCCGGCCGACTACGTGCTGTCTGATTTCTCCTCGGCCGAGCGCAAGGAGCTGGACTTTCTCGTGGATCGCGCGGCCGACGTGGTGGAGGCGATCATTCTCGAGGGTGTCGAGTGGGCGCAGAACAAGTACCACGGGAGTTGACCCCATAGGGGCCGAACGAATAGATCGTTTGGGGGGTTTTGTCCGTCTCCTCATCCCGTGACGCGCACGCCGTCCGACCGTTGGTCACACGTATGCACCGGTTCGGTGCGAACGTCCGGCTGATCGGGGGAGGTTCACGGTGCAGCGCGACCTGTCGGCGGAGCACGAGTCCGTCCTGACCGAGCCGACGGTGCTGCTGCCGGACCTTCGGCACAACCCTGGCAACAGTCCCAACCAGGCCCGGCCGCTGCGGCGCCCGAGGCCGACCCGGTCGGTCAGCAACGCCAAGGTCCCGGCCGCGGCCGCCGGCCGGGACAACGCGCCGCCCCGCACGGTTCAGGGGCCGCCCGACCCGGCCCGCAACGACGCCACCGACCGGCACTGGTCGGCGAAGCGGAACCGGTCAGCCGCGACCCGTCCCGCCGCGCGCCCGTTCGTCCGGGTCCGCGGGCGGCACGCGGCAATGTCGCGGCGGCAACGGTGGGAGCGGCGCTACGTACGCTCGCTGGTGTTCTGCGACCTGCTGGCCGGGGTGACGGCCGGGGCGACGACGTTCGCGCTGCGTTTCGGCGACGAGGTGACCTCGTACAACCTGGCGTACATGGTGCTGACGGCGCTGCTGCCGGTCCTTCTGCCGGTGGTGCTCGCGGTCTCCCGGGCGTACGAGAGAAGGTTCCTGTTCGTCGGCACCGACGAATATCAGCGGGTCCTGCGAGGTGGCGTGGGCCTGATCGCGGGCACCGCGGTGATCTCCTACGCGCTCGATCTCGACCTGGCCCGCGGTTACGTCCTGGCCGCTCTGCCGTCGGCGGTGGTGTCCTCCGTGGTGCTGCGGTTCGCGCTGCGCAAACGGCTGCACCGGGCCCGGTCGCGCGGGGAGAGCCTGCGCCGGGTGATCGTGGTCGGCCACGAGCTGTCGATCATCGGGATCACTCGTCAGCTGCGTCGCGAGCGTTATCACGGCCTCGAAGTGGTGGGAGCCTGCCTGCCGCCGGGCGCCGACGGCGTCGGGGTGGCCGGGCCGAACGGGCTGACCGTCTACGGCACGTTCGACGACGTGGCGCGCGCGGTCGAGCGGGCCGACGCCGACACAGTGGTCGTGCTCAGCTGCCCCGAGCTGGACGGGGCCGCGCTGCGCCGGCTGGCCTGGCGGCTGGAACGCGACGAGGTCGACCTGGTGGTGGCCAGCGCGCTGGTCGACGTGGCCGGGGCGCGCACCACGATCCGGCCGTTCGACGGGCTGCCGATGCTGCACGTCGAGCACCCGCGGCTGCACGGCGGGCTGCGCCTGGTGAAGGAGCTGGTCGATCGGGTCGCCGCGTTCCTCCTGCTGGTGGCCTTCGGCCCGGTGCTGCTCGGCGTCGCACTGTGTGTGCGGCTGACCTCTCGCGGGCCGGTACTCTTTCGTCAGGTAAGAGTCGGCCGCGACGGACGTCTTTTCCGTATCTACAAGTTCCGGAGCATGTACGTCGACGCCGAGGCCCGGCTGGCCGAGCTGCGGCACCTCAACGAACAGGATGGTGTGCTCTTCAAGATCCGTGACGATCCGCGGGTCACCGGAGTCGGGCGCTGGCTGCGCCGTTTCTCCCTGGACGAGCTTCCGCAGTTGCTCAACGTGCTGCTGGGGCAGATGTCGCTGGTCGGTCCGCGGCCCCCGCTGCCGTCCGAGGTGGCGGTCTACGCCGACGACGTGCGGCGCCGCCTTGCCGTCAAACCCGGCATGACGGGCCTGTGGCAGGTTTCCGGACGATCGGACCTGCCGTGGGAAGAGGCGGTCCGGCTGGACCTGCGCTATGTGGAGAACTGGTCCCTCAGTTTGGACTTGGTGATCCTCTTGCGCACGATGACCGCGGTAATGCGGTCGTCGGGAGCATATTGAGGAGCGTATCGATGAGCGAGCGGGCAGAGATGTCGGCACGCGTGGTCGCGCAACGCGACGGGAGCGTCGACGGAGGCACCCCGCCCCCCAAGGACTCGGCGTTCGCCCGCTGGCTCGCCGACCGGGCCGGCCGGCTGTTGCTCCAGGTGCGGGAAGACATGGGCTACGCCGACGGCGCCGCCCTCAAGGCGGCCGGCGACAAGGCCGCCCACGACCTGCTGCGCACCGAACTGGCCCGCTGGCGGCCGGCCGACGCGGTGCTCTCGGAGGAGGACGCGCACTCCCGGGAGATCCGGACCGGCGCCGACCGGCTGAGCGCCGGCCGGGTCTGGATCATCGACCCGCTGGACGGCACCCGGGAGTTCTCCGAAGAGGGTCGCGCCGACTGGGCCGTGCACGTGGCGCTCTGGACCGCCGAGTGCAGCAGCCCGAGCTGCCTGACCTCGGGCGCGGTGGCCATGCCGGCCCAGCACCGCACGATCGCCACCGACCACCCACCGGCGTACCCTCCGCTGCCGTTGCAGTCGGCGACCGGCGGCCCGATCCGGATCGCGGCCAGCCGCACCCGGCCGCCCGCCTTCGTGACCTCGCTGGCCGAGGACATCGGCGCCGAGCTGGTCCCGATGGGATCGGCCGGGGTGAAGATCGCCGCGGTGATCAGCGGGGAGGCCGACGCGTACGTGCACGCGGGCGGTCAGTACGAGTGGGATTCCGCCGCACCGGTCGCTGTGGCGCTGGCCACCGGGCTGCACGCTAGCCGAATCGACGGTTCTGCGCTGAAATACAACGAGGCCGATCCGAAGTTGCCGGACGTGGTGGTGTGCCGTAAGGATCTCGCTCCTCGGTTGCTTGCAGCGTTGCAGCGTCACCTTCCGACAGAATGACCTTTCCGCCTGCAACCGGGAGAACGATGAGTCAGCCAAAGCCCTATCGCGTTTCGCACCTCGACGCCTTGGAGGCCGAGAGCATCTTCGTGATGCGCGAGGTGATGGCCGAGTTCGAGCGCCCGGTGCTGCTCTTCTCGGGTGGCAAGGACTCGATCGTGATGCTGCGGCTGGCCGAGAAGGCGTTCGCCCCGGCCAAGATCCCCTTCCCGGTCATGCACGTCGACACCGGCCACAACTTCCCCGAGGTGCTCGAGTTCCGCGACACCCGGGTGGCCGCGCTCGGCCTCAACCTGGTGGTGGCCGGCGTGCAGGAGGCGATCGACACCGGCCTGGTCCGCGAGCTCCCGGACGGCACCCGCAACCGCATCCAGACCCCGGTGCTGCTGGCCGCGGTCGAGAAATACCGCTTCGACGCCCTGTTCGGCGGCGCCCGGCGCGATGAGGAGAAGGCGCGGGCCAAGGAGCGGGTGTTCAGCTTCCGCGACGAGTTCGGCCAGTGGGACCCGAAAAATCAGCGTCCCGAGCTGTGGTCGTTGTACAACGGGCGGCACCACCCCGGCGAGTCGATCCGGGTGTTCCCGCTGTCCAACTGGACCGAGCTCGACATCTGGCACTACATCGCCCGCGAGCGCGTCCCGCTGCCCTCGATCTACTACGCGCACGACCGCGAGGTGGTCGAGCGCGACGGGATGTACTACGCGGTCAACGAGTTCATCCGGCTGCGCGACGGCGAGACCTCCTCGGTGCGCAGGGTCCGTTACCGGACGGTCGGCGACGCCTCGCAGACCGCGGCCGTGCTCTCCGAGGCCGACACGGTCGACAAGGTCATCGACGAGGTCGCGGCGACCCGCATCACCGAGCGTGGTGCGACCCGGGGCGACGACAAGGTCAGCGAAGCCGCGATGGAAGACCGCAAGCGAGAGGGTTACTTCTGATGAGTCAGGCCGTCCTGGACACCGAGGCGGCTGCCGCGCGCCCGATGGATCTGTTGCGTTTCGCGACCGCGGGCAGCGTGGACGACGGGAAGTCGACCCTGATCGGCCGCCTGCTCTACGACACCAAGACGATCTTCGCCGACCAGTTGGAGGCGGTCGAGGCGGCGTCGGCGTCTCGCGGTGACGAATACACCAACCTGGCGCTGCTCACCGACGGCCTGCGGGCCGAGCGGGAACAGGGCATCACGATCGACGTGGCGTACCGCTACTTCGCGACGCCGCGCCGCAAGTTCATCATCGCCGACACCCCGGGCCACATCCAGTACACGCGGAACATGGTCACCGGCGCGTCCACCGCCGACCTGGCGCTGATCCTGGTCGACGCCCGCAAGGGCCTGGTCGAGCAGTCCCGCCGGCACGCGTTCCTGACCACGCTGCTGCGGGTGCCGCACCTGGTGCTCTGCGTCAACAAGATGGACCTGGTCGACTGGGACAAGGCGGTCTACGACAAGATCGCCGACGAGTTCACCTCGTTCGCGGCCAAGCTCGACGCACCCGATCTGACGATCATCCCGATCTCGGCGCTCAACGGCGACAACATCGCGTCCCGGTCGGACAAGTCGCCCTGGTACGAGGGCCCGTCGCTGCTCCACCACCTGGAGCACGTGCACATCGCCTCCGACCGCAACCTGGTCGACGTGCGCTTCCCGGTGCAGTACGTGATCCGCCCGCAGTCGACCACGGTGACCGACTACCGCGGGTACGCCGGTCAGGTGGCGAGCGGCGTGCTCAAGCCGGGCGACGAGGTGATGGTGCTGCCGTCCGGGCTGACCAGCACGATCGCCGGGATCGACACCGCCGACGGGCCGGTCGACGAGGCGTTCCCGCCGATGTCGGTGACGGTCCGGCTCGCCGACGAGATCGACATCTCGCGGGGCGACATGATCTGCCGTCCGCACAACGCACCCGGAGTCGCGCAGGACATCGAGGCGATGCTCTGCTGGATGGACGAGACCGCGCCGCTGCGGGTCGGCGGGAAATACTCGATCAAGCACACCACCCGGACCGCCCGCACGGTGATCCGCGGCCTGCAGTACCGGCTCGACGTCAACACGCTGCACCGCGACGAAAATGCCGATCAGCTGACGCTCAACGAGATCGGGCGGGTGCGGCTGCGCACCACGGTCCCGCTGCTCGCCGACGAGTACCGCCGCAACCGTACGACCGGCGGCTTCGTCCTGATCGACGAGTCGACCAACCGGACCGTCGCGGCCGGCATGATCATCGAGGCCCAGTAGTCGTTCTACCGGTGCGGTGCCGAGGCGTTCGGATGACGCCGCCGCGGCACCGCGACCGGCTGCTCTTCGCGGGCCTGCTGCAGCGTCGCCCACACCACCTTGCCGACCGGCGTCGGCAGCGAACCCCACGCGGTCGCCGTCGCGGCTACCATTTGCAGCCCGCGGCCGCGCTCGTCGAGCGGCTGACCCCGGCGCGGTCGCCGTCGCGCGATGAGCTGCGGACGCCGGTCGATGCAGTCGGCCACCGCCGCCTGCAGCCCGGAACCACGCCGGGTCACCACCACGGTCAGCTCGGTGCCGGCGTGCTCGACCCCGTTGGTGACCAGTTCGGACATCACTGTGCGAGCCGGATGCAGCAGCTCGGCCGGTCCCCACCGCAGGCATGCGTCGCCGACCAGGTTGCGGGTGATGCTCGGCGCGTCCGGCTCCGGCGCCACGGTCACGCTCATCCGGCCGCCGTCCGGCAGGCGGCCGGCGATCGCCACCCGGGCCTGGCGCACCCGGGCATAGAGCGGCAGGTGCTGCCGCGAGCAGAGCCTGAGCAGGCAGCCGACGAGCGGCACACCGGGCGGCACACACAGGGCGAGCTGCGAAAGTGCGGATTCGTGCCGCCGGCGGCTCGCCGGGCTATCGCGCCGCGCTCGCCCAGGCCGCGCCGGCCAACGACCCGGCGCTGGAGGTGGGGGTGGGGGTGGGCCGCTTCGGCCGGGCCGAGGGGGCGGCCGCGATGGTCCACCTGCTCGACCGGCCCCGGCCACCCGACGCGGTCTTCCCCCGCGTCGCCCAGCTCGCGGTCGACCTGCTGGCCGAGCGCCTGGGCGACGGGCCGGCCGCCTCCGGGCCGCCCCGTGAGCTGCGCGTCGCCCATCGCCTATTGGCCCGGGAAAGCGCGTCGCCCATCGCCTGCTGGCCCGGGAAAGCACCGTGGGTCGATGAGTTACTCGCGGTCGCCCGGCTCGTCGTCCTCGTCGGGGTGGCGGTCACTGGCGTGCTCGATGGCCTCCATCAGGGGACCGGTGATGTCGCCCGCGGGCACCGCGATCGACTCGCCGTAGCTCTCTTCCGTGCCCCGCTCCGGGGTCGGCGTGGTCGCCGCGCCCGCGAAGCCGGCGTCGTTGGGCTCGTCGTGCTCGGGTGCTTCCTGCTGCGGTTCGCTGGTCATGACCCCGGGGTACCCCGGCAGCGGCCGGCCTAAAGCTTGGTCGCGCCCGGCCCGGCGACCGCGATCCACGAGGTGGCCGGGGTGAAGCCGCGCGCCGCGTAGGCCGCGTCGACGGCGCCGGTGACCTCGGCGGCCCGGTCGGCGTCGATCAGGGCCAGCACGCAGCCGCCGAAGCCGCCCCCGGTCATGCGGGCGCCGTACGCCCCCGCGTCGAGTGCCGCCTGGACCGCCACGTCGACCTGGTCGACCGTGATCTCGAAGTCGTCGCGCATCGACGCGTGGGAGGCGGTCAGCAGCGGGCCGATCTCGCGGACCTTGCCGGCCCGCAGCAGCGCGACCGTGTCGAGGACGCGCTGGTCCTCGGTGACCACGTGCCGGACCCGGCGGCGCATCACGTCGTCGTCCAGCGCGGCCAGCGCGGCCGGGAGGCCGTCGACCGAGATGTCGCGCAGCGCGGGCACGCCGAGGGCCGCGGCCGCCGCCTCGCACGACTTGCGGCGGGCGCCGTACTCACCGTCGACGTGCTGGTGCGGGGCGTTGCTGTTGATCACCAGGATGGCCAGGCCGGCCGCGGCCAGGTCGAACGGGATCTGCTCGACTTCGAACGACCGGCAGTCCAGGAACAGCGCCCGGCCCTCCTGGCAGCGGATCGACGCGGACTGGTCGAGGATGCCGGTGGGCGCGCCGACGTACACGTTCTCGGCGCGCTGGGCGAGCGCCGGCCGCCGGTCGACCGGCAGGTCGAGGCCGCCCAGGTCGGCCAGGGCGGTGAGCACGGCCGATTCGAGCGCGGCCGACGACGACAGGCCGGAGCCGACCGGCACCTCGGAGGCGAGGGCGATGCGGGCGCCCGGCACGTCGAAACCGGCGTCGCGCAGCGCCCAGACGATGCCGGCCGGGTAGCCGGCCCAGCCGCTCACCTCACCCGGCTGGGTGACACCGAACGACACCTCGCCTTCGGCGTCGGTGGAGAAGACCGACCAGGCGCCGGCGGGTGCCGGGCCGACCGCCGCGACCGTACGCTGCGGAAGCGCGAACGGGAGCACGAAGCCCTCGTTGTAGTCGGTGTGCTCGCCGATGAGGTTGACCCGGCCCGGCGCGGCCCACAGGCCGCTCGGCTCGGCGGCGTATTGCGTGCGGAACGCGGCAGCGGCGTCCTCGGCGACGGTCATGCGATGTCCTTTTCAGGCCACGTGGGCGCGGTAGAAGGTCCAGGCGTCGCCGATCATCGCCTGCAGCGTGTTTTTCTGCGGCACCCATCCCAGCTCGTCGCGGGCCTTGGCGGACGAAGCGACCAGGGCGGCCGGGTCGCCGTCGCGGCGGGGCGCCACTTCGACCGGCAGTTCGGCGCCGGTGACCTCGCGGGCCGCCTCGACGACCTGCTTGTTGGAGAAGCCGTTGCCGTTGCCCAGGTTGTAGATCTTGTGCTCGCCGGGGGTGGCCGCGCCGAGCGCCAGCAGGTGCGCGCGGGCCAGGTCTTCGACGTGGATGTAGTCGCGCACGTTGGTGCCGTCGACGGTCGGGTAGTCGTCGCCGAACAGCTGCAGCTTTTCGCGCTTGCCGGCCGCGACCTGCAGGGCGATCGGGATCAGGTGGGTCTCCGGGTCGTGCCGCTCGCCGATCTCGTGACCGTCGTGGATGTAGGCCCCGGCCACGTTGAAGTAGCGCAGCGACACCGCGGCCAGCCGGTGCGCGAACGTCTCCGAGGTCAGCGCGTGATCGAAGGTCAGCTTGGTCGCCCCGTACGTGTTGGTCGGGGCCTTCACCGCGGTCTCGGGGATCGGCAGCTCGAGGGGGTTGCCGTAGACCGCGGCGGTGGACGAGAAGATGAAGCGCGGCACCCGGGCGGCGCGGACGGCGTCGAGCAGGGCGAGCGACTTCACCACGTTGTCGTGCCAGTAGAGCTCCGGCCTGGCCATCGACTCGCCGGCCGCGATCAGGCCGGCGAAGTGCAGCACCGCGTCGAACCCGGCCTCTTCGGTGAGTACGTCGGCCGCGTTCTCGATGTCCTTCTCGACGAAGGTCGCGTCGGGCGCGACGGCCTCGCGGAACCCGGTGACCAGGTTGTCGAGCACGACCACCTGGTGGCCGGCGTCGAGCAGCAGCTGGCTGGTGACGCTGCCGATGTAGCCGGCGCCCCCGGTAACGAGCAGTTTCACGGCATTACTCCTTCGGTCGGACCAAGAATTCCCCACAAACGCTCACAAGTCAACAACTTCAAACATCAGACACTCGGGCCCGGGGGGTTCGCGGGCCGCCCTACGAGACTGACACAATGGCGTTCATGTCCGACGCCGCCCGTCGCCCGCGAGTGCTCTCCGGCATCCAGCCGACCGCCGACTCGTTCCACCTCGGCAACTACCTGGGCGCGGTGCGCAACTGGGTCTCGATGCAGGACACGCACGACGCGTTCTACTGCGTGGTCGACCTGCACGCGATCACCATGGGGCACGACCCGGCGGCCCTGCGCAGCCGCACCCGCATCTCGGTCGCCCAGCTGCTCGCGGTCGGGCTCGACCCGGAGCGCTGCACGCTGTTCGTGCAGTCCCACGTGCCCGAGCACGCACAGTTGGCGTGGGTGCTCAGCTGCATCACCGGGTTCGGCGAGGCCGGGCGCATGGTCCAGTTCAAGGACAAGTCGGCCAAGGCCGCCGACACGACCACGGTCGGGCTGTTCACCTACCCGATCCTGCAGGCCGCCGACATCCTGCTCTACCAGGCCGACCAGGTGCCGGTCGGGGAAGACCAGCGGCAGCACCTCGAGCTGACCCGCGACCTCGCGCAGCGGTTCAACACCCGGTACGGGCAGTCGTTCACGGTCCCCTCGGCGTACATCGTGCGCGACACCGCCAAGATCACCGACCTGCAGGACCCGACGTCCAAGATGTCGAAGTCGGCCTCCTCGCCCAACGGCATCATCGAGCTGCTGGAAGACCCGGCCCGCTCGGCCAAGAAGATCAAGTCGGCGGTCACCGACACCGGCCGCGAGATCCTCTACGACGAGGAGAAGAAGCCCGGCGTCAGCAACCTCCTGACGATGTACGCGGCACTCACCAACCGCGCGATCGACGAGCTACTCGAGCACTACGAGGGCAAGGGCTACGGCGACCTCAAGAAAGACCTCGCCGAGGTGGTGGTCGAGTTCGTCAAGCCGATCCAGCAGCGCACCAAGGCCTATCTGGACGACCCCGGCTACCTCGACAAGGTGCTGGCGGTCGGGGCGGAGAAGGCCCGCGCCGTCTCGGCGGTCACGCTCGCCACGGCGTACCAGAAGGTGGGTTTCCTCAGCCCGGCGCGCGGGGTCTGAGCCGGAGTGGGCGACCCGGTGCGTGAGGCGGACCCGGCGACGCGGATCGGCGTCGCGATCGACATCCCCGACCCGTGGGGTCCGATGCTGACCCGGCGCCGGAGCGAGGCCGGTGATCCGCAGGCGGCGTACACGCCGGCTCACGTCACGCTGCTCGGCCCGACCGAGGTGGCGACGGCCGACCTGCCGGCGATCGAGCGGCACCTGGAAAAGGTGGCGGCCGCCCAGCAGCCGTTCACCATCCACCTGCGCGGCACCGGCACGTTCCGCCCGGTCACCGAGGTGGTGTTCGTGACCCTGGTGGTCGGCATCAGCGAGTGCGAGCTGCTGGCCGAAGCGATCACGTCGGCCGACGAGGTCAGCCGGGAGACCCGGTTTCCCTACCACCCGCACGTCACGGTCGCCCAGGACGTGCCGCCCGAGGCGCTCGACGCGGTGTTCGACGACCTCTCCGGCTTCTCCTGCAAGTTCCCGGTCAGCGCGTTCACCCTGTTCTCGCACGGCGGCGAAGGACCGTGGCGGCCGCGCCGCGACTTCCCGCTGGGCGCCTGAAGTTAAGTTACGGTCGCCCGGTGAACCCGATCGATCGGGCGTACAACGCCGCCGAGTCGCGGATCATGCGAGTGCGCCTGCGCTCCCGCTATTTCGACCACTTCTGCCGGGCCCTGCTGCGCTTCTGGGAGGTGCAGGGTGGACGGCTGGCCGCCGCGATCGCCTACTACGGGTTCTTCGCCATCTTCGCGCTGCTGCTGATCGGCTACTCGGTCTTCGGCATCCTGCTGACCAACAACAAGCAGCTGTTCGACATCGTGCACGACTTCCTCCGGCAGAATCTGCCCTTCCTCGACGTGCGGGCCATCCAGGACAGCGGCCGGACGGTCGGCATCGTCGGCCTCATCGGCCTGACCTTCACCGGCATCGGCTGGGTGGAGTCGATCCGGTCCTCGCAGCGGCTGATCTGGAGGGTTCCCGAGCAGCCCGGCTACATCGGTGTCCGGCAGGCGCTCGACCTGCTCGTGCTGATCGGCATCCTGTTGCTGCTGGCCGCCTCCCAGCTCGCGGTCTACGGCCTCGAACAGCTTCTCGACTGGCTGGCCGGCGGCTGGGTGCTGTCGACGATCAGCCTGCTGCTCACGATCGCGGTCAACATGCTGCTGGCGGCGGCGTTGCTCGCCGCGGTGCCGCGGCTGCGCATGACCGTACGCCGGATGGCGCCCCCGGTCCTGCAGGTCGGCGTCGGGCTGACGTTGCTCAACACGGTCGGCAAGTCGTTCGTCGGCCTGGTGGAGCGCAACCCGGCGTACGGGCTGGTCGGTTCGGCGGTCGGTGTGCTGGTCTATCTCTACGTCTTCAACCAGCTGCTGCTGTTCGGCGCGGCCTGGGCGGCAACCAGCCCGCACGGCCGCGTTGTTGATCTCTCAGCAGACGATAAAAATGCCCCAGTGGGGCAAAATACCTGGATTCGGTACAGCCGCCCGGAATGATGTGCCCGTGGGCTCACTCGTGACGCTGGACCTGCCGCCGGACTCGCCGGTGGCCGACCTGCCCTGGGTCATCACGATCGGGTCGCTCGGCGACGAGGAGGACTGGGAACCGGTGGTCTGCGGGCCCTACGAGCGGGCCCACGCGCTCGCGCTGGCCCAGGCCGTGGTGGCCGACGAGGACCTGCTCGCGGTCGTCGAGCCGCTGCTGCCCCGCCCGGACGCCGAGGCGATCCGCGACGAGATCGAACTGGCGCGGGCGGCGGCCGAGGCGCCGGCCGGCCCGGACGAACCCGAGTTCGACGAAGAGGCGTACGAGACCCGGCGGGTGCGTCCCGGGCGTGCGCCGACCGAGGCTGAGGTACGCGAGGGCTGGGCCCGGATCGCGGCGAGGCTCGCCGGTTGACCGGGCGGCACGAATGTCGCGGGTGGGAGCGTGCGGGCCCGGGCCGGGAGGGGCGGGCGCGGCGACGGCTGGTGCGGGGCGGCGCTCGCCGCGTACCGAAAGCATGCGTGACCGGACCGGTTGAGATAGTGGGGTCATGGTGATCTCGCGGAAGTGGGCCGTCTTCCTGATCGGCGTCGGGGTCTGGACGTGGCTGATCTGGCCGCGGTTCGGGCTGGCGATCTACGACGACGACCGTGCGTTCCGGAACGGGACGCCGACCGCCTTCCTCTGGGTGCACGCGGTTCTGATCGTCGCCTCGCTGGTGATCGGCACCACCGTCGGCGTCTTGGGCATCCGCGCCTGGCGGGCCGGTCGATCGGGCATCGGCCGAGTGGCCGAGGCCGAAGAAATCGTGGCTTCCGGGGCCGGTCGGCCGCAAGATTGACGGCCGGTCGCCGCTCTCACCGGTCAATTCCCGCCGAATCGCACCTGAAGGGCCGGTGGCCGCCGCCGCTTGATAACGGTGCGCCAACAGTCCGGGCGGAATTGCCTCTGCCACTGTGGCCTGCGGTTACGCTCCCGACCTGAAGACACACCCGACGGAGGTCGGGCGTGCAGTGGAAGGAGGGCGTCTTGCGCTCGGTACGTGGGAAGCGGATCGTTGCGATTCTCGCGGCAGGTGGGCTGACGCTCACTGCGGCCGCGTGTGGCAAGGCACCCGATAGCAGCACCGGCAGCACCGGCGGATCGAGCGCCGGCACGACCGCCGCGTTCAAGGCCTGCATGGTCACCGACACCGGCGGCATCGACGACAAGTCGTTCAACGCCTCGGCGTGGGCCGGCATCCAGGCGGCCAAGACGCAGGCCGGCAACGTGGATCCGAAGTACGTCGCCTCCACCGCGGAGAGCGACTACGAGCCCAACCTGCGCGGCTTCACCTCGCAGAACTGCAACTTCATCCTCGCGGTCGGCGGCCTGATGGGCGACGCCACCAAGAAGGTCGCGACGGAGAACCCCAAGTCGCAGTTCGCGATCGTCGACAGCAACAGCACGGCGGCCAACATCTACCCGATGCAGTTCGAGACCGACCAGGCCGCGTTCCTGGCCGGCTACCTCGCGGCGGGCTACTCGAAGAGCGGCAAGGTGGCGACCTTCGGCGGCCGGAAGATCCCGCCGGTCACCATCTTCATGGACGGTTTCGCCGACGGCGTCGCCTACTACAACACCCAGAAGAAGAAGAACGTGCAGGTGCTCGGCTGGGACAAGGCCAAGCAGAACGGCTCGTTCACCGAGGACTTCGCCAGCCCGGCCAAGGGCAAGGCGCTGGCCAGCACGTTCGTCGCTCAGGGGGCCGACATCGTGATGCCGGTCGCCGGTGGCACCGGCCTCGGCGCGGCCGAGGTGGCCAAGAGCTCGGGCGGCAAGGTCGCGATCATCTGGGTCGACCAGGACGGCTGCAAGAGCGCCGCGCAGGACTGCGACGTCTTCCTGACCACGGTCCAGAAGAACGTCACCGACGCGGTGCAGAAGGCCGTCGTCTCCGGTGCCGGAGGCCAGGCGCTGGCCGCCTCCCCGGGCTACCTGGGCAACCTGGAGAACAACGGCGTCTCGCTGGCGCCCTACAACCAGTTCGACAGCAAGGTCGACTCGGGCCTGAAGGGCGAGGTCGACCAGCTGAAGAAGGACATCATCTCGGGCAAGGTCAAGGTCGAGTCGGCCGCCGACCCCAAGTGACGTCTCGCTAGCTGGGTAGGATCCTGGCCGCCGTGCGGCCGCGAAGAACTTTCGCGGCTTCGCGGCGGCCACTCTAATGGTCTTCAAGGTTGGACCGAGGTCGGGGAGATTCCGCTGAGACTCGAATTGCGCGGCATCACCAAGCGCTTCGGCGACCTGGTGGCCAACGATCACATCGACATCACCGTCGAGCCGGGCGAGGTGCACGCCCTGCTGGGCGAGAACGGCGCCGGCAAGTCGACGCTGATGAACCAGCTCTACGGTCTGCTGCAGCCGGATGAGGGCGAGATCCTGGTCGACGGTGAGGCCAAGGTGTTCCGCAGCCCGCGGGACGCGATCGCGGCCGGCATCGGCATGGTCCACCAGCACTTCATGCTGATCCCGGTCTTCACCGTGGCGGAGAACATCGCGCTCGGCGCCGAGGAGACCACCGGCGGCCCGCTCGGCTGGCTCGACCGCCGCCGCAACCGACGCGACGTACTCGAGACCTCCAAGAAGTACGGCCTGCCGGTCGACCCGGACGCCCTCGTCGAAAACCTGCCGGTCGGCGCACAGCAGCGGGTCGAGATCGTCAAGGCCCTGACCCGCGACGTCGACCTGCTCATCCTCGACGAGCCGACCGCGGTGCTGACCCCCCAGGAGACCGACGAACTGCTCGCGGTCATGCGCGGGCTGGCCGAGTCGGGCAAGTCGATCGTCTTCATCACCCACAAGCTGCGCGAGGTCAAGGCGATCGCCGACCGGATCACGGTGATCCGGCGCGGGCGTACGGTCGCGACCGCCACCCCCGACACCTCCGAGGACGAACTGGCCGCGCTGATGGTCGGCCGCGACGTCAGCCTCGAGGTCACCAAGACCCCGGCCGAGCCGGGCGACGAGATGCTCAAGATCAGCAACCTGATCGTCGACGACGAGCGCGGCGTGCGCGTGGTCGACGGCATCGACCTGACCGTGCGGGCCGGCGAGGTGCTCGGCATCGCCGGCGTGCAGGGCAACGGCCAGACCGAACTGGCCGAGGCGCTGGTCGGGCTCCGCATCCCACGCGCCGGCACGATCGAGCTCGCCGGGCAGGACCTGGCCGGCCGCACGACCAAGCAGATCCTCGGCGCCGGAGTGGGCTACATCCCCGAGGACCGCAGCCTCGACGGCGTGGTCAAGGAGTTCACGGTCGCCGAAAATCTGGTCCTCGACATGTACGACCGGGCGCCGTACGGCAACGCGTTCCGGCTCAACCCCTCGGCGGTCGCCGACTCGGCCCGCGAGCGGGTGGAGCGCTTCGACATCCGTACCTCCTCGGCCGAGTCGACCGTCGGCACCCTTTCCGGCGGCAACCAGCAGAAGGTCGTCGTGGCCCGCGAAATGTCCCGGCCGCTCAAGCTGCTGATCGCCGCGCAGCCGACCCGCGGCGTGGACGTGGGCTCGATCGAGTTCATCCACAACCAGATCGTGCACGAGCGGGACACCGGCACCGCCGTGATCGTGATCTCCAGCGAGCTGGACGAGGTCGTCGGGCTGGCCGACCGGATCGCCGTGATGTACCGCGGCCGCATCCTCGCAGTCGTCTCGCCGGACCGCCCGCGCGAGGAGTTGGGCCTGCTCATGGCCGGTGTCGCTGTCGAGGAAGAGGAAAGCGCGTGAGCACCACCGCCGAGGCGCCCCCCGAGCCCGAGCAAAAGCCGGATTCGTTTCTCACGCTGTTCGTGCGCAACCTGTGGTCGGCCAACACCGTCACCGTCACGATCCTGTCGATCGTGCTGGCCCTGGTCATCAGCGCGGTGCTGGTCGTCATCTCCGACCCGCACGTGCTCTCGATGTACTCGTACTTCACCTCCCGGCCGAGCGACGCACTGAGCGCCAGCTGGGGTCTGGTCAGCAACGCGTACTACGACCTGTTCAAGGGTGCGGTGTTCGACCCGCTGTCGTTCCAGAAGTGGTTCGACGGCACCGGCACCTGGCAGAACGCCTTCAACCCGATCTCCGAGACACTGACGTACGCGGCGCCGCTGGTCTTCACCGGCCTGTCGGTCGCGATCGCCTTCCGGGGCGGCCTGTTCAACATCGGTGGCCAGGGGCAGGCCGTCCTCGGGTGCGTGTTGTCCGCGGTGGCCGGCTTCTCCCTCGGCCTGCCGATCGTGCTCAACCTGGTCGTGGCGCTCGTCGCCGGCGCGCTCGGCGGGGCACTCTGGGGGTTCATCCCCGGCTTCCTCAAGGCCCGGACCGGTGCCCACGAGGTGATCATCACGATCATGCTCAACTACACCGCGAGCCTGTTCCTGAGCTGGCTGATCCTGACCAAGGGCATTCAGGACCCGCACCGCAGCGACGCGATCAGCAAGACCATCCACGCCAGCGCGGAGCTGCCGGCGCTGCCCGCCCCGCTGCGGGTGCACCTGGGCATCGTGCTGGCCGTGCTGGCCACGGCCGGCGTGGCCTGGTTGATCAACCGATCCTCGTTCGGTTTCGAGCTGCGCGCGGTCGGCCTCAACCCGACTGCGGCCCGGACCGCCGGCATGAGCGTCGGCCGCACGTACACGATGCTGATGGTGGTGGCCGGGGCGCTGGCCGGCCTCGGCGGCGCGACCCAGGTGCTCGGCACCGCCGACCGGCTCACCGCCCAGGTGGCCGGCAACATCGGCTTCGACGGTCTGCTGGTCGCCCTGCTCGGGCGCAACAAGCCGTGGGGCACCCTGCTGGCCGCGATCCTCTACGGCGGCCTGCGGGCCGGTGGCAACTACCTGCAGACCGACCTGAGCATCTCGGTGCAGCTGGTCACCGTGATCCAGGCCCTGATCGTCGTGTTCATCGCCGCGCCCGCACTGGTCAAGGCGATCTTCCAGCTCCGCGCCGCCCGGTCCGCCCGGCTCGGCGCCTCGATGGCGAAGGGCTGGTGAGCGGGGTGTCCACCGCAACCGTCGAGGAACGCTCCGAGGTCGTCACGGCGCCGGAACCATTCTGGATCCGCCAGCGCCGCCTCGGTGCCGGCATCGCAGTGATCGGACTGATCGCGGCCGCGGTCTTCGGGCCGCTGGCCGAGTCGAATACCGCGCGCTTCACGCTCAGCGAGAACGCCACCGGCGCCGCGCTGAAGCTCAACGGGCAGCTCGGCACGATCGTGTTCGGCGTCATCACGCTGGCGATCGGCGTGCTGATGCTGACCGCCCGGGTCCGCAAGCGCTACAACGCGCTGCTCGTGCTGGGCATCGTCACCTTCGTCGTCTCGTTCCTCTGCTGGCAGGTGGCGGGGAAGTTCCTGCCGCTGGTGGCGACCGCCCGGTTCTCCCTCGAGCTGGCCCTGCCGCTGATCCTCGGCGCGCTGGCCGGTGTGCTCGGCGAACGTTCCGGCGTGGTCAACGTCGGCATCGAGGCCCAGTTCCTGACCGGCGCGTTCTGCGCCGCCCTGTTCGGCACGCTGGCCACCAGCGTGTGGGCGGGCGTGATCAGCGCCATGCTCGGCGGTGTGCTGATCGCGGCACTGCTCGCCGTGCTGGCGATCAAGTTCCTGGTCGACCAGGTGGTGGTCGGCGTGGTGCTCAACCTCTTCGCGGCCGGCATCACCGGCTTCCTCTACGACCGTCTCATGCAGCCCGACGCGGCCAAATACAACCAGCCGCCGCACCTCGCCGAGATCAAGGTGCCCGGCCTGTCCGACATCCCGCTGATCGGCCCGGTGCTGTTCCACACCAACGTGCTGGTCTGGCTGGCGCTGATCCTGGTCTTCGTCATCCACTTCGCGCTCAAGCGCACCCGGTGGGGCCTGCGCACCCGGGCGGTCGGCGAGCACCCGGTCGCGGCCGACACGGTCGGCGTGCGGGTGCGTGGACTGCGATACACGAACGTGCTGCTGGGCGGCCTCGTCGCCGGCGCCGGCGGGTCGTACTTCACGCTGATCTCGAGCGACGCGTTCAACCAGAACATGACCGGCGGCCTCGGCTACATCGCGCTGGCCGCGCTCATCTTCGGTCGGTGGACGCCGTTCGGGGCGCTCGGCGCGGCCCTGTTCTTCGGCTTCACCCAGGAACTGGCCAACTACCTGAGCGTGGTCGGCAGCCCGGTGCCCAACCAGTTCCTCAACATGCTGCCCTACCTCGCGACCATCGTCGCGGTGGCCGGGCTGGTCGGCCGGGTGCGGGCCCCGAAGGCCGACGGTGTGCCGTACGTCAAGAGCTGAGCCCGCGGCCCGCGGGGTGGTGCACAATCGGCGCATGGAGATCGACTGGGCCGGGTTGCGTGCGCAGGCCATCGAGGCCATGCGGCACGCGTACGTCCCGTACTCCGACTTTCCGGTCGGGGTGGCGGGGCTGGTGGACGACGGCCGGGTGGTCGTCGGCTGCAACGTGGAGAACGCCTCGTACGGCGTCACGCTGTGCGCCGAATGCGGATTGGTCAGCTCGCTGATCGCGACTGGCGGCGGGCGGCTGGTGGCCGTCTCCTGCGTGGACGCCAACGGCTCGCCGCTGATGCCCTGCGGGCGTTGCCGGCAGCTGCTCTGGGAACACGGCGGGCCGCAGTGCATCGTCGAGGCGCTGCCCCGGCCGTTGAGCATGGCCGAACTGCTGCCACACGCGTTCGGCCCGGACGACCTGGACAAGGTCACCGGCCCGGCGTCCGGCCACCAGGTGCCGACCGAACTGGCCCGGTGGCGGGGGCGGGGCACCGTCTTCGTGCACCCCGACCTGCACGGCGGCGAGACGGTGTGGACCGGTTACTGGGAGCGGTCGGGTGGCAGCCCGGCCGAGAGCGACGCCGACAAGGGCGTCCTCGAGGAGGGGCCCAACTTCCCCACCACCACCGAAGCGGTGGCCTGGGGGCAGGTCCGCACGCCACGGATCGTGGTGGTGGACGCCGACGGCGGCCTGACCTGGGCCGGCGAGGGAGAACCGCCGGAGGGCATCCCCGCCCGGTGGCAGGGATAGGTAGGGACACGAGATGAGCGAGTTCGCGGCGGTCGACGTCATCCGGGCCAAGCGGGACGGCGGCGAGCTGAGCGACGCCCAGATCGACTGGGTCGTCGACGCGTACACCAAGGGCGTGGTCGCCGACGAGCAGATGTCGGCGCTGGCCATGGCGATCCTGCTGCGCGGCATGACGCCACGGGAGATCGCCCGGTGGACCGCCGCGATGATCGCCAGCGGCGAGCGGCTCGACCTTTCCTCGGTGACCCGCCCGACCGCCGACAAGCACTCCACCGGCGGCGTCGGCGACAAGATCACGTTGCCGCTGACGCCGCTGGTCGCGGCGTGCGGGGCCGCCGTGCCCCAGCTCTCCGGCCGCGGCCTCGGCCACACCGGCGGCACCCTGGACAAGCTGGAGTCGATTGCCGGCTGGCAGGCCACGATCGGCAACGACGCGTTCAAGAAGCAGCTGCAGGAGGTCGGCGCGGTGATCTGCGCGGCCGGTGAGGGCCTGGCCCCGGCCGACCGCAAGCTCTACGCGCTGCGCGACGTCACCGGCACGGTCGAGGCGATCCCGCTGATCGCCAGCTCGATCATGAGCAAGAAGATCGCCGAGGGCACCGGCGCGCTGGTCCTCGACGTCAAGGTCGGCTCCGGCGCCTTCATGAAGGACCTCGACGCGGCCCGCGAGCTGGCGTCGACCATGGTGCGGCTGGGCACCGACAGCGGGGTACGGACGGTCGCCCTGCTCACCGACATGAACACCCCGCTCGGCCTCGCGGTCGGCAACGCGGTCGAGGTGGCCGAGTCCCTCGAGGTGCTGGCCGGCGGCGGACCGGCCGACGTGGTCGAGCTGACTCTGGCCTTGGCCGGGGAGATGCTCGAGGCGGCCGGTCTGGAGGCCGACCCGGCGGCCGTGCTCGCGTCCGGGCGGGCGATGGACACCTGGCGGGCGATGATCCGGGCCCAGGGCGGTGACCCGTCGGCGCCGCTGCCGGTGGCCAGGGAGAACGAGGTGGTGCGTGCCTCCCGCGCCGGGGTGGTGGAGTCGGTCGACGCGTACGAGATCGGTCTTGCCGCCTGGCGGCTCGGCGCCGGGCGTGCCCGCAAGGAGGACCCGGTCAGTTTCGGCGCCGGGGTTCTTCTTCGTGTGCGGCCGGGCGACCGGGTCGAGGCCGGCGACGTGCTCCTGGAACTGCGGGCCGACGACGCCGGCCGCATCCCGCCGGCCCGCTCCGTCGCGGCGGGGGCGATCGTCGTCGGCGAGCGGGCGCCCTCTACTACAAACCTTCTTCTCGACCGCATAGCCTGACGCACCATGACGAAGGCCGCACCCGATCCGCGCGCCGTTCGCGAGGCCAGCCTCGACGAACTGGAGCGGCTCGGCCTGCCGCTGCCCCCGCCTGGTTTCCCGCTGGTCTGGGAGCCGGGCGACACCATCGAGCTGCGGCCCACGCTCGACCTGGAGGCTCGCGCGGCGATCCTGCACGTGGTGGTGGCCCGGTGCTTCGGCATGCCGACCGAGCTCGCGATGGGCTGGATCCTCGGATCGCACCTGGTCGATCTGGTCACGCCGCCGGAGTGGGAGTTCGTTATCGGGGCCAAGGGCGACCACCGGTCCTTCGTGCTGCATCACGACGCGGTCTTCGCGCTGGCCTGGCTGCTCGGCCTGGCCCGGCACCTCGACCCGACCGCTCCGCCGGAGGACCGGCTGATGTCCCAGATGCCCGATCTGCCGGCTGGTGAGACGTTCGGGCAGTGGCGCTCCCGGTCGCTGATGTCCCCGCGAGATCCGGTCGAGGCGGTCGTGCTGCTCGACCTCTACTACTGCCTGGACTGGGCGTTCCAGGAGGCCCAAGCGGCGGGCGCACCGCTGCCGGGCGAGATCGACTCCAACGCGATCGGGCAGCGGAGGTGGGCGCTCGAGTGGGCGGTCGTCTTCCGCGGGCCCTATCACGAACAACCCGCCGAATGGGAAGAGGTCGACCTTTCGGTCTAGGCCGCCTTCCGGTACGCCGTGACCACTACCGCCGCCGTCACGCTGCCCGCCTCGTCGGGGCGGGTCTCGGCCGGCACGTGATGTGCGTTCGGTGTCATGCCGATCAGCGTGCGCACCTCGGATCCGGTCAGCTCCAGCCGGCGGCGCAGCACCTTGCTCTCGACAGCCGCGAAGTGGTCGCCGAGCGACTCGGCCACCCGGTTCGCCTTGTCCGGGTCGACGTGGATCAGCCCGTGCGCCTCGATCAGTTCGGCGAGATGGTCCGGGGCCGGCGTCACGACCAGCAGCCGGCCATCCGGTTTCAACACCCGATGGAACTCGGGGCCGTTGCGGGGCGCGAAGACGTTCAGCAGCAGTTCGGCCGACGCGTCGGCGATCGGCAGCGGCCGCCAGAGGTCGGCCAGTACGGCTGCGGCCCGGGGGTGAGCCCGGGCGGCCCTTTTCAGTGCGGCTTTGGAGACGTCGACGCCGAGGCCGGTGCTCCCCGGGTTTCCGTCCAGCGCTGCCGCCAGGTAGTAGCCGGTGCCGGTGCCGGCGTCGACCACGAGCCCGTTCCTCCGATAGCCGGCCAGGTCGTCCGCTATGAAGGCGTAGTGCCCGGCCGACAGGAACGTCTCGCGGTCGGCGACCATCTCCGCCGTGTCACCGGAGTAGGGCACCCGGCCGTTGGACAGGTTGGCATATCCCTGCCTGGCCAGGTCGAACAGGTGCCCTTCGGTGCATCGAAGGGACCGGTCGGCGCGGGACAGGGGTTGTTCGCAGACCGGGCACCGCAGGTACGGCAATGCTCCGTCGATCATTCGTTCCCTGCCTCTAGGCTCTTCTGATGGCCGCCATTGAACATTCCGACATCGTGAAGGCCCCGAAGGCGCTCCTGCACGACCACCTGGACGGCGGCCTCCGGCCGGCGACCGTCGTCGAGCTCGCCGACGCCGTGGGGCACGAACTGCCGACCACCGACCCGGCCGCGCTGGGCGACTGGTTCGTGGCCGCCGCCGATTCGGGCTCGCTCGAACGTTACCTGGAGACCTTCGCGCACACCGTCGCCGTGATGCAGACCGAGGAGGGTCTGCACCGGGTGGCCCGCGAGTGCGCGCTCGACCTGGCCGCCGACGGCGTCGTCTACGCCGAGGTCCGCTACGCGCCCGAGCAGCACCTGGAGGGCGGCCTCACGCTCGACCAGGTGGTCGAGGCGGTCGATGCGGGTTTCCGCGACGGTTGCGCCGAGGCGGCCGCCGGGGGCCGGGTGATCCGGATCGGCACGCTGCTGACCGCGATGCGGCACGCCGCCCGGTCGCAGGAGATCGCCGAGCTGGCGGTCCGCTTCCGGGACACCGGGGTGGTCGGGTTCGACATCGCCGGCGCCGAGGCGGGTTTCCCGCCCACCCGCCACCTGGACGCGTTCGAATACCTCCAGCGCGAAAACTTCCACTTCACCATCCATGCGGGCGAGGCCTTCGGGTTGCCGTCGATCTGGCAGGCGATCCAGTGGTGCGGAGCCGACCGCCTGGGTCACGGAGTGCGCATTGTGGACGACATCACCGGCCGACCGGCGGTTCTCGGGCGGCTCGCCGCTTATGTTCGCGACAAGCGGATTCCGCTGGAACTCTGCCCGTCGTCGAACGTGCAGACCGGTGCCGTCGCCTCGATCGCCGAGCACCCCATCGGACTTCTGCACGACCTGCGTTTCCGGGTGACCGTCAATACCGACAACCGGCTGATGAGCGGCACCTCGATGTCGCGGGAGATGACCCTGCTGACCGAGGCGTTCGGCTGGGGGTGGGCCGAGCTCCAGTGGCTGACCATCAACGCGATGAAGTCCGCGTTCATCCCGTACGACGAGCGGCTGACGATCATCAACGAGGTGATCAAGCCGGCGTACGCGAAGTTGATCGCCTAGAGCTGGCACAAACTGGGCTACAGCACTTCAGATATGCCTATTCGGCGCCGGTACTCATCCGTTCGGTCAGAATGGTGCCTACAAACACTGCAAAAACCGGCATCTCACCTTGCCGTGCGGCGCGTACCGCGCCATCGTCTCTCCTGCCGCGATCCACTACGATCGGGCGCGATCGGCAGGCCCCACCCCCCGCCGCGCCGATCGGGTTGAGTGACTCTGAGAACGCACCCCGATACAAGCAGTGACACTGGATCGACGATCGGCGCCGCAACTCGGGCAACGATCGCGCCACACAAACGGTCCGTGTCGGCCTGCTCTTTCTCTTTGACACTCGTCGTGATGGAATCTCGGGGGCCCGACCGGCGAGTCGGCCGTGTGCGGTGCCCGGCGAGCCGAAGGCCGGGCCCGAATCAGGAGGACGGTGACGTGAGCAAGCGCCCAACGACGGCGAATGGCGTCATGTCGCGTCTCCGTCGGCCGGCAGATCGGCTGCGAGACCTGCCGATCTGGTCGAAGCTCGGCCTCATCATGTTGGTACCCACCCTGGCGACGATCATCGTCGGCGTCAGCGGCCTGGTGGACCACATCAATACGGCCAGCAACGCGGAGCGCGCCCGAAGCCTTTCGGCGTTGTCGCAGGCTGCCGGTGGTCTGGTTGACCATCTGCAGAACGAGCGTGCATACGCCGTCATGATCAAGACCAATAAGGACACCAACCAGACCGTCTACACGGCCGCCAAAAAGGCGTACAACAACGAGACGGGCCTGGTCGATCAGGCCAAGTTGGCCTATTCGCAGCAGCGGTTGACCGTCGGTGACGTGCCCTACAAGGTCAACAACCTGCTGACGCGGTTGGACAACAACCTCTCGGACCTTCCGGCAACCCGGAGCCAGGCGGCTGACGCCAAGCTCGAGCTGGACAGCATCAAGTCGACGTACAACACGTTGATCAACGACCTGCTGTCGGTGCGCGACGACTCCTCGGAGCTCTCCGACAACACCGACCTCGGTGACCACATGCGCACCGTGGCGGCAGTCGCCCAGGCCAAGGAGTACGTCGCCGAGCAGCGCGACGTCGGTCACGAGATCCTGCAGCGGGGCCGGCTGACGTCCGACCTCCGCCGCGAGTTCACCGCGACCGAGACCGGCTTCGACCTGGCGGTCAGCACGCTCAACTCGGTCGGCTCCGACCCCGAGATCGCCCAGTTCAAGGCCATCGGCAGCCAGGCCGACGCCCGCGCGGCGACCAACCTGACCGTGCCGATCGACTTCATGTCGAACACGACGACCGACATCCCGTTCGACTCCCAGAAGTGGGAGTCCGCGATGACCGGTTACGACAAGCTCTTCCGGGGACTGGAGGAAAAGCTCGACGCGAGCGTCGTCAGCCAGGCGACCGACATCCGCAACGGCGTCAACCGGCGGGTGTTCATCGAGACCAGCGTCCTGCTCGGCATGCTGCTGCTGGCCATCCTCTTCGCGTGGTTGGTCGCCCGGTCGATGGCCCGCTCGCTGCGCGAACTGCGCCAGGGTGCCCTTTCGGTCGCCCAGTTCGGTCTGCCGCACGCCGTGGAACGGCTGCGTGATCCGGCTCTGTCCGGCTCGCTCACACCGGCACAGGTCGCCGACCAGATCGCCGAGCCGCTGCCGGTGCGCAGCCGGGACGAATTCGGTCAGGTGACCGAGGCGTTCAACGCGGTTCACCTCGAGGCGGTGCGCACCGCGGCCGAGCAGGCCGCCCTGCGGGGCTCCGTCGCGACGATGTTCGTCAACCTCGCCCGTCGTTCCCAGATCCTGGTCGACCGGCTCATCGGTCACCTCGACCGGTTGGAGCGCGGCGAGGAAGACCCGGACCGTCTGGCCGAGCTCTTCCAGCTCGACCACCTGGCCACCCGGATGCGTCGTAACGACGAAAACCTCCTGGTTCTGGCCGGCGCCGACTCGACCCGCGTGCAGCGCGAGGCGGCTGCCCTGATCGACGTGCTCCGCGCGGCGCAGTCCGAGGTCGAGCACTACACCCGCATCGAGTTCGGCATCATCGACCGCGACATCGAGGTGTCGGCGCACGCCGTCAACGACATGGTCCACCTGGTCGCCGAGCTGTTCGACAACGCGACCGCCTTCTCCCCGCCCAACTCGACGGTCATCGTCGAGGCCCGGCGGCTCGGCGACGGTGCCCTGCTGTCGGTGGAAGACCGAGGCATCGGCATCAGCCGCGACCAGCTCAACGATCTCAACGAGCGGCTGGCCAATCCGCCGATGGTGGACGTGGCCGTCTCCCGCATGATGGGCCTCGTCGTGGTCGCCCGGCTGGCCAACCGGCACGCCGTCAAGGTCGAACTGCGCCCGGCCGACACCGAGCGCGGCACGATCGCCGAGGTCGGCCTGCCGTCCTCGGTCCTGATGGGTGGCAGCGGCGTTCCGGCGGTCGCCGGCGGACGCGGTCAGCTCGGTCCCGGCTTCGACGGTGGCCCCCAGGGCGGCCCGCAGCGCGGTGGCTTCCCCGAGCCCCTGGCTCTGGAGAGCGGCCGCGGAGGCTACCCGGGCAGCCGCCCGTTCGACCCCAACCCGCCGATGCCCAACGGTGGCATGCTCGGCACCGGCGGTCGCTCGGTTCCGGCGTGGTCCGACCTCACCGGCGCCCCGTCGAACGGCTTCGCCAACGGGTCGTCCAACGGCTTCGCCAACGGGTCGACCAACGGCGGCGGCATGAACGGCTTCTACGGGCCGCGCAGCAACGAGGTCATCCCGCCGCTGCCGTCCGGCCCGTCCGGTCAGCCGCAAGGCTTCGCCGGTCCCGACGGTCTGCCGCAGCGCCGCAACGGCGGCGAGCCGGTCCGCACCGACGGCGACTCAGGCGGGTACGGCGCGACCATCCCGCGCCAGCTGCCGTCCAACCCGGAGACTCAGGGACGCGGTCCGGCCCTTCCGCCGATCTCCTCGCCCCCGGTGCCCCCGATCTCGGCGCCGCCCGTCCCGTCCGGTCCGCCGTTCGGTGGCCGCCCGGTCTCCTCGCCGCCGGAACAGCAACCCCCGTTCCAGCAGCAGGCGCCGTACCAGCCGCCGTCTCAGCAAGCGCCGTACCAGCAGGCGCCGTACCAGCAGGCGCCGTCTCAGCAGGCGCCGTACCAGCAGCCTCCGGTTCAGCCTCAGCAGGCGGCGTCCGCGCCGCCGGCCTGGCCGCCGGTCGCACCGGAGCGGGGTCCGGACGCGCCCCCGCACGTGCCGGAGAGCCTGGCCGCCGCGCTCGACATGACGACTGAGCTGCCGCGCTACCGGCCCGATCAGTCGACCCGGCAGCCGCAGGCCGCTCCCATCCCGTCCTCGGCCCCGCCGGTCTCGGCGACCCCGGTCTCCGCGACGCCCACCTCGGGCGGCCCGCAGACCGAGGCGCAGCGGGCGGCCGCCGCGGCACGGGCGGCGCACGAGGCGGCGGCGGTCCAGGCCGCCGAGGCCCAGGCGACCGCGGCCGCCCAGATCGCGGCCGCTCAGGCCGCGGCCCGGCAGCGGGAGAACGGCGGCACGCAGTACGCCGACGAGACCATGGAGCTGCCGATCTTCCGGGAGCTCGAGTCGGCCTGGTTCATGACGTCGGCCCCTCCGGCCAACGCCCCGGCCAAGCCGGCGGCGCCCGCGCCGGACAACAACGGTCTCGGCGACGACACGATCAGCTCGCAGCGATTCTCGACCGCCGAACCGGCACGCTCGGTCGGCGTTCCGCACCAGGCCGGCCCGCCGGAGTCCCGGGAACTCGACCCGGCCACCGTCGGCGCGGCCGTCTCGAACGGCAACGCGGCTCCGGCCGCCGCCGCCTCCACAAGCCCGTGGCAGACGGCAGCGGACGAGGGCTGGCAGGCCGCCCGGGCGGCGGCGGAGATGCCGGTCGACACCACGACCACCGCGGGTCTGCCCAAGCGGACCCCGATGGCCCAGCTCGTCCCCGGCGGTGTGGACCGGGGCGGTAATTCCGTCCAGCGCCGTACTCCCGAGGGGGTCCGCGGTCTTCTCTCCGCGTACCACCGGGGTGTGCAGCGTGGTCGCACGCAGGAACCATCGACCAACCCGGAGGGAACTCCGGGAGGGCAGCAGTCCTCGCAGGCTGGCAAGGAGCATGAGGCATGACATCTACGCAGGATCTCGGTTGGCTGCTGGCCAACTTCGCCGACCGCGTTCCCGGAGTCGCACATGCGATCGCGGTTTCCGCCGACGGTCTGCTCCTGGCAGCCTCGCGGGACCTTCCGCGTGACCGGGCCGACCAGCTGGCGGCTATCGCCTCCGGCCTGGTCAGCCTGACTCAGGGCGCCGCACGGTGCTTCGAGGGTGGTGCGGTGCTGCAGACAGTCGTCGAGATGGACAACGGGTTCCTCTTCCTGATGTCGATCTCCGACGGTTCCTCCTTCGCGGTGCTCGCGGCGCGCAGCTGCGACGTCGGGCAGGTGGGCTACGAGATGGCCCTGCTGGTCGACCGTGTTGGCGAGGCCCTTACCCCGGCACCGCGTTCCGCGGCCGGGGTCCTCGGCTGAACCGGCACACGACCGGCGCCGTTCGCGGGTTTGTCGCGGGTTTCCCACCGCGAGTAGGCTCGGCCGGCGACTGTGAAGAACATTGACGACAACTTCTAGGGGTTCGAGGAAGGGGTGAGCGGTGACGATGCCCGAACGCGATGAGCCGACCGGCGCGCTGGTCAGGCCGTACGCCGTGACCCGCGGTCGGACCCGGCCGAAGCTGGACATAGCGCTGGAAGCGCTGATCGAGACGACTGTGCGCGGTCGATCTGGAATGATCCGCGGCGGGCAGGGTGGAAGCGAGCATCAGTACATCGCGACGATGTGCGACGGCGGCCGTGTGCAGTCGCTCGCAGAAATCGCCGCACGCATGCAACTGCCGCTCGGTGTGGCTCGAGTGATCGTCGCCGACATGGCCTCCGACGGCCTGGTCGCGATTTACGAGCCCACCTCGCTGGACGACGAGACCGATGCGGTAGGCACGGAACTGCTGGAAAGGGTGCTGAGTGGACTTCGCAGGCTCTGACATGTCGCACCGTCCCGCTGCGGGGCGCGTCACATCGGCGAAGATTGTCATCGCCGGTGGTTTCGGCGTTGGTAAGACGACGCTGGTGGGCTCGGTCTCCGAGATCACCCCACTGACCACCGAGGCGATCATGACCTCGGCCGGTGTGGGCGTCGACGACAACCGACAGATGCCCGGCAAGATGACGACCACCGTCGCCATGGACTTCGGCCGGATCAGCATCGACCGCGACCTGATCCTCTATCTGTTCGGCACACCGGGCCAGACGCGTTTCTGGTTCATGTGGGACGAACTGGTGCGTGGCGCGATCGGTGCCGTCGTCATGGTGGATACGCGTCGGCTCGCCGACTGCTTCGCCGCCATCGACTTCTTCGAGCATCGCCGCCTGCCCTACCTGGTAGCGATCAACTGCTTCGACGGCATGCAGTACCACAACGCGCAGGACGTGCGGGACGCCTTGGCGATCTCGAGCGACGTGCCCGTCGTGAGCTGCGACGCCCGGAACCGTGAGTCGACGAAAAACGTCCTCATCTCGCTGGTCGAGTATGTGCTGACGATGCGTCGCTCGCGGGCCGTGGCGCCGGCCTGACAAACGGTAGAAGCCCCGCACCGTGCGACGGTGCGGGGCTTCTCCGCGCCCGGCGACGGCTCAGCCCGTACGTCAAGCGGGCACCCTGAGTAACGAGGGCAGCTCGTCCAGATCGTCGATGACGGCGTCGGGGCGGAAGCTGTCCGGATCGGTGCGCAACCCGCCCACCTCCGGGAAGGCCGCGTTGGTCACGAGCACCGGGCGCATCCCGGCCCGGCGCGCGCCGTCGTGCTCGCGGCTGCCACCATCCCCGACATACCAGCATTCGGCGGCCGGCACCCGCAGGCGTTCGGCGGCGGCAGAGTAGAGGCGCTGATCGGGCTTGCCATAGCCCTCACGCCAGGAGAAAACCGGAACGTCGACGCGCGGGGCGTACGGGGTGGTCGGCCACGCTTCGCAGAGCTCACTCGAACAGTCGCTGATCAGTCCAATGCGGAACCCGGCAGCGCGCAGCCGGTCCAGCAGCTCCAGAACCCCCGGGCGAGGCGGCCTAACCCGTTCCGCCCCTTCAACCTGGACGGCCACTGCGGCGTCCAATCGGTCATCGGTCGGCGTGACCCCGCACTGCCGGGCAATTGCCGCGAGCGTGCTTCTGGTGCCGCCGTAGCGCCCGACGATCCGCTGCGGGTAGCTCCCGCCCATCGCGGCCCAGAAGTCGCCGGCCGGCACACCGAGGGCGGCCGCGGTCGCCTCGAACGCCGTGCGCCGCCCGACCTCCGCCCGAGGGTCGGTGAGCGTGCCGAAGAAGTCAAAGATGATCGCCCGCATCCGGCCATGCTGCCACCGCCTTTCACCGAGCGGCGCCCCGAGGCGGGCACAACTCCGCGAGCATCGCGGCGGCGGTCGAGGGCCTCCTTTGCGGAGCAGGCGCCGCGGGGCCACGACATCGGGGGCGGCGGGCGCAGCAGCCTGATGTTCGGGATCGCTTCGCGGGCATCGGGTCGCGAAGGCGGTATTCGCGGCGCTGCGGTGCTACCTCGCGGGGATGAGTCGGGGAGGCGCCCCGCGGACAGCAGGGACGGCAATCGGTTGGGCGGGCGGGGTCTAAGGCCGGGCCGCCGCCGGTTGCGGAGCCATGTCGGTGCGGTCAGGGGCCGCCCCACGGGGGCGGTGGGCATCGGGTGAGGTGGTCCGGCGGTCAGGCAGGCAGGCTCAAAGGCGACGCCGCCGGATGTGGGCCATGTCGGTCGGCCGCCTCGCAGGGATGGTCGATGAGTGCTTCCGCGGCCATCGGGGTGCGGCGTTGGCGGACGTGTCATCGCTGGCCGGAGGCGGGCTCGAGGCGGCGCCGCCGGGCGAGGGTGAGCGCGGGTCTCGCCTCGCGCGGACGGGCGAGCGGTGGCTCCATGGACACCGCGTCGGATGGTGCGCCTGCGTAGGAGGTGAATCGGGCACGGCAGCGACTCCCGGAGCATCAGCTCCCCAGGGCCTTGCGGGACCGCGCGCCAGAGGGGTACCTCGCGACGGCCGCTTTCGCGGTGCGTCGCGGTGAGACGGGGTGTCGCGGTGAGACGGGGTGTCGCGGTGAGGCGGGGTGTCGCGGTGAGGCGGGGTGTCGCGGTGAGGCGGGGTGTCGCGGTGAGACGGGGCGTCAGCGGCGATGGTTAGGGTCCGGAAGTGCACTTAGGGCAGCGGCCGGGGTCACGGCAGTGCACTCAGAAAGGCGGCCCGGAGTGAGGGCGGCGGTTTTGCGGCGGGCGGGGAAGGCTGCGGGTTGGGGGCGTGCGGCGCTAGGCGTGAGGTTGGCGGCTTTGCGGGGCGACCGGACGCTGCTGGCTGCCAGGGGGCGCTGGCCGCGCGCACCGGGCGGGGCCGACGAGCTACGGACGGCAGCCGGATGGCGGCTATAGCGGGGCGCCCGAACGGCTGCCGGTTGGAAGGGCAGCGCTGGGCGGGCGATGGCTGCGGGGTGGGAAGTGTGGCGCCGAGACAGAGAAGCCAGGGCCGTCGCTCGGCACAGCTCGCGCGTGGTTGGCGGCTCAGCGGCGCGCCCGGACGGCTACGGATTGGCGACTGCGTCGCGGGGCGGGCGGCGGCGGGTTCGCGGCGCAGCCGAGTGGCTGCAGGTCTGGAGTGCGCGGCGTGCGGGTGGCGGCCTTGGGGCCTGCCAGCCGAAGTCGGCCCGGGATGCTGGTCATGCGACGAGGCCGTCGCTGCTCGGAGAGTGCGTACGGGAACGGCCGCGAGCGGAGGGCTCGCGGCCGTCGGGAAGCGGCCTTAGCGGCGGTAGCCGGCCTCGCTGTTGCGGTAGTCGTCGGCGGGGGCGCCGTCGCGGGTGAAGTCCCAGCCGCCGGCGGCCTCGCGGCCCGGGCGGCCGCCCATGGCGAAGCCGCCGATTTCCTGGCCTCGGCGCCAGCCGCGGAAGTAGCCCGTGGTGTGGGCGGCGATGCTGGCGGCGTCGCGGACGATGCGCAGCGGGCGCTCCTCGCGGAGCGGCGAGCCGGGCACCAGGTTGGCCTGGGGGACGCGCTTGGGCAGGCCGGCCGCGGTCTCGGCGGCGACCGCCGGGGTTGCGGCCTTTTCCGCTGCGCGCCAGCCGGAGTCGTTGGGGTTGGCCCACTCGAGGTCGGCTGCGACGTCGTCGTGGCCGGTGAACCAGGCTGAGCGGGCCGCGGCGAAGATCAGCAGGTCGCCGTCGCTGCTTTCGGCGGCCACCGGGGGGTTGGTGCTGCGGTCGAGGGCGGTCAGCGTCGAGCTGGTCGACGACGTGATGCTCGAGGCGACGGAGGCGCTGCGGCGGATGCGGCCGCGGCCGCCCTCGCCGTCGACCACCCGCAGAGACGGCGGCTCGCTGATCGCGGGAATGTCGGCCATCGTCGCGTCGAGGCTCTGGCCGAGCTGGGGCTCGACCAGGCGCAGGGCCGGCGGCTCCTTCGGCATGTCCTGCCAGGGCGGCTTGACCCGGCCGTTGCGGCCGTTGTCCGCCGGCGGCGAGCTGATCGACGCGGCGGGAGCGGACGCGCCGGGCTCGTCGCCCGCGTTGAGCAGCGGCCAGTTGGCCCGGGAGCCCGGCTCGGCCGTCTCCTGGCCGGGGCGCTGGTTGGGCATGGGCAGCGAGTAGTCGGTGGCGCTGCCCCCGGCGGCCGGCGACGACGGGCGCGGGGACGACGTGTCGGGGCGGGGCGGGATCACCGTGCGCTGCCGCTCGGCGCGGACACTGTTGATCGCCGCGTTGGTCAGGGTGGCGCGGAACGGCTGGCCGTTGTCGGCCGGGGTGCCGGCCGACGCCGCGGGCGCGGCCGGAGCCGACGTCGGAGCGGCCGGGTTGGGCGTGCGGGCCGGCGGGCGGGAACCCGGGGTGATCGGGGTCATGCCGGGCGGGGGTGGCGGGACCGACACCGGGCGGTTGCCCGGGGCGGGTGCGCGGTTGGGGAACGCGGCCGAGGCGGCCGGGGCCGCGGGCGGCGGCGTCACCGGGCGCGGGGCCAGCGGCGGCGGCATGATCGGCTCGGGTGCGGCGGGCGGCGCGTTGAGCGGCTGCGGGATGACCGGGCCGTTGCCCGTCGCGGCCGGCTCGGGGCGGCTGCGGCGGCTGCCGAAGGCGTCGGCGGCCGACGCGGGCTGCAGCGGGGCCGGCTCGGCGGCCCGGCGGGCGCTGCGGCGGGAAACGCCCTGACCGGCGGTCAGCGGGGTGCGGTCGGCCAGCGTGCTCAGCAGCTCGGTGCAGGCGGAGTCGCAGGCCCGGACGGCGGCGATCGCCTGGCGGATCGACCTGGCCGCGGACGGCGCCAGCGACTTGTTGACCCCGCCGCGGCGGGGCGACTCGCTGATCGCGACGCTGAGCGCGGTCACCGCGGCGATGATCTCGTCTTCCGTGCCGGCGCCGCTGCGGCCCAGCTCGGAAACGATGTGCTCGGCGACCCGCTCGGACTCGGCGCCACCGACCGACAGGCGGCCGGGCTCCGGAATCGCGTCGAGGACCGACATGGCCAGCGGGTGCGCCGGGTCGGGGTAGGCCCGCAGGGCCGCCGGGTAGAGCTCGCGGAGCACCTCGCGGAGGGCGATCGCGGCGCCGTGACGGCCGTTGAGCATGGCGACGTGCGCGGCCAGGATCGGCTTGTAGCTGACCAGCTCGCGCGGGGTCTGAAGGTTGACCGCGGCGATGGCCCCGGCCTGCAACGCCCGGGCCAGGCCGACCGCGCGACGGGCGGCCGGCGGCGCCTGCATTTCTTCGACCGAGTCGTCGTCAGCGAAGCGTTCGGCGAAGTCGTCGGTCGAGTCGTCGTCGGCGACCACGATGGGGCGACCGGCCGCGGTGAGCAGCGAGGTGACCACATGGTCGTCGCTGTCGGCGGCAACCGCGGCGTCGGTGAACCCACTCGTCCGCGCCACGAGCAGCGAACCCAGGTCGGCATAGCCGGACGGGTCGTCGCTGATCTCGTGAACGCCGAGCAGCCGGCCTGCGTCGTCCACCACGGCGATGGTCAGTTGCGCGGACGAGGCCGCACGCACCGAATCATCAGCCGACGCCAGACCGCAGTACACCCGCACGAGCGCCACGGCGTCGTCCTCCTCCCCGGGAGAGAGTCATTTGGCCAAGCAATGATGGTCCCCGCTCAGGGGTCAATCGCGCCAGTCCACAGCGGCAGAGATCTTGCCGATTATCGAGCGCCATCCAAGACTTGCCTGTTGTGCCCCGATTTTCTTCAGCCGGCGACGACCGAAGAATCCGCCCATGCCACCGGTCTCGGCAGCCCGCAGGGATTCGTCCAGGTCATCGAGCGGTGAGCCGGGCGACAGGGCCAGGATGACCGGCTTGAGCCGGAGGGCGTATCCCAGGTCTCGCGCCACCTCGCCGGCCGCGATGAGCAGCGGAAGGTCCCACGTGTCGTGCCCGCCGCGCAGGTTTTCCACCACGAGGTCGAGCTCGTAGCGATCGTCCGGCAGCGGGTCGACGTCGGTCGACTGTACCCGGTCGGCCAAGGTGGCCCAGCCGTCCAATTGTGCGAGGTCGTTGGGAGCACCCGAACGAATGAAGGAGACCAGGCCTTCCGGGCTCTTGAAGGCGATCAGCTTGCCTTTGTGGCTGAGGAAGAGAGGTACCTCTTCATCTTCCGGCTGATCGTCGGACTCGTCCTTCTCGTCCTCGAAGTCGGCCGCGTCGGGCTCGTCGGCCTTGGCCGTCTCCCCGTCGTCGCCCTCGGCCAGCAGCGCCTGGAACTCCTCGTCGACGATGACCTCTTCGTCGTCGTCATCATCTTCGACCGGACGCTTGCGGGCCTCGAACGGGTCGTCCTCCTCGGCCTCAAGCTCGGTCGGGGTGATCTCGCCCGCCTTGCGGTACGCGCGCAGGGTCAGCGCGACCCCGCCGGGAAGGGCGATCTCGACCGGTGTGACGCCGGCCGACTCCCAGAGCTCACGCCCGGAGAGCCCAGATGAGGATGAGGACGGCGTTCCCTCAGTCTCTTCGTCGGACTGGCTGGCCACGGTGACCTCCGGGTGATGAATTGGGCGGTTCGGGGACGGTGTCTGCCGACACACCCTAGTGGGCGCGCCTGACCGAGGGCTGACCGTCCCCCGCACTTCAACATTGACCGATAAAGGTGCCTTAGAAACCCTTGGGGTGCCAGACCGTTTTGGTCTCCAGAAATGCGGTCATCGCGCCGAGCCCGGGATCGACGGTGAAGTCGGTCGTGCCGGGCCGCCGGACCCGCTTGAGCGTGCCGGCGGCGGTGCGTTCCAGCTCGGTGGCGAGCTCCTGATCGTCGATGCCCGTCAGGTCGAGCCCGTTGACGTCGTCGTGCGAGGCGAGCCAGGGCGCGATCTCGGCCGGGCGGCCGGTCAGGACATTGATCACACCGCCGGGCACGTCGGACGTGGCGAGCACCTCGGCCAGTGTCACCGCGATCTGCGGGCCGGGAGCGACCGCGACGACCGTGTTGCCGGTGACCACCGCCGGGGCGAGCACGCTGGTCAGGCCGAGCAGGGAGGCCGGCGCGGTCACGCCGACCACGCCGGTCGGCTCGGGCGCGGAGAGGTTGAAGTATGGCCCGGCCACCGGGTTGGCGTTGCCGGTCACCTGGGCGATCTTGTCGGACCAGCCCGCGTACCAGACCCAGCGGTCGATCGAGGCGCTGACCTCGGCTCCGGCGACGCCGAGGACCTTGAACTCGGCTCGGCGAGCCTCGATCATCTCGGCGACGCGATAAAGCACCTGCCCGCGGTTGTACGCCGTGGCGGCCGCCCACTTGGGCTGCGCTTTCCGGGCCGCGACCACCGCGTCCCGCGCGTCCTTGCGGGAGGCCAGCGCCACGTTGTCGCCGTCCACCAGATAGGTCCGTCCTGACTCGCTGCGTGGGAACGCCCCGCCGATGTACAGCTTGTAGGTCTTCCGTACGGAAAGACGGGTCTCAGGCAAGGTACGCCTCCAGGCCGTGACGACCGCCCTCGCGACCGTAACCGGACTCCTTGTAACCGCCGAACGGCGACGTGGGATCGAACTTGTTGAACGTGTTGGCCCAGATCACGCCGGCCCGCAGCTGGTCGGCGACGGCCAGGATGCGCGAGCCTTTGTCGGACCAGATGCCGGCCGAGAGACCGTACGGCGTGTTGTTGGCCTTCTCGATCGCCTCGTCGGGCGTCCGGAAGGTGAGCACCGCCAGCACCGGCCCGAAGATCTCCTCGCGGGCGATGCGGTGGGCCTGGGTCACTCCGGTGAAGATCGTCGGCGCGAACCAGAAGCCGCGGTCGGGCAACTCGCAGGGAGGGGACCAGCGCTCGGCGCCCTCGTTGGCCCCGATTTCCGACAATTCGGTAATCTTGGCGAGCTGAGCGGCGGAGTTGATCGCGCCGATGTCGGTGTTCTTGTCGAGCGGGTCACCGACCCGCAGCGTGGCCATCCGCCGCTTGAGCGAGGACAGCAGCTCCTCGGCCACCGACTCCTGCACCAGCAGGCGCGAACCTGCGCAGCAGACGTGCCCCTGATTGAAGAAGATGCCGTTGACGATGCCCTCGACCGCCTGGTCGATCGGCGCGTCGTCGAAGACGATGTTGGCCGCCTTGCCGCCCAGCTCGAGGGTCAGCCGCTTGCCGGTGCCGGCCACCGAGCGGGCGATCTGCCGGCCCACCTCGGTCGAGCCGGTGAACGCGACCTTGGCGACATCGGGGTGCTCGACCAGGTAGCGGCCGGTGTCGCCGGCGCCGGTCACGATGTTGACCACGCCCGGCGGCAGCTCGGCCTGCCGGCAGACGTCGGCGAAGAAGAGTGCCGACAGCGGGGTCGTCTCGGCCGGCTTGAGCACCACCGTGTTGCCCGCGGCCAGCGCCGGCGCGATCTTCCAGGCCAGCATGAGCATCGGGAAGTTCCACGGGATGACCTGGCCGGCCACGCCCAGCGGCCGCGGGTCGGGGCCGAAGCCGGCGTACGCGAGCTTGTCGGCCCAGCCCGCGTAGTAGAAGAAGTGTGCGGCGACCAGCGGCAGGTCGACGTCGCGCGACTCCCGGATCGGCTTGCCGTTGTCGAGCGACTCGAGCACGGCCAGTTCCCGCGAGCGCTCCTGGACGATCCGGGCGATGCGGAAGAGATATTTGGCTCGCTCGGCGCCGGGCAGCGCCGACCACTTCTCGTACGCCTTGCGGGCCGCGCCGACCGCACGGTCGACGTCTTCCGGGCCGGCCAGCGCGACCTCGGACAGGACCTCCTCGGTGGCCGGGTTGACGGTCTTGAAGGTGGCCTTGCCCTCGTCGAACGAGCCGTTGATGAACAGGCCGTACGAGGGTGCTATGTCGACGATGGAGCGCGACTCAGGCGCGGGGGCGTATTCGAACATTTGCCGCTTTTCCTCTCGCAGTGCGGCGGAGCCGCCTCAGGCAAGCGCAGTCAGTCCAGGGTGAAGTAGTCAGGGCCGGCGTAGTGGCCGGTCGTGAGCTTTGTGCGCTGCATCAGCAGATCGTTGACCAGCGAGGAGGCGCCGAAGCGGAACCACTCCGGAGACAGCCAGTCGTCGCCGACGGTCTCGTTGATCAGCACGAGGTATTTGATCGCGTCCTTGGTCGTACGGATGCCGCCGGCCGGTTTGACGCCGACCTGCCGCCCGCGGGCAGCCCGGAAGTCACGCACCGCCTCGAGCATGATCAGCGTGACCGGTAGGGTCGCCGCGACCGGAACCTTGCCGGTCGAGGTCTTGATGAAGTCGGCCCCGGCGAGCATCGCCACCCAGGACGCCCGGCGGACGTTGTCGTAGGTGCCGAGCTCCCCGGTCTCCAGGATGACCTTGAGGTGGGCCGCTCCGCAGGCCTCCTTGACCGCGACGATCTCGTCGAAGACCTTGGCGTAGTCGCCGGCGAGGAACGCGCCCCGGCTGATCACCATGTCGATCTCGTCGGCGCCGGCCGCGACCGCGTCGCGGGTGTCGGCCAGCTTGACGTCGAGCGGCGCCTGGCCGGACGGGAAGGCGGTGGCCACGCTGGCCAGGTGGACGCCGGTGCCGCGGAGCACCTCGGCGGCGACCGGGACCATGGCGGGGTAGACGCAGACCGCCGCGACCGGCGGGCAGGTCGGGTCGGCCGGGTCGGGCCGCAGGGCCTTGGCCGAGAGGGCGCGCACCTTGCCCGGGGTGTCGGCGCCCTCGAGGGTGGTGAGGTCGACCATGCTGATCGCCAGGTCGATCGCCCGGGCCTTGGCGGTCGTCTTGATCGATCGGGTGCCGAGCGTCGCCGCCCTGGCCTCGACGCCCACCTTGTCGACGCCCGGCAGTCCGTGCAGGAAAGTCCGGAGGTCAGAGGGCGAATCGGTCAAGGAAGACAGCCTCGACGTCGCTGTCGCAGTCATGAAAGCGATTCTACGCGGCCCACTGACAGTTGATCTTGAAGGACCGGTAGGTTGAGCCCGTGGACGTACTGGTCGTAGATCACCCGCTGGCGCAGACCCGGCTCACCGCGATGCGCAAGGCCGACTCGGACCCGAGCGTGTTCCGGGCCGCGCTGCACGAGCTGACCACGATGGTGGTCTATGAGGCGGCCCGCACGTTCCCGATCGAGCAATACCCGATCGAGACGCCGGTCGCGCCGACCGAGGGCATCCGGCTCGCCAACCCGCCGCTGATCGTCCCGGTGCTGCGGGCCGGCCTCGGCATGTCCGATGCGGCGCTGGCCCTGCTACCCGAGTCGTCGATGGGCTTCGTCGGCCTGGCCCGCGACGAGGAGACGTTCGAGCCGCGGGCCTACATGGAGTCGCTGCCGGGCGACCTCACCGGACTGCCCGTGCTGGTGCTCGACCCGATGCTGGCCACCGGCGGCTCGCTGATCCACTGCTGCAAGCTGCTGGTCGACCGCGGCTGCACCGACGTGATCATCTGCTGCGTGCTGGCCGCCCCGGAGGGCATCGAGCGGCTGGCCAGCTCCGGATTGCCGTTGCGCCTGGTCACCGCCGCGATCGACCAGGAGCTGAACGAGAAGATGTACATCGTGCCCGGGCTGGGCGACGCAGGAGACCGCCAGTTCGGCGGCATGCCCCGCTTCTGACTGTGCTCATGGCCTCGCTCCGCTCGGCGGGCACTTCGCCCCGGGAGGTCGACGTCATGGGGCCCCGAAAATTGCTCGGCTTCGCCTCTGAATTTTCGGGGCCCCATAACGTCGACGGGCGAAGTGCGGTTCTAGAGCTCTGAGTAGGACCAGCTGACGGCCTTGCCCTGGGCGAAGGGCATGACGCCGTGGAAGACGGTGGGGGAGTCGGCGAAGACGAGCGGCAGGAAGTGCCGGTCCGACTCCCACATCGGGACGCGCTGGGCCAGGATGTCCTCGACCTCGACCCAGTGCAGGCTGCCCTCGTCGTTGCCGGTCAGCGGCTCGCCGGTCCACCCGTGGACGCGGAAGAGGAAGCCGAACCAGTTGGCGCCGTCCCGGCCGAAGCCGGGCCACGAGATCGTCCCCGCGAAGTCGAGGCCGGTGCACTCCAGCCCGGCCTCCTCGCGGATCTCCCGGCGCATCCCGCTCGCGACGTCCTCGCCGGGCTCGAGCTTGCCGCCCAGCCCGTTGTAGTAGCCGTAGTGGATGTCGTCGGGCCGGGTGTCCCGCCGGATCATCAGCACGTGCTTGCGGTCCGGCGAGAGGACGTAGCCGAGGGTGGCCAGAACAGCCTGCACTCCTCAGCGCTCCAGCAGGGCGAAGAGCGCTTCCCAGCGGTCGAGGATGTGGTCGGGGGAGTAGCGCTGCACCGACCGCTGCCCGGCCTCGCCCAGCCGTCCGCGAAGGTCCCGGTCCTTGATCAACCGTTCGAGGGCGGCTGCCATGCCGGGCACGTTGCCCGGCGTCACGACCAGGCCGCCGCTCACCTCGTCCTCGATCAGCTCGGTGACCCCGGGCGCGCAGTCGAAAGCGACCGTGGGCAGCCCGTACGCCATGGCCTCCATCACCGCGACCGGGAAGCCCTCCTGGCGGGAGGGCAGCGCGTAGATCGAGGCGGAGCTGAGCGCCGCGTCGATGTTGTCGGTTCGGCCCTGGAGAATGCGCGTGTCGTCCAGCCCCAGCTCGCGGGCCTGGGCACGCAGCTGTGACTCGTCCGGGCCGGAGCCGAAGACCTTGAGTTCCCAGTCCGGGTATTGCGGACCGACCAGCGCCCACGCCTCGAGGAGCATGTCGATGCCCTTCTCGTGGGAGAGCCGGCCGAGCGTGATGATCGTCTTTTCGTCGAGCGTCGGCAGGTTGGCCGGCTCGACCATCATCGGGTTGGGCATCGACCCGATGTTCGACATGCCGGCGCGCGCCCAGGCGTCGGCGTCGGCGTCGGTCAGCGTGAGGTGGATGTCGACGTCGGCGTAGTAGCGCTGCACCCGTTCGTAGCGCGAGCTGCTGCGCGTGGCCTGGTACGACTCGTGGGACATGCCGATGACGATCATGCCGTCGGTGTCGGCCGCGGCCACCCACTCACCGGCCCAGATCTGTGCCGCGATCACGACCGCACCCGGCTGCGCCGCACGGAACAGCGCGGACAGCTGGCGTACGCCCCGGGCCATCTCGGCGTCCCGCCGCCGCTGACGCACCCGGTCGACCGGGTTGAGCGCGTGCAACCCGCTCACCTTCGGCTTGGGCGGCAGGAAGTCGTCGTGCAGGGTGCGGGTCGGGTAGGGCAGGTCGGAGCCGTAGCCGCGGACCACCCGGGCCGGCTCGACGCCGATCAGCTGGACGCGGTGGCCCCGCCCGGTCAGCAGGCGCGAGATCTCGTGCGCCCACTGCTGCAGGCCGCCGAGTTCGAAGACGGCGTTGGTGACGATGAAGATGTCGCGCGGCTCAGCCACGGCGTCCTCCGGAGAAGAAACGGTCGACGACGGCCTTGGCCGCGGTGCCGGTGTCGTACTCGCAGAACCGGTCCGCGAAGGCCCGGTGCTGCTCGGCGTAGCGGTCCTTGAGGGCGTCGAGGTCGGTGAGGGCGTCGAAGAGCTCGTCCTCGGTCCGGGTCAGCGGGCCCGGCGCGACCTCGGCGAGGTCGAAGTAGGAACCGCGGCTCTTGTCGACGTAGTCCTGGTAGTCCGGCACGTGGAAGACCATCGGACGGTCGAGGTCGGCGTAGTCGAACATGACCGACGAGTAGTCGGTGATCACCGCGTCGGAGAGCTGCATCAGCGGTGTCACGTCGTGCACGTTGGCGACGTTGCGCACGGTGTGCGCGTAGCCCGGGGGCAGCGCGAACTTGACCAGGTAGTGCGGGCGGATCAGCAGGACGTACTTGTTGCCGAAGCGCTCCACGAAGTGGTCGAGGGAGAACGGCAGGACGAGACCCTTCGATCCCCAGCCGATCTCGTGCTGGCGGAAGGTGGGCGCGTACAGCAGGATCTTGCGGTCGTCGCCGACCAGGTTGAGCGACTTGCGCAGCGCGGCCAGCTCTTCCGGGTTGTCCTGCTTGATCAGCACGTCGTTGCGGGGATAGCCGACGCGCATCAGCTCGGCGTTCACGCGCAGGCCCTTGGTGAGAGTGCGTACGTCGTGCTCCGTGCGTACGAGGAAGATGTCGAACCGATCGATGGCGCCCTGGAATCGCCGCTGCTCGGCAGCGGTCTGGCTCTTGAGTTTCGACTCGTCGAAACCCATCCGCTTGAACGCCGAGCCGTGCCAGGTCTGGATGTAGGTCGTGCCCGAGCGCTTGCGCAGGTCGTGCGGGAAGCCCTGGTTGTCGACCCAGTACTTCGCCCGGCCCAGTTCGCGCAGATAGGGGTACGACATGCGGCGGACCAGCTTGACGTCGGCCGGGAAGCCGTTGGGGTGCTCGCCGGTGAAGGCCCAGACCGCGCGGAACGGCGCTCCCGAACGCTTGAGCTCCTCGTAGATGGCGCGCGGGCTGTCCGAGAACTGCTTGCCCATGTGGCTTTCGAACAGGATCGTCCGCTTGCTGATCGGCAGGCGGGAGAACACGTTCTCGTACCAGGACATCTTGGTCGCGCGGTCGTTGATCCGCTCTTCGAGGCTCTTGCGGACGCTTGCGGCTTTCCTCCAGGCGCGGGCGCCGAGCGGCTGGGACCGGAGCCGGTTGAGCACCTTCGCCCCGGTGCGGGCACGCCGGCCTTCGGCCGCCACCCGGAGTGCCAGGTTGCCGTTGTCGGTGCGGTACGCCTCCATGTGGTCGCCCGCCCACTGGGTCAGCCGGGGCCGCACGGGCAGCCGCAACTCGTCGAGCACCTCGTCGGTGGCGAACAGCTGGAGGCTGAAGGTCTCGCCGCCGGCCTTGACCCGCAGGGTGAACGAGTAGACCGGGTCGATCACGCCGAGCGGGCGCGGCGCGCGGTCGGGGGCGATCGTCGCGGTCCAGGTCAGCTCGTCGCCGGCGTTCTCGACCTTGGTCTTGGTCACGAACTGGCGGCGGCGGTTGCGCCGGTCGCGCATGACCAGATCGGCCTTGATCGCATGCCCGTCGAACCGGGCCAGCGGGTTGGCGACGCTGCCGGTGAGGGTCACCGCCGGCCCGTCGTGTCGCGCGGCCGTGACCTCGGTGCCCAGATCGAGGTTGGCCAGCGGCTTGTCCTGGAGGCCGAGTTCGGTGACGTCGAGGATCTCTTTGCCGAGAGGATCGTCAAGATAGCGGTCCGACCAGTAGACGCGTCCGTCGTGCACGGTGAGCGGGGTGGTCAGGTGCGCCCGGCGCGGCTTGTAGACCATGTAGTTGTAGGCGTCGACGACGCCTTGGGCGTCACCCTGGCGAACCATGTACGCCGCGATTGCGCCGAGGGGCTTGGCCTGCCGGAGCGCCTCCGGGTTGATGCCGTTGACGTACGGCCGGGCGATCTCGATCATCTGTTGCTGGGCGGCCAGCGGCAGGTCACGGATGCTGCTCAAATGCGTGCGCAGGTCGTTGTCGATGAACCGGATGTCCTTCTGCAGCCGCAGTTCCGGCGTGCCGTGGCTGTCGAGCAACGCGTCGATCTGCTCGGTCACCGCGATCCGGTCGGTGAGGTTGCGCACATCGCGGGGCCGGTTGCTGATCGACAGCGAGGCGCCGCTGCGCTCGACGTTCCACGTGTAGACCCGCTGCGGGATGACGGCGATCCGCTTGGCCGTGAGGTAGGCGTGGGCGGAGAAGACGTTGTCCTCGTAGTAGCGGTTCTCCAGGAAGACCAGGTTTTCCCGGATCAGGAAGTCGTGGCGGTAGAGCTTGTTCGTCGAAAGTACGTCGTAGAGCAGGTCGGGCTGGTCGCGCAGCGACTCGTAGACGACGCGGTTCTTGACCAGCCAGGGCATCCAGGACTGTTCGACGCCGGTCGACACGTCGTGCCGCACGCACCGGCCGACGACCATGTCGGCCCCCGACTCCTCGGCCATCGCCACGAGGTTGCGCAGGGCGTGGTGATCGAGCGTGTCGTCGCTGTCGAGGAACATCACGAATCGGCCGCGGGCCTGCTTCACGCCGGCGTTGCGCGGCGCGCCGCAGTGGCCGGAGTTGGCCGGGAGGCGGATGTAGCGGACGTCGTCGGGATGCTGCGCGACGACCCGTTCCATCACCTCGGGGGTGTTGTCGGTGCTGTGGTCGTCGACAACGATCACTTCGCGGCTGCGCAGCGACTGATGCAGGACGGACTGCACCGCTGTCTCGATGCGCGCTGCGTCGTTGTAGACGATGACCACAACCGTGACATCGGGCCGGGAGGTCGTCGGGGTCACGGCTAGCGGTCCCTTCTGATGGACTTGAGCACCGAATGAAATGGCCGCTGAGCAGCCGAGATGCGGTGGCGGGCATAGTAAATTACCGCCACGTTGCATCCAAATTAGCGGTAGGCGTCCAGTCGACGGCTTCCCGGTAACTCGTGCAGTGGAAAACGATCGGATACGCTCGGACGCCCGTGCGGTGGATGAAGGGAAGATTACGTGAAGGTGCTCATTGCCGGGGGCGCAGGGTTCATCGGCAGCACGATCGCGTCCTGTCTCATCGATTCGGGCCACCAGCCGGTAATCCTTGACAATCTGGTCACCGGCCGCCGCGAGTTCGCCGAGGGGCGCCCCTTCTACGAGGGCGACATCGCCGACCGCGCGGTCCTCGACCAGATCTTCGCCGACCACCCGGACATCTCGGCGGTCATGCACTGCGCGGCGCTGATCGTGGTGCCCGAGTCGGTCGAGCGCCCGATCCACTACTACCGGGAAAACGTCGCGAAGACGCTGGAGTTCGTCGACCACCTCATCGGCAAGGGCGTCACCCGGTTCCTGTTCAGCTCCTCGGCCGCGATCTACGAGCCGGGCGACGACTTCAGCGTCGACGAGAACTCGGGCGTCGCGGCCCTGAGCCCGTACGGGCGCACGAAGCAGTTCGTCGAGCAGATGCTGCGCGACATCACCGTCAGCACCCCGCTGCGCGTGCTCTCGCTGCGCTACTTCAACCCGATCGGCGCCGATCCCAAGATGCGCACCGGCCTGCAGGTGCCGGCGCCCAGCCACGCCCTGGGCAAGCTGGTCGAGGCCTACCGCAACGGCGAGGCGTTCGGAGTGACCGGGGTCGACTACCCGACCCGGGACGGTTCCGGCCTGCGCGACTACGTCCACGTGTGGGACCTGGCCGCCGCCCACGTCCGTGCGATCGAGGTCTACGACTCGGTCTTCGTCGGCGAGGACCCGCGCTACCAGGTGATCAACCTCGGCACCGGCACGGGCACCACGGTGCTCGAGTTCGTCGCCGCGTTCAACGAGGTCGTCGACAAGCCCGTGGCGATCGAGCGGGCGCCCCGGCGTCCGGGCGACACCGCCGGCGCCTACACGCGCAGCACGCGCGCGGCCGAGCTGCTGGGCTGGCGGGCCGAGCACACGGTCGCCGACGGCATTCGCGACTCCCTGGCCTGGTTCGCCGAGCGCGGCAAGGTGCTCCCCGACCTCCACTGAGGAAAAACACCAGGTCCCCCGGCAGACGTGAGAATCCTTTACACTCCCTCCGGTCTTGACTCAGGACGCCCTGCGTTCACCGCAGCGCCCTTCGCCGGATGGGGAAAAGTAACGTGCCTCCGACCTGGTATCGCTTCACGCTCCAGGCGATCGCCAGCGCCGTGACTGTGGTGTCGGCGGGGCTGCTGGTGGCCCTGGGCTACCTGGGCCGTTTCGTGCGGCCCACGTCCGACGACTGGTGCGCGTTGTGGAAGACCCGCGACATGGGCGTTTTCGGCATCACCAAGGATTTCTACGAGACGCAGAACGGCCGGATCGCCAACGCCTTCGTCAGCGGGCTGGTCGACGTCGACGGCGTGACCGGCATGAAGCTGCTGCCGGCGTTCCTGGTTGTCACGTTCGGGGTGGGCATGGTGTTGCTGCTGCGCGAGTTGAGCATCCTGATCGGCTGGCGGGTGCCGCTGTTCCTGCTGACCGCGATCGCCGGGGTGACCGAGGTTCTCCTCTTCGCGGCGGCGCAGAACCCCTATCAGGCGCTGCTGTGGGCGCCGGCGACGATCTCGCACACGCTGCCCATCGTCATCGCCCTGTGGACCGTGGCGCTGGCGCTCTGGTGCGGCCGCTCCGGGCGGTCGTGGGTCCGCGGCGTCTCGCTCGGCGTGGCGGTTCTCGTCGGGTTCTTCCTCGGCACGCTCAACGAGCCGTTCGTCGTGATCGGTGGGCTCGCCGCCGCCGCGGCCGGCCTGCTGGTCCTCCCGTGGTTCCGTTTCGTGCGCCGGTGGTACGCCTTCGCCTGGTGTGTGGCCGCCTGCGTCGGCCTGATCGCCGGCTATGCCGTCCTGTTCACCTCGCCCGGCGCCCAGTGGCGCCGCGCGCAGAACCCGGACGCCGCGCCACTGCTCTCGGCGGCCAACCTGCAGGGTTCGTACCATGACTGGCTCAAGGTGGTCCACATCCTGGCTGCACAGTGGACCTATCTGGCGGCCGTCGCGATCGGCCTGGCCGTCGGCCTGCTGGTGACCGGCCGGGCGTCGGACGAGGGCGACGTCGACTCGGAGCGGCCCCGGCCGGTGCTGTTCCTCAAGGTCGTGGCGTTCCTCATGCCGATTCCGGTCGTCCTGGTCGCCTCGTTCGTGATCATCCTCGGGGTTCGGCAGGGCTACGGACCGACCGGCTGGACGTACTACCGCACCTGGTTCAGCTTCGTGGCGCCGATGGTCTTCACGCTGTGCGCCTACGGGGTCGTGGCCGGGCGGGCGCTGCGGAGGGTGCTGGAGAGCCGTGCGGGCTCGCGCGCTCTCGTCGGTGGCCTGGTCGCCGCCACTCTCGCGGCCGCTTTCGCCTTTGCCGGCGTGGTCTCCCTGACACCGCGGGTGGAAAACCTGCACGACGCCGCGACGACCCGCGCGGCGAAGTGGGACAAGCAGAACAGCCGGATCAACAAGCAGGCCGCGGCTGGTGCGACCACGGTGTCGTACCGGCCGCTGAACATCGCCAACCTGGCCGAGCCGTTCTACACCTCGGTGTACTCGCGGGACTGGGTCGCCGCCTGCACGGCCAAGTGGTACGACGTGGACCGGCTCAAGCGGCTTCGGTGACGCGTTCCGGCTCGGTCGGCGGCGCGGCGGCGTCGCCGTCGCGGTGGGTCAGGATGCGCCGGGAGAGCACGAAGGTCACCGGGATCGCGGCCATCGCGGCCAGCAGCGGCGCGATCCGCTCGCCGACGTGGAACCACTCGACCAGCACGAAAACGCCCACCGACGTGACGACGAAGTTGGTCAGGTTGGTCAGCGGGAACAGCAGGAACTTCCGCCAGGTCGGCTTGGTGCGGTACGTGATGTACGTGTTGAGGAAGAACGAGCCGACCATGCTCACCAGGAAGGCGATGACGTAGGCCGGGTAATAGGGCATCCAGGGGTGCAGCGACAGATAGATCGCGTAGAACGTGCCGGTGTTGATGACACCGACGACGGCGAACTTCGTGATCTGGAACAGGTGGGCCCGCATCAGGCGGTCGGCCCGACCGTCGTCGGCGTCTCGGCCGGCCAGCGTTCCTGCGGAATCACCGTGCTCCGCGAGAGGACGGCCTGAACGCCCGCGCCCGGGCCGCGGAAGGTGTCACGCGGCACGTTCGTCTCCTTGATCAGGAAGTGTGGCCGGCGCTTGGATTCGTAATAGATCCGCCCGATGTATTCCCCGACCAGGCCGATCATCACCATTTGCAGGCCGCCCAGTCCGGCGATGGCGACGATGAGCGTCACGTAACCGGGCTGGCTGATGCCCCCGATGATGGCGGCCACGGTGGTCCAGACGGCATAGAGCACCGCGAGCCCGCTCAGGACGAAGCCGACGTGGATGCCGAGCCGCAGCGGGCGATTGTTGAACGAGATCAGGCCGTCGATGCCGTAGTTGAGCAGGCTGCTGAACCGCCACTTGGTGGCGCCCGCCTCCCGCGCGACGTTGCGGTAGTCGAAGGTGACCGTGTCGAAGCCGATCCACGCGAACAGGCCCTTGGAGAACCGGTTGTATTCCGGCAGGGACAGCAGCGCGTCGACCGCGCGGCGGGACAGCAGCCGGAAGTCGCCGACGCCGTCGGTCAGCTCGACGTCCACCATCTTGTTGATCAGCCGGTAGTACATGCGGCTCAGCAGACTGCGGACGAACCGGTCGCCCTCGCGGGTGCGGCGGGCCACGACCTGGTCGTGGCCGGCGGCATGGAGCTCGAGCATGCGCTCGAGCAGCGCCGGCGGGTGCTGCAGATCGGCGTCCATGATCACCACGGCGTCGCCGGTGGCCTCGCGCAGGCCGGCCAGCATGCCCGCTTCCTTGCCGAAGTTGCGGCTGAAGGAGACGTAGCGGGTGGTGTCTTCGTTCTGGGCGGCCAGCGAGCGTAGATGCTCGAGCGTGGCGTCCGAGCTGCCGTCGTCGATGTAGCACAGCTCGTGCTCGATGCCGAGCCCGTTGAGCGTCGAGCGAACCCGTGCATCGAACGTGTCGATCACGTCTTCCTCGTTGTAGCAAGGAACTACGACCGAAAGACGCATGACTCCACTCTCAAGTGTGGCTGAACGTGGCGGACGGTGGGAAGAGATGGTACACAAGCGGCCACGCTCGCGTGAACGCCTCTTGCCCTGCAGATGACGCTACCGTGACGACGCCCGTCACTTTGCGTAACGGTCCGGTGGCCCCGAATCGACGACTCGGTCCCGAAACAACCTGGTGCTAACCTCGGGGTTCCCCTCGCGATTTCGTACGGACGGTCTGCGTTCACCCATGCCGAATTTCGTCAGCGTCGTTGTGCCCGTATGGAATGTGCAGGGCTATCTCGGCGAATCTCTAGATTCCCTTCTGCTTCAGCAGACCGTCGACGCCGAGGTGATCGCCGTCGACGACGCCTCGACCGACCACGGCGGCGAGGTGCTCGACGAGCGAGCCGCCGCCGATCCGCGACTCAGCGTGACGCACCGGACGGCCAACGGCGGCCCCGGCGCGGCCCGCAATGCCGGCCTCGAGCGGGCCACCGGTGAATACGTCTGGTTCGTCGACGGCGACGACCGCATCGTGCCCGGTGCGCTCGCCGTGATCGAGACGAAGCTCCGCGAAGAGAAGCCGGACGTACTGGTCGTCGGCGTGGCCCGCGAGCGCTGGAACCGATCGGTGACCCGGTGGAGGACGCCGGGCGAGGTGGTCCTGGGCGCCGGTGCTCTCACCCGGGCCGCGCCGCCCCTCGGCGCGCTGGTCGTCCGCCGCCAGTTCCTCCTCGACGCCGGCATCCGCTTCCGCGAGGGCTGGTACGAGGACGTGGCGTTCGGCTATGCGGTGCTCGCCCAGGCCCAGACGGTGTCGACCGTCGAACCGCCGTGCTACATCCATCGTCTCGACCGCGAAGGCTCGATCCGCACCACCCGGCCGGCCCGGCACGCCGATCTCGTCACGCAACTCGACGCCGCGCTGAGCCTGCCCGTCCTGGCGGCCGCCGAGCCGAAGGTGCGCCGGCGGGCGCTCGACCGGGCCGTCAACTCCGTTCGCCACCTCCTCGACGACGACAAGACCGGCCGTCAGGTGTTCGACCGGCTCTCCGAGCTGGTCCGCAAGCACTCCAAGGACGCGACCGGCCGCCGGATGAAGGCCATCGCGAACGGCTCCTACGGGTCATACCGGCTGCTCTTCGGATCGCGTGACCGGGCTCGCGCGGCGGTGGGCAAGGCCCGCAACGTGGTCGGCACCGGTCGTGCGCGGCTGCGCAAGCGGGCGCTGAGCCGCTACTACAAACGGGAACTCGGCCGTCCGATGGACGAGAACCTCGCCGTCTACGCGGCGTACTGGTACCGGGGCTACGCCTGCAACCCCGCGGCGATCTACGAGAAGGCCCAGGAGCTGGCCCCCGCGGTCAAGGGCGTCTGGGTGGTCAAGCCCGGCGCCACCGTGCCACCGGGTGTCAAGACGGTGAACCCGGGCACCAAGGACTACTACCGTGCCCTCGCCCGCGCCAAATACCTGATCAACAACGCCACCTTCCCGCCCGAGGTGGTGAAGCGTCCCGGCGCGATCCACGTGCAGACCCATCACGGCACCCCGCTCAAGACCATGGGCCTGGACCAGCCGAAGTTCCCGGCCTCGACGGTCGGCTACAACGCCGAGCGCATGCGCCGCAACATCGCCAAGTGGGATTTCAGCGTCACCGCCAACCGGCACACCACGCTGCTCTGGGACCGGCAGTTCCCGATCAAGGGCGAGACCCTGGAGACGGGTTACCCGCGTAACGACCGGCTCGCGCGGGCGACCCCGGCGGACACCGCGGCGGCCCGGGCCGAGCTGGGCATCGCCGACGGCGAGCGCGTGGTGCTGTACGCGCCGACGCACCGCGAGTGGCACGCCGCCTTCACCCCGGTGCTCGACGTCGACGAGCTGGCCGAGGCGCTCGGGCCCGGCACCCGGGTGCTGCTGCGCGGGCACTACTTCTACGACTCGATCGGCTTCCCGCCCCAGCACCCGCGGGTGATCGACGTCTCCACCCATCCGTCGGTCGAGCAGCTCATGATCGCCGCCGACGTGATGATCACCGACTTCTCCTCGGTGATGTTCGACTACGCGGTGCTCGACAAGCCGCTGGTGATCTTCGCGCCGGACTGGGAGGTCTACCAGGCGGTGCGTGGCGTCACGTTCGACCTCGCGACCGATCACCCGGGCACCTTCGCCCGCTCGTTCGACGAGTTGGTCGACGCGTTCGACAGCGGCCAGGTCGTCGGCGAACACGCGGCGGCCTACCGGGCCCGCTTCCGCGACCGGTTCTGCTCGCTGGAGGACGGGCACGCCGCCGAGCGGGTCGTCCGACGCGTCTTCCTGGAGGAGAAATGACTCCCGGCCTGGTCAGCGTGGTCGTGCCGATCTACAACGTCGAGCCCTTCCTGCGGGACTGCCTCGACTCGCTGCGCGCACAGACCTACCGCGACCTCGAGGTGATCCTGGTCGACGACGGGTCGACCGACGGCTGCGCGGCGATCGCCGAGGAGTTCGTGCGGGCCGACCCGCGGTTCCAGCTGATCCGCCAGGAAAACTCCGGCCTGAGCATCGCCCGCAACAACGGGCTCGAGCATGCGACGGGCGAGTTCGTCGCCTTTGTGGACAGTGACGACGTGCTGGCCGCCCATGCGTACGAATTGCTGGTGCTCGCGCTGGCCGGCGGCGCCGACTTCGCCAGCGGCGGGGTGCTGCGGCTCAGCTCCCGGGGCACCCACCAGGGCGAGCCGCACAAGACCGCGGTCAGCACCACCAACCTCAAGGCGCACGTCTCCCGCGATCACAAGCTGCTCCGCGACCGCACGATCTGGAACAAGCTCTTCCGCCGCAGTTTCTACGACCGGCACGGCTTCGAGTTCCCGCCCGGCCGCCTCTTCGAGGACGTGCCGGTCACCGTGCCGGCCCACGCGCTGGCCACGAAGGTCGCGATCGTCGCCGAGCCGATCTATTTCTGGCGGGTCCGGGAGGGCGCGGTCCTCTCGATCACCCAGTCCGATCACGACCTGCGCAACCTGGTCGACCGGTTCTATTCGGTCAACCTGACCCGCGAGAAGCTGGCCGGCTCCGGCCACCACGACCTGCTGCGGGTCTACCAGGAACAGGCGATCAGCGACAAGCTCAGCAGTTACCTCAAATTTCTGCCCGGTGCGTCGCCCGAGTTCCAGCGGACGTTCATGGAGCTCGCCACGGCGTACCTCGGCGAGCTCGACCCGGGCGCGGTCGACCGGCTTCCGCAGCCGGCCCGCGAGCATTGGCGGCTAATCCGCGAGGGCCGGCTGGGCGATCTGATCGAGCTGCTCGACACCGGTTTCCGCGCCGCGCGGACCAAGAAGCGGCCGCCGCTGGCCGCCCACGTCAAGTCGGTGACCTGGCAGGGCGACAAGCTCCAGCTGACCGGCACGCTCTCGGTGCACGGTGCTGCACCGCGCCGCCTCGGCCGGGCCCGGCTGTTCTGGCTCGCCCGCACCGGCACCCGGCGCAAACTCCCGCTCTGGGCCCGGTCCGACTCGGGGTCGGGATTCACCGTGACGATCGATCCGGCGATGATGCGGATCCGCAAGGCGTGGCGCGACAGCACCTGGCGGATCGCCGTCGCCACCGCGGCCAACCTCGAGCTGAACCGGGCGCCGGTCCGGGTGCCCGACGGCTGGGCCGAGGTGCTCCCGCGCCGGGCCGTCGCGCCGGGCGTCTGGGTCACCCCCTACCTGTCGAAGAACCAGCTGTTCCTGGGCGTCAACCGGGTCGAGGCGTGGCTGATCGGCAGCCACCGCGACGGCGACGACCTGGTGCTCGAGGGCCGGCTGCGCACGGCCCCGGCCGGCGAAGTCAAGCTGGTGCTGCGCCGGGCCAAGGGCCTGGCCGCCCGCACCGTGCCGGTCGAGGTCACCGACGGTCCCGGTTTCCGGGCCCGCATCCCGCTCGCCGAGATCGCCCTCGGTGCCGACGACGACAACCACGCCATGGGCCTCTACGCCCAGCGCCTCCCGGTCGACCTCGTCCTCGGAACCGAGACGGTAAGCCTGGTCGCCGGGGACGAATACCTGCCGACCCGGGCCGCCGCCGCTGCCGACGAGGTCTACACCGCGGTCTCCGACACCGGGAAGGTGTCGGTGTGCACGCGCCCGCTCGGCCCGGTCGTGACCGAGGTGTCGTGGAACCCGCGGGGCGTGCTCGTGCTGCGCGGCGAGAGCGGCCGCGACGTCGAAGGCGAGCTGATGCTCCGCATCCGCGGCCGGCGCCGCGACCGCACGCTGCCGCTGCGGGTCACCGGCGGCCGCTGGACGGTCGAGGTCGACCCCGAGGCGATGCCCGGCCTGGCCGGCCCGCTGCCACTGGTCGAGGGCACCTGGGACATGGCCTTCCGGAGCAACGGGCGGCACCACTCCACCATCGCGCCGCTCGGCTTCGCCGGAAGCGCGCGCGCCGTCCTGCCGCTCGCCTCGACCGCGCCCGACGGCACCGTCCGGGTGCTCAGCGGCGCCGGGGAGGAGCGGGCGATCCTGTTCGTCGGCCCGGCACCGGTCGGTACGACCACCGAGCCGCCCTCGACCGGCCTCACCGAGCCGGTCCTGCGCGACGTCGTGCTCTTCGACGGGGCGCCCGGCCGGCGCGTCGCCGACGATCCGGCCGCGCTGCTGGCCGAGCTGACCGCCCGGCCGGACGCCCCGGCCGCGCTCTGGACGACCGAGCGGGGCCAGCCCGTCCCGTCCGGGGCCGAGCCGGTCGTGCTCGGCACCGACGCCTGGCGGGCCGCGCTGCTCAACTCGCGTTGGATCGTCACCAACGACGACCTGCCGCCCTGGTTCCGGCCCCGCCCGCAGCAGGTCGTGCTGCGCCTGACCGACGGCTGGCCGATCAGCCGCATCGGTACCCTCGCGGTCGCCCACCCGCTCGGTCGTACGCTCGTCGAACAGCTGACGGCCGACGCGGGCAAGTGGACCGCGCTGGCCTCGCCCGGCCATTCGGCGACGCCGGTGCTGCGCCGGGAATTCCGCTACGACGGCCCGGTGCTCGAGTACGGCCGGCCCGCCGACGACGTGCTCCGGGCGAGGCAGCCGGAGGACGCCCGAGCCGAGGTCGCGGCGCGTCTCGGCCTGCCCGCCGACACCCGGTTCGTGCTCTACGCACCGACCCGCCGCCCGATGGAGCTGCGCAAACGCGGTTCGAGCGACCCCAGTCGCCTGCTCAACCTGACCACCACGGCGCGGGCGCTGCCCGACGGCTACCGGCTTCTCGTACGCCGTCATCCCACGCTCGACCAGGACGTCCTCGGCGTGGTCGACGGCTCGGTGGACGTCTCCGACTACCCGGGCGTGGGTGCGCTCCTGCTCGCCTCGGACGCGCTGATCACCGACTATTCGTCGCTGATCGCCGATTTCGTCACCACCGGCAAGCCGGCCCTGCTCTACGTGCCCGACCTGGCCCAGCACTCGGCCTCGCCGGGGCTCAACGTCGACCTTCAGACCAAGGCGCCCGGTCCGCTGCTGCGGACGTTCGACGAGGTGGCGGCGGCGGTGGGCGACCTGCCGCGGATCGCCGACGAGTACGAGCACGCGGCGAAGGCGTTCGCGTCCGATCACCCGACCGAGGGCACCGGACCGGCCGCCGCCCGGCTGATCGAGTGGTTGTTGACCAAGGATTAGACCGACCTGGCGATCGTGACCGGTGACCGCGGCCACTATCGTTCGTGCCATGACCTCCATACCGCTGGCCGAGGAGTTGCTCCTCCTCGCCTATGACGACCAGACCGGCAAGGCGACCGGCTCCCGCATCGGACTTGACCTCGGCATGGCCGCGGCGGTGCTGGTCGACCTCGCGCTGGCGGGCCGAATCGCGTACGTGGACGGTTTTCTCACGGTCAACGACCCCACCCCGACCGGCGACCAGATCGCCGACGCGGTGCTGGCCCGGGCCGCCGAGGACGAGCCGCACACGCCGGCCCAGTGGGTGCAGCGGCTGCGCCACCGTCTGCGCACCCGGGTCCTGGAGGACCTGATCGCGCGGGGCGTGGTCCGCGACGTGGACGAGACCCAGATGGAGTTCATCCACGTGCACCGCTACCCGACCACCGACCCGCATTACGAGGCTGAGATCCGCGTCCGGCTCACCAAGGCGCTGACCAGCGACGAGATCCCCGACGAGCGGACGGCCGCGCTGGCCACGCTGCTCACCGCGACCCGCATGGAGCCGGCGCTGCGCCTGCCGCCGGACGAGAGCGCCCGGGCGCACCAGCGCCTCGAGGAGATCGCCTCGGGTGCCGGCTTCTCGGGCGGCGCGAGCCTGGAAGACTCGATCGTCCGCCCGAGCGTCGCCCTGGTGGTGGCCACCCTCGGCCGGGCGATCTCGGCCGCCCTGGGCGCTCCCAAGCCCGCCTGACGCTCGCCCGCGGAGCGGGAACTACAAACCGAGAGCCGAGGCGACCTCCGGCCGCAAGACCTTCGCGGTCGCTTCGGCGGCCCGGCTGCGTGCGGCGGCCACATCGCCGTCGGTCACCGGCTCGACCACTTCGAGGTACGCCTTGAGCTTGGGTTCGGTGCCCGACGGCCGGATGACGACGCGTGCCCGGCCGGTGCGCAGCGTCAGCACGTCGGCCTCCGCCCGATCGGTGACCGTGACCTCGTCGCCGAGCAGGGCGGCCGGCGGGTTCGACCGGATCCGGGCCATCGCGCGGGTGATCTCGCTCAGATCGTCGACCCGCACCGACAGCTGGTCGGTGTGGTGCACGCCGAACTCGAGCGCCAGCTCGTCGAGCCGCCCGGCGAGGGAGCTGCCCGCCGCCTTGAGCCCGGCTGCCAGCTCGGCGACCAGCAGCGCGGCGGTGATGCCGTCCTTGTCGCGGACCAGGCCGGGCGCGACGCAGTAGCCGAGCGCCTCCTCGTAGCCGTACGCCAGGTCGACCGCGCCGCGGACGATCCACTTGAAGCCGGTGAGCGTCTCGGCGTAGGGCACGTCGCGGGCCTCGCACAGCGCCTTGAGCAGGGTCGACGAGACGATCGTGGTGGCATATGTCCCCGGGGTCGACCGCCGGATGAGGTGGTCGGCGAGCAGCACGCCCAGCTCGTTGCCGGTCAGCGGCCGCCAGCTGCCGGGCTCGTCGCCTTCAATGGCCACCGCGCACCGGTCGGCGTCGGGGTCGTTGGCGATCGCCAGGTCGGCTCCCCGCTCGGCGGCCAGCGCCAGCAGCAGGTCCATCGCGCCCGGCTCCTCCGGGTTGGGGAACTTGACGGTCGGGAATTCGGGGTCCGGCTCGGCCTGCTCGGCGACCACGGCCGGCAGCGGGAACCCGGCCGCGGCGAAGGCGGAGGCGAACGTGCTGCCGCCCACGCCGTGCATCGGGGTGTAGGCCACGGTCAGGTCGCGCGGACCGGACGGGTCGAGGACGGCGGCCGCGCGCCGCACGTACCCCTGAACGGTCCTCTCGTCGATCGGCGTGCCCGGCTCGCCCAGGGGGACCGCGGTCAGGTCGCCGACCGCGCGGATGGCCGCCTCGATGCCGGCGTCGGCCGGCGGCACGATCTGGGCGCCGTCGCCACCGGGGCCACCCAGCTCGCGGCCGAGATAGACCTTGTAACCGTTGTCCTGCGGCGGATTGTGGCTGGCGGTCACCATGACTCCGGCGACGGCGTCGAGCGCCCGCACCGCGTACGCCAGGACGGGCGTGGGAAACACGCCCGGCATGACCATCGCCGCGCGTCCGGCGCCGGTGGCGATCCGGGCGGTCTGCTCGGCGAACTCGCGTGAGCCGTGCCGGGCGTCGTAGCCGATCACCAGCGGGCCCTTTCCGCCCTGGGCGGCCAGCCAGTTGACCAGGCCGGTCGCGGCCCGGGTGACCACCGCGAGGTTCATGCCGTTGGGCCCGGCGCGGAGCCGGCCGCGCAGTCCGGCGGTGCCGAAGGTGAGCGGTCCGGAGAACCGGTCGCGCAACTCGTCGGCCGTGCCGGGCAGACCGGCGATCAGGTCGGTCAGCTCGGCCCGGCTCGCCGGATCGGGATCGTCGGCAAGCCAGGCCTCGGCCTGGCCCCGCAGCTCATCGGTAGGCGTCGTCACCCAGGATTGATATCACGAGCCCGGACGGCCCGGCTGGGAAGCCGGGCCATCCGCTGCTGCTCAGGTGTGGCAGAGGAACCCGTACATCAGGTCGTTGTCCGCCGTGCCCACGTTGCTGGACGAGGAGTTCGGGTATTCGGTCCACAGGATGTCGCCGCCGACCCAGTACGGCTGGACGACGCCGCTCGACTTGTTGTGCACCCAGGACGTCACATTGTTCGTGAAGTTTTCCGGCAGGGCCTGCTCGTAGCAGTCCCGGTATTGCACCCGGCGGCCGCCGTAGTTCTGCGCGTCGTAGAAGCAGAAGTAGCCCGACGGGCAGTTGTGCACGGTCGCGGCCGGCGCCAGCTTCGCGTTGAAGGAGGCGTTGGCCCGGGCGTCGAGCTTCTGATCGAGGTCGTAGACGACGGCGCCGTTCCGCCACTGCACCATGGCCGGCCCGATCTGCTCCGCACCGCCCTTGACCAGCGAGTCGATCTCGGCCTGGACCGAGGTCTTCGGTGCGGCCTGCGCAGGCGAACCGAAGGCGAGTGACGAGAGAATCAGAGCCCCGGCGGCCGCTGACAAAAGTGCCTTGAAACGCATAAATGCCTCCCCGTTAGGAAAATTCCTAGAAGGGAACCTAAGGGGAGGAATCTATGGGTGTCAATTACATTACTGAGCGTCAGGAGTCGGAGAGCTTGTAACTCGACAGCATCTCTTCGAATATCGGCTTGCTGGCCGCGAACTGATCCTCGGTCGAGGTGACGAAGAATGAGTATGCGTGCCGCCCGGTAACCACGGCGCCCCAGAGGGCGTGCCGCTCGGAGTCACCGTTGCCGCACTGGTATTCGAGGACGGCCCCGTCGTGACCGGCGATCTGCCGCGAGGAGATGCCGATCTGCTTGTACGGAGAAGGGCAGCTGGCCTTGTTGCTCTTGAGCCGGGTCGCGGCCACCTTGAGGAAGCTCTCCGGTGATCCGTTGCCGTTCTCGACCAGGATGCGTGCCTTGTGCTTGCTGTCGTCGGGATCGACGTAGTCGACGTACGACTCGCCGGTCGTCTTCTTCCACGACTTGGGCACCTTTACCGAGACGCCCTTGGCGTTGTAGATCTGGGTGTCGAACGAGGCGTTGACCGGCGCGGCCGACGACGGCCCGGCGACCGGCGGGCTGGTCTGGTCGTTGCCGCCGGTGGACGAGACGACCACGACCAGCAGGATCAGGACGGCGAGCGCGCCGCCCCCCGCGATCAGCTGCTGCTTGCGCGGCCACCCCTTGACGGTGGTGACCAGCTTGCCGGTGCCCTCCCGAACCCCGGTGACCGTCTTGTCGATCATCGCCTTGCGCTTGGCCGAGGGGCTCGCGACGACGGTGCCGCCCATCGGGGCGCCCTGCCAGGCGCCGCGCGGCGGCAGAACGCTGGTCGGGTCGGCCTGGGGCATGCCCGGCATCAGCCCGGTCGGGGTGTTCGCGGCCGGCATCATGCCGGTCGGGGTGCCCGCCGGGGCCGGCTCGGCCGCACGGCGGCGACCGCTCTTCGGGGTGTTGGTCTCCTGCAGTTTGGCCAGGTGGTCGGTGAGCGAGTCGCCCGGCGCGAGCATGGCCCGGCCACCGATCTGGCCGTTCTGCTGCGGCTGGGCCGGCTGCGGGGGGATCGCCTGCGTCTCGGCGGGCGCGGTCGCCGGCCGCTGGGAGGGTACGACCGAGTAGGGGTCGGTGTGCATGTGTGCCGGCATCTGGCTGGCCAGCGGACCGGCCAGCTGCTGGCGCAGCAGGGTGCGCGCGGTCTGCACGTCCATCCGGCGGGCCGGGTTCTTCTCGAGCAGGCCCATCAGCACCGGGGCGAGCGAGCCGGCCCGCACGGCCGCCGCCGGCGGGTCCTCCACCACGGCGTGCATGGTCTCGATCGGGTCGCCCTTGTCGAACGGGGGCCGGCCCTCGACCGCGGTGAAGAGCGTGACGCCGAGCGAGAACAGGTCGCTGGGCGGGCCGAACTCGTTGCCCATGGCCCGCTCGGGGGAGATGAAGTGCGGCGAGCCGAGCACCATGCCGGGCGTGGTCAGCTGCACGTCGGTGGGCATGCGGGCGACGCCGAAGTCGGTCAGCACGCAGCGCCCATCGTTGCAGATCAGCACGTTGGCCGGCTTGACATCGCGGTGCAGCACGCCGTGCGCGTGCGCGACCTCGAGCGCGCCGAGCAGCGCGATGCCGATCTTGGCGACGACCCGGGGCGCGATCGGCCCGTCCTCGATCACCATGTCGGCCAGGCTGCGGGCGTCGAGCAGCTCCATGACGATCCACGGCCGGCCGTTCTCATGAACGACGTCGTAGACCTGCACCACGGCGGGGTGCTGGAGCGCGGCGGCCGCCCGAGCCTCGCGCATGGTCCGCTCGTACATCGCGTCGCGGTCGCTGGGGGCCAGACCGGGCGGAAGGACGACTTCCTTGATCGCCACGTCACGGCGGAGCAGGGTGTCGGCCGCGCGCCACACGGTGCCCATGCCGCCGTGTCCCACGGCGGCGCGCAACGTGTATCGCCCGCCGATGAGTGTGCCCGGGGCCGCGCGTCCGCTGGTGGGAGCGGGATTACCACTGCTCCACGTCGGAATTTGAGTCACTGAGAATGCCACCGAGGGGATGTAGGGGCTGTCGGACCAACCCCGCTATCTTGCCCGGAGCGGGGGTCGATTTGAAAGCCGGTGCGGGTGTGTTCCCGAAGGTTCGACCGTGAGTTACCGAGAGATCGCGCCGAGTCGACCTTTTCGGACGCTGAGTACAAAAACCCTCACGCGTCCCCGCCTGAACGAAGGTTAGGATCGCGCGTGTGAACGCGGAATCGGGATTCGAGATCAAGCCGGTCTACCACCCGGGCGACGTCGGTGACGCGCCGATCGGGGAGCCCGGCGAATTCCCCTACACCCGCGGTGTTTATCCCACCATGTACACCGAACGCCCGTGGACGATGCGGCAATATGCCGGTTTCGGCACCGCAGCCGAGTCCAACGCGCGCTACCACCAGCTGCTGGCCGCGGGCACGATGGGCCTCTCGGTCGCCTTCGATCTGCCGACCCAGATGGGCTACGACTCCGACGACCCGATCGCGCACGGCGAGGTCGGCAAGGTCGGGGTGGCGATCGACTCGCTCGACGACATGCGGCGGCTGTTCGACGGCATCCCGCTCGATCAGGTGTCGACGTCGATGACGATCAACGCGCCCGGCTCGGTGCTGCTCCTGCTCTATCAGCTGGTGGCCGAGGAGCACGGGGTGCCCGGCGCGGCCCTTTCCGGCACGATCCAGAACGACATCCTCAAGGAATACATCGCCCGCGGCACCTACATCTTCCCGCCCAAGCCCTCGCTGCGGCTGGTCGCCGACACCTTCGCCTACTGCCGCACCGAGATCCCGAAGTGGAACACCATCTCGATCTCGGGCTACCACATGGCCGAGGCCGGAGCCACGCCCGCGCAGGAGATCGCGTTCACGCTGGCCAACGGCATGGAGTACGTGCGGACCGCCCTCGCCGCCGGCCTCGCGGTGGACGACTTCGCGCCCCGGCTCTCGTTCTTCTTCGTCGCCCGCACCACGCTGCTCGAAGAGATCGCCAAGTTCCGGGCCGCCCGGCGCATGTGGGCCCGCATCATGCGCGACGAGTTCGGCGCGCGAGATCCCAAATCGCTGATGCTGCGGTTCCACACGCAGACCGCGGGCGTCCAGCTGACCGCCCAGCAGCCCGAGGTCAACCTGGTGCGGGTGGCGATCCAGGCGCTCGGCGCGGTCGCCGGCGGCACCCAGTCGCTGCACACCAACGCCTACGACGAGGCGCTCGCGCTGCCGACCGAGAAGTCGGCCCGGCTGGCTCTGCGCACCCAGCAGGTGCTCGCCTACGAGACCGGCCTGACCGGCACGGTCGACCCGTTCGCCGGGTCGTACGCGATCGAGACGATGACCGACGAGGTGGAGGCGGAGGCGGTCGCGCTCATCGAGCGGGTCTTCTCGTACGGCAGTGCGGTCGACGCGATCGAGCAGGGCTTCCAGAAGCAGGAGATCGAGACGTCGGCGTACCGCATCGCCAACGAGATCGACAACGGTGACCGGGTCGTGGTGGGGGTCAACCGCTTCGCCGCCGACTCCGAGGAGCGCTACGAGCCGCTCCGGGTCGACCCGGCGATCGAGTCGGCGCAAGTCGCCCGACTGACGGAATTGCGGTTGAAACGAGACGGCTCGGCGGTGGAACGTGCACTGGCGGATTTGGCGAAGGCCGCCGGGGGAACTGAGAACGTTTTACCTTTGATGAAAGAGGCATTGCGTCTTCGTGCGACCGTTGGCGAGGTGTGTCACACGTTGCGTGAGGTGTGGGGCACCTACCAGCCGGTGGAGCATTTCTAGAACGACCGGGCGCGGATCGAAGGGGTAGACGTTGAACCGCGTCACCTCTCGGATTCGTTACCCGTTGTAGGAGGTGAGGGGCACCATGCTGCGTGGGAATGACACCCCCGGCACCGCTTCCCCCTCTTCCCAGCAGGGCTTTCGTGACCCAGCGCGACCCGATGCGTACGGGAATGGCGTTGCACAGCGTCACCAAAGACGGTCTAAGCTGTCGCGCGTTGCGGAAACCCGACAAAACTTCAAGAGTGCTGTTCCAGCACCAACAGATTTGGAAGCCGACGTGACTACTGCTCTGGAGGCGCCCGAGGGTGCCGAATTCAAGGGCGCTCCGACACCCTGGCCCGGGCTGCTGCCCGGAGCGGAACCCCTTCCCGGCCAGCTCGACCGCTGGCTCGCCGCGCGGGGTGCGGAGCTGGTAGCCATTCGTCGGCACATGCACGCCCACCCCGAGCCGTCGTACCACGAGTTCGAGACCGCCGCGACTGTCGCCCGCGAGCTCGCCATGGCCGGTCTGTCGCCCCAGCTTCTGCCCAAGGGCAACGGCGTGATCTGCGACATCGGCACCGGCGACCGGGTGATCGCGTTCCGGGCCGATCTCGACGCGCTGCCCCTGCAGGATCTCAAGGACGTGCCCTACCGCTCCACGGTGGACGGTGTGGCGCACGCCTGCGGTCACGACGTGCACACCACGGTGATGCTCGGCCTCGGCCTGGCCCTGGCGCAGCTCCACGAGCAGGGCGAACTGCCCGGCCGGATCCGCCTGATCTTCCAGCCGGCGGAGGAGGCCGTGCCGTCGGGTGCACCCGGCGTGATCGCGGACGGGGTGCTCAAGGACGTCGCCGCGATCTTCGCGCTGCACTGCTACCCGCAACTGCCGGCCGGCCTGGTCGGGGTGCGCTCGGGCCCGTTCACCGCGGCCGCCGACACCATCGACGTCAAGCTGACCGGTCCCGGCGGGCACACCGCCCGGCCGCATCTGACCGCCGATCTGGTGTACGCGCTCGGCCGGATCATCGTCGACGTGCCGTCGCTGCTCGATCGCCGCATCGACCCGCGGGCCGGGGTATCGATGGTCTGGGGCGCAGTGCACGCCGGCAAGGCGTTCAACGCGATCCCCGGCGAGGGTGAGCTGCGCGGCACCGTGCGCATCCTCAACCGGGACGCCTGGCGGACCGTTCCCGAGCTGATCACCAAGCTGATCGAGGACGTGGTGGCGCCGACCGGGGCCAAGGTCGAGATCGGCTACCACCGCGGCGTGCCGCCGGTGATCAACGACCGGATGGCCACCGCGATCATCGCCGGTGCGGCCGGCGCGGCGCTGGGCCCCGAACGAGTCGTCGAGGCCGAGCTCAGCATGGGTGGCGAGGACTTCGCGTTCTACCTCGACCACGTGCCCGGTTCCATGATCCGGCTCGGCACCGCGGCACCCGGCTCCGACGTGAAGCACGACCTGCACCAGGGCGACTTCGACGTCGACGAGAGCGCAATCGGCTACGGCGTGCGGGTCATGCTGCACACCGCGCTGGCGGCGCTCTCCACCGGCGCCTTCTGATTTTCCAGCGGCGATCAGGTGTCGGCCGGGGCCGTTTCGGCCCCGGCCGATTCCGTACGCGGTGAGCCCCGCCCCCGCCGCATCCGACGCACCAGGTAGTAGATCGCCCCGGCCGGCAAGCCGATCACCAGCGCCCAGGGCAGCACCGCCCCGAGCACGGTCAGCACCACCCTGAGCGAGGCGAGCAGCGCGTGCCATCCGGCCGCCAGACCGCCGACGAACCCGTGCTTCTCGGCTTGGGGTTTCGGCGGCGGCGCCTGCTCGTTGAGCAGCGTGACCGAGATCGTGGACAGCGCCACCAGATCGGCCAGGTGCCGCTTCTTGGCCTGCAGCGACGCCAGGTCGGACTCCCGGGTCGCCACCTCCTTCTCCAGCATCACCAGGTCACTGAGCGATTTGGCCGAGGCGAGCAGCTTGCGGCCGCTGTCGACCCGGGCCTGCTGGACGGAGATGCGGGCGTCGAGGTCGACCGTCTGCTCGGTGACGTCCTCGGTGCTGATCTGCCGGGACTCCTCGGTGCCCAGTTTGGACAGCTGGTCGACCACGGTGCGGAACTTGTCGGCCGGAATCCGCAGCTGCATCGTGGCGGTGTCGTTGCCCGAGCTGCGATCGCGGTTGTCCGCGCCGATGAAACCACCGGCGACCTGCGCGATGCCGGTGACCTGGGAGGCGGCGGCGGTGACGTCCCGGACACGTACGGACATCGCGCCGGTATAGATGATCGAACGCTGGTCGACGCTCAGGTCGGGACTGTCTTTCGCGGTCGCCCCGTCGACCTGGTCGGGTGCTTTCTCGGGTGCCGCGGCCATGCCCCCGCCGGAGGCCGACGCCTTGTCGGTACTGGCGTTGTTGCCGGCGCTGCAGCCGGTCACCACCAGCCCGGCGAGCAGCAACGAACCGGCCAGAAATATCGTTCTTCGGTAATTGGCAGTCATGTTTCCCCCATCCCCGTGACGGCGTGCCACCTCAGACGTGCGGCAATGCGGGGGTGGTTCCGGCAGACTGCGAACTGACGCATTACGAATCGGCAGCGGAGGAGTCCCGTGCGAATCACGAAGTACAGCCATTCCTGCCTACGGGTCGAGGGCGACGGGGTGCTCGTGGTCGACCCCGGCGTGTTCAGCGAGCGGTCGGCGCTCGACGGGGTGGACGCCGTTCTGGTGACCCACGAGCACCCCGACCACATCGCGGTCGCGGCCGTCGTCGAGGCCGCCCAGCAGCGGCCCGGGCTGCACGTCTACGCCCACCCCGACGTGCTCGCGCTGCTCGCCGACTTCCCGGGCGAGACCGTGCCGGTGGAGCCGGGCCAGAGGTTCACGGCGGTCGGCCTCAACATCACGGCGTACGGCGGGCAGCACGCGGTGATCCACCCGGACATCCCCCGGATCACCAACGTGGCTTACCTGGTCGACGACGGGTCGACGAATTTCTATCACCCGGGCGACTCGTTCCAGGTTCCCGAGGGGGCGTCGGTCGAGACCCTGTTCGCGCCCTTGCACGCGCCCTGGGCCAAGGTCTCCGAGACGATCGACTTCGTCCGGCAGGTCAAGCCGGGCCGGGCCTTCGCGCTGCACGACGCGCTGCTCAAGGAGAACGGCGCCGGGCTGTACGACAACCTCCTGGGCAACCTCGGCGGCACCGATTACGCGCGGCTCGCGCCCGGCACGGTTCTCGCCTGACCATGCCGAGCAGCGCCACCGACGACCTCATCCGGCGGCTCTACGAGTCGCCGCCGGAGGGCTTCGTCGCGGCCCGGACGGCCGCGGTCAACGACGCCCGGAAAGCCGGCGACCGGGACACCGCCAAGCGCCTGGCCGCCCTCAAGAAGCCGACCGTGGCCGCTTGGGTGGTCAACCTGCTCGCGCTGCGCCGCCCGGAGCTGATCGAGGAGCTGGTCGAGCTCTCCGGTGCGCTCCGCGAGGCGCAGCGCGGCTTGAAGGGCGACCAGTTGCGCGAGCTGACCGCCCAGCGCCGGCAGGTGGTCTCGGCGCTCGTCTCCTCGGCCCGTCAGCTGGCTCAGGCCGAGGAGCCCGGCATCAAGCTGCCGCTCGGGGAGGTCGAGGCGACGCTGAGCGCGGCGCTGGCCGAGCCGGACGTGGCGGCCCAGGTGCGTACCGGGCGGCTGATCCGGTCGGCCACCTACGCCGGTTTCGGTGAGGTGCCCCGCCCGCGTCTGCGACTGGTCACCGACTCGGACGACACGGACGAGGCCGAGACCGGGGAGGGGGATGCGGACGCCGAGGTCATCGAGCTGCCGAATGCCGCTCGGGAGAAGGCGGCCAACGCCGTTGCCGAGCGCCGTCGCCGGGAGCGCGAGCAGCGCAAACGGGAACTGCGGCGGGAACTCGGTGCGGCCGAGGCGGCCGAACAGCGGGCCGACAAGCAGGTCGAGCGCGCGGAGTCCGCCGAGCGGGACGCCGAGCACCTGGTCGAGGACCTCGACGCCGAGCTGGCGGAACTGGAGCGACGGCGTACCGAAGCACAGGCCGACGTTGCTCGGCGCAAGCTGGCCCGCCGGACCGCGGAGCGGGAGGCCGCCGCCGCGAGGCGGCGCGTGGGTGACGTCCAGGCGGCGATCGAAGATCTGGAAGGCGACGATTCCGATTGATCCCTCTCCTCGCCGACCGCCCCGCCCGGCACCCCTGATCGAGAAAAGACCGTTCGAATCGGACGGGAAGAATATTTTCCAGATCGGTCACGAGGAGAGCAGAATCGGCGCGTGACCCCCGAACAGGCTGCCGCCAACGCCAAACCGGGACTCGCGACGATCGTCGGTGCCTTCGCCGAGTCACCGCAGACGCTCCGCCGGGCGCGTCTGCTGGGCCTCTCCGGCTGGGCCTACCACGTGTCGGCACGGGCCGGAGCGCTCGGCGACGTCCGCCCCGAGACGGTGGCCGCGGCCATCGGCTTCATCGCTCCCGAGGCCGTCGTGGACGGCTGGGAGTCGACCGCCAAGACCTCCGCGCCGATGGAGGTCGCCGCCTGGCACCTGCACGAGATGTGCGCCTGGGGCGTCGAACGGCTGGGCGGTTTCCCTCGGCTGACCCGCCTGCTCGAGCTGGGCGACCGGGTGGTGACCGCGGTCGACGTGGCCGCCCTGCCGCTCTTCGCGGCCTGGCGGGCCATGCCGGTGCCCGCCCCGTCGCCGGGCGCGCTGGCCGCGATCATGCTGCACCTGCTGCAGGAGCATCGGCTCGGCGTGCACGTGGTGGCGGTGCGGGCGAGCGGGCTCACCCCGCTGCAGGCGATCATCGCCGGGCCGGAGGGCGAGACCGGCGCGGTGGCCTTCGGGTGGCAGCCGCCCTACCCTCCGGCCGGGCCGATCGTGCGTCGTCTCATGTGGGCAGAATCGGTCGCCGACGCGCTGGCCGGGCAGGCCTACGCGGCCCTCGACCGGTCCGAGCGGGTGGAGTTCGTCGGGCTGCTCGAGTCGATCAGCCACCGGCTGACCCGATAACCGCTCGACCGGCGCCCGGGCGGTGTGGTCCGATCCGACGATGACCGCACTGCCTTTCGCCGGGACGGCACTGCCCGAGGGCTGGAACGTACGCCGGCCGACGCTCGACGACCTGCCGGCCATCCTCGCGATGGTGCAAGCCAGCGACATGGCCGCGGTCGGTGAGGCCGACTTCACCCCCGACGAGGTGCGCGAGGCGCTCACCGACCCGGGCACCGACATGAGCCGCGACAGCTGGGTCGTGTTCGACGAGACCGGCACGCTCGTCGGCTGGACCTATCCGCACAACACCGACGGCGGCGACCGCGACTTCATCGAGGTCTACGTCTGGCCGTCGCGCGGGTTGCCCGCCCAGCGTCCGCTGCTGGAGATGATCATGGCCCGGGTGGCCGAGCGCGGTGCCGAACTGGGGCACGAGATCTACCGGATCCGGGCCGGGGCGGTGCCGATCGAGAAGGACTACATCGAGCTGCTGACCGAGGCCGGCTTCGTCTTCAACCGGCAGCACTCGCGCATGCGCAGGTCCCTCGACGGTGTCTCGCCGACCCCGCCCGCGCCGCCGGTCGGCGTCACGATCCGCGAGCTGCGGCACGACGACGAGGCCGAGATGCGCCGGTTCCACGAGGTGATCGAGGACGCGTTCCGCGACACCGACCACCTGGCCGTCGACTACGACGTGTGGCGCCGGCAGGTCGAAGCCGAGCCGACCAAGACCTGGAACGAGTGGCTGGTCGCCCTGGTCGACGACGAGATCGCCGGAGCCCTGCAGTCGGTCGACGGCGAGGACAACGAGGGTTTCGTCCGGCGCCTCGCGGTCGGCCGCGGACATCGGCGCCGGGGCATCGGCGAGGCGCTGCTGCGGCACGCGTTCGCCGTCTATGCCGGCAACGGGCGCGAGAAAGCCGGCCTCGGCGTCGACATGGCCAACCCGACCCGCGCGGTCCAGCTCTACCTCGCGGTCGGACTGACCCCGCTCTACCAGGCCAACATCTACGAGAGGTCGCTAGATCTCCGGGTTTGACGTACGCGTCGGGCGCCCCCGGAGCTCCTCGACGTAGTCGTCGGGCGCGCCCGCCTTCTCCGCCGCGTTCGCGATCTCGGAGAGGTACCACGCGGTCGGCATGCCGCCCTCGTAGCCGTCGAAGACGTAGACCCAGGCGCTGAGGTCACCCTCGAGCGTTGATACACGCACCGTGAGCTTCTGGTACGCCCCCGCGGTCACGCCCTCGACCTCGTCGAGCTGGGCGGCGTCGCCGGGATGGACGTCGTAGAGGGACACGAAGACGCGGTCGCCGGGCGACTCGACTATCGTCGTGACGGCACCCTCCCAGCCCATATCCCCCTCACCGGCAAAAGTCAGGCGCCAGCCTTCTATCCAGCCCACCCCCACCATCGGGGAGTGCGGACAGTAGGCCCGCATGCGGGCCGGGTCGAGGTTTGAGCCATACGCGGCGTAATGACGCACGGCGATGACGATAGCCGGACAGGGCGGTCGTGGAGAATACAAGGAGTGCGTGTCGGCACAGTTGACGCGGAGAGGACAGTGCACCGTGAGCCGGATCGTGATCATTGGTGGGGGACCGGGTGGGTATGAGGCGGCCCTGGTCGCCGCCCAACTCGACGCGGATGTGACCCTCGTCGAGGCGGACGGCCCGGGCGGTGCGTGCGTGCTGACCGACTGTGTGCCGTCCAAAACTTTCATCGCCAGCTCGGAGGTGATGACCGGATATCGGCACAACGACCGGTTCGGCATCCGCTCCGGCGGCGTCGAGGCGACCGTCGACGCGGTCGCGGTCAACCAACGGGTCAAGAAGCTGGCGCTGGCCCAGTCCGGCGACATCCAGGACAAGCTGGTCAAGGTGGGTGTCGACGTCGTCCGCGGCCGGGCGAGGCTCGGCGAGGACAGCCTCGGGCACACCCACCAGGTGCTGATCACGCCGGAGGGCTCCGACGCGTACGCCCTGGATGCCGCGACCGTGCTCATCGCGACCGGAGCAACCCCCCGCGTGCTCGCGTCGGCGAAGCCGGACGGCGAGCGGATCCTCGACTGGCGGCAGGTCTACGACCTCACCGAGTTGCCGTCCCACCTGATCGTGATCGGCTCGGGTGTGACAGGTGCCGAGTTCGCCAGCGCCTACCTGGCGATGGGTGTGAAGGTGACGTTGGTCTCCAGCCGGGAGCGGGTCATGCCGCACGAGGACGCCGACGCCGCGATGGCGATCGAGCGGGTCTTCCGCGAGCGGGGCATGACGATCCTCAGCAAGTCACGCGCCGACTCGGTGGTCAACACCGGCGACGGGGTGCTGGTCACGCTGGCCGACGGGCGCACGGTGACCGGCTCGCACGCGCTGATGGCGGTCGGTGCAGTGCCCAACACCGCGTCCCTCGGCCTGCGCGAATACGGAGTGGACGTCGCCGACGGCGGCTACATCACGGTCGACCGGGTGTCCCGCACCAACGTGCCCGGCATCTACGCGGCCGGCGACTGCACCGGCGTGCTGCCGCTGGCCAGCGTGGCCGCCATGCAGGGACGCATCGCGGTCTGGCACGCGATGGGCGAGGCGGTGGCGCCGCTACGGCTGCGGACCGTCTCGGCGAACGTCTTCACCGACCCCGAACTGGCCACGGTCGGCGTCTCGCAGAACGACGTCGATGCGGGCCGGATGCCGGCCCGGCAGGTCATGCTGCCGCTGACCGGCAACGCCCGGGCCAAGATGTCCGACCTGCGGGACGGCTTCGTCAAGCTGTTCTGCCGGCCGGCGACCGGTCAGATCGTCGGCGGTGTGGTGGTGGCTCCCAAGGCGAGCGAGCTCATCCTGCCGATCACGATGGCGATCGAGAACAACCTGACGGTTGATCAGCTCGCGCACACCATCACGATCTATCCGTCGCTGTCGGGGTCTATCGCTGAGGCGGCACGTCAGCTGATGCAACACGAACGGCAGTAATTACCGGTACGCCGGTCAGCTCCGCGTCGAGCGCCGCCGCGGTCGTTTCTTCGCTCGCCTCCTCCGCCTGGTCGGCCTGGTCGGCCTGGTCGGCCGCTTTGCGGCCGCCGAAGAGGGCGAGGATCCAGCCGGCCGTGCCGAAGACCACCGCGGCCGTGGCGGCGATGATGAACAGCCGCCAGGCCGACTGGGTGATCGCGGTGCCGCCGACGTGGCCGACCAGGCCGCCGTAGGTGGCCCAGCAGATCGCGGCGGCGCCGTCGTAGAGGGCGAACATCTTCAGCGGGTAGCCGGTGCGGCCGGCGTGAAAACCGGCGGCCATCCGGCCGCCCGGAACGAACCGGCACAGCAGGAGTACGAGAGGGCCCGGTCGCCGCAGACCGCGGGTGAACCGCTCGGCCGCTCTCCGCGCGCCGCTCTTGGTCTCGGCGTCCTCGTTCTTCGGGGCGAACCGGGCCCGCAGGTTGCCCAGCCAGTGCCGGCCCACGCCACCGGTCGACCGGCCGAGCATGAACGCGATCGAGTCTCCGGCGAACATGCCGAGCGCGCCGATCGCGATCACCAGCGCCAGGTTGAGGTTGCCGTAGACGGTCAGCGCCCCGGTCGTGATCATGATCGCCTGGACCGGGACCACCGGGACCATCGCGTCGACCGTCAGGAACCCGAAGAGGGCAAGGTACGCCCACAACGGTGTTGCCATGGCGGTCAACAACTGGGTCATCGGGTGGTCACCTCGGGGGGAATCGTCGGCTCCCGGCAGTATCCGGGTTGGCACCTGAGATTGTGCTGTGTTCAGCATGCTCCCTGATCAGGGGCGGTCGGCGGTGACGACCGACACGGTACGGTCTCGATCACGACAGACTGGTACGCACGCGTGCTGTTTTCTGGGCGTGCCCGGTCGGCGTACCTTTGTGGTGCCGGAAACGCCGGGTCCCCCGTTCCTGGTGTTGCGGCTGGGCCGTCGGTAGGTCCCGTACCGACGGCCCCCCTATGCGTAGTGTGTGGGCGCGTGCCCGCATTGACGCTTCCCGCCCTGTCCGTCCAGGCTTCGTTCCTGGCTGCCGTCGACGAACTCCGGGCCGAAGATCAGCTCGATCCGACCGGCCCGATCGCTCGCGCGGTGGCCACCTACGCATCCTCGTGGCACGAGCCGGCCGAGTTCCAGCGATTTCTCGACGATCTCCGGGCCCAGGAGCTCGAGGAGACGCCGCGGCCGGCCAACCTTGTGCCGACGACCCACCTGTGGTGGGTCGAAGGCTCCGCGTTCCTGGGACGGCTGAGCATCCGGCATCGGCTGGCGCCCGAGCCGGCCGGGTCACGCAACGGCCACATCGGATATGAGGTGCGCCCGTCGGCCCGCCGGCAGGGGCATGCCACGGCGATGCTGGCCGCGTCGCTGGCCTGGGCGCGGCGGATCGGCCTGGAGTCGGTGCTGCTGACCTGTGACGAGGACAACGAGGCGTCCCGCCGCACGATCGAGCGGAACGGCGGCGTTCCCGACTCGCCGAGTGGCGGGAAGCTGCGCTACTGGATTTCGAGCTAGTCGATCGAGCAGATGGCCGCGCCCGCCGTCACCGTCGCCCCCACCTCGACCGTGAGGCCCGAGACGACGCCCGACTTGTGGGCCTGTAGCGGCTGCTCCATCTTCATCGCCTCGATCACCACGATCACGTCGCCCTCCTGGACCGAGTCGCCGTCCGAGACCGCGACCTTGACGATCGTGCCCTGCATCGGGGCGGTGAGTGACGCCGCGTTCCCGGCCGCCTTCTGCGCGGCCACGCCCGTCCGCCGGCTCGCCGGCCGGGCCGCAGCCGGCGCCGGACCCCCGGCCAGCAGCGACGCCGGCAGCGAAACCTCGAGCCGCTTGCCCCCGACCTCGACCACGACCGTCTCCCGCGGCGACTCCGCGGCGTCGACCGGCACGGCCGCGAACGGCGGGATGCCGCCCGCCCACTCGGTCTCGATCCACCGCGTATGGACCGTGAACGGTTCACCGGTGAAGGCCTCGTCAAGAACGACCGCGCGGTGGAACGGCAACACGGTCGCGATGCCCTCGACCACCGTCTCGTCGAGCACCCGGCGGGACCGTTCGAGCGCCTCCGCACGGGTCGAACCGGTGACGATGATCTTGGCGAGCAGGGAGTCGAAGTTTCCGCCGATCACGCTGCCCTGCTCGACGCCGGCGTCGACGCGTACGCCCGGGCCGGAAGGCCAGTGCAGAGCCGTCACCGAACCGGGGGCCGGAAGGAAATTGCGGCCCGGGTCTTCGCCGTTGAGGCGGAATTCGATCGCGTGCCCGCGGGGAACCGGGTCCTCGGTGACGTCGAGCGGGTGGCCCGACGCGATCTGGAACTGGGCCCGCACCAGGTCCATCCCGGCGGTCTCCTCGCTGACCGGGTGCTCGACCTGCAACCGGGTGTTGACCTCGAGGAACGAGATCGTGCCGTCCTGGCCGACCAGGTATTCGACCGTGCCGGCGCCGTGGTAGCCCGCCTCGCGGCAGATCGCCTTGGCGCTGGAGTGGATCGACTCGCGCTGCGCCTCGGTGAGGAAGGGCGCCGGGGCCTCCTCGACCAGCTTCTGATGACGGCGCTGCAGCGAGCAGTCGCGGGTGCCGACGACGACCACGTTGCCGTGCGTGTCGGCGAGCACCTGCGCCTCGACGTGCCGGGGACGATCGAGGTAGCGCTCGACGAAGCACTCGCCCCGCCCGAAGGCCGCCACCGCCTCGCGTGTCGCGCTCTCGAACAGCGCCGGGATCTCCTCGAGCGTGCGCGCGACCTTGAGCCCGCGGCCGCCCCCGCCGAACGCCGCCTTGATCGCGACCGGCAGGCCGTGCTGCTCCGCGAAGGCGACGATCTCGGCCGCGTCCTGGGCCGGTTCGGCCGTGCCGGGCACCAGTGGGGCGCCGACGCGCTGCGCGATGTGCCGCGCGGTGACCTTGTCGCCGAGGTCGCGGATCGCCTGCGGGGTCGGGCCGATCCACGTCAGCCCGGCGTCGATGACCGCCTGGGCGAAATCCGCGTTTTCCGACAGGAAGCCGTAGCCCGGGTGCACCGCGTCGGCGCCGGCCTTCTTCGCGACGTCGATCAGCTTGTCGATGCGCAGGTAGGAGTCGGCGGCGGTCTCGCCACCCAGCGCGTAGGCCTCGTCGGCCAGCCGGACGTGGAGGGCGTCGCGATCACCGTCGGCATAGACGGCGATGCTGGTCAGCCCGGCATCTTGGCAGGCCCGGACGACTCGGACGGCGATCTCGGCACGGTTAGCGATCAATACCTTGCGCACGACGTGAGCCTACGCTGTGAGGGTGTCCGCGACGCGCATGATGATCCTCGGGGTGGTCCAGTGGCTGCAGCCGGTGCACGGCTATGACGTACGCCGGGAGCTGCTGAGCTGGAGCGCCGACAAGTGGGCCAACGTGCAGCCGGGCTCGATCTATCACGCGCTGCGCAAGCTGTCCGAGGAGGGCCTGCTGCGCGAGGTGGCGACCGAGCAGGTGGGTGCCCGGCCGGCCCGCACCTCGTACGAGATCACGCCGAAGGGCGCGGCCGAGTTCCAGTCCCAGTTGCGTAATCAGTGGTGGCATCTCGCCTCGGCGCCCGACCCCTTCATGGCCGCGTTCGCATTCCTGCCGACCCTGCCCCGCGACGAGGCGGCGGCCGCGCTGCGCAACCGGGCGATGCAGCTTTCGGCGGGGGTCAAACAGCTGGAGGCTGCTCTCTCGGCAGACTGGCTCGACAACAAGCCGGTCTATGTCGCCTGGATGTGGGAGCTCGTGATGGCGCGATCCACGGCCGAGATCGACTGGTGTGAGCGGATTGCCGCCCGCATCGAGTCGGGGCAGCCCTATCTTTCGTCGGAAGCGAATAATCAAGTTTGACTAGTGTGGTCGGCGGGCTTACCGTTCCCGCATGATTGAGACTCGCGGGTTACGCAAGTCGTTCAAGACACGCCAAGGGGTCGTCGACGCCGTACGCGGCGTCGACCTCGACGTCGCCCCGGGCGAGATCTTCGGTTTCCTGGGTCCCAACGGGGCCGGCAAGACCACCACCCTGCGCATGCTGGCCACACTCATCCAGCCGGACGGCGGCTCCGCCACCGTCGCCGGCGTTTCGCTCTTCGACAGCCCGGCCGAGGTGCGCCGCCGCATCGGGTACGTGGCGCAGGGCGGCAGCACGTGGGACGAGTCGACCGCGCGCGAAGAACTCATCCACCAGGCCCGCTGCTACGGCATCACGAAGGCCTCCGCCACATCTCGCGCCGCCCGGCTCCTCGACAACTTCCAGCTCAGCGAATTCGCCGACCGCAAATGCCGGACGTACTCGGGCGGCCAGCGGCGCCGCGTCGACATCGCGCTCGGCGTCATCCACGACCCGAAGGTCGTCTTCCTCGACGAGCCGACCACCGGCCTCGACCCGCAGAGCCGCGCCCACATGTGGGAAGAGGTGCGCCGCCTCCGCGACGAAGGCATGACCGTCTTCATCACCACGCACTACCTCGACGAGGCCGACGCGCTCTGCGACCGCATCTCGATCATGGACAACGGCGAGATCGTCGCCTCCGGCACACCGGCCGAACTCAAACGCGAGATCTCCGGCGACGTCGTCCGGGTGGGCCTGGCCGCGGGCGGGCTCAGCGCGGCGGCGGAGGCTCTCGCCTCCTACAAACTGGAGACGTACGACGGGGGAGTGCGCCTGTTCGTCGACGACGGCGCCGTGGCGATCCCGCAGATCCTGCGGGCCCTCGACGCGGCCGGGGTGCCGCTGGGCACCATCGAACTGCACCGGCCCAGCCTCGACGACGTCTTCCTGACCAAGACCGGCCGATCCCTGCGGGAGAGCTGATGAAGCTGCTGCGCGACACCTCACTGATCTTCAACCGGCAGCTCGGGCTGCTCCTCCGCAACCCCGTCTGGATCTTCGTCGGGATCTTCCAGCCGGTCATGTACCTGCTGCTCTTCGCGCCCCTGCTGAAACCGGCGCTGCAGGTCCGCACCAACGCCGAGGCGTACCAGATCTTCGTGCCCGGCCTGCTGGTGCTGCTCGCCATCTTCGGCGGCCTGTTCCAGGGCTTCGGCCTGATCGCCGAACTCCGGGCCGGCGTCATCGAACGGGCCCGGGTCACCCCGATCAGCCGGCTCGCCCTGCTCCTCGGCCGCTCGCTGCGCGACACGGTCTCGCTGATCGCCCAGGCGGTCATCATCACGGTGCTGGCGCTGGCGTTCGGGCTGCGCGTGTTCATCGGCAACCTGCTCCTGGCCTACCTACTGCTGGCGCTGATCTCGATGATGACGTCGGCGGTCAGCTACGGGATCGCGCTGGTCCTCAAGAGCGAGGACGCGCTGGCCCCGGCCATGAACACGGTGTCGCAGCCGGTGCTGCTGCTCAGCGGCATCCTGCTGCCGCTGACGTACGCGCCGGGCTGGCTCCAGGGGGTAGCCGACTGGAATCCGTTCTCGTGGGCGGTGAAAGGCATCCGGGCCCTGTTCCAGGGTGACCTGGGCGCGCCGGTTGTCTGGCAGGGCCTGGCCATCATGGCGGCACTGGCGGTCCTCGCGGTCGGCTGGGCGGCCCGCGAGTTTGCCCGCAGCGTGCGCTAGCCGGCTTCGTCCGACTTCCGCCACAGTTGCGTGATCGAGATGTCCATCTCGGCGAGCAGGTTACGCAGCAGCGGCAGCGACAGGCCGATAACGTTGCCGGGGTCGCCTTCGATGCGGTCGACGAAGGCGCCCCCGCGGCCGTCCAGCGTGAACGAACCGGCCACGTTGAGCGGCTCGCCGGTCCCCACGTAGGCCGCGATCTCCTCATCGGTGACGTCGGCGAAATGCACCACGGTTGTCCCGACACCCTCGGCCTGCTTGCCGGAGACCAGCCCGGTCAGGTGGTGGCCGGTGTGCAGCACCCCGGAGCGGCCGCGCATCATCATCCAGCGCTTGACCGACTCTTCGGCGTTGGCCGGCTTGCCGAAAATCTCACCCTCGAACGCGAGCACCGAGTCACACCCGAGCACCAGCGCGCCGGGGTCGGCGGCCAGGTCGGCGGCGACGGTGCGAGCTTTCATCCGCGCCAGCCCGAGCGACAGCGTGTAGGCGTCCTCGGCCTCGACGACGGACTCGTCCACCCCGCTGACCATCACCTCGGCGTCAATCCCGGCCGCGGCGAGCAGGGCACGGCGGGCCGGGCTGGCCGAGGCCAGGATCAGGTGATACGCGATGTCGTTCTGCACGCTTCAGAGGCTACAAGGGCCAAAGCCCCCCTCGGGGCACACAACCGCGCGTTTCAGCCCTATTTTCCAGTCACGCCCGCCGCCGCCGCCGCACCGCCAGGAAACCTACGAGCCCCGCAACCAGCAGCACGGCCACCAGCGCGCCGACAATAAGCGGCGCGCCGCCGTCCGCCTTCTCCGCGCTGGGCGGTTCAGCAGCATTGTCGCTAGAGGCGGTCGCCGAAGCCGTGGTGGTCACGCTGGGCGACGTCGACGCGCTAGGAGCGCCCCCGCTCAGCGGCGGCACGTCAGCCGTGAGCGCCTTGACGATATTTAGCTCGCCGAATCCGCAGTCGTCGTCGCGCCCCGGCGGTCCGATGTCATCGGCGGTGGCCGTGATCCGGTGGATTACCTCAGGGGCCGACAGCTTTGGAAACCTCGCCCTGACCATCGCAACGGCACCTGACACGATTGCCGTCGCGTCAGAGGTTCCATCCGAGCCGACGTATTTGTTCCCAATACCGGTCGAGACGATGTCTACCCCCGGCGCACATATCTGAAGGTTCGGGCCGTGAGTCGAATCCGACCAGTGCTTGCCTTTCTTGTCGGTCGCGCCAACGGCTAGGACGCCATCAGCGGCCGCCGGGTAGCCTACTAGCTGGTCCCCCTCGTTTCCTGAACCAGCGACGATCACCACGTCAGCCTTATTCGCGTCTTTGATGGCCTTGAGCAGCTCAAAGGCAGGCGCGGATGCGATCGAAACGTTGATGACCTGTGCTTTGTGGGCTACGGCATAGTCGATTCCTTTGGCGACCATACCCCCGGGGATGTGCCCATCGTTCCCGGCCTTGATCGGAAGGATTTTGGCGCGGAGGGCGATGCCTAGCACTCCACTATTACCGTGGCCGCTACCTGCGATCAGGCCAGCCATGTTGGTCCCGTGACCATCAGTGTCGATTCGGCCGTCGGGCTTAGCGGTAACGAGGTTGTATCCCGCGAGAAGGTTGCCTTTGAAGTCTCGATGTGGATAAACGCCAGTATCGACGAGGGCGACAGTAATGCCGGCGCCGTTGCTGATCGCCTGTGCCCGACCGACATTGAGGCTTCGCAGGAACCACTGCTGGTCCCGGATGCTGTCGGCCATGGCCGGGCTGGTGGGGATGACAACAGCGGCTGCTAGGAGAAGCGCCCCGGCAGCCGCATGCACCGCACGACGGATAATCAACTGAGCCCGATCGCCGGTCCCGGGTCGATGCGTTGCTCTACCGGAGGCAGCACCACCGGGTCAACGCCCTCGTCGGTCGCCCACGGGTTATTTGGATCCCAAGTCATGTCTTCGGACTGGCCACGCCGACCAGATCGTCGACCGCCCAACTGGCCATAGGGCTGCTGGGTGCCGCCGGCGCTCATGCCACCGCGACCGGTCGCGGTAGCACCTCCCCGGGCACCGGAAGCCACACCTCGGCCGCCCACCATGCCGGGACCGGTCGTGGGCTCTCCGCCGATCACTCCGCCGACCGGATTGACTCGCTGCGGCCCCAGCCGACCGGCAATCGGCTCGCTAAGTCCGACGCCGGGGGTTTTTCCGATGATCCCGCCGGGCGGCATCGCCTTCAACCCGCCCTCAGGTGCGCCCCCGAACGGCTTGAACCCACCCTTGCCCTTGGGGAAGTTGCCGCCCGTCGGCAGCGTCCCGTTCGGCAGGACCGGGCCTGTACCCGGCGGCATGATGCCCGGGTTCACGGCCGGACCGCCGCCGCCGGGCAATGTGGTGATCGGATTGGGGCCAGGGGCAAGGGTTGGCGGCGGTGGAGGCGCGGTATTCGTTCCGCCAAGTACCAGGCCGGGATTGCCGTTGCCGCTGGGGAACGGCGAGCCGGTGGTCGGCAGCGCGTTGTGCGGCGTGGTTGGGAAGGCGGTGGTGGCGCCGTGGTTCGACGAAAACGAACTTCCACTGGTCGACCCGCCGCCGTTGCCTGAGAAAGGGGTAGGCACGACCGGTGGCAGGTTAGGCGCGTTGTTGGCGCCCCCTCCGACGTTGTGGGTGTCTCTGCCGACGTCAGACATGGGGGTGTATTGAGCCGGGCGGACGACTTTGAGCTGGGCCTGCGCGAGGTCGGAACTCACGCCGGACATCAACGTGATCGCCTTCTGCCGCAAGGCCTCCTGCTGCGACGCGGTCACCGGGGGCGGCTCGTCGCCGCTCGGGCTCGGGGTCGGCGTCGGCTGGCCGCTCGTGGCCTGCGCTTTCTTCTGCGCCTGCTGCTGGTTGAAGGCCACCAACGCCTTGTTGTTCGTATCCCACTGGCTGTAGAGCTTATTCATCTCCGACTTGGCCAGACCGAGGGAGAGGCTTGCCGAGCTCAACGCCTCGTGGTTGGAGAGCGCAGCCTCGTAGGTCTCGTTGAGGTTTTTGATCAGAGCGTCGAGACGGGTGATGTAGGCCGCCGCCGCGCTGCTCTTCTCCGGGGGCCACGCCGTCGCCAGCGACTCCCGGTATTGCTGAACCTGGAACATGTGCTCGCCGACCAGATCGGCGGACTTCTGCCAGCCGTCGACGATCTGGTAATGCGCGTCGATGTCGGGGCTCTGGGCGAGCTGCTGGATCATTTCCATGCTCATGCCCCACCAGTCGGTGCCCCCGCCGCCTCCACCGCCCGCTTCCAACATCACTCGTTCCCGTCTTTGGAGACCGACGTGAAGGCCGAATCGACGTCCGAGACCTTGGCGTGCGAGAAGGCGTCCGAGCCCCGGTAATCCTTGCTGACGTCCTTGGCCACCGTGGCGAACTGCTCGGTGCCCTTGCTGAAGTGGAAGACGTTCTGCTGGGAGATGTTCTGCGCGTCGTTGTGCACGACGAGGAAGGACGACAGTTCCTGAAACTCGGCGGGTGGCGAGGGAAGCTCGGTCAACATCAGCTGCTGCACCACCGGCACGTGCGTGTTGTAGTTCTTCGTGACGTCGCCCTGCAGCTGAGTCGCGAACTGCTCCATCGCCGTTACGTCGGCCTCGATCTGGCTGAAGTCGGTATAACCGTAATCTCGCATCCAGGCGGGCCCGCGGTCCTCCTCGGAAAGCATGCTTCCTCCCCCGACGGAACTACTTGACGATCACTCACCGAACATTCACGTTGAGCTCTCGTAGGGTAGTCGCTCGCCGCCAGCCGCGGGGGTCGCGATCGGCGGCGGTGGACGGTCGCAACCCGACCGATATCGATCGAGGTCAGATGATCTATCGTGGCAGGCCTGAGGAGCGCCAGGAAGCGGGGCCGATCGACGGACGTGCGGATCGGGCCCAGGTCGAGGTGGCGGGCCGGGCCGGGCGTGCATCGACGGCTGCGGATCGGGCCGCGATGATCGTGACGAGTGCGGCCAGCTCAAGATCGGTCGGGGTGCCGCGTACGACGCTGACCAGCGGTTCCTCATCCATCGACCGAGCGTACGACAAAGGCCCGGAGGTTCCGGTGACACGCGTCCCACACTCGGCTGATCAATTAGCTGCCGCTCGACAGGACCGGGTATTTTCTGCGTGATGTCTTCTTCTCCCCCGCTTATTGTCGCTGACCGTTACCGGCTCGTCGCGCCGCTCGGTCAGGGCGGGATGGGTCGCGTCTGGCGGGCGACCGATGTCGTGCTGCACCGCGACGTCGCCATCAAGGAACTCGTCCCGCCGCCCGGCCTGACGCCCGGGGAGCGGCAGGAGATGCGCGAGCGGTCGCTGCGTGAGGCGCGCGCGATCGCCCGGCTCAACAATGTCAACGTGGTCCGCGTCTTCGACGTGCTGCGTACGGATGCCGACCCATGGATCGTCATGGAATACGTGGCGTCCCGCTCGCTGCACGACACGCTGGCCAGCGACGGCCCGTTCAACGCGGTCCGCGCGGCCGAGATCGGCCTGGGCGTGCTCAACGCGCTGCGCGCCGCGCACCGCGCCGGCGTGGTGCACCGCGACGTCAAACCCGGCAACGTTCTGATCGGTGCCGACGGCCGCGTGGTGCTCACCGACTTCGGCCTGGCCACGGTTCCGGGAGACCCCAACGTCACCCGAACGGGTCTGGTGCTGGGCTCCCCGGCGTACATCGCTCCGGAGCGCGCCCGGGACGGCACCGCCGGACCGGCCGCCGATCTTTGGTCTTTGGGCGCCACTCTCTATGCCGCGGTGGAGGGTGCTTCGCCGTTCGCCCGCCCGTCGGCCATCGCGACGCTGGCCGCCCTGGCGACCGAAAATCCGCCGCAGTCACGCAACGCGGGCCCGCTGAAGCCGGTGCTCAACGGCCTGCTCCGCAAGGACCCGACGCACCGCATCAACGCGGAGGAGGCCGAGCGTCTGCTGCTGCGGGCGACCGGCCGACGGTCCAAACTGACCTTCCCGATGAGCCCGACCATGCGCCGTCCGGGCCTGGGTCGTGCGCTTCCGCCGACCGGGGCGATGCCGGTGGTGCCCGGTCCGCGTCCGCCGGTCGCGCCCTCGCGTCAGGGCAATCCGCCCGGTCAGACACCAGCTTCGGGGGGCCGCGTGGCGGCCGGCGACGGCCGGCCGCCGGTTTTTGTGCCCGGCAAGGCCTCGGTCGGCCGCACCCCCGACAAACCGACCCGCGTCGACGGGCCGAAGGCCGACGCTTCGCGTCTCGACCCCACCCGGGTCGATGGCCCGCCGGTCCGTGAAGACCAACCCCCATTCGGTACGCGGCAAGCCCCGCCACCACCCGCAACCCCGCCGTCCCGGCCTGCTCGCTCACATCCGAGCGAGGTGGATCCGGCTTTGACTCGCACCGCACGGGGTGGTCCGGGCGGCTTCACCGCCTCCGACGTGGCCGCGGCCCGGCGTAAGAAGGCCGCCCCCGAACACGAGAAGTCCCTGGCCGACGCCGCCGCGACGGGGCAACCGACCGACGCGACGACGGTCGTCCCCCCGCCCGGCAAGACCAGGCCCGTCGACCCGACGACGGTGGTTCCGCCGTCGAGGCCCGTCGACGCAACCACGGTGGTTCCGCGGCCCGTCGACGCGACGACCCGGGTTCCGTCGCCCGGTGAGACGAAGACGGCCGACGCGACGACGGTGGTTCCGCGGCCCAGCAAGACAAAGCCCGCCGACGCGACGACGGTGGTTCCGCCGCCGGGCAAGACGACGCCGGTCGACGCGACCACCGTCGTCCCGCAGCCGCTTGCCGACGCGACCACGGTCGTCCCGCCCCCGGCCGGCAAGCGCCGCCCATTGTCCGCCGACGCGACCACGGTCGTGCCGGCGCCGGCCCGGCCGGGTTCCGGTCGCAAGCCGGCGGTCACCGCCCCGACGGCCGACGCCACCACCGTGGCCCCGGCTCCGGCTCCGGCTCCGGCTCCGGCTCCGGCCAAGCAAACCCCGTCCGCCGGCCCGTCGAGCGCGGCACCCGCGGCCGAGTCGACCACGGTCGTGCGGCACCCGGCGGACGCACCGCTCGCCGACGCCACGACGGTGGTCCCGCCACCGGACCGCCCCGGTGCCGAACCCGCCTCCACCGAGCCTTCGACGGCTGATCGCGGCCCGGACGCCGCCGATCAGATCGAGTCCGGATCGGGCACGACCGGCGACAGCACGACAACGGCGGACGCCGACCCCGATACGGAGACCGCGGCGGACGCCGCCGGTGCTGCCGAGGAGGCCGGCGCGAGCCAAGCCCCGCCAATCAGCCCGGACACCGCGACCACGGTCAACTCGGACAACGCCGAAGACAGCAGCACCGAAAGCGCTGCCGCCGAGGCGGCCTCGACCACTGCCGGCCGGGCCACCTCGGACGGCGCCGGTCCCGCCACCGTTGGCAGTGCTGCTGAAGGAGACTCCGGCGCGGACGGCGCCGAGAGCGCGAGCAATGCGGTGGCCGCGGCGACGGGCGAGGAATCGTCAGCCACGAAGCGCGAGCAGGAGACCGCCAAGTCCACGACCGCTCAGGACACTGAGGCAACTCCGACCGATTCATCGGCCGTGCCCGCCAAGGAACCCGGCGAGGCCGCAAACGACGGCGCGGCAGCGAACGACACCGCGGCAGCGAACGACGGTGCGGCAGCCGAGGGCGGCGCGGCAGGAAACGACGGCGCGGCAGCGAAGGGCGGCGCGGCAGGGAACGACGGCGAGGCTGCGAAGGCGGCGGACGGCGCGGCTAAGGCCACCGCCGCGAGCCAAGCGGATGTGACCGGCGAGGCCGAAACTGCCGACGCCCGGGCCGAGGATGCATCGGCGGCGCGCGGCGAGGAAGGCTCAGCCGAGACCACCGCCCAGGAGCACCCGGTCGAGGCTGACGACATCGCCGCCGCTCACGTTGCTTTGCCGCGGTCCCGTGCCCGCCGGAAGGAAACCCCGGCCGCCGAGGCCTCCCAGGTCGCGATGCCGCTGGCCCGGGGTCGCCGGGGCAAGGCCCCGGTCGACGGCACGATCGCGCTCCCGGCGGCCCGTGACCACCGGTCGCCCCTGTCCGACGCCGAAGCCGGCGACGACGGGGCCGAGGTGCCGAGCAATCTGCCGCCGTTCAGCCCGGCCCCGCGTCCGGCGTGGAATCCGATGCAGCCCAGCCCGACCTTCCGGAAGACCGCGGGCATCACCATTTTCGGCACCCGCCTCACGTACCAGCAGGCCGCGATCGGTGCCGTCGCGCTGCTGGTCATCGTGGTCCTGCTGATTGTGCTCGCGGTGAAGGCGTTCGGCGGCGGCGACAAGTCGCCGACGGGCGGTGCGACCGGTGGGCCGGTCCCGTCCGGTGCGGCCGGTTCGACGACTCCTAGCACTCAGCCGAGCACTCAGCCGAGCAAGGGCGCCTCGTCCGCGCCGTCGAGCGCAGCCGCTGTGGCGCTGCCCGCCGGATGGCGGTGGTACACCCGGCCGACTCAGGGCAACTGGCCCGGTTTCACGCTTCCGCTGCCGCCGAACGCCGCGGTCGACCCGCAGGGCAGCCAGATCTACATCCGGTGGAACAACCGGCTGCTCATGGTGGACCGGACGAACGCCCCGGCGGCCGATCCGGTGAAGGACTGGAAGGATCAGGAAGGTAGTCAGGGGCACGGCGGCTACCACAAGATCAAGATTGTTCCGGTGGGCTGCCAGTTCAAGGCGTGCGCCGACTGGGAGTTCACGTACGTCTCCGACAACGGCAACGAGCAGCACGCCGACAAGCGGAACATCGTGTTCAGCGGCTCGGCGGCGTACTCGCTGAACTGGTACACCACGCCGGAGGACTGGGCGGCCGGTCAGAAGGACATCCAGGCGATCTATCAGGGGTTCCAGCCCAAGCCGTAGCCGCATGCGTGAGACCCGGGTGAATGGGTAATTCATGCGGTATCACGGATGGAGGTACGCCATGGGCTGCCGACGCTACGGCAGTAAACCTACGATCGCGTTCTGGATGCTGATCGCGGTCGCCGACGTGGCAATGCTGTTCGCCGCGGCTGGTTCTGCCGTCATGGGTTCGTTTCTCGCCGCGCTCGCCTTGGTCGCCGGCGGCGTCGTGGCCACCCGTTCGCTGACCCGGCGTGGTGTTCCCGCTACTCGTACGGTGCTCCGCCGTCGCGCTTAGGTTGATCGGCTACAGTCGCGGGCTGTGATCGACGGTGTGACAGACCTCTGGGACAAGCTGCTCGGTGCTCAGCCGGATCCGCCCGGCCTGCTCGTGCTACTTACTGCTCTGGCCGGCCTGCTGGCGGTCGCGTTCCGTCCGGTGTGGCGGATCGCCCGCAACGCGGTGACGATCGCCCACGAGGGCGGCCACGCCCTGATCGCCCTGCTCACGGGCCGCCGATTGCGGGGCATCCGGCTGGAGTTCGACACGTCCGGCCTCACCCTGTCGGCCGGCCGTCCGACCGGCCCCGGCATGATGTTCACCCTGCTCGCAGGCTATATCGCCCCGTCACTGGTCGGTGTGCTCGGCGCCTGGCTGCTCGGCGGCAACCGCATCACCCTGCTGTTGTGGCTGACCGTGGTCCTGCTGCTGCTCATGCTGATCAACATCCGCAACCTGTTCGGGGTGCTGTCGCTGCTGGTCACCGGCGCGATCGTGGTCGTCGTGTCGTGGTATGCCTCGGCCCAGGTGCAGGCCGTGTTCGCGTACGCCGGGGTGTGGTTCCTGCTCTTCGGCGGTGTGCGCCCGGTCTTCGAGCTGCAGAGCCTGCGCAGCCGCGGCCGCATGCCGGAGTCGGACGCCGATCAACTGGCCCACGTCACCCACGTTCCGGCCCTCTTCTGGGTGACCGTGTTCCTGGTGGTCGACATCGCCGCCCTCGTCGTCGGCGCGTTCCTGCTCGCCGGGCAGTGGCTACCTAGCGCAACGACGTAGTCCTATCGGCCAATACGTTCCGGGTAGCCATCCGGCTACCGTCCGGTCATGGCCGATCCGGGAATGGCCTGGACGACGGGCATCGTCGCGTTCGTTGCCGCCGGGCCGCTGTGGAGATACACCTCGCACGCCATCACGATCGCCCACGAGGGCGGTCATGCCATGCTGGGGTCGCTGACCGGTCTCGTCGTCAAGCAGATAAGAGTGAACCGGGACGGCAGCGGCTCGACCGGCTACAGCAAGAAGGTCAAGGATTTCGGGCTGATCCAGACGCTGGCGGCGGGGCTGGCCGGCTATCTCGGCCCGTCGATGTTCGGCCTGGCCGGTGCCTGGATGCTGGTGCACGACATGGCGCCCCGCGCGGTCCTGCTGATGACGCTCGTGCTGATCGCCATGATGCTAGTCATGGTGCGGAACGCGTTCGGCTTCATAGCGGTGCCGCTGACCGGGGCGCTGATCTGGGTGGTCGCCATGCGGTCGACCGAGCAGGTGCAGCTGGTCTTCGCGCACATCTGGGTCTGGTTCCTGCTGATCGGCGGAAGTAGGAAGATCCCTGATCTGTACTTCGGATGGCAACGGGGCGGCGAGCCGGACACCGGAGCCCTGTCCGACAAGACCGGGTTGTCCAGCGCCTTCTTCGTCGCCCTGTTCTGGGCCGGCTCGCTTGCCGCACTCATCTACGGCGGCGTGCTGCTGCTACGCCACAGCGCCTAGAGCGGGATGTTGCCGTGCTTCTTCGGCGGCAGCGTCTCCCGCTTGGTGCGGAGCGTACGCAGCGCCCGCGTCACCTGGATCCGGGTCTGCGACGGCTTGATCACCGCGTCCACGTAGCCCCGCTCGGCCGCGATGTACGGGTTCGCCAGGGTGTCCTCGTATTCCTGGACCAGCGACGCCCGCAGCGCCACCGGATCGTCGGCGGAGGCCAGTTCGGCCCGGTGGAGGATGTTGACCGCGCCCTGTGCACCCATCACCGCGATCTGCGCCGTCGGCCAGGCGAAGTTCATGTCGGCCCCGAGGTGCTTCGAGCCCATCACGTCGTACGCACCGCCGTACGCCTTGCGGGTGATGACCGTGACCTTGGGAACCGTCGCCTCGGCGTACGCATAAATAAGCTTGGCCCCCCGCCGGATGATGCCGTCCCACTCCTGCGACGTGCCCGGCAGGAAGCCGGGCACGTCGACGAAGGTGACCACCGGAATGTTGAAGGCGTCGCAGGTGCGGACGAAGCGGGCCGCCTTTTCCGAGGCGGCGATGTCGAGGGTGCCCGCGAAGTGCATGGGCTGGTTGGCGACCACGCCGACCGGCCGTCCCTCGACGCGCCCGAAGCCGACGACGATGTTCTGCGCGTAGAGCGGCTGCACTTCGAGGAAGTCGTCGACGACGGTTTCGACGACCTTCTTGATGTCGTAGGGCTGGTTGGCCGAGTCCGGGATCAGACCATCGAGGGCGAGGTCGGCGTCGGACGCCGACAGGTCGGAGATTTCCTCGTACGCGACCGGCTCGTCCAGGTTGTTGGACGGCAGATAGGACAGGAGTGCCCGCACGTAGTCAATCGCGTCGTCTTCGTCCGAAGCCAGGTAGTGCGCGTTGCCGCTGCGGGTGTTGTGGGTGCGGGCGCCGCCCAGTTCCTCGAACCCGACCTCTTCCCCGGTGACCGTCTTGATCACGTCGGGGCCGGTAATGAACATGTGCGATGTCTGGTCGACCATGACCGTGAAGTCGGTGATCGCCGGCGAGTAGACCGCTCCGCCCGCGCACGGGCCCATGATCAGCGAGATCTGCGGGATGACGCCGCTGGCCCGCACGTTGCGGAAGAAGATGTCGGCGTACAGCCCGAGCGCGACCACGCCCTCCTGGATGCGGGCACCGCCGGAGTCGTTGATCCCGATGATCGGGCAGCCGATCTTCATGGCCAGGTCGAGTACCTTGACGATCTTCTCCCCGAACACCTCGCCGAGCGAGCCGCCGAAGACCGTGAAGTCCTGCGAGAACACGCACACCTGGCGGCCGTCGATCGTGCCGTGGCCGGTGACCACGCCGTCGCCGTAGGGCCGGTTGTTCTCGAGTCCGAAGTTGGTCGACCGGTGCCGGGCCAGCTCGTCGAGTTCGACGAACGAACTCTCGTCGAGCAGCATTTCGATGCGTTCGCGGGCGGTCTTCTTGCCCCGCGAGTGCTGTTTCTCGACCGCCCGGGCCGAGCCGGCGTGCACCGCCTCGTCGGTGCGCCGGGCCAGGTCGGCGAGCTTGCCGGCGGTGGTGTGGATGTCCGCGTCCTGCTGCGTCGTCACCGGGTTCCTCGCACTCTCGAACGATGGTTCAGGGGGTCTCCGGTGATCGTAATGCGGGTTCGGGCTCCGCGTCGCTACGGGTGCGTTTCGCACTCAATGCCCCATTCGTTACGTCTGGTGTGACGAACTGGATGACCGCGGCCGGGATCGCCTTCATCGCAGGCGGCATCGCCACGCTGATCTGCCTCCGCTCGGTCCTCTTCGGGCGAGCCAAGCCCGAGGGCGGCCAAAAGCAGGTCGAGGGCCGCCCGAAGCAGGTCGAGGGCCGCCCGAAGCAGGTCGAGGCCGGGCCGAAGGCGCTCGAGAGCGGCCCGCATCGCGGGTCACCCCAGCGGGACGGCACCGGATCCAGGCCGCGGCGGCCGTCGCGGGTCGAGGCCGCCCGCACCGAGGCTGCCCGCACCGAGATCGCCGACGTGGAACTGCCGGCGGCGAGGCGCGCTTCCTGGGCGGAACTCGACCGTCCGGAGCCCCGCCGCCCGGACACGCCGCGGCAGAATCGCCGGCACGCGAGCGGCGACGACGATCTCCCCGGGGGCCTGGCGTCGATCGGCCTGGGCGACGACGCTGAAGAAGCCGAGGTCGAGATCTTCTCGGTCATCCCGGCCTATCGTCCGGCTCCGGACGAGCCGGAGCCGGACCCGTTGGTGGTCACCCCGGGCGACGAGGAGTCACGCCCGATTCCGGTACGCGGGGTGGACCGTTCCGACCCCGCCTACGGCAGTCGGGTGGACGGCTGGATCCGCCCCGAATACCACGACGACCCGGCCGAGTCCCCGTCCGGCGAGTACTGGACCCCCGTCCCGATGGAGGGCCTCGACCTGCCCGAGGACGACCCGGAACCGTCGGCCCGCGGCTACGGCTGGCCCATCCCGGTCGAGCGTCTCCCGGCGGTCCCCGACTACGAGCCGGCCACTGGTTTCGACCTCACCCCGGTGGGCACCGAGCCGACCGAGCTGGTCCCGACCTGGCCCCCGGTCCCCGGCGAGCGCCGCCGCCGGTCGGACAAGCGCCGCCGCCGCTTGGAAGAGCGTCTGGAAGAGCGTCTGGAAGAGCGTCTGGAAGAGGGACCCGTCGGGCGCCCGGAGGGGCCGGGTGGCCTGGCCGACGAGCGTCAGGTCCGCCTGCCCGGCTCGTGGACCGGACGCGACACCAAGCCGGCCGACAACCGCTTCCTCGAGAACGAGCCCCGACGCTTGCGCCCCGACGAGGCCGACCAGCGCTTCCGCGCCCCGACCGGCGAACCCGAGCGCCGCCGTCCGCGTCCACGCCCCCGCCCGGCCATCCCTGGAGACAACGTCTACGTGAGCCGGCACGCCGCCGATCCACCGCGGTAGCCCGGGCGGCCCCGCCTCCACGCGACCGGCCTAAGCTCGGCGGGTGGCTTCGCCGTACTCGGACCTCGACCGCCCGCCGCTCTCCGCGCGGGCCCTGACCCGCGCCCTGGTCACGCCGGGCGCGTTCTGGTCGCGGCTGGACATCCGGGGCGAGACCGGTTCGACAAACGCCGACGCGATCGAGGCCGCCCACCGCGGCGCCGCCGAGGGCCTGGTCGTGGTCGCCGAGCAGCAGTCGGCCGGCCGGGGCCGCCGCGACCGGCAGTGGACGTCGCCGCCGCGGGCCGGCCTCACGTTGAGTGTCCTGTTGCGGCCGGGCCGGCCCGACGAGGAGAAGGGCTGGGCGCCCGCGCCCCCGGCCGCCTTCAGCTGGCTGCCGCTGCTGGCCGGGGTCGCGCTGCGCGAGGCCGTGCACCGGGTCGCCGAGGTCGACGCCACCCTGAAGTGGCCCAACGATCTGCTGGTCAAGGATGCGCAGGGTGATCAGGGGAAGGGCGCCGGCATCTTGGCCGAGATGACCGGCGACGCGGTCGTTGTCGGCATCGGCCTCAACGTCAGCACGCGGGCCGACGAACTGCCGGAGACGTCCGGCCTGCCCGCAACCTCGCTGCGGGTGGCCGGGGCCGAGCACGTCGATCGGGAGCCGCTGCTGCGGGCCCTGCTGCGTGGCATCGCCGACTGGTACCAGGGGTGGCGCGAGGCGGACGGCGACGCCGAGTTGTCGGGGCTCCTCGCGGCGTACCGGCGGGGCTGCTCGACGATCGGCCAGGACGTCCGGGTGCTGCTGCCCGGGGGCGGTGAGCTGACCGGCCGCGCCACCGCGGTCGACCCGGACGGCCGGTTGGTGGTCCGTACGGGCGACGACCGTGACCATCACGTCTCGGCCGGTGACGTCCTGCACGTACGCTGAGCGCGTGGCGTTCCCCGACGATGTGCTCGCCGACGATGAGGAACTCGTCCTCCATCTGCATCCGCACTGGAGGGTCGTGGTCGGCCCGGTGCTGATCCTGCTGGTGGCGCTGGCCGTCACCGTCCTCGCGTGGGTGATGCTCCCGCAGAACGACGGCGGCCTGCTGGCCTTCGGCGTGGTCGCGCTGATCATGCTCTATTACGGGGTCCGCTACGGCGTGCGGCCGCTGGTGGTGTGGCGCTGCACCCACTACCTGGTGACCGGCGAGCGCGTCGTCCTGCAGGACGGTGTGATCGCCCGGGAGCGCCGTGACCTGCCGCTCAACCGGATCAACGACCATGCCCTGAGCCAGTCCGTCTTCGACCGTCTGACCGGCGCCGGCACGCTGACCGTCACCTCGATCGGCGACGAACCCGCGGTGCTGGCCGCCGTGCCTCGCGCCCACGACGTGCAGAACCTGCTCTACGAGCTGATCGAGAGTCTTCCCGACGACGTGGACGACGAGGACGAGCCGGAGCCCGAGTTGCCGGTCCAGCGCCGCGGGTTGTTCGGTCGGCGGACTCCTACCTGAGACGCTCGGGCTCGAACTGCAGGTCGAGGGCGGCCACGCTGCCCGCGGCCTCTTCCGCGCTCAGCTCGGCGAAACCGGCCGTGGCGTCGAGGTCGGCGATCGCGGCCTCGTGCCCGTCGACCGGCGGCTTGAGGAACACGAACGTGCGGTAGGCCCAGAACCGGAACACCGTGGCGATCACGATGCCGACGACGGTCACGCCCATGAAGGCGAACTTGTCCGTGTCCTCGGAGAGACCGAAGCCGTACTTCCCGATCGCCACCGCGCCGGACTGGATCACCATGCCGACCAGGTTGAACCCGAAGAACAAGAGGTATTCGCGCCGGAGGGCGGTGCGGGTGTGGTTGCGGTAGGTCCAGTAGCGGTTGGCGATGTAGGCCAGCGTGGTCGTGACGACCGTGGCGATGACGCTCGCCTTGACCGCGCCGATCGGCAGCGCCGCCCAGGTGATGGCCATGTAGAGCAGCGTGTTGCCGGCGCCGATGACGCCGAACGCGATGGCTTCCGGAGCGAGACGGCGCAGGCGTTGCGTCAGCGGGGTGCCTGAAGGCATTGGGCTACCTTACGGGAGAGTCGACGGTCACGCCGAGTCACGAGGGGGGGAAGAAGGCGACGTCACATTAGTCGCTCGAGTGTCGTCGTGCGGATCCTGTCCGCCGGACAACAGGTCGGCAGTGTCCGGGAACACAAAGCGGCGGTAGGACCAGAAGCGGAACAGTGTGCCGGCGGCGGTGCCGACGATCTGCGCCGAGAGGTTGTCGGCGAGGCGGCTCTGGAAGGCCGGCCAGATCGAACCCAGTCCGTAGTGGCTGATCGCGAGGCAGCCGAGGCCGATGCCCAGGCCGACCGCGTTGAGCACGAAGAACATGGTGTATTGCCGCGCCATGTGGGAGTGGGCCCGGTGCCGCCAGGTCCAGAAGCGGTTGCCGAGGAACGCGACGGTCGTCGCCACCACGGTCGAGACCAGCTTGGCGAGCAGGGTCTCGGCACCCGCGCCGAGCATCAGGTTGAAGATGACGGTGTCGATCGCGAACGAGATCCCGCCGACCGTGCCGAACTTGCCGACCTCCCGCACCAGCCCGCGGAGCCGGGTGCGCAGCCCGGACGGCGGCGGCGGGGTGTCGGGCACGAACCCGAGAGTACCGACGCCTGTCACGGAACGCAGTTTTCGTTTGCGAGTCTTAACCGGCACTCCCAGCATGGTGACGCTGCCGATACGGACGGTGGTGGAAGCCGTCGATCTCGCTCAGTTCGGCCAGCCGGCCCCGGCATTCGGCGCACCAGCTCAGGTGGGCGCGCATGCGATTGGAGTCCCGGGTGGCGAGCCGGCCCCGCACCTGGCCGCCCAGCCGGTCGCCGGCCCACCGGCATTCGGGGTGCTCGGCGGTGGCGACGTGCTGCTGCAGATAAAGGCTGCGCAGGCCCTCCCGGGCCCGGTGGGCGAGCACGGCGACGGCGTTCGGCGTCATGCCGAGTACGCCCGCGACTTCGGCCGGGGTGTTGCCCTCGACCTCGGTCTGCCAGAGCACGTCCTGCCAGCGGGGCGGCAGCTTGCGGAAAGCGGCCGCCGCGTACGCCCGTTCCAGCCGGTCGAGCGCCGGGTCGGTGAACGGCAGCCCCTCGTCGTACCGGGTCAGGTCGTCGGTGAACTCGAGCCGGCGGTCGCGCCGGGCCCGGTGGTAGCAGACGTGCCGCATGGTCGTGTGCAGGTAGGCGCGGAACGCGACCAGTGGGCCCCGGCCGGACCGCAGCGAGGCGAAGACCTTGGCGAACGTCTCGGCGACGAGGTCGTCCGCGTCGGCCGGGTCGCGCGCCAGCCCGTACGCCAGTTGCCGCGCCGATCCGCGGTGCCGTTCGTAAAGCGTGCCGAACGCGCCGGTGTCACCGGCGCGGACGGCGGTCAGGAGAGCGATGTCGGTGTCCTGCTCGCTGCCCGGGATCGTCATTCCTGCCTCCTGCGGGCGGGATGGGAGGAAAACCCGATTAGGTGAAGCTTAGGACCTTATGACCGTTTTGTGAAAGGCCCGAACGGCCGGTCGCGAACTGACCGTTTGTCGTCACGCGCGCACAACTGCGCATGGGAGCGAAGAATCGAACGTCTATGCGCACGAGGACCATGGATTGTGCGGTTGTCCACAAGAACGACCGATGAATAGGACCCCGATACGTCTTAGTCTGACGTGACTCCCGTGACCCGGCCGCCCGCGCGGCCCGATCGGTCATTGGTCAGTGACGACCGAAGGAGATCACCGTGCCCCACGCCCGTCTTCTCAAGTGGATCGACGAAGTCGCCGCTCTGACCACGCCCGACCGGATCGTCTGGTGCGACGGATCGGAGGCCGAGTGGACCGGCCTCACCGACGCCCTGGTCGACTCCGGTGCGCTGGTCCGGCTGGACCCGGCCAAGAAGCCCAACTCGTTCTGGGCCCGCACCGACCCCGGCGACGTCGCCCGGGTCGAGGAACGCACCTTCATCTGCTCGGTCGACGAGGCCGACGCCGGCCCGACCAACAACTGGATGGCCCCGGCCGAGATGAAGGCGACCATGACCGTCTTCTACCGGGGCTGTATGCGCGGCCGGACGATGTACGTCGTCCCGTTCTGCATGGGTCCGCTCGACGCCCCGCAGCCGATGTTCGGCGTCGAACTGACCGACAGCCCGTACGTGGTCGCCAGCATGCGCATCATGACCCGGATGGGCGCCGACGTCCTGGCCGCGATGGGCGACGACGCCGACTTCGTGCCCGCGCTGCACTCCGTCGGTGCACCGCTCGCGCCGGGACAGAAGGACGTGCCCTGGCCCTGCAACAAGACGAAGTACATCTCGCACTTCCCGGAGACCCGCGAGATCTGGTCGTTCGGCTCGGGCTACGGCGGCAACTCCCTGCTGGGCAAGAAGTGCTACGCGCTGCGCATCGCCAGCGTGGCCGCCCGCGACGAGGGCTGGCTCGCCGAGCACATGCTGATCATGAAGCTGACCTCGCCCGAGGGCCAGGTCCGCTACATCGCGGGCGCGTTCCCGTCGGCCTGCGGCAAGACCAACCTGGCCATGCTCGAGCCGACGATCGAAGGCTGGAAGGTGGAGACGGTCGGCGACGACATCGCCTGGATGCGGTTCGGTGAGGACGGGCGGCTATGGGCCACCAACCCCGAGTTCGGCCTGTTCGGCGTCGCGCCCGGCACCGACTTCCACACCAACCCCAACGCGATGCGCACGCTCGCCCGGGGCAACTCGGTCTTCACCAACGTCGCCCTCACCGATGACGGCGACGTCTGGTGGGAGGGCATGGGCACGCCTCCGCAGCATTTGACCGACTGGAAAGGCCAGGACTGGACGCCGGACTCGTCGTCGCCGTCGAGCCACCCGAACAGCCGCTTCTGCACCCCGATCGAGCAGTGCCCGATCCTCGCCGACGAATACCACGACCCCCGCGGCGTCCCGATCGACGCGATCCTCTTCGGCGGCCGCCGCAAGACCACGGTCCCGCTGGTCACCGAGGCCCGGGACTGGGTGCACGGCGTCTACATGGGAGCCACCCTCTCCTCGGAGACGACCGCCGCCGCGGTCGGCCAGGTCGGCGTGGTCCGCCGCGACCCGATGGCCATGCTGCCGTTCATCGGCTACCACGCCGGCGACTACTTCCAGCATTGGATCGACATGGCCAAGGGCGCCACCGGCGACGCCGCGCGACTGCCCAAGGTCTTCTACGTCAACTGGTTCCGCCGCGGCGACGACGGGCGCTTCCTGTGGCCCGGCTTCGGCGAGAACAGCCGGGTCCTCAAGTGGATCTGCGACCGCCTGGACGGCAAGGTCGGCGCGGTCGAGACCCCGATCGGCCACGTACCCGCCCCGGACGCCCTCGACCTGACCGGCCTCGATCTGACCTCGGCCGACCTGGAGGCCGTCCTCCGCGTCGACACCGACGAGTGGCGGGCCGAGATCCCCCAGGTCACTGAGTGGTTCGAGAAGTTCGGCGACAAGCTTCCGGCGGTGCTCTGGGCCGAGCTGGACGCCCTGAAAGCGCGGCTCGCCGCCTGACCCCGGCTGTCTGCTCGTCTCGCTCCGCGCCGGCGTCCGGTGCGGGGCGAGACGAGGGCCGCATCGTCGCCAAGAGCCTCGGCACCGAGCTCGGCCCCTCCGAGGGCAGCATCTGGCGTGACTTGCGCGAGCCGGCCGCCGAAGTCTCTGTCAGCAGGTAAACGGGGGAGCGCTGCCGGCGGGCCGCCCGAGGCCGACTACGCACCCGCCGCCGGGTCGAGCCCGACAGCGGATCAGCTGTGGCCCGCCACGCGGCCGCTGCCGATGACGTGGCCGGCATCGTCACCGACATCAACCCGGCGTCTCTCCAGCTTCGCCTGAGCCGCCGTTGCATTCACCCGCAGATACCCATCATCCTCGATGTATGCCGACTGCGAATCCTTATGGAGCCGGACCTGTTCCTACCGAACTGGTTGTGACAACGGGCGATCCAGCACAGCGATCTTCTTTGCACGGTTGGTTGATCAGATCCGACGAGTTGCGCGGTTTGTACGAGGTTATTCCCTCTGACGCGCGTCAGGGTGAGCTGGGCGGCGGGTTGGAGGTGGTCAAACTCCTGCTGGCGAATGGTGGCGTGGTGACCATGTTCATCGGATCGGTGCTGATGTGGCTGAAGAGTCGCCGCTCCAGCTTTTCTGTCGAGGTGAGCGTTGGACGCAAGAAGATCAAGGTAAATGGGTCAAACCTGGAAAACTCCTCTCCGGAAGATCTCAAGAAGATCGCCCTCAGCCTGACTCGAGAGCTGACCGGAGAATGACTGGGCCACGTACACCGAATCCCGAACAGTCGAGGGCAGCGCTGATCGGCACCCATACTTGTGCGGGCGACCGCCTCCCGCCGGTGCCGCAGGTCCATAGCAATCTGGGCGGTCTACGCGATGCGCTCTGCGATCGTGAGGTCGGCTTCTTCACGCCCGAACATTGCGAAGAGGTTGAGCAGCGAAGCTTCCAACAGGTCCTCAAGGCAGTATCCCGCCTGGGTCGAGAAGCCACCGATACGTTGCTAGTTTACTACTGTGGGCACGCCGTTCTCGATGACCGGGACGGCGACTCTCTTCTGTTGAGTCTCCCCGAGAGCACCAGCGGCAACGAGCCGTGGTCTTTTCTGCGGGTCAATGACCTCAAGAAAGCCATCGAGAGCAGCCGGGCCAAGTTCCGGATCCTGGTGCTGGACTGCTGCTACTCCGGGACCGCCACGCTGAACCGACTGGGGAGTGCGGAGGATTCAGAATTGCTCGCCCGGCAGGCAAAGATGGCGGGCACGTATGTCCTCGCTTCTTCTGCGGCGAATGAGACGTCTCTGGCCCCGGTCGGTAGTACGTACACGACCTTCACCGGCGCTCTTATCAAGTTGTTGGTGCGCGGGATTCCGGATGGGCAAAAGTTCATTGAGATGCACCAGCTCTTCCAGAAAATGCAAATTGATCTGGCCGGGCCGTACCCGACACCGGCCCAGCAGAACACCAATGACGGTGCACGCCTGGTGATAGCCCGCAACCGTGCTTACAGGCCGGTCCGTGTGGAGCGGAACAGGGCCGCCTATTTCGCCGACCTCGACGAAATTCTCGACGGCTCCGTCGACCTGGAGAGCAGAATTGACGCGGTTGACCGAATCGCGCGGCGCGCCGAGACAGACGAAGACTTCTTGCAAGTTCTTCGCAGGATAACCGAGATGCGGCAGGTGCCGGCGCTCTTACGCATCAATGTAGTGTGGCGCCTCGATTCACTTGCGGATAAGGAAGGGGCCGTGAATGGACTCAACCTGCTTACGGTTGATGGCGAAGACGCTCTGCGGCGGCTCCGAAGCCTGTTGACCGTCCCGGACTCTGCGGAACAATGGCCGGAACTGCCTACCGAAGACGAAGAAGCCCAGGTTCGGCCGACGCGGTTGGACCGTCTGAACGACGACCAGCTGTGGGGTCAACTGATGGGAGAGATGCTGCTCGCGGTCGGCATGCCCATGGAATCGACGCTGGATTCAATCAGCGAGCTTGTAGCGCTGAACGAGAGCAGGGCCGCCCGACTAATCCTCGAAGGCTTACTCCGCGTCTCCCGGCTCGATCAACAATGGCGGGTGCGAGTCCAAAGCCTCCTCGAAGGCCTGCCCATCCGAGACCGGGGTTAGAAGATGCTCGTCGTCCCAGTCAAGCAGCAGTGGCACGCGACGAGGCGCCGGTAGCAACCGAAAGAGGCCTCCGTGGGTGCCCGCGATACGCTGAGCGCGGTCGGCCAGCGTACGGTCCCCGGTCCGAATGTTGTCGCTGACGGTCGCAATGGTGATTACTCCGAATCCGAAGACGCCCCGAAACCGGCGATCGCGACGAGCGTAAGAACCGCGCGCACCCAAGTGTCCAGATGGAACGAGGTCACCCAGACTGTCGCGGCGAAGCTGGCGGCGAGTGCCGTCGCAGCGGCTCGGAAACGAGTGTGGACCCGTCGGTCACTCTTGGCGTCGTGCCAGCTGAATTCGCCTTGTCTGCTCTGCAGGGCGACCAGCAGCGGGGCGGGCGCCTCCGCTGCGAGGACGAAGCCGGACACAACCAGCAGCGATAGGAGCACCCGCAGGGGTGTCGGCACCAATTCGGCTCTCACCAAGAACAGCAGCATGACCGCACCTCCCCCGGTCGCGGTGGCCCGGGACGCCAGACCCTCCTGTTGCCAGACCTGGGCCACGCTCAAACGGACCGAGGAGAAGCCGGCTGCGGCCCGGTCCGACAGCCGGCGCAGATTGGCACTGACGGACAGGGTGGCACCCACGACCGCCAAGGCGCCGCCGGCCAACCCGAGAGTGAACCAGGCAAGTGCCGTGTTGACGATGAACATGCAACTCGACAGCAGTGTCGTTCCGGCGTAAATGATTGCCGGCCCGGGGCCGAGGGCGTATGGCCCGGTCGTCGCTGCCCGTACGAGGAAGGCCCCTACCTCGTCGACGTTCTGCGGGAGCCGCGTCAAGTTTCGATGATCAATCGCTGCCGCGAGAGCCGCACCGATCCCGGCAAAACCGACGCCCATCCCCGCGAGAATGAGCAGCAACAGGCCGCCCTTTGTGAACCCGTTCTGGTGGTAGACGCGCAATGTAGTCAGTGCCGCAACCCCGAGCAGAACGCCACCGCCGGCGGCGATGGTCGACTGGACGCAAAATCCCGCAAGGAGTTCCCTTTCGGTGTCCCCGCCTTGGGTGTCTTGCCGATATTCCTCGATGCTCGAAGCAACCATCTGGATGACGAAGCAGATAAGGCCGGTGACGGCAACGACCAGGAGGCTCGTGCCGAGAACTTTGAGAAGTGCGGCATATGCCGGCTCGATCTGACTGCGCCCGGGCCGCTCATGTCCGACGGCCAAAGCGCCGATGCCCCACCCGGCGCCGAACAGGAGAACCATTCCATGGCTCTCCCGCCCTACGTAGTCGGCGATCGCACCAATGAGCCGATCACCATCGTGATCGCTGATATCACGAAAACCCGCTCGTGCCAGCCGGCCGGTGCCCAGGGGCGGAATTGCTCGGTGGCGAATGCTGCAACCCCGCCGACGGCAAGCACGAAGCCGGCGCGTGAGCGCTTAGCGAGGCGTAGCCAGAGGATGATCACGGTCGCCGCCAGGACGCAGAACGCATCGACGAGGAAAGCCTGGACCCCTGCACCCCAGGGCATCAGTGACGAGCGATGTTGGCCCAGCCACAGGAGGCCGCCGAGCAGGACGGTCAGGACAGGGACGGGACCTGCCGTCTCGGGAGCAGGAACGGCCGCCAGAAGCATCGCCGACGCGAACAGGACGATGCTGATCAACACGACCCGGCCGTGCCAGCCCGGCGGCGCCCACGGGTTGCTCTGTTCGGAAACGTAACCCAACGATCCGACCAGGGTCGACACAAGCCAGAAGGCGAGCGGCCGCCCGCTGAGGAGTAGAAGACAGATGCCCGCGGTGAGCAGCACGGCGACGGCGTCGAGGCGATGCGTCGGATCAGATATCAGCGCTTGTCCGTCGGGTCCGATCGGTGCCAGCAGGATGAGCCCGGCGACCACAAGGAATAGACCGACACCCATGCCAAGACCGTATCCGACTCGGCTACGCAACGTCAGGCTTCCGGCACGCGGTGTGGATAGCATCCGCCTCCCTCCTGCGGAGCCGCACCCGAGTGCAGACTTCGGTCGTGTGGAAAGGTTGCCGTCGGTATGGATGAGTTCGATGTCGTAGTCGTCGGGGCCGGGCCCGCTGGGGCGGCCGCCGCCCTCGCCGCGCGCCGAGGCGGCGCCCGTGTGCTGCTGCTCGACCGCGAGGACTTTCCGCGGGACAAGCCCTGTGGTGACGGCATCGCGGCCGAGGCGCTCGACGTCCTCGAAGGGCTCGGCGTCGAGGGTGCGGCCGACGGCTATCCGCTCGTCCCGCGGCTGCGGCTGGTCGGGCCCGGCGGCGCGGCCGTCGCTCGCCCGCTGCCCCGGGCCGCCCACACCGTTCCGCGGCGGGTGTTCGACGCCCGGCTCGTCGCGGCCGCGGTCGAGGCCGGCGCCGAGATCCGCAGGCACGCTGTGAAAAAGATCGCCGAGGCTGGCGATGGCGTGCTCGTCGACGGCCGATTTTGGGGACACCTATTAATAGGTGCGGACGGCGCGACGTCGATCGTCCGGCGCTCGGTCGGCGCGACGGTTAACCCGGCCGGTCATCTGGCGTTCGCGATCCGCGGCTACGCGCCCACGAGCAACACCGGCGAACAGCGGATCATCACGACCCGGCAGCAGTGGCCGGCGTACGCGTGGGAGTTCCCGATCGGCGACGGCACCGCCAACGTCGGCTACGGGGAAGTGTTGCGGGGGCGGGCGCTGTCCCGGGCGTACCTCGAAATGCGCCTGCGCGCCATGCTGCCCGGCGTCGAACCGACCGGCCTTCGTGGGCACCACCTGCCGTTGTCGACCCGGCGCCCGGCGCCCGTGCGCGGCCGGGTGTTGCTCGCCGGGGACGCGTTGTCGCTGATCAATCCGTTCACCGGCGAGGGCATCTTCTACGCCGTGCTCTCCGGGGCGCTGGCCGGCGCGGCGGCGGCCCGCCGGGATCCCGCCGGCTATCGCCGCGCGCTGGGCCGGCGGCTCGGCCGGCACCTGAGGCACTCGAAGCTGGTCGCGTTGCTCAGCCGGGAGCCGCGGGTCGTCGACGCGGCGGTGCGGGCGGCCGACCGGGACGGTGCGGTTTTCCGCCGGATGGTGGAGCTGGGGCTCGGTGACGGGGTTTTCGACCTTCGCACGATCGGACGCATCATCGGCGAGACGGCTCGTCGTCACCCGGCCACCCCTTGAGCCCGAGCGGGGGAGGGCTAGGGTTTGGGGCGATGACTGTGTGGTCCCTGATTTATTCGATTTACGAGCGTCGCCTGGCCGGCAAGCTGATCGGCAAACCCGTCCCGCAGCATGTCGGGATTATGTGCGACGGCAATCGTCGCTGGGCTCGGGAGATGGGCTTCGTCGACCCCAACGACGGCCACCGCGTCGGCGCGGCCCGGGTCAAGGAGCTGCTGACCTGGTGCGACCAGGCGGGCATCAAGCATGTCACGCTCTATCTGCTGGCGACCGACAACCTGCGGCGCCCGGCAGCCGAGCTCGACCCCCTGCTGCAGATCATCGAAGACCTGGCGACCGAGCTGGCCGAGGACGGCAACCCGTGGCGGCTACGCATGGTCGGCGCCCTTGACGTGCTGCCAGCCTCGACGGCGACGGCGCTCAAGGCGGCCCAGGAAAAGACGCGCGACCGCACGATCGGTGTCGAGGTCAACATGGCGGTCGGCTACGGCGGCCGGCGCGAGATCGCCGACGCGGTCCGTTCGCTACTGCACGAGCAGGCGGCGGCTGGGCGCACGATCGAGGAGATGGCCGAGATCCTCGACGTCGAACACATCGCCGAGCACCTTTACACGCGCGGCCAGCCCGACCCTGACCTGGTCATCCGCACCAGCGGCGAGCAGCGGCTGTCCGGCTTCCTGCTCTGGCAGTCGGCGCACTCCGAGTTCTACTTCCACGACGCCAACTGGCCCGACTTCCGCCGGGTCGACTTCCTCCGCGCGCTCCGCTCCTACGCGAACCGCCAGCGGCGCTACGGGGCTTGATCCAGGAGCTTCACTCCCGCTCCCTTTCCGTACGCGCGGAGCCGTCCCCGAAATCGACGGGCACGCGGGGAGGCCGTCGCCGAACGGGCGCGTGTCCTCGCGTACCGAAAGAAGCGTGAGCAATCCGCTCAGCGCATGACTTTCAGGCCGTCGGTGAGGAACTCGGCGACCGCCTCGGGCGAGTCGAGGGTGAGGTCGGCCGCGTTGGAGACCTCGGTCCCGGTCTCGGGGTTGGCCACCGCGACCGCCATGCCGAAGAAGGCCGGGTCGACCGCCTCCCGCGCCCGCAGCGCGTCGAACGCCTTGATGTCCGACATGTCATCCCCGAAGTACCAGGCGCAGGCGGCATCGCGCACGCCCTCGGTGATCACCATGCCCTTGTCCTGGTCGACCGGCGGCTTGAGCTCGACCACCATCCGGCCCGCCTGGATCTTCAGGCCCAGGCGTTCCGCCTGCTCGTGACCCCACTGCTCGACCTGGGCGGCCAGCTGCGGGGCCGTGCGGTAGTGCAGGGCCACCGAAAGGCGCTTGAACTCGACCAGAATCGCCGACGGCAGCTCGGCCCGTGCCCTTTCGGCCAGGTCTTCCATGGCCGGCACCCAGGGAAGCGCGGCCGGTTCGGTGACGACCTGGCCCTCGTGCCAGACCTCGAGGCCGTAGAGGCCGTAGAGGTCGACCCGTTCGAGCGACGCGAACCGCGACCGGAGGAAGCTGACCGGCCGGGCGGAGACGATCGCCACCCGCCGGACGGCCGCGGCCAACTGCTCGAGCACCCCGGGCACGGCCGCAGCCGGCTGGGAGGCGTCCGGGTCGTCGGTGACGGGCGACAGAACGCCGTCGAAGTCGAAGAAGAAGATGGTTTCGGGGGCCCGCTCGGCGGTGAACTCCCACGCCTGCGCGGTGCTCAGGGGATGTGTCGGGCGCGCGGTCTCTGCCACGACGTCAGATTACCCGCCGGACGTCCGGTTGCATGCCTAAGCGATTCGCGATGAGCCCAGGCTCACCCGGAACGCGGTACTACCGGGTTTGCTTGTTGACCGCTAGCGTTCATGACATGGCACGGGGTCATCCCGAGCCAACCGGCCGGCCCGGACCTGCGACAAGTGCGCCACGGGGCCCGCATCCCGACCCCGTGCATGCGAAGGGCGCCGGAGGTGGCGGACCGCGGGCGTTCCGGGTTGCACGCCCGCTGGAGCAGGCCTGTGACATCTCGCCGATCTGACGCCGTGGTCACGTCTTCTTCTGACCCGGCCGCCAAAGTATCCAGGGCTCGAAAAACTCGCGACCGGCACGCTGATGCGGAGCCGGCTCCTACAGGGCGGGTTTTCGTTCTGGACACCTCGGTCCTGCTGTCCGACCCGGCGGCGTTCCGCCGGTTCACCGACCACGAGGTGATCATTCCCCTCGTGGTGATCTCCGAGTTGGAGGGCAAACGCCACCATCCCGAGCTGGGCTGGTTCGCGCGGCAGGCGCTGCGCATGCTGGACGAGCTGCGGATCAAGTACGGCCGGCTCGACCAGCCCGTGCTGTGCAACGACGAGGGCGGCACGCTGCGGGTCGAGTTGAACCACGCCGACCAGAGCGTCCTGCCGCAGGGGTTCCGCAACGACTCCAACGACACCCGCATCCTCTCCGTGGCGCTCGGCATGGCCGCCGAGGGTCGCGACGTCACCCTGGTGAGCAAGGACATGCCGTTGCGGGTCAAGGCGGCGTCGGTGGGCCTCACCGCCGACGAATACCGCCACGGCCAGGCCAGTGACCCCACCTGGACCGGCATGTCCGACCTCAAGCTCGGCGAGGACCAGGTCGGCGCGTTGTACGCGGGCGAGGAACTTCAGGTCGAGGAGGCGGAAAACCTGCCCTGCCACACCGGTCTGGTGATCCACTCGTCGAAGGGTTCGGCCCTCGCCCGGGTCACCCCCGACAAGTCGGTGCGGCTGGTGCGCGGCGACCGGGAGGCGTTCGGCATCCGGGGCCGCTCGGCCGAGCAGCGGGTGGCGCTCGACCTGCTGCTGGACGAGTCGATCGGCATCGTCTCGCTGGGTGGCCGGGCGGGCACCGGCAAGTCGGCGCTGGCGTTGTGCGCGGGTCTCGAGGCGACGATGGAGCGCAGCCGCCACAAGAAGGTCATCGTCTTCCGTCCGCTTTACGCGGTCGGTGGCCAGGAACTCGGCTACCTGCCCGGCAGCGAGGCGGAGAAGATGTCGCCGTGGGCGCAGGCGGTGTTCGACACGCTCGGCGCGGTCGTCCACTCCAACGTGATGGACGAGGTGATGGCCCGCGGGATGCTCGAGGTGCTGCCGCTGACCCACATCCGGGGCCGGAGCCTGCACGACGCGTTCGTGATCGTCGATGAGGCCCAGTCGCTCGAACGCAACGTGCTGCTGACCGTGCTGTCCCGGATCGGCCAGGGTTCGCGGGTGGTGCTGACCCACGACGTGGCCCAGCGTGACAACCTGCGCGTCGGCCGGCACGACGGCGTGACGGCGGTGATCGAGGCGCTCAAGGGCCACCCGATCTTCGCCCACGTGACCCTGACCCGTTCGGAGCGGTCACCGATTGCTGAAGTGGTCACCGATCTTCTCGAGGAGGTACCTCTCTGAGGTGACCGACAGATGTGAAATTTGACCGGATTTACGCGTCAGTGACCCGTGAGCAATGTCACATAGGCGCGCCGTCGTTTCACATCGACTTCACGTTGCGCCATGGTGTCTGGCGAGCGCCTAACCGTGGTCATCAACGTCGAAGATCGACTTGAGGCCACCGCCTCGATCGAAACTGGTCGAGGTGGCGGCCCGTCGAGGTCGCGGTGCTCGCGGCACGCACCATCGCCGCGTCATTGCCCCCGACGAAGGGAAACTTCGTGAATCGGCTCTGGAGCCGGGTCGGAGTTCGAGCCACCTCGGTGGGCCTGCTGGCGGCAGGCCTGGCCGGAGGCATCTACCTCGGGCAGGACCGGGAAGTCCAGCAGCGGAGCGCCGAAGCCCAGGTCGCCGTGCAGGTCGATGTCGACGACATGCAGCTGCTGAAACAACGTCAAAGCGAGCACGCGGCCGCCCGCGCGTGGCAGCGCCAGGCCGAGGGTGACGCCGCCGAGAAGGCGGCCGCCGAGGCCAAGGACGCCGCCGGCAAGGCGCACAAGCTGGAGCAGCAGGCCATCGCCGCCAAGAAGGCGGCGGATGAGCAGAAAAAGAAGGAATCCTCGAAGTCGAGTTCGTCGAGCTCGTCGAGCGGCGGTCCGGTGGCCTACACCGGCGACGTCCCGAGCTCCTGCAACGAATACTCCGGCAGCCGCAAGACGGGCTGCGCGCTGATGCTCCAGGCGGGCTTCAAGATCGACCAGTTCCCGTGCCTCGACAAGCTGTGGAAGCGGGAGAGTGGCTGGAACTACAAGGCCAGCAACTCCGGCAGCGGGGCGTTCGGCATCCCGCAGGCCCTTCCGGGCAGCAAGATGGCGAAGTTCGGCGACGACTGGAAGTCCAACCCGGCGACCCAGATCAAGTGGGGGCTCGACTACATCGAGGGCCGGTACGACACGCCTTGTGGAGCCTGGGGACACTCCGAGGACACCGGCTGGTACTAAACCCGACGAAGCGGCACAAACGGGTCGCGCGGCAAATCGCCCGCGGCCCGTTTTGCTGTGATCCAATGACTGCATGGTCCGAATTGTCGCGTCGTTGCTGATGGCGGTCGTCTTCACTGCCGCACCGGCGAACGCCGACACCGGGCACGGTCCCACCCGCGCGGTCCAACCGATCACCGAGGTGGTGGGCGGGCAACTCGCGCCGACCGGCCGGTTCCCCTGGATGATCCGGCTCTCCATGGGCTGCGGCGGCGCGCTGGTCGCCCCGCGGGTCGTCCTCACCGCCGGGCACTGCGTCGACGGCACCGGCCCCGACACCGCCATCAAGGCCACCGCCGGCGTGACCGACCTCAAGTCGGCCCGGGCGCTCACCGCCAAGTCGGTACGCATCGTCCGGGCGGCCGGCTTCGTCGACGAGACCAAGGGCCGCGACTGGGCCCTCATCCAGCTCGACCGGAAGCTGCCGTTGCAGACCCTCCCACTGGTGCAGGGGCCCGGCGACGAGGGCGTCTTCACGGTCATGGGCTGGGGGCAGATCCGCGAGGACTCGGTGCGCCAGGAGCGGCGGCTGCACTTCGCGACCGTACCGACCGTGCCCGACGCCACCTGCGCCGACGAATACAAGAAGGCCGGCGTCAAACTGGTCGCCGCCGAGTCGATCTGCGCCGGCAAGACCGGGGTCGACACCTGCCAGGGTGACTCCGGCGGTCCGATGATCGGGCGTGACAACGCCGGCGAGTGGGTTCAGGTCGGCATCGTCAGCTGGGGGCTCGGCTGCGCCCGCGACGGCTATCCGGGGGTTTACACACAGATCTCCGCTTTCCGCGAGGCGATCGAGAAGGTGATTCACCAACTCGGTTGAATGGCATCCGTGGCGCCCGCCTGGAACCATCGAGATATGAGTTACCGGTTGAGCGACGCCCGAGCCGACGCGGAGGCCAAGTTCGGCACCGAGGCGTTCTACGCCTCGCTGGGCCGGGCGTTCGTGACCATGTGCGCCGTGATCCCGGTGCTCTTCCTCATCGAGGCGATCGACGTCAGCATCGGTGCCGGCCGGCTCGACGCGGCCGGCGGCATCATCCCGCACCACATCGACGGGCTCGACGGCATCCTGTTCAGCCCGTTCCTGCACGCCGGCTGGGCCCACCTCTACGGCAACGCTGTGCCACTCATCCTGGTCGGCACGTTCGCGCTGGCCGGCGGCACGATCCGGTTCATCTGGTCGACCTTCGTGATCATGCTGGTGAGCGGCATCGGCGTCTGGTTCGTCGGCAAACCCGACACGGTCGTGGTCGGCGCCAGCGGCGTCATCTTCGGCTACCTGGGCCTGCTGCTGGCGCGCGGCCTGGTCGAGCGCAGCTGGTGGAACATCGGGGTGGCCGGGTTCATCGGCCTCCTCTACTGGTACCAGGTCTACAACATCCTGCCGACCGACCAGCCGATCTCGTGGCAGGGCCACCTGCTCGGCCTCGCCGGCGGCATCCTCGCGGCGATCCTCTTCCGCCGCCGGCGCCCCAAGCCCCAGCCGTCCCTGCTCAACCCGACGACGACCACCCTCACCGACATCTGACCCGGCCGGGCGTTGTCGTCCGCGTCACAGGGCGGACGGGATTGTCCGGCACCGGCCGCCGGTTGCAGGAAGAGCCGGTGTTGCCCAGTGTCCCAGGGCCTCACCCATTGCCCTCGCGGAATACCGTTCGGCTGGAGCCGCGTCGCGCCACTCGCCTTCCGGCGACCTGCGACACCGGCCTTTGCTTCGGCAGCCCGGCGCTACAGCGCCGGGCTGCCGTGTTTTTTCCAAGCGGTCGTCACGGCGTACGGACGTGACCACGCGGCGCATCCCCGGGTGACGCAGCGACGTAAGCGACTGCCGCGCTCCCGGGCCCACGCTGATCGAGGTCAGATGATCGGTTCGCCGTCGCCCAAGGGGACCGTCGGCAGGTGGCCGTCGAAGTCGACCGCCGAATAGAGCGCCAGCTTTTCCAAGCGGTGGTAGGAGTCGATGACCCGGATCGTGCCGCTCTTGGAGCGCATCACGATCGACTGCGTGTGTGCGCCACCCGAGCGGTAGCGGACCCCCTTGAGCAGGTCGCCCGTGGTGACGCCGGTGGCGACGAAGAAGCAGTTGTCGCCGGTGACCAGGTCGTCGGTGGTCAGCACCCGGTCGAGGTCGTGGCCGCCCGCCAGGGCCTTCTCGCGCTCCGACTCGTCGCGGGGCCACAGCTTGGCCTGGATCATGCCGCCCAGGCACTTGAGCGCGCACGCCGCGGTGATGCCCTCGGGCGTGCCGCCGATGCCCATCAGCACGTCCACGTCGGACTCGGCGCGGGCGGCCGAGATGGCGCCGGCGATGTCGCCGTCCGAGATGAACTTGATGTTGGCGCCGGCCTGCCGTACCTCTTCGATAAGCGCGGCGTGCCGGGGGCGGTCGAGGATGCAGACCGTGACGTCGGAGACGCTGGACCGCTTCGCCCGGGCGATGCGGCGCAGGTTTTCCGTCGTGCCGGCGTTGATGTCGATGGCGTCGGCGCAGTCCGGGCCGACCGCGATCTTCTCCATGTAGAAGACGGCGCTCGGGTCGAACATCGCGCCCCGTTCGGCGACCGCGAGCACCGCGATCGCGCCGGGCATGCCCTTGCTCATCAGCGTGGTGCCGTCGATCGGGTCGACCGCCACGTCGACCTCGGGGCCGGTGCCGTCGCCCACCTGCTCTCCGTTGAAGAGCATGGGCGCCTCGTCCTTCTCGCCCTCGCCGATCACCACGGTGCCGCGCATCTGGATCGAGTTGATCAGCTTGCGCATGGCGTCGACGGCGGCGCCGTCACCGCCGTTCTTGTCGCCCCGGCCGACCCAGCGGCCGGCCGCCATCGCGGCCGCCTCGGTGACGCGGACCAGGTCGAGGGCGATGTTGCGGTCGAGATCCTGCGGGACCCGAGCGGGCATGGTGCCTCCTCGCGACGTTGCGGGGTGTGTGCACCGATCCTCACATGCGCGGACGGGCAAAGTCGCCCCTCAGCGACATGGTTAACAATGGAGTACGTGGAACCAGCAGCGCCGCCCACCGAAGAGACACCCGCCGAAGAAGCCCCGATCCGCCTGTCGAAGCGGGAGGGCCGCTCCCCGCGTGACATGGTGCTGTCGCTGGCGGTCCTGGTCGTGCCGATCGCACTGCTGCTGATCTTCTATCGGGTGGTGCTCAGCGGCGACGCCCCGGTCACCGTCGACCCGATGCCCAAGTTCCAGGAGGCGCAGCTGGCCAAGGCGTTCCCGGTTGCCGTTCCGGCCGGGCTCGGCGACGACTGGTCGGTGTCCAGCGCCACCTTCACCCGGCAGTCCGGCGGTGCCACCCTGCGGATCGGCTACGTCGACCCCCACAAGTCGCCGGTTCAGCTGGTCGAGAGCAGTGTCGCGTCGTCCACGTTGCTGCCGGCCGAGCTGACCGCCAAGGCCAAGCCGCTGACCGAATTCCGGGCGGCCAACGGGGTGTGGCGGCTCTACACCGGCCGGCCGGGAGAGCAGGCGCTGGTGCTCGCCGACGCCTCCCGCACGATCATCGTGGTGGGCAGGACCGACGTATCGAACCTGGAGCATCTGGCCTCATCCCTCGGGTAGAGGCGAGGTTAGAGGAAGGTTAGAAGGTCGTCTAAGCTCCGGCGCCATGAAGAACCTTCGGGGGCCGGTTCTCGCGGCCACCCTCACCCTTCCGTTGGCGGTCTTCGGGTGCGCCCAGAAAGACGCCACCAAAGACCAGCCGGCCGACCCCAGGGCCGCGCTGGCCGCTTCGACCTCGGGCCTGACCACAGGCGACTACGCCTTCACCGAGGCGATGCCCGACGCGCAGCTCAAGGGCGTCGTCCACCTGCCCAGCAAGAGCGCCACCGTCTCGGTCGACAGCCACGCGGCCGACGGCGCGGGCAAGTTCGAGCTCCTGCAGGTCGAGCCCGACCGGTGGGTGCGGATGTCGCTCGACCTCGACTCGATGCTGCAGGGCGCCGACCCGAACGACCCGGCGATCAAGCCGCTCATCGACGGCCTCAAGATGTTCGACGGTAAGACCTGGATGCACCTCGACATGACGAAGGTCAAGAACGTCCAGGACCTCAACCTCGACATGTCCCACCCGGACGTGACCGGTGCGGGCCAGCTGTTGTCGGGGGTGGTCACCGCCCAGGGCGACGCACACGACATCACCGGCACGCTCGACGCCACCAAGGCGGGCGACGACCTCGACGGCTTCGGCTCCGACGACATCAAGGCGATGGGCGCGGCCGCGAAGGCGCTGCCCTTCACCGCGAAGCTCGACGATCAGGGCCGGCTCAGCCACCTGGAGCTCACCGTGCCCAAGGCGGGGCAGACCCCGGCCGGCAAGTGGACGGTCGACGTGACCGGCTATGGCGCGCAGCAGCCGCTGACCAAGCCGACCGGCACCGTCAAGGAGATGCCGTCCAGCGGTTACGAGATGCTGAACAGCTGAGACTCAGTCGTCCGCGTCCGCACGCGCTGCCCGGGCGGCGTCGATGCGGGCGCGGGCGCCGTCCAGCCAGCGCTGGCAGACGTCGGCCAGCTTCTCGCCGCGCTCCCACAGGGCCAGCGACTCCTCGAGGGAACTGCCGCCCTGCTCCAAGCGCTCGACCACGCCGGCCAGCTCGGTGCGGGCCTGCTCGTAACTCAGCTTGTCGTCGCTCATTCGCTCTCCCGTACCACTGCTCGCAGCTCGCCCTCGGCGAGCCGCACCCTGAGAAGGTCGTCGACGGCGGCCTCGGAGGCCGCCCGCACCACGTGCCCGTCGTCGCGCTGGACGATCGCGTAGCCGCGCTGAAGCGTCGCGGCCGGAGACAACGCCCGCAGCCGGGCCACCGTGTGCCGCAACTCGTCGTCGGCCCGCCGCACGCGCTGGTCGAGGCTGCGCACCGCCCGGTCGCGGAGCGCGGTCACGTCGGCCGCGCGCTGGTCGACCAGCAGCTCGGGCCGGGCCAGCGAGGGCCGTGACCGCCAGGCGTCGAGGCGGTGCTGCTCGCGGTCGAGCAGCGTGCGCACGCCGCGGTCGAGCCGGCGGCGGGCGGTCTCGATCAGCTGCCGCTCCTCGGCCAGGTCGGGCACGATGCGCTTGGCCGCGTCGGTCGGCGTCGAGGCGCGCAGGTCGGCGACGTAGTCGAGGAGCGGGGTGTCGGTCTCGTGACCGATCGCGCTGACCACCGGGGTGCGAGCGGCGAAGACCGCTCGGCACAGCGCCTCGTCGGAGAAGGGCAGCAGATCTTCGACGCTGCCACCGCCCCGGGCGATCACGATCACGTCGATCGTATCGTCGTGATCGAGAACCTTGAGCGCGTCGATGATCTGCGGGACCGCGGTCGGGCCCTGGACGGGCACGTTGAGCACGCGGAACTCGACGGCCGGCCAGCGGCGGCGGGTGTTCATCAGCACGTCCCGCTCGGCCGCGCTCGCCCGGCCGGTGATCAGCCCGATCTTGTGCGGCAGGAACGGCAGGCGACGCTTGCGCTCGCGGGCGAACAGGCCCTCGGCGCCGAGCATGCGCTTCAGCTTTTCCAGCCGGGCCAGCAGCTCACCCAGGCCGACCTGGCGGATCTCGTCGGCGCGCAGGCTCAGGGTGCCCCGGGCCGGATAGAACTCGGTCTTGGCGTGCAACGTGACCCGGGCGCCCTCGGCCAGCTCGGGTGCGCCCGCGTCGAGCACGTCGCGATGGGCGGTGACGGTGAGGCTGAGATCGGCCGCGGGGTCGCGCAGGGTCAGGAACACCACGGTCGAGCCGGGCCGGCGGCTGATCTGGGCGACCTGCCCGTCGACCCAGACCCAGCCCAGCTTGGCGATCCAGGCGCCGATCTTTTGACTGACCACGCGCACGGGCCACGGGTCGTCGCTGGTGCTCGCCGGCGATTTGTCCCCAGAAGGCTCACTCACCCGGCCAGCCTACGGAAGCCCTCCGACACTTTCGTCGTCCGCCCGTTCGGGCTGCTGGTGGGCCGGCGGCTCGACGGCCCGGTCCTCGGCGTGGGTCGAGTGGGCGACCGGCGGCCGGCGGTGCGGCCGGAACGTGCCGGCGAGGATCCGGAGCAGCAGCCACACCAGGAACCAGAAGGTCAGGGCGGCGAAGGTGTGCGCGGGGGCGAAGTGCGCCGGCTGGCCGTGGTTCCAGCCGAGCAGGGTGAGCGGATAGCCGTGCCGCACGTCGAGACCGCGCATGCAGCAGGCGGACCCGGTCGTCGGGAGAGCGGTGACGACGGTGGTGACGATCGCCGTCGCCGCGATTACGCCGTACTCGAAAGGTCTGAGGGGTTTGGGCAGTTTGCCGAGACCGAGCAGAACCACTCCGCCGGCCAGCAACACGAGGTGGAAGGCCAGGTAGGGGATGGTTGCGGCGCCCATGAACAGGTCGAGGACGGCGACCCCGACGCAGGCCCAGGCGCAGAGCAGGCGGGCCCCGATCACGAGGGTGGTGCGCAGGTCACCGTCGCCCATGGCCCGAGTATTGCGGCTCCGGCCGCCGAAAAACGGCAAATCAGCGGGCTTGCGCCCGCTGCGACCTCCGGACCTGCACGGCGATCACGATCAGCACCAGACCGACGTACGCGAAGAAGAGCAGCGTCCCGGCGAGCGAGACCAGGTCGACGTGCCAGTCCGCGCCCTCGGTCAGCCGCCGCGCGGTCTCGGCGTCGTCGGCGATCGCCCCGCGCTGCGCCCAGTGGAACGGCCAGCCGCGGTCGGCGATGTACGCGTAACCGGTCCAGGTGGCCCGCCCGCCGGCCAGCCCGGCCACCGTGCCGATCACGGCGGCCAGCGTCATCACGGTCGCGGTGGCCCGGCGCGGCAGCCGGATGCGATGCGGCATGAGCAGGATCACGCCGCCCGCCACCAGCACGCATCCGACCAGGGCGTCGACGATCGCGCTCGGGTTGCTGAGGTTGATCAGCATCCAGGTGAAGCCGGCCACCAGCGAGCCGGCGCCGAGCAGCCAGCGCAGGGCGTTGCCGACGGGGCGCAAGCGGGTCATCGGAAGAGTATGGCCGACCCTCGATCAAAGAATCGCTCAGTACCATTGCCGGGTGACCGAGACTCGTAAGCGCGTGTTGCTGGCCAAGCCGCGGGGCTATTGCGCGGGCGTCGACCGTGCGGTCCAGACGGTTGAGGAGGCGTTGAAGCTCTACGGCGCCCCGGTCTATGTGCGCAAGCAGATCGTGCACAACAAACACGTGGTCGACACGCTCGAAAGCCAGGGCGCGATCTTCGTCGAAGAAAACGAGGAGGTCCCCGAGGGCTCGACCGTCGTCTTCTCGGCCCACGGTGTGGCGCCTGAGGTGCACGAGCAGGCCCGCGCGCGCAACCTCAAGGCGATCGACGCGACCTGCCCGCTGGTGACCAAGGTCCACCACGAGGCGAAGCGGTTCGCCGCCGACGACTACGACATCCTGCTCATCGGCCACGAGGGCCACGAAGAGGTCGTCGGCACCTCCGGCGAGGCCCCGGCGCACATCCAGCTGGTCGACGGGCCCGACTCGGTCGACAAGGTGGTCGTGCGCGACCCGTCCAAGGTCGTCTGGCTGTCGCAGACCACGCTCTCGGTCGACGAGACCATGGAGACGGTGGCCCGGCTCAAGACCCGGCTGCCGCTGCTGCAGTCGCCGCCCAGCGACGACATCTGCTACGCCACGCAAAACCGGCAGCACGTGGTCAAGGAGATCGCGCCCGACTGTGACGTGGTGATCGTCGTCGGCTCGACCAACTCGTCCAACTCGGTGCGGCTGGTCGAGGTCGCCCTCGAGGCGGGTGCCCGGGCCGGGCACCTGATCGACTACGCCACCGAGATCCAGGACTCGTGGCTGGAGGGCGCCACCACGATCGGCGTCTCGTCCGGTGCCAGCGTGCCGGAAGACCTGGTCATGGAGGTTCTCGGCCATCTGGCGTCGCGGGGCTTCGGCGAGGTGACCGAATACACGACGACCGAGGAGCGGCTCACCTTCTCGCTGCCCAAGGAGCTGCGGCGCGACATGAAGGCGGCCGCGGCCGGCTAGCTCAGCAGTTCCGGAGCCTGCGGCTGCCGGGGAGCCACCTCGATCTGGGCGGGCACCTCCAGCGAAGCGTCCGAGACACCCATTTCCGCGAGCTTGCGGGCGGAGACCAGGACGCGCGACTCCAGCGAGCCGACCGCCTTGTTGTACGCGGTGACCGCACCCTGCAACGACCCGCCCAGCTTGCCCACGTGATCGCCGAGCGTGGCCAGTCGGCCGTACAGCTCGCGGGCCAGCCCGTGCACCGCGACCGCGTTGCGGGCCAGCGCCTCCTGCCGCCACGAATAGGCGACCGTCCGCAGCATCGCGATCAGCGTCGCCGGCGTGGCCAGCACCACGTCGCGGCGGAACGCGTGCTCCATCAGCCCCGGATCGCGTTGCAGGGCGGCGTCGAGGAACGGGTCGGCGGGCACGAACAGCACCACGAAGTCGGGCGTCGAGTCGAACGCCGTCCAGTACGCCTTGGCCGCCAGCTGGTCGACGTGCCGCCGCAGGTGCCCGGCGTGCTGGTCGAGGGCGGCGTCGCGGGTGCGCTCGTCGCGGGCCTCCATCGCGGCCAGGTAGGCCTCGAACGGTGCCTTGGCATCGACGACCACGGTCCGGCCGCCGTGCAGGCGCACCACGAGGTCGGGGCGTACGCCCTGCTCGTCGGTGCTGGCCGTGACCTGCTCGGCGAAGTCGCAGTGCTCGAGCAGCCCGGCCGCCTCGACGATGCGCCGCAGCTGATGCTCGCCCCACCGGCCCCGCACCTGGGGCGCTCGCAGGGCCGCCACCAGCTGTTTCGTCTCGGTGCGGAGCTCGCCCGAGACGGCGCCCATGGCCCGCACCTGCTCGCGCAGTTCGGCGTACGCGTCGACGCGCTCGTGCTCCAGCTCGGCGACCCGCTGCTCGTACCGGCGCAGCGTCTCGTGCAGCGGGGCGACCGCGCGGGCCACCGCCTCCTGCGACTGGGCGGTCGCCTCGTACGACAGCGAGCGCAACGACTGCTCCAGCCGTCCCTCGCCGTCCCGCTGGGCTTTGACGGTCGCCTCGAGCCGGGCAATGTCGGTCGCCGCGCGCACCCGCGCCGCCAGCCAGCCCAGGGCGGCGCCGACCAGCAGACAGAGAAACACGACAGCGAGCGTCGAAACAGTCACACCACGACATTGCCAGACGAGCCGACGAAGACTTGCTTAGGTACCGTTGGAACATGAGCGTGTTGCTGATCTTGGCCATCATCATCGTGGTCGTTCTGGTGATCGCCGTGACCCGTCGTAACGGGGCCGGCAACCAGCAGGTGCAGCTGGACGACGCCCGCGCCGACGCCCAGAGGTGGTACGAGCGGCTCGGAGGCCAGCTCACCACCCTGCACGGCGACGACACGGCGGCCCGGCAGGCCCTGGCCGATGCGAGTGAGCGTTACAACGCGGCCGGCGGCCAGCTTCAGCAGGCCAAGTCGGTGCGCCAGTTCGAGCTGGCCCGCGAGTCGGCGCTGGAGGGCCTCAACTATGTGCGGGCGGCCCGCGTGGCGATGGGGCTCGACCCCGGCCCCGACCTGCCGCCGCTGGCCAGCGCGCGGGGCGCCGGGCGGCTCACCCAGGAGCGTGAGGTGACCGTGCAGGGCCAGGAGTTCCGCGCCGGCCCGCGTCCCGGTCCGACCACGCCCTACTACTACCCGGGCGGCATGGTTCAGGGTCGTTCGGTCCCGCAGGGGTGGTACTCGCAGCCCCTCTGGAAGACGGCGCTGGCGTCGGGCGCGGGTGCGCTCGGCGGTCTGCTGATCTTCGACGCGCTGTTCGACGGTGGCGGGTTCGGCGGTGGGTTCGGCGGTGGCGGCTTCGACAGCGGCTTCGCCGACGGCTACCAGGACGGTTACCAGGACGGCCAGGGCTCCGACGGCGGCGCCAACGACTTCGGCGGCTTCGACAACGGCGACTCCGGCGACGGCGGCGGTTTCGACGGCGGCGGTTTCGACGGCGGGGGCGACTTCGGGGGCGGCGACTTCGGCGGAGGCGACTTCTAGCCGGGCTGCGTCGGAAGCCGAGCTGTTTCGGGAGCCGGGCTGCGTCGGGAGCCGGGCTGCGTCGGGAGCCGGGCTGTTTCGGGAGCCGGGCTGTTTCGAAGCGTCGTGTTTCAGCCGGCCGGGTGGAGACGGCGGGCCAGTTCCCGCCGCAGCTTCCTCGGCCCCGGCCACAACTCGCTCAGGTCGGCCATGAAGGCCTCCCCGTTGTCGGTGACCTCCATGGCCGGCCAGCCCGGCCCTTCACCCTGCACCGGATGCACCCGATCCAGCTCGACCGGGGTGACGTCGAGCACGGTCCGCAGGCCCACCCGCCGCACCACCACGCTCTCGATGTCGGCCCAGGCGAGCAGAATCGGATCGCTGCCCTGGGCGGCCAGTTCGAGCCCGGCCGCCGACACGCGCACCCAGGTGTTGAGCGCCGCCCGAGCCGACCAGGCGTAGGCGGCGGCCACGACCGCGCCGATCACAACCGCCTGCATCACCGTCGAGCCGCCGGAGTCGCCGCTGCCGCGCACGATCAGCGCGACCAGCGGCGAAACCGCCAGGTAGGACACCAACAGGATCACGAAGACGGCGAGGAACGTCCGCAACGGCGACGACCGGAACAGCACCGCGTCCCGGGCCGGCGCCTTGACCTGGTCGGGCGCAATGGACATGCCCTCATGCTGCACTTTTCGTAGCGGCCGCTCCCGCCGAATGCCGGAAGCGGCCGCCGAACCCTCAGAACGCGCTGGCGATCACCAGCTCCGAGGTGCGGCCGGGAAGCCGGTCAAGCTTGCCGATCCGCCCGGCCGACTTCACGTCACCCTCGACCAGGGCCAGCTTCTCGAGAACCTCGGCCGGGCCGAGAGCCTCGGCCAGCGGGACCTCGGCCTTCATCGACAACTTGCGGTCGGATTTCGCCTTGCGCACCTGGCGGAGCGCCTCGCCGGCGAGACCCAGCAGGTCCGGGTCACCCTCCGGGGCGACCCGGGTCAGCTCGTACGGCGTGGGCCAGGTCGACCGGTGCACCGAACCGTAGCGCCACCACGACCAGACCTCTTCCGTCGCGTACGGCAGGAAGGGCGCGAACAACCGCAAGAGGACCGACAGGCCGGCGGCCAACGCGGCCTTCGCCGATTCGGCGGCCGGCCCCTCGGAATAGGCCCGTTCTTTGATCAACTCGATGTAGTCGTCGCAGAAGGTCCAGAAGAACGCCTCGGTCGCCTGCAGGGCGTCGGTGTGGTTATAGGCGTCGAACGCCGCCGTCGCCTCACTGACCACGCCCGCCAGCCGGGCCAGCATCGCCCGGTCGAGCGGCTCGGTGACCGGCTGCCGCAGCGCCGCCGCCGCGCCCAGCCCGAGCGCGAACTTCGACGCGTTGAGCAGCTTGGTCGCCAGCCGCCGCCCGACCTTGATCTGCGCCGGGTCGTACGCGATGTCGGTGCCCGGCCGGCCGCACGCCGCCCAGTAGCGCACCGCGTCGGCGCCGCTCTGCTCGAGCAGCGCCATCGGCGTGACCACGTTGCCCTTGGCCTTCGACATCTTCTTGCGGTCGGGGTCGAGGATCCAGCCCGACTGCACCGTGGTGTGCCAGGGCAGCACGCCGAACTCCAGTTCGGCGCGGAGGACGGTCGAGAACAACCAGGTTCGGATGATCTCCTGACCCTGTGGTCGCAGATCCATCGGGAAAACTCGCTGGAAGAGGTCCCCGTCGGCCGCGATCTGGGGTGTCAGCGACGACGTGGCCCAGGTGTCCATGACGTCGGGGTCGGCCGTGAAGCCGCCCGGGACGTCCCGCTGAGACTCCTCGAGCCCGGGCGGGCACTCCGACAACGGGTCCACCGGCAAGGCGGAGATGTCCGGTATGAGAAGCTGGTCGTAGTCCGGTTCGCCAGCGTTGTCGAGCCGGTACCAGATCGGGATCTGCACGCCCGAGAACCGCTGCCGGCTGATCAGCCAGTCGCCGGTCAGGCCGTTCACCCAGTGCTCGTAGCGGTGCCGCATGTGGTCCGGGACCCAGCGCAGCTCGCGGCCCCGGGCCAGCAGCCTTTCCCGCAGGTCGGTGTCGCGGCCGCCGTTGCGGATGAACCACTGCCGGCTGGTGACGATCTCGAGCGGCTGATCGCCCTTCTCGTAGAACTTGACCGGGTGGGTGATCGGCCTCGGCTCCCCGAGCAGGTCGCCGGTCTCCTGCAGGATGCGCGCGATCTCGCGCCGGGCCGCGTTGACGGTCAGCCCGGCGAACTGGTCGTACGCCGCCTCGGGGACGCCGTCCGGCCGGTCGGGCAGGAAGCGGCCGTCCCGTCCGAGGACCACCCGGGTGTCGAGGTCGAGGTCGCGCCACCAGCTGACGTCGGTGACGTCGCCGAACGTGCAGACCATCGCGATGCCGGTGCCCTTGTCGGGGGCGGCCAGGTGATGCTCGTACACCGGAACCGTGACGTCGAAGAACGGCGTGCGGACCTCTTTGAGGCCGGAGTATCGCTCGTCGCCCGGGTGATAGACCAGGGCGACGCAGGCCGGCAGCAGCTCGGGCCGGGTCGTGTCGACCTCGACCGGGCCGTCCGGCCCGTGGAACCGCAGCTTGTAGTACGCGCCGGGGCGTTCCCGATCCTCCAGCTCGGCCTGAGCGACCGCGGTGCGGAAACCGACATCCCACAGCGTCGGGGCCTCGGCCGTGTAGGCCTCACCCCGCGCCAGGTTGTCGAGGAACGCCCGCTGCGAGATCGCCCGCGCCCGGTCACCGATCGTCGCGTACTTCAGCGACCAGTCGACCGACAGCCCGAGCCGGCGCCACAGTGCCTCGAACGCCTCCTCGTCCTCGGCCATCAGCTTGCGGCACAGCTCGATGAAGCTTTGCCGCGAGATCTTTCCGGTGGCTTTCGCGGGCTCCAGTGCAGGGTCGTAGGGCAGGGACGGATCGGGGTGGACGCCGTAGACGTTCTGAACCCGGCGCTCGGTCGGTAGCCCGTTGTCGTCCCAGCCGATCGGATAGAAGACGTGCTTGCCGCGCATGCGCTGGAACCGCGCGACCGTGTCGGTATGGGTGTACGAGAAGACGTGCCCCATGTGCAGCTCGCCCGATACGGTCGGCGGAGGTGTGTCGATCGCGTAGACGTCCGCCCGCTCCTTCGAACGGTCGAACGTGTACGTGCCCTCCTCCTGCCAGCGGCGCGCCCACTTCTCCTCGAGCCCGTCCAGGGACGGCCGCTCGGGGAGACCGGCGCGCGCGGTCATCTCCGTATCAGTCATGCGGCCGATGTTATTTCAGTGGTCGGCCACCCGTCGCATGAGTTTGGCCGCCTGTGGAAGGACCGCCCGCTCATCCTCGCTGAGCTAGCCACTCCCCGGCCCTGACCTGGACCGGCGTCCCCGCCGGCACCCAGCAACTGCTGTTCATCCTCGAGGACGTCGACGTCCCGCTCCGCCGCCCCGGCCTGCACACGATCGCGCTGCTCGACCCGGCCCTCACGTCGCTGGCCGAGGGCGAGATGAAGGCGGGCCCCTCGATCCGCTTCCTCCCGGCCCAGCGCGGCCGCCAGGGCTACTTCGGGCCGCGGCCCCTGCCGGGCCACGGCGTCCATCGCTACGGCTTCCAGCTGTACGCGCTGGACCGCGCCCTCCCCGACCCCCTGACCGGCCTCGACGACGTCCTGCAGGCGGCCGACGGTCACGTCCTGGCCGGCGGCTTCCTCGAGGGCACCAAGAAGGGCTGACCGCGTGCTATCGACGGGATGCTCGTTCTCCGATGCATTCCCGGTGGGTCCGGCTCGGCCGGCTGGTCACCGCCCTGCAGCGTGCTCGCCGCCGCCGAGCAACCCGCGGTCCCGATTACAGTCCGATTACCCGAACTCGTTGCCCGCACAGCTTGGCCATGTCGTCGACATCGGATGTCAGAACCACTACCGGTCCCGGCAGTCGCAGCGCCACCTCGGCAACCATGGCGTCGATGGCGTACTTGTGACCATGCAGCTTCGCCTCCCTCAGGAGGCCGGCGCTGCGGCGGGCACTTTCCTTGGTCACCGGCTCCACCCGAATCCGGGACAAGAGCCAGTTCAGTCGTGCGATGTCCACGCCGCCGTACGAGACCTCGATGATTGCGGCGGCCGACATGGCGAGATCGGCCCCGTCACGCTCTGCCTGCTCCAGGAGCCGCATCACCTTGCGGATGCCCGTAGTTCATGCCTACGAACTCGACGGACCGACCCGGACGTACGCACCGACCGGAATCCATCGCCACGAGCTGCGCAGCTCTACGCCCTTCACGATCCAACTCGATCTCGATGGGTTGGTTCCCGGCCGCAAGAGCTAGTACTGCAACGGCACATGCGTATCGGTTGGCTTCTGGTCGCGTTGACTGTTCGTGACTTACGTTGATGTCGAGTCGTGGCAGGCCGAGCTGG
>NZ_JBITEL010000009.1:0-73297 GCF_044455125.1 Actinoplanes sp. NPDC051343
GGTCAACCTGGCGCCGACGGCATCAATACCGAGCCAAAATCAGCCACTACCAGCACCAACATCCATAACCATCACGATCTACGGCTGGAGTACTAGACGCCTGGAGATCAGGCGTCGTCGTCCCGCCGGCCGTCGGCCTAGCGAGGCAGTACCGCCGGTCCAGGCGGGGTTTGATCCGGCCGGCCCGGCGCGGTCCCGTGCTCATCGGCCGCGCCCGGGCTGGGCTTGCGCAGCTTGCCACCCCGGATCGCCGTCACCAACGCCGCCAGAGCCTTGATGCTCTCGGCAGTCGGTCCCGCCTTGGGGTCCTTGGCCTGATCGAGGACGAGTTTCTTGATTTCCTCGGCGTCGACCTTGAAGATTTTGCAGACGGTCGCGAGAAGAAGTATGCGGACGGGCTGAGCAAAAACAGACGCTGCCAGCAGAGCCGCCAAGGCGAACTCAATCCATCCCTTAGAGGGAGTAGCCACGTCGACCCCTCAGGTCCTGGAAACCAGATCAACGCTGAAGACTCGGCACCATGAATCTTCAGCCAATGGCTCAAGGTAGGTCGCACCGCGGTCGGCGTCCCCGCCTCAGAACGCCTTTTGACAATTTTTGACAACAAGCTCAGGCGGACGGCGGCTCGATGTCGAGGAACATTCTTGATCCATCGGCCACGCGCCTCACCAGGAGGTGGCCGGGGCCGAATCGCCGGCGCAGAGTGGACAGAATGTGGTCAACGGTCGGCGCCCCGCCGTCCTCCTCGTGCCGTGCCACCCGGTCGGCCGCAAATCCGGCCGCGGCGAACAGCGTGTCGAGATGGCCCTCGCCGAACAACTCGCGAGCGTCCGAATAGGCGCGACCCGACCACGACCACGCGGACACCGGATTGGACATGGCGGCCGCCGACGCGCGATTCACCGCCGCCACGACGGTGAACGGATGCCGGTCCCCCACCTGTTCGGCCAGCCGTTCGTGAGCGGAGCCGAGGATCTCCTCGGCCGCCTTCGCCTGCCCCTTGGCCAGGTGGACCGCGGCCGCATTGACGCGCGCCGCCTGCACGAGCGGGTTGTCCTCGCCGATCGCCCTCGCGTAGTCGTCGGCCACCTTCTCGCAGTAGTGCAGGGCGGTGTCGAACTGGCCGAGTTCGCGCAGCGCGTTGGCGTAACTCAGGCCGACCGCCAGAGTCAGTTCCCGGCGTTCGCCCAGCTGATTCAGGCACGCCTGGTAGCAAACACCCAACTGCTCCACCGCCGGGACGAGATGGCCCGTACGGCGGAAAGCGACGCCGGTCATCCGGCGCGCCCGATGCAGTTCCCGGCCGATCTCCTCGTCCAGGAGCGGGGCCAGCAGGTCCACCATCTCCTCGTAACGGCCGAGGCCGTACAGATCTTCGGCCAGTGCGTTCTTCAGACGCGACGCCCGATGGTTGCCGCCCAGGTCGCCCTGCAGGCGGTCGAGGCCGGCCCGGTCGGCCTCGGCCGACTCCCGGTAGCGGCCGAGGAAGCGCGCGCTGACCGACAGGTTGTAACGGCTGGCCAGGCGGCGCAGGTCGTTCTCGGCGAACACCGCCTCGTGCCGCCGATGCGTCACCTGATCGACGTCGTACGCCTCCTGGTACTTCCCGGCGATGCGCACGTCGTGCCCGCGGCTGCGCGCGAGGTCGAGCGCGATCGCATGGTCGGGGCGGTAGACCGGGTCGGCGCCGATCCGCTCCATCGCCTGCTCGGTCAGCCGGTACGCCTCGGCGTACTCACCGTCGGCGCGCAGGGCGTTGGCGAGGTCGCGTCTGATCTGGAGTACCAGTTCGTCGGTGCGGCCCAGCACGTTCTGCCCGCCCAGTGCCGTCTCGGCATCGCGGCCGAGCTGCTGGGCCCCCTTCAGGTCGCCGGACAGGAACAGGTAGCGGATCTGGTGGTGGACCGTGCGGTAGACCGACGCGCGGAAGAAGTCCATGAGGCCGGCCGGCCGCAGATGCGGAGCGATCGCCCGGTGCCGGTCGCGGGTGCGCCACTCCTCCGGATGGGCCGGATCGGCCATGACCAGGATGTCCGCCACGTCCCGGCGGTTGGCCGCCGCGCGTGCCTCGGGCACCAGTTCGCGCAGCGCGAGCCGGACGATCGCCGATATCTCGACCCACTCGCCACCGACGTGCCCGCGGGCCACGCCGGTGGCGACGAGCGTGTTCAGCCCCCGGCTCAGGCCACCCGGGTCACCGAGGACGCGGCGTACGCCGGCCGAGACGTCGCCGGCCGCGCCGGCCTGCAGCATCCACCGCCAGATCGGGCTCGGCCCGAATCCGAGCAGGAGCGTGAGCAGCGGCATCAGGCCGGGGCCGACGGTCAGCCAGGCACGCACGATCGCGCGCACATTCTCGATCGCCGGGGACGCCGACCCGGCGGGACCGGTCAGGAGACGGTTCGCCGGGTCGGTGAGACGGTCCGGCAGGTCCTCCCACGACAGAGCGCGTTCCGCCAAAAGGCGGCATGCCTCGGTGAGGCCGAGCGGGGACCGCCCGACGACCGCGATCAGGCGCGCCACCTGGTCCGGGTTCATGTCCGGGTGCTGCTTGCGCAGCAGCTGCGACGACTCTGACTCGTCGAGGTCGACGATCTCCAGCGCGTCGTGCGGGCTCTCCCGCGCCCACCCGGAGTTGCGGGTGGCGACCAGGACGTTGCCGCCCTGCGTACGGATCAGGGTGCGGATGTCGCCGCTGATCACACCGTCGAAGACGAGCAGGTAGGGGCCGGAGCGGGCGAGAAGCTCGAAGAGCTCCTCGAACGGATGCCGCCCGTTGTCGGCGGTGCCCACGCCGAGCTCGTGCGCGAGCCGGAGCAACGACCGGCGAGCCGATTCCACGTCGTCGGCCTGCACCCACCAGGTGATCGCGTAGTCGTCGCGGTGCTGACGGAGGTATTCGGCCGCCACCTGCGTCTTTCCGGAGCCGATCGGGCCGTACAGGATCAGAGGCGTCTCCGGTGAACGCCTCAACCGGGCCTCGATCTCGTCGAGGACGCCCTCGCGCCCGGTGAACAGTGCCGGCCGCTCGGGCAGTTCACCGTGGACGCGGGAGGTGACCCGCGGCGCCACCGCCGGTCGTCTCGGCGACTCGATCCGCGGCAACGGCGGCTCGTGCGGCGGTTCCTGCGGCTGGGAGGGCAGTTCGGGGCGGCCGGACTCCCGCCAGTCGATGCGGACCCAGATCGTGTTGAAGTCGACGAGTTCCCGCTGCTCGTCGGTCGGCTGCTCGGAATGGCGGCACAGCATCACGACGATCGACCTGAGTTTGGACCAGCTGCGGACCGGCCGGCCGCGGAGCGTGGCATTGATCGTCTCGTGCGAGACCGTGTCCAGCAGGCCCGACCGATCGGCGTTGATCCATTTACTGATCGTGCGGGTCGCGGGGCGTCCCGCCTGCCCGTACAGCTCGTGCAGCTTTACCAGGAGGTCACGATGGGGGCCCGCCGGCACCACGTTTGGGCCTGGCAAGGCGATGGGCACTCCGCACGCTCCGAGCCGCGTCGCAGATCCAATGTGTCAGACCACCAAGGATCGCATGTGGCCACCCCCCGGACAACTGACCGGACGCGCCGCGTGCCGGATCTTGGAATGGCGTTCGGAAACGGCGATCGACAGATCCTGTCAGACCGTGTGCGACCGATCGGGAAATGTTGTCAGACGAGCACCATAAGGGGTCAAGTATTCCCAGTTCAGAAGGGTCCCGGAGGGATGATTTCTTATCGCAGCCCACCCAACCGGTAATGCCGAGGGGAACTCCCGTCATGAACCAGCTGGACCCCACAATGATCGGAATTGCCATCATCATCTGGCCCTGTGCCAAATCGCTCATCCTCATGAGCGCCGCCGCGACCAGCATGTGGTCCCGCAACGAGCGCCGGCGCCGGGCAGCCGAACGCATTCTGCGCGCCTTCGGGAACTACGAGGATCCCAAGGAATAGCGACCCCCGGCCTCCCGGCCTGAAGTTGACCGGTCAGTGACCGCTGTGCTCGTAGATCTCCCAGGCGATCCCGTCGGGATCGCGGAAGTTGACCACGCCCGGTTCCCGGACGCCTTGGGTACGCACGCCCGAGCCGCGCAACACGGTGACCATCCGCTCGAGCTCGGCCCGCGTGCGCACGCCGAGGGAGAGGTGGTCGAGCCCGATACGCCGCTCGCTGAACCGGTCCTCGGACGGCGTGCCCGGCAACGGCGGATGCAGCACCAGCCGGGTGTAGGGGCCGAGCCGGAACCGCAGCTTCTCGCCCGGAAAGTCCTGGTCGGCGGCGAGGCCGAGCACGCCGGCGTAGAACGACCGTGACCGTTCCAGGTCGCTGACCCGGAGCGTGATGTGATGAACCCCGTCGATCTCGATGCCCACGGGACGCCATCGTAGGGCCACGCCTGCCTTCGGTCGCACCGCTTCACTCCTTCGCGCATTGTCAACGAAGCATTGACATTCTCCCGGCCGTGCGGTCTCCTCACCGGGTGACCGATGACGTCCTCGACTCGCTGCGCGGCATCCCGGCCTCGCGGGCCCGGCTCGACGCGACCGAGCTCGACCTGATCGACCGGGCCCGGCGAACCGGTGCGACCTGGGCCGACATCGCGTCAGCACTCGGTCTGGCCAGCCGCCAGGCGGCCGAGCAGCGACGCCTGCGGCTCGCCACCTCGGTCGGCCGACTGCGTCAACAGGCACTTGACGACGGGCTCTCGGCCGCGATCGCCGATCTCCGCGACGCGGTCGCCGAACTGGACCGCCGCATCGGCGCCGACCGCCGCTGGGACACCCGGTTCCCCCGGGCCGAACTCGTCCGCATGACTCTCGGCGCGGCTCTCACGGCGCCGCCCGGAGGGCTGTTTTCGCTGGCCAGCGACGCTGTGGGCGATCTGTCGGCGAGCGCCGCCACGTTTACCCGCCCGACCCAGGCGGCCGTGGACCGCCTGCTCGCCGCGCTGGAGGCCGCCACACCAACAGGTTGACAACTCGACACTCAACTTCCGAGGATGTGAGTCTCATCGGCTCAACTCGGGAGGCGCAGCGTGCGCAGAAACGCAACCCTGTTCGTTCTGATCTCGCTGCTCGACGGCTTCGGCAGCACCGCCATGGGCATCTCGGCCGGCCTGTGGCTGCTCGAGCTGACCCACTCGGTGCCGCTGGCCGCCCTGGCCGGCATCTGCACCTACGCCCCGGTCTTCCTCGGCCCGTGGATCGGCGCCGCAGTCGACCGCCTGCCCCGGCGCCCGCTGATGGTGACCACCGAGGCAGCGACGGCGATGCTGCTGCTCGCGCTGCTGACGGTCCACTCCGCGGGCACGGCATGGGTGGTCTTCGCCGTCCTCCTCACCAGGGGCATCTTCGCCGCCCTGGTCGACGCCGGAGAAACGGCGATGCTCCCGTCGGCGCTGCCCCCGGCCGCCCTGGGCAGCGTCAACGGATGGCGGTCAAGCGCCCTGGAAGGCACCAAGCTGGTGGCGCCGCTGGCCGGGGCCGGCCTGTACGCCTGGCGGGGCGCTACTCCGGTGATCCTCCTGTGCGCCGCGATCCCCCTGGTCACCGCGCTGTGTTACACCCTGCTCGACCTCCGCCGGCATGCCGCCCCGAGCGGCCTCTCGGCGCCTGTCGCGCGGGAGGAACCCATCGGGTCACAGCACAGCCGTCCACCCATGGCCGCCGCCCGCTCTACTGCCGGCGCTGAGGCGGCCGGCCCGCATCCCCTTCATCCGGCGGTCGCGGGTGTTTATGCCATGGATATCGAGAGCGGCGGCCCCATCGGCCCACGTCCGGTCGACCCCGCCGCCGCGCTGCCGGCGGACGCCCCCTCGTCATTCGTGCCCGCGACGACCGTTGCCTCGACCGGCGGGTCGCCGTCCGCTGCGCCGGCGGCCGATGCAGCGGTCGATTCCGTGGTCGATGACGATTCTGAGGGCGGACGTGGCGCCTGGGCCGGCGTGGCGCTGATGTTCCGGCTGCCGGCGGTTCGGATTCCGGTGCTGGTCGCCGCGGTGGCGATCTGCATGTCCGGCCTGACCAACGCGGCCGTCCTCGCCCACCTCGTCGATGACCTGCACCTGCCCTCGACTCGGCTCGGCATCGTCACCAGTGCGCAGGGCGCCGGTTCGATCCTCAGCGGACTGCTCGTCGGCCGCCTACTCACCCGGCTGGGGCCGACCCGGGTCGCGGTGCTCGGCGCGGCCCTCTTCGGTCTGGGCCGGCTGGCCTGGGCGCTCCCCTGGTTTCCGCCCGCGCTCGCCGGCAGCCTCGTGATCGGGCTCGGCCTGCCCTGGACCCTGATCGCCGGGATCACCGCCATCCAGACCGAAACCCCCGACCACCTGCTCGGACGCGTGGCCGCCAGCTCCAACACGGTGATGTTCGGCCCGGTCGCCCTGGCCATCCCCCTCGGCTCGGCGATGGTCCACCTGGGCGCGCTCATCCCGACCCTGATCGCCTCCGGCCTCGCCTTCGGCGCGGCACTTTTCGGAATCCGCGCCCGCCCACGGGCCAACGAAGGGCTGCCGGCCGCGGCAAGCAGCTGACCGGGCGCCTTGCGCCCGCGCAACATCCGCATTCCTCCACCACGGCCGGACCGATGCCGGGCCGGCAAGGGATGTCGGCCAAGGCCACAGCCCCTTACCGGCCTCGGCTGCGACGGATCGGTTGCGGGCCCGGCCCGCGGGCGGCTTCGGCCAATGTGGCCAGGGCCGTGGCGAAGGCGTCCGGGTCGCTGACTTCGGCCAGGGCGGAGGCGTGGATGCGGTCGGCGGTCCGCCGGCCCTCGGCGGCGGCGCGGCGGCCCTCGGCGGTGACCACGATGAGCCTCGCCCGCCGGTCGGTGGGGGACGGCTTTCGCTCGGCCAGGCCGAGACGCTCGAGCTCGTCGACGGTGCTGACCATGGTGGTCTTGTCGAGGTCGGCCAGGGTTGCCAGCTCGATCTGCGTGCGGTCCTCCTCAATCGCGTGGACCAGCACGGACTGCATCCGCGGCGTCAGGCCGACCTCGGCCAGCGCCGCGGCCAAGCGGTTGGACAGGGCGTGGCCGGCCGCGTTGAGCAGGGCGGTGAGATCGAGCACGAAAAATATCGTAGCCTCGGATCATCCGCTACCGGATGATCCGAGGCCAGGACGGTCGGTGGACACGCCCCGTGCCGGTCCACCGACCGCGTCTCAGACCAATGCCCAGGTCGGGGCGTACGGCGTCACCAGAAGCGGCATGCGCGCCTCGGACGGCGTACGGTCGCCCTTCCGGTTGTTGCAGCGACCGCAAGCGGCGACGGTGTTGCGCCATTCGTTGCCGCCGCCGCGTGAGCGCGGCACGACGTGATCGATCGTCGAGGCCGCGCCGCCGCAGTAACCGCACCGGCGCCCGTCGCGCACCAGCACACCGGCCCGCGACCACGCCGGCCCGCGGCTGTGCCGCCAACGGGTCACGACGTAGCTGACCAGCCGCACCACCGTCGGAATCGGATAGATGCCCATGCGGGCGTCCGGCTCGGCCTCATGCACCACCGCCACCTCGCGGAACAGCATCCGGATCGCGTGCCGGAGGCTGACCCGGTGCAGCGGCCCGCAGTCGGCGTTCAGAACGAGAACCGCGCTCATCGTGGCTCACCTCCCCCACCAAAACCGCCCGATCCCAGGCAGGAACGGACGGCCGGCGGCGGGACCAGTCACCCGCGTCGGCAGCCCTGCCCAGGCTCGCGACTCATTCCGTCTCCTCTCCGGCCGAGGACGCCCCTCGCCGGTGACACCACGGTAGAAGCGGCCTCCACCCCGGACAACCGAATAACGATCATCGATTGGGGGCGCCCGCGAGCAGCGGATCAGTCAAGAGAGCGCCGGATCGCGACCGCCAGCTGGGCGAGCCCGATCACGGCGAGCCCGAGCCACACGGCGGCGGCCACGGTCAGTACGAGCGGGGCGTGCCCGGCGATGCCCGCACCCAGCAAGCCGAACACGGCGATCAGGACCCGGGTCGGCCGCTCCCCCACCGTCACGGCGCCGATCTCGCTCATGCCGGCGGCGGTCGCGCGGGCTCGCGCGTACTCGTGAAGCCAGCTCGCGGCACCGGCCGCGACCACCACCCAGGCTTGCGCCCCGCCCACCCAGAAAGCCGTGAGCCAGGCGGCCTCGCCGACCCGGTCAGCCACCGAGTCGAGCACGTAGCCGGCCCGAGTCGCCCGGTCGCTGAGCACCGCGACCGCGCCGTCGAGCGTGTCGGCGAGGGCCGCCAGGAGCACCAGAGCCGCGCCGGGTACGAGCCCGGCGAAGGGTACGGCGAGGCAGATGAGCAGGCCGCACAGGGTGACCCAGCTCGGGCCGGCCCACGCCAGGCGGGACCCCAGGGTGAACGCCAGCCGCACCCACCCGCGCACGAAGACCGACCCGGTGCGGGGATCGAAACCCCCATGCAGCCGGGACCAGGCCGACGCGTACTCGTCCCAGGTCACGCGGCCGCGGCGCCGACGCCCGGGGCCAGCAGCTGCCAGACCTCGCGGGTCGCGGTCGAACGGTTGAGCGTGATGAAGTGCACGCCCGGCACACCCTCGTCGATCAGCCGCGCACACATCTCGGCACACACTTCGATGCCCAGCTCACGCACGGCGGCCTCGTCACCGGCGACCCGCTCGAAGCGGGATCGGAGCGCCGGCGGGAACGGCGCCCCCGACAGCTGGGTGGACCGCTCGATGGTCGCCATGCGGGTCACCGGCATGACACCCGGCACGATCGGCGTGTCGCCGCCCGCCGCCACGACCCGGTCACGCAGACGCAGGTAGTCGTCGGCGTCGAAGAACATCTGAGTGACCGCGAAGTCGGCCCCGGCGCGACATTTCCGGATGAAGTTCGTCGTGTCGGTCTCGATGTCGGGCGAGCGGGGGTGCTTGTAGGGGAACGCGGCCACCCCGACGCTGAAGTCGCCGGCCTCCTTGACCAGGCGCACCAGGTCGGCGGCGTAGAGCACGCCCATCGGGTGCTGCACCCACTCGCCCATCGGGTCGCCGGGCGGGTCGCCGCGCACCGCGAGCACGTTGCGGATGCCCGCCCCGGCCAGCCGCCCGATCACGTTGCGCAGCTCGGCGATCGAATGGTCGATCGCGGTCAGATGAGCCATCGGCAGCAGCGTCGTCTCGGCCGCCACGCGCTCGGTGACCGCGACCGTGGTGTCACGGGTGGTGCCGCCCGCGCCGTAGGTGATCGAGACGAAGTCGGGCCGCAACGACTCGAGCTCGCGGATCGCCTGCCAGAGCAGCCGCTCGCCCTCGGGGGTCTTCGGCGGGAAGAACTCGAACGAGAACGTCGGCGCGGCGCCCCGGATGAGCTCGCCGATGGCCGGCGTGCCGGGAAGACGCGAAGGGAGTCCGAGAGCCACGCAAAGACTCTACCGGGTGGTCGGCTAGCGTTTTCACCTGTGAACTGCACCGACCATGCCGGGCTGCGATCCCGGGTCGACAAGGCGCTCGCCACCTTCCTGGGTGGTCAGCGCGCGCTGCTGCTCGGCATCGACCCGGCGCTGGCCGAACTCTCCGACACCCTCGAGATCCTGGTGCTCGGCGGAGGCAAGCGGCTGCGGCCCTCCTTCGCGTACTGGGGGTACCGCGGCGCCGGCGGCTCCGACACCGACTCGGTGGTGACCGCGGTCTCCGCGCTCGAGCTGGTGCAGGCCAGCGCACTCATCCACGACGACCTGATCGACCGCTCGGACACCCGCCGCGGCGAGCCGTCGGTGCACCGGCGGTTCGAGACCCGGCACACGGCGGCCGGCTGGCGGGGCGGCTCGGCCGGCTTCGGCGACAGCGCGGCGGTGCTGCTCGGCGACCTGGCCATGGTGTGGTCGGACGAGATGCTGCACACCTCCGGCGTCGGCGCGGCCGAGTTGTCGCGGGCCCGGCTGGTCTTCGACGAGATGCGCACCGAGGTGACGGTCGGGCAATATCTCGACCTGCTCACCCAGGTCACGGCCGACACGTCGGTCGAGCGGGCGGGCAAAGTGGCCCGGTACAAGTCGGCGAAATATACGGTCGAGCGGCCTCTCCTGCTCGGCGCGGCCCTGGCGGGCGCGCCCGATGCCGTACGCCTGTCGTATTCGTCTTTCGGCCTGCCGCTCGGCGAAGCGTTCCAGCTCCGCGACGACGTGCTCGGCGTCTTCGGCGACCCGGCCCAAACCGGCAAACCGGCCGGTGACGACCTGCGCGAAGGCAAGCGGACCTACCTGGTGGCGGCCGCGTTCACGGCGCTCGGCGGCGACGGCCGGGCCACGCTCGACGCCGGCCTCGGCAACCAGGGCCTCGACGACGGGGGCGTGGCCGAGCTGCGGGCGCTGATCCGCGATTCGGGTGCGCTCGCCGCCACCGAGCGCCGCATCGACGAGCTGATGACGGCCGCGCTGGCCGCACTGGCCGAGGCCCCGATCGACGAGCCGGCCCGCGACGTACTCCGCGAACTCGCCGACGCCGCCATCCGCCGCACCGTCTGACCGACCCGCCGCGCCGACACCGCCACCCCGCCCGAGCGCGTCAGCGGAGCCCGCCGCGCCGCTGCCCATCAGCCGAGCGACCAGTCGACCTGGCGCAGGCTCAGGTGGGCCCAGCCTGGCCGGAGCCCGCCGCGCCGCTGCCTATCCGCCGAGCGCCTGGTCCGGGCCCGCTGCGCCGTCGGCTCCGAACCGGGCCGTGACCTCTTCCGGGGTGGCTCACCGCACCGCCATCACGGTCGGGGACGGATGGTGGCCACCCGCTCGTAGGTCACTGGATGCCGCGGCGGGCGATCGAGGCGGCGGTGCGGTCGAAGATCTCGGCGGCCAGGGTGGGGCGGGCCGCGGCCTCGGCGAGTGGGAGTTCGGTCTGCGGGTCGTAGCCGATCAGGCCGGTGTGCTGCTCGATGATGCGGCCGAGGTCGTAGATCTGGCGGACGATCGCGGTGGCCTCGGCGCCGCTGTACCGGTGCGGGACCGTGATGGCGGCGCTGTGCCGGTAGAGGTTGACCTGGATGCCGGTGGGCGCGTGGTCGAGCTCGCAGTAGAGCTCTCCTTCGTGGACGGTGATCTCGCCCAGGATGTCCCGCACGGCGGCCGTGACGGCGGCCCTGACGTCGGCGTCCAGCGCCTGCGCACCGTCGTCCCCGGTGGCCAGACTCTCCTCGGCGGCCTTCCGGAGGAACTCCAGGTCGTAGCTCATGGATCGGCACTTTATCGGCGCAACCACTCACTCACGTCGCCCGGGCGGGGTGAGCGTTCTGGGCGCGCCAGCGCCCTGCTCGCCCCGGCCGGGCCCTCGGCGGGAGCGACGGTCCGCACCCCGCAGCTGCCTACGACCGGTCTATGCCTTTGCGTCCCCAGAAATCCCAGAGGGAGAGGGTCAGGAGGACCAGCGCGAAGCCGAAGAGGAGATCTTCGACCGGGGCGTGGGCGATGCGCAGGCCGAGGATGTCATGCGGGTTGTAGAGGACTATGCCGCGGCCGGTCAGGATGCCGTTGGAGAGCAGCTGGAAGACGATGACGATCGGGTAGGTGGCCCAGAAGACCAGCCGGGTGATCAGGCGGGTGTGCAGGACGAACAGGTCGACCGCGACCGAAAGAAGGACGCCCACGGACGCGGCGACGGTGTAGGTCACTTGCGGAGAACCTTCCGGACCGCCTCGAAGCCGAGGATCGCGCAGAGTGGCACGACGAGGAAGAACAGCACCTCGTCGATGGGCAGCCGGCCGGGCAGGAAGACGCCGGTGACCTGGGTGCGGTCGAAGTGCCAATGGTCGGCGGCGATCGCGGCCAGGTCCCAGGCCGTGAAGATCGCCGCCACCGGCAGCACGGTCAGCAGGAGCCGGCGCCATCGACGGAGGACGCCGACCTTCAGGACCGGCTCGAGCCAGAGGGCCGCGACCAGGCACCCGGTCAGGACGCTCAGGTAGGCCAGATGGCGCACGGCGTCAGAAGCCGAGGGCCTGGGCCCGCCGCTTCACCTCGCGGGCCATCGGGCCGCCGAGACCGACCGCCGCGCTGCCCTGGAGTGCCTCGTCGGGCTGGTAGAGCCACCGGACTGCTTCTTCGTCGTTATACCCGGCGTCGCGCAGCAAGTTGAGCACGCCGGGGAGGTGCTTGAGCACGGTGTCGTTCGCCACCAGCTCGGCGGGCACCACGCGCACCCCGTCGCGCCTGACGGCGAGCAGGTGGCCGTCGCGGACCATCTGGTTCACCTTGCTGATCGACAGGTCGAGTTTCTCGGCCACGTCCGGCAGGGGCACCCAGCCGGCCGGACCGGCGGTAACGGAATCACTCACACGTACAGCCTGCCAGATCGAAGGAGTGTCAGCCCGATGAGTGTGTGGCGCAGGACCCGTACGGAGGTGGCCGGTGCGTGGCGGTCGGTGCGCTACGACATGGACCGGCGCCCGTCCGAGCCGCCTGCCGACGGCCCGGACGTGACGTCGACGGGGATGAACACTTTCACCGGAGCGGCGTGGGACTGCGGTCCGGAGCCGGTCGACATGCCGGTCGCCGGTCGCATGCCGGAGCCGAGGAGGGGTTCAACGCGCCGGTCGGTCGCCGTGTCGGCGTTCGGGGTGATGACGGTGGTCGGGGCGGCCGGGGCCTATCTGGTGGCGGTGAACGGGCTGGTGCCGATGCGGGATGCGGGTCCGGCGGCGGCCGGGACGGTGCCGCCGGCGACGACTGCGGAGTCGGGGATCGGGCGCTCGCCGCGGACGCCGGGCAAACCGGTGATCGACCCGGCACGGCCGCCGGAGCCGACCGTGCCGACGGGTCGATACACGCGGAAGGCGCAGGAACCGGCACGGCGTCCGCCGCAAAAAGCGAGTCCGATTCGGACGACAAAGCCGACAAATATAATTTGTTGCGCGAACCCGCCGGCCCCTACGCCGACCGCCCCGACGACGTCACCGTCGCCCACACCATCGGCATCGCCGGCACCGTCCACGAGCGCGTCCAACTCCGGCAACCCTGGCGAATCCCCCGAACCCCGCCAGAGCGTGCAACCCGGCCATCGCCGACGCCACCACTGAATGCGGGGCAGAAAACCACGGAGGGCAAGCAGCCGCGTACCCGTTTGGACTCAGCTATGACATCCTGGTCTGCCTCCGCACGAAAGACACATACACTTCACGCCGATGGACACCACAGTCGCCGACACGTTGATCGGCACGACGATTGACAGCCGCTACCGGATCACCGGTCGAGTGGCCCGTGGTGGCATGGCGACCGTTTACACGGCTATCGACGAGAGGCTCGAGCGCACCGTCGCTCTGAAAATCATTCATCCGTCGCAGGCCACGAATGTCCACTTCGTCGACCGTTTCACCGACGAGGCCAAGACGATCGCCCGGCTCACCCACCCCAACGTCGTCGCCGTTTACGATCAGGGCCGCCACCTCGGCCTGCCCTATCTGGTCATGGAGTACGTGCACGGCAAGACCCTGCGCGACGTGCTCACCCAGCGCCGCAAGCTGAGCCCGGTCGAGGCCTGCGCGATCCTCGAGCAGATGCTCGCCGCGATCGCCGCCGCGCACCGGGCGGGCCTGGTCCACCGGGATGTGAAGCCGGAGAACGTGCTGGTCGCCGAGGCGCCCAGCGGCGGCTCCGGCAACCTGGTCGACGCGGTGGTCAAGGTGGCCGACTTCGGGCTCGCCCGCGCGGTCGAGGCCAGCAGCGCCGACAATCCGGGCCAGCTGATGGCGACTGTGGCCTATGTCGCACCCGAACTCGTGACCGACGGCCACGCCGACGCCCGCACCGACGTCTACTCGGCCGGCATCGTGCTGTTCGAGATGCTGACCGGCAAGGTCCCGTTCGACGGCGACGACCCGGTCGAAGTGGCTTGGCAGCACGTCGACAACGACGTGCCGTCCCCGTCGCGGGTCGTGCCCGGGCTGCCGGCGGCCCTCGACGACCTGGTCGCCCGTGCGACCCGCCGCGAGCCGGGCGGCCGCCCGACCGACGCCGGCGCACTGCTGGCCGAGGTGCAGACGGTCAAGGACGATCTCGGCGTACAGAACGCCGAGACCGCGCTGCTGCGCGCGGTGCCCGCGATGCAGCCGACCCGGCACGGGGCGATGGACGCGACCGCGCTGGTCCCGGCGGTCAACGCGACCTCGGTCGAGCAGCGGCCGCCCTGGGCCCGGCTGCCCGAGCAGACGCCCCGACCGCCGCGCCGGGCCGGTTCGACCTTCACCTCGACCGGCAAGCCGCCGGGCGGCGGCCCCAAATACGATCGGCGCCGCATCCTGCTGATGTCGGCGGTCGCGTTGATGGTGCTGGTCGTCATCGGCAGCACCTGGTGGGTCACGATGGGCCGCTACACCGACGCGCCCAACCTGGTCAACATGACCAAGGCCCAGGCCGAGCTCTACGCGCAACAGCACCACTTCGAGCTCTTCTACGCGCAACCGGCCTACAGCGACACGGCGGCCAAGGACTCGGTCATCGACCAGAAACCGAAGGCCGACGACAAGATCGTCAAGGGCGGCACGCTGACCCTCACGCTGTCGCTCGGCCCGGAGCAGTTCCCGGTGCCCAACGACCTGGTCGGTCACGAGCTGTCGGCCGTGCAGGGCGAGCTCGACGGGCTCGGCCTCAAGCTCAAGCAGGGCAAGGCCCAGTACAGCGACACGATCCCCGAGGGCTCGGTCGTGTCGACCGACCCCAAGGCGGGCACCCGGCTCAAGCGCGGCGACACGGTCACGGTCGTGGTCAGTCAGGGCCGGGCGCCGATCAGCGTGCCCGACGAGACCGGCCACAACATCAACCAGGCTCGCGGCGAACTGCAGAACCTGGGGCTCGAGGTCAACGAGAAGTACGTCGACAGCGACCAGCCGGCCGACCAGGTCGTCAGCCAGTCACCCAAGGCCGGCACCGGCGCGTCGCAGAACGACACGATCACCCTCAACGTGAGCAAGGGGCCGCCGCAGGTCGGCATCCCGGACGTACAGAACCAGCCCTGTCAGCAGGCCCAGCAGGTGCTGCAGCAGGCCGGCCTGTCGCCGCAGATCGCCGGCAACCCCAACGCGTTCGCCCACGGCACCAACCCGCCGGCCGGCACCCAGGTGCCCGGGCAGACCCAGGTGCAGCTGCTGTGCTTCTAGACGAGAGGCGCATCGGCTCGCACACCAAGACGGCAGGCGGCCTGGCCAAGGCCGCCCTGCCGTACGTGGACGCGGCCGGCTCCGAGTCGCTGCAGGTCTACGTCTCCAACTCGCGCGGCTGGGCGCTGCCGCCCGGCGACCCCCAGCAGGACACGCTCTTCCGCGACGGCTGCGGCGAGCGGGGCCTGCCGGCCTACGTGCACGCGTCGCTGCTGGTCAACCTGGGGTCGCCGACCGAACTGACGGTCGAGCGGTCGCTGGCCACGCTGGCACATGCGCTGGAGCGCGGCCAGGCGATCGGCGCCACCGCGGTCGTCTTTCACGCCGGCAGTTCGGTCGACGAGGCGCACGCCCCCAAAGCAATGCACCAGCTTCACGAGGGGCTGCTGCCGCTGCTCGACGCGGCGGCCGCCCGCGGGCTGCCCCGGCTGCTGGTCGAGCCGAGCGCCGGTGGCGGCCGCAGCCTCGCCTCCAAAGTTCAAGATCTCGGCCCCTACCTGGCCGCGGTCGAGCAGCACCCCTGGCTGGGCGTCTGCTTCGACACCTGCCACGCCTGGGCGGCCGGCCACGACCTGGCCACGCCCGGCGGCATGACGGCGACGCTCGACGCGCTTATCGAAACGGTCGGGCCGGGCCGGCTCCAGCTGATCCACGCCAACGACTCGAAGGACGACTGCGGCTCGACCCGCGACCGGCACGAGACGATCGGCCAGGGCAAGATCGGCGAGGCGCCGTTCGCCGAGTTGCTGGCCCATCCGGCGACCGCCGGCGTCCCGGTGATCGTCGAGACGCCGACCGAGGAACACGTCGGGCACGCGGCCGACATCGCCCTGCTCAAATCGCTGCGCCGGCCGTAACGCAACTTGCCTCGCCAGATCATGGTCACCACAATGGCGGCGTGCCAGATGTCCCCGCGGACCAGCCCGCCGCCGAACCCGCAGCCCAGCCGCCGGTAGCCCCCGCAGCCCCGGCCGAGGGGGCCACGCCGGTCACTGAGACGCCGGTCACTGCGGTGCCTCCTGCGGAGGCCCCTCCGACGAACGCTCAACCCGCGGTTCCTCCGGCGCCGGGTCCTTTCCCGTACGCGTACGCTCCGCCCCCAACCGCAGCGGGAACGCCCGGCGTGCCGCCCGGGGGTTATGCCCCGCCACCCGGGGGCTATCCGGCACCGCCCGGGGGCTACGCCCCGCCCGTGGGCCATCCGGCCCCGCCCGCCGGCAGCTATCCCCCGCCCGGGAGTTACGCGCCGCCCGAGGGCTATCAGGCACCGCCCGCCGGCAGCTATCCGCCGCCGAGCGGATGGCCCGGCAACCCGGGGGCCTGGCCCGCCGGGCCGGTACCGCCGCAGAAGCCGAAGGTCTCCCGCGCCGCCCTGATCGTCACCATCGTCGCGATCGTCGTGGTGCTCGCCTGCCTCGGGTTCGGCACCGCCGTCTTCTTCGCGCTCCGCCACGACGACAGCCTCGACCGCGCCGAGGGCGGCCCCGGCACCTCACCGACCGCCGGCCCGGCCGGCCGGGCGACCGACGAGCCGGGCTCCCCGAACGACACCCACGACGGCGCCATCGCGGACTACATCATCGACGCTCCGGCCGGGACCCACCCGTGGGCCGGCGCCCGGGCCGACGAGGCCCTCGACCTGACCGGGGCCGCGGCCAACTTCGCCGACCCGTCCGACGGCAAGCTGGTGCTGGAGCGCTACCACTTCAAGGACGGCTACGCCCGGCGCTGGGTCGACGACCACGGCAACTACATCACCGTGCGGGTCCTCCGCTTCGCGAGCCCGGGCGACGGCGACAACTTCACCAACTTCTACATCGACGCCAACCAGGGCACCGGCTGGGGCGATCCGCAGCCGGTGCCGGGCCTCGACACGGCGGCCGGTTTCGTGCAGCCCAAGCCGGCCAAGAGCGGTTTCCAGCGTTCGCTGGCCGTGGGCGACGCGGGTGACATCGTGGCGGTCGTGCTCGCCGACCAGGCGCCGCCGGCCAGCGCGACGGTGCCGGACACTCAGCTGGTCGACGAGTTCGACCTGTTGTAGAAGAGGCCGATCACGCGGGAGCGAGGCATCGGCTGGGCCATGCCGCATCCCCTCCCGGTCGGCAGACGGGACCTAGAACGGGCGGCGCGGGCGGAAGGTCGGCCGGTCGCCCTCGCGGGTCAGGGTCGGGAACAGGCTCGAGTTGATCTGCCAGGACGGCGCCTGGCTGGTCTGCACCTGGGTCAGGATGCGGGTCAGCGTCTGCAGCATGTCGCCCAGCGCCTGGTGCAGCTGCGCGTCGCTGACCATGCCCTGGCCGTCGACCGCGTGCGGCATCAGCGGGATGCGCTGGCAGGCCGCGTGCAGCAGCCGGGCGTTGCAGTGGGCGAGCACGGTCTCGAGCGCGACCCGGGCGCTCTCGTCCTGGCCGGGGGTCGCGACCGACAGCCAGGCGACCGGTTTGCCGCCCAGGTCGCCGCCGGCCACGACGTGGTCGAGCAGGTTTTTGAGGCTGCCCGGTAGCGACCCGGCGTATTCGGGGGTGCAGAACAGCACCGCGTCGGCGGCCGCGATCCGTTCGCGTACGGCCAGGGCGGCCGCCGGTGCGGCCTCGCCCGGTACGAAGGCGGGCAGGTGCCGGAGCCCGTCGTAGACCTCGGCCACGACCCCGGGCGGCGCCAGCCGGACCGCCGTACGCAGAGCGGAGGTCTGCAGCGACGACTCGGCGGTGCTGCCCGAGATCATGAGAAGGCGTGTCATGGCCTAGGAAAGTAGCCGAACGAGGACCTCGATCGCCCTGTCGACCGCCGCGTCGTCGAGGTCGAGGTGCGTGACCAGGCGGGCGACCTGCGGCAGCATCGGCGAGATGTAGACGCCCTCGGCGGCCGCCGCCGCGGTCAGCCCGGCCGCGTCGAACGAGGTCTTGGAGAGGTCGAGGGGCACGAGGTTGGTGCGTACGAGCGAGGGGTCGACGACGCCGAGCGGCGCCAGCGACGAAGCGATCCGGTGGGCGCGGGCGTGGTCCTCGGCCAGTCGCTCGATGTTGTGGTCGAGCGCGTAGAGGCCGGCCGCGGCCAGGATGCCGACCTGGCGCATGCCGCCGCCCATGCGTTTGCGCAGGATGCGGGCCCGGGCGATCTTTTCCGCGCTGCCGATCACCAGCGAGCCGACCGGCGCGCCGAGGCCCTTGGAGAGGCAGACCGACATGGTGTCGAACAGCCCGCCGTACTCGTTGAACGGCACGCCGTCGGCGACGTGCGCGTGCCAGATGCGGGCGCCGTCGCAGTGCAGGGCCACCCCGGCGGCCCGGGTGACGTCGCGCAGGGCCTGCAGCGTGGCCAGCGGCACCACGCCGCCGCCGCCCAGGTTGTGGGTCTGCTCGACCGCGACCGCATGGGTGGCCACCGTGTAGCCGCCGGGGCCGCGGAACATCGCGCCGATCGCCTCGGGGTCGAGGTCGGCGCCGACCGAGCCCCACGTGCGGGACGAGATGCCGCCGATCGCCGCGGCCGCGCCCATCTCGTACACCAGGACGTGCGCGTCGGCGCCGGCCAGCAGCTCGCCGCCCGGCTGCACCACCAGCTGGAGCGCGATCTGGTTGGCCATCGTGCCGGACGGGGCGAACAGCGCCGCCTCGTGCCCGAACATCTCGGCCACGCGGGTTTCCAAGGCGAGAACGGTCGGGTCGTCGCCGAAGACGTCGTCGCCGACTTCCGCTTCAGCGATCGCCTGGCGCATCCCCTTGGAGGGGCGGGTGACGGTGTCGGAACGAAGGTCGGCCAGGTAGGAACGGGGGTCAGCCACGAAGCATCTCCGCAACGAGGAACGCGAGCTCGAGGCTCTGCTGGGTGTTGAGGCGCGGGTCGCAGGCGGTCTCGTAGCGGCCCGGGAGATCGAGGTCGGCGATGCCCTGGGCGCCGCCGAGGCACTCGGTGACGTCCTCGCCGGTGAGCTCGATGTGGATGCCGCCGGGGTGGGTGCCGAGGTTGCGGTGCACCTCGAAGTAGCCCAGCACCTCGTCGACGATGCGGTCGAAGTGCCGGGTCTTGTAGCCGTTGGACGACTCGTGGGTGTTGCCGTGCATCGGGTCGCACTGCCAGACGACCTTGGCGCCGGAGGCGTGCACCTTTTCGACCAGGGGCGGTAGGGCGTCGCGGACCTTGCCGTTGCCCATCCGGCTGATCAGGGTGAGCCGGCCCGGGATGTTCTGCGGGTTGAGCTTCTCGCACAGCTCGAGCGCGGTCTCGGGTGAGGTGCCGGGTCCTAGTTTGACCCCGATCGGGTTGGCGATCCGGCTGATGAAGTCGATGTGCGCGCTGTCCAGCTGGCGGGTGCGTTCGCCCACCCAGAGGAAGTGGCCGCTCAGGCCGTACGCCTTGCCGTCGCTCACCCGGGTGAGCGCGCGGTCGTATTCGAGCGCGAGCGCCTCGTGCGAGCAGTAGAGGCTGACCGTCCGCAATGCCTCGCTGTCGGTCATGCCGCAGGCCCGGATGAAGTCGAGGGCCCGGTCGATCTCGCGGGCGATCGCCTCGTAGCGCTCGCCGGCCGGCGAGGCCCGCACGAAGTCCTTGTTCCAGTCGTGCAGCCCGTTCAGGTCGGCCAGGCCACCCGCCAGGTAGGCCCGCAGCATGTTCATCGCGGCGGCCGAGTTGGCGTACGCCCGGATCATGCGCTGCGGGTCGGCGACGCGGGCCGTCTCGTCGGCGTCCAGCGAGTTGATCATGTCGCCGCGGTAGGCCGGCAGGCCCAGCGAGTCGAGCGGCGCCGAACGGGGCTTCGTGTACTGCCCCGCGGCCCGGGCGACCTTGATCACCGGCATCGAGGCGCCGTACGTCAGGACGACCGCCATCTGCAGCAGCGTGCGCGCGTTGGCCAGCAGGTGGGCCTCGGTGTTGTCGGCGAAGGTCTCGGCGCAGTCGCCGCCCTGGAGCAGGAACGCGCGGCCCTCGCACACCTCGGCCAGCCGCACCCGCAGCTGGTCGACCTCGTAGGGCGCGACGATCGACGGGACGCTGTCGAGGACTTTGCAGACCGAGGCGACCTCGTCCATGTCGGGCCACGGGGGCATCTGCACCCGTGGCAGGTCACGCCACCGGTCGAGGCCGAGCGCAGCGTCCTCGGCCGAGTCGGTGGACGGTCGGGAGGTCTGCAACGCCGGATTTGCGACACCCGGGTAGCTGAGCTGATGCCACTCTCGCATGCTTACGAGCGTACGGAAGGGGGCACCGGCCCTGATGGCCGGTGCCCCCGCGTCCCAGAATTTTCTACAGGTTGTTCTTGATCGCGGAGATCAGCTCGCCGTTGCTGGTGTCGCCGGAGAACTCCCAGAAGAAGGCGCCGCCGAGCCCCTGCTGCTTCACGTAGCTCATCTTGCCGGCGACCGTCGACGGGGTGTCGTAGCTCCACCAGTTGTTGCCGCAGAACGCGTACGCCGTCCCGCCGACCGTGCCGGTGGCCGGGCAGGTGTTCTTGAGGACCTTGTAGTCCTCGATGCCCGCCTCGTAGGTGCCCGGTGCCGCACCGGTCGCCGACCCTCCGGGCGCCGACTGCGTGACGCCGGTCCAGCCCCGGCCGTAGAAGCCGATGCCGAGCAGCATCTTGCTGGCGGGTACGCCCTTGCTCTTCAGCTTCTGGATCGCCGCGTCGGAGTAGAACCCGGCGGTCGGGATGCCGCTGTAGGAGTTGAGGGGCGAGTGCGGGGCGGTCGGGCCCTGCGGGGCGAAGGCGCCGAAGTAGTCGTACGTCATCGGGAAGACCAGGTTGAGCTTCTGGATGCCCGAGGCGTAGTCGGCCACGTCGAGCTTGCCGCCGTTGGAGCCGTCGGCCGAGATCGCCGAGGTGATCAGGAACGACGAGCCGAACTTGTTGCGCAGCGCCGTGATCACGTTGTTGTACGCGTTCGGGCCCGAGCTGTCGCACTGCAGGCCGCAGGCGTTCGGGTACTCCCAGTCGATGTCGATGCCGTCGAAGACGTCCGACCAGCGCGGGTCTTTGATCAGGTTGTAGCAGCTGTTGGCGAACGCGGTCGGGTTGGCCGCCGCCTGGGTGAACCCGGACGACCACGTCCAGCCGCCGAACGACCAGATGACCTTGATGTTGGGGTACTGCTTCTTGAGTTTGCGCAGCTGGTTGAAGCTGCCGCGCAGGGCGCCCGCGTCCCACGAGTCGGCGACGCCGTCCACGCTGTTGGCGGTCGTGTAGGCCTGGTCGTAGTCGGCGTACGAGTCACCGATCGAGCACTGCCCGCCGGTGGTGTTGCCGAACGCGTACAGGATGTGCGTGAGCTTGCTCGCCGAACCGGACGTGACCAGGTTCTTCACGAAGTACTGACGGGCGTAGACGCCCCACTCCGCGAAGTAACCGACCACATTTTTGCCGGAGCTACCACTGGTGGGAGGAGTGGTGGTCGGAGCTGTCGTGGGGGGCGTCGTGGTAGGAGGCGTCGTGGTTCCGCCGCCGCAGGTACCGGCGTCGGTCCATACGTCCCATTGGGCGCTGTGGGTGGCGGGCGGCTCGTTCTGGGTCCACCACTTGGCGGTGTAGTTGTGTCCGTTCTGGGAGGCACTGTTGCCCTGCACATAGGTGGCAGTCGAAGACCACGCTGGGGCACAGGCCGTCGCGGCCGATGCCTGGACCGCGGGGATCATGGCGGTGGAGGCCACCACGACCGCCCCGGCCCAGAGGGCGCGCCGGAGGGATTTCTGCACGTCAGTCTCCTCGTGAACAGTTAGGAAAGTTTCCAAAAAGTTCGTGAGAGAGACGGTAGTCACATGTATTCACAGTCGTCAAGATGTTCATGACTGCGGCGACCGAACGTGACGGGGTGCACACGAACGGACACAGCGCGTAGGCTGCCGTCATGACCGTCTTCGACGTCGACATTGACGCTCTCACCGGTGGCTCGGCTCGGCTCGACCAGCACCGCGGCACCGCCGTGCTGGTCGTCAACGTGGCCAGCAAGTGCGGCATGACCCCCCAATACGCCGGTCTGCAGGCCCTCTGGGCGGCCCGTCGCGACCGTGGACTGACGGTGCTCGGCGTGCCCTGCAACCAGTTCGGCGATCAGGAACCGGGGTCGTCCATCGAGATCGGCGAGTTCTGCGCAGTCAGCTACGGCGTCACATTTCCCCTGACAGCCAAGGTCGAGGTCAACGGACCCGGCCGGCACCCGCTCTATCGTGAACTCGTCGGCGACGGCGGCGACATCCAGTGGAACTTCGAGAAGTTCCTGGTCGCGCCGGACGGTCAGGTGGCCTACCGGTTCGAGCCGGGGGTGTCACCGGACGATCCGGAACTGGTCGCGGCCGTCGAGAAGCTGCTCCCCCGCTGAGCCAGCGATGAGCATCCACGTGATCGGGGTCGATGCGTACGCGCTCGGCTGGGTCGGGGTCGAACTGCGGGACGGCGTGTTCGGGCGGGCGGTGCTCGCCTCCTCGCTCTACGAGATCGTCGCCGGAGGTTCCGGGGCCGCCGTGATCGGCGTGGACATTCCCCTCGGGATGCTGCCGGACAAGTGGCGCGCCGCCGACACGCTGGCCGCCGACCAACTCGGACCCCGCCGCGGCAGCGTCTTCCGGGTGCCGCCGCGCGCGGTCTGGCAGGAGGCCGACTTCGCCGCCGCCAACCGCGTCTGCCGCGAACTCACCGGGGCCGGCCTCAGCCGGCAGTCGTGGGCCCTACGGCCCAAACTGCTCGAGGCCAACGCGATCTGGGAACGTCACCCCGGCCTCCTCTTCGAAGCACACCCCGAGGTCAGCTTCCGCACGATGGCGGGCGAGCCGCTGGCGTACGCGAAGAAGACGTGGACCGGTCAGGCCAGGCGCCGTGAACTGCTCGCCAAGAACGGCATCGTGCTGCCCGACCACATCGGACCGGCCGGGCAGGCCCCGCCCGACGACATCCTGGACGCGGCCGCGGTCGCCTGGACGGCCCACCGGATGGCGACCGGGGCGGCGCTGAGCCACCCCGACCCGCCCGAGGAGGACAACGGGGCGAAGATCGCGATCTGGTATTAGCCCATCAGACCGCCCGTTCTTACTTGAGTTCGGAAGCGATCTGGCGCGCCCGGTCGCGGGCCGCCTCGAGGGCGGTCATCATCGCGCCGCGCACGCCGTGGTTTTCCAGCTCGCGGATCGCCGAGACGGTGGTGCCGCCGGGCGAGGACACCGCCTGCCGCAGCGTGACCGGCTCGTCGCCGGAGTCGCGCAGCATCGCCGCCGCGCCGGCCGCGGTCTGCACGACCAGCTCCCGGGCCACCGCGTGGGGCAGGCCGAGCAGAACGCCCGCGTCGATCATCGCCTCGGCCAGGAAGTAGAAGTAGGCCGGGCCGGAACCGGAGAGCGCGGTGACCGCGTCCTGCTGCGACTCGGGCACCCGCATCGTGGCGCCCAGCGGCCGGAAGATCTCCTCGGTCAGCGCCAGGTGCTCCTCGGTCACGTACGGCCCGGGCGAGATCACGGTCATCGCCTGGTCGACCTTGGCCGGGGTGTTGGTCATGACCCGGACGACCGGGATGCCACCGGGCAGCCGCTCGGTGAAGAAGCTGGTCGGCAGCCCGGCACAGAGCGAGACCACGAGCTTGTCCGGCGGCACCTTCATGCCGAAGTCGTCGAGCAGCGCGCCCGCGTCCTGCGGCTTGACCGCGATCAGCAGCACGTCGGCCTGGGTGACCGCGGTCAGGTTGAGCACCGGGCGGATGCCGTAGCGCTCGGCCAGCTCGGTCGCCCGCTCGGTGCGCCGGGTGGTGGCCAGAACCGCCTGGGGCGGCCAGCCGGCCCGCAACAGGCCGGAGAGGACGAGCTCGCCGAGCTTGCCCGCGCCGATCACGGCGACACTGCTCTTGGTCATCTCGCCCCTTCGAAAAAAATGAGGGCGGCCGTCGGCCGCCCTCAAAGAAACGTCGCCTCAGCTCCCACTGAGTCAGCTACCGAAGAAAACCTCGGCCTCTTCGTAGCGGGAGAGCGGAACGGTCTTCAGCTCGCCGGTGCCCTCGATCAGCGGCACGCGCACGATGTCGGTGCCCCGCAGCGCCATCATCTTACCGAAATCGCCCTCGTGGACGGCGTCAATCGCCTGGAGGCCGAAGCGGGTGGCGAGCACCCGGTCGAATGCGGTCGGGGTGCCACCGCGCTGGATGTGGCCGAGCACGACCGTGCGGGCCTCCTTGCCGGTCTTGTCCTCCAGCTGCTCGGCCAGCCACTGGCCGATGCCGCCCAGGCGGACGTGACCGAACGAGTCGAGCTCCTGGTTGCGCGTGACCATCTGGCCCTCGAGCGGCTGCGCGCCCTCGGCAACCACGACGATCGGCGCGTACTCGACCTGGAAGCGCTTGGTCACGTACGTCGCGACCTGCTCGACGTCGAAGTTGCGCTCCGGCAGCAGGATCACGTTGGCGCCACCGGCCAGGCCGGCGTGCAGGGCGATCCAGCCGGCGTGCCGGCCCATGACCTCGACGACCAGCGTGCGGTGGTGCGACTCGGCGGTGGTGTGCAGCCGGTCGATGGCCTCCATCGCGATGTTGACCGCGGTGTCGAAGCCGAACGTGAAGTCGGTGGCGTTGAGGTCGTTGTCGATCGTCTTCGGCACGCCGACCACGTTGACGCCGAGGTCGTTGAGCTTGGTGGCGACACCCAGGGTGTCCTCGCCGCCGATCGCGACCAGCGCGTCGACGCCCTGCTCGGCCAGGTTGGCCTTGATGCGGTCGACACCCCCGTCGATCTTGAACGGGTTGGTCCGCGAGGAGCCGAGGATGGTGCCGCCGCGCGGCAGGATGCCGCGAACCTCCGCGATGCCGAGCGGCTTCGACAGACCCTCGAGCGGGCCCTTCCAGCCGTCGCGGAAGCCGACGAACTCGTGACCGTACGCGGCGACGCCCTTGCGGACCACCGCCCGGATCACCGCGTTGAGACCGGGGCAGTCGCCGCCGCCGGTGAGCACGCCGATGCGCATGTTTGCTCGTCCTCCCTGATCGGGTTGCGAGAGAAGCAGAAAGCCCGTCGAGCCCCAGGGAGTGCCTGAGTTTCTTCGAACCCGGTCGGCAGCGCTGCCGGGCCCGGGGCGGGCGCACGCCGCACTTTAGTCGGCGGCGCGGGCGCGGACGAAAGCACCTCCCCCTACCGGGTCAGCCTAAACGCACCGCCTACGCCCTGTTCGGCGAAAGCACGTTCCAGCGGGCCAGGTTGTGCCGGGCGTCGACCAGCGCGTCGTGCCGGCCGGCCATGGTGGGCAGCTTGGGGCGGCCGCGGTCGTCCCACAGCTGGCGCAGGTCCTTGGTGAAACGCGGGATCTCGCGGGGCAGCGCCGGCATCGCGCCCCACAGCTGGGCGAGCGCGACGTGGTCGTACGCCGCGTACCAGGCCCAGAGCTCGATCTCCTCGTTGCGCCCGCGGACCGGCTCCATGAGGAAGTCGTACAGGTCGTTGCGGATGCGCTCACGGGAACGCCACGCCTTGTCACCGGGCGACGGCAGCTTCTCGAGCACGTTGCGGCGGACCCACGGGATCGCCCGGGAGTCGTCGAACTCGGTGCTGATCGCGTAGAACTCGCGACCGTTCTCGTCGACCACGCCGATCGACACGAGGTCGACCAGGCGGCCGTCCTCGATGAACTCGCAGTCGTAGAAATAGCGGTATGGCATCGCCCTAGAACCTACCCATGGTCAACCGGCCGCCGACTCCAGGGCCCGCCGCGCGGTCCTCAGCGCCTCCTCGCAGCCGTGCCGGGCGGCGTGGAAGGCCCGCACCGCCCAGCCGAGCCGCAGCAGCACCGGCAGGGCCGCCTCGAGCTCGTCCGCGCCGACCGGGCCGGCGGCCAGGTAGCCGTCGATCAGCTCGGCCGCCCGCTCGGTGCCGCCGGCGTAGACGATCGCCGCCGCCACGTCGTAGACCAGCGGGCCGGTGCCGCTCGCCCCGCAGTCGAGCAGTCCCGCCTTCCCGGTCGCCGGGTCGACCACGAAGGTGCCCGGCGCCGGGTCACCGAGCAGTACGCCGTACGTCAGCCGGTCGGTGACGGTCAGCCGCGTCGTGGCGGTCATCGCGCCGGTCACCGCCTCGCGCAGCCAGGGTTCCCGGGCCAGGTGCGGCGCATCGACGTCGAGCGCCTCCCACCGCCGCAGCCCGGCGTGGTGGAAACCCTGCAGCGCCCGGTGCACCGCGCCCAGCCGGTCGCCCCACCACTGCTGGTCGACCGGGTCGCCGCCGTCGAGCCGCCGGCCGGGCACCCGGCGCAGCACCGCCAGCAGGCCCTCCTCGGTCCCTACGGTCAGCTTGCCGTCGAGTGTCCGCACCGGATCTCCGGCCGCGATGCCCCGGCCGCGCAGGTGACCGGCGGCGGCCAGGCCGGCCTCGACCGGACGGCGCATCCCCCGGTCGCGGAGCCGGCAGACGTACCGGTCGTCGCCGACGGTCACCTCCCAGGCACGGGAGAGCAGGGTGCCCCGCAGGGCGGTGATCTCCTGCGGGACGAGATGCCACTCATCGCGCAGAGTCGATCGAACGAGGTCGTCATCCGGCACGAGCCGGATTATCGCGGGCCTTCAGGCCAAATGCGACGGACAGTCTGGGTGACAATCACGCAAGGCGATGGAACGGTTTACAGATAGCCACGATCGCGACATGATCGTACGAGCCGTTCCGGTTACCGGGCCTGGAAAATAGCGCCCGGAGCTTGCTTCGTGCTAATAGTGATCGTTCGCGTCGTGGGGCCGGCGCCGGCTGGGTCGTCGACGCGAGTCCCCACCGGGGGAGGGATAGCGGCCGTGGACCATCGTCTGCCGAACGACGGCGACGCGCTCAACGGCGTGGAGATGTTCGCCGGGCTGGAGCCCGACGTCCGGCAGCGGGTCATCGCCACGGCCGTTCCGCGTAACTACCGCAAGGGTCAGATCCTCTTCGTCGAACATGACCCCGGCGAGTCACTCATCATCCTCAAGCGGGGCGCGGTCGCGATCTTCCGCACCGCACCGACCGGCGAGCGAGCCGTGCTCACCGTCGTGCGGCCACCGGACGTGCTCGGCGAGGTGTCCCTGTTGGACGCCTCGACCCGGAGCACCTCGGCCGAGGCCATCGAGGACTGCCAGGCCCTCACACTGTCGCGGGCCGCGTTCATGGATCTCGTGCATTCCAATCCGCGGATCCTCGACGCGGTGATGCGCTCGGTCGGCGCGCTGATCCGGCGGCTCACCGAGCAGAACACCGATCACGTCTTCCTCGACCTGCCCGGCCGGGTCGCCAAGACGCTGGTGCGCCTGGCCGGCGAGAGCCAGGCCCCGATGATCACGATCGAGCTCAATCAGAGTCAGCTGGCCGAGATGGCCGGCGGCTCCCGGCAGAGCGTCAACCAGGCGATCGGCTCGTTCGCCAGCCGGGGCTGGCTGCGCACCGAGGGCCGCCGGATCGTGGTCACCGACCTGCAGGCGCTACGCCGACGGGCGGGGATGGCTGTTTCCTGACCTCCGGCTTCTTGACGGCATAGACGTCGACATATGGACGTCCGGTCATCGTCATCAGCTCGTACATGATCTCGTCGGTGATGGTGCGTTCGACGAACCGGTCGCCGCGCGATCCCTCTTGTCGCCCTTCGGGTTGTGGCCGGGCAGCGTAGCGGGAGAAGTCCAGCGGGGCGCCGAACCGCAGGCGCACCCGCTTGACCTTGGGCACGAGGGTGCCGGTGAGCTGGATCTCGTCGGTGTTGAGCAGCGCGACCGGCACCACTACGGCACCGCTCTCGAGGGCCAGCCGGGCCACACCGGTCTTACCGCGATAGAGGCGGCCGTCGGGCGACCGGGTGCCCTCGGGGTAGATGCCGGCGATGCCGCCCTCGCGCAGCACTCTCAGCAGGGTGTCGAGGGCCGCCTGGGCGGCCTGCCCACCCGAGCGGTCGACCGGGATCGTCCCGGTGGCGAGGAAGAACCGCCGCATCAGACGGCCTTTGATCCCCTGGCCGGTGAAGTACTCCGCTTTCGCGACGAACGTCACCCTGCGGGCGACCAGAAGCGGTGTGAAGATCGAGTCGGAGAACGATAGGTGATTGCAGGCGAGGATCACCGGCCCGGTGGCGGGCACGTTGGCCAGGCCCTGCACGTCGGGGCGGAACAGCAGTCTCAGCAGGGGTCCGAGAACCACGTACTTCAGCAGCCAGTAGAACACGGTGTCCTTTCCGGGACTTCCGGGACATCAGGCGCAAACGGACGGGACATCGGGTGGGAAGGGAAGCGTACGGAGCGGGACGGCGCGCCACAACGCACTCCCGTAACCGGCACCTGTCGTGTCACCATTCAAGGCACGGTTGGCGAGGGAGTGTGCAGGGGTGACAGCGGGTGGTGCCCGTCGCGGGCGGCGGGACAACGGGATCGACGCGGCCGACTACGCGGTCGCGGGTGACGTCGATCCGCGCATCGGCGAGCACCTTCTTGACGTGCTCGGGGCCAGCGGCATCGCGGCCTACCTTCAGCCGACGGCCGATCTCAACCCGATCCTGCGCGCCACCACCCTGCCCGCCCGGCCCACCGACCGGCTCTACGTCGATCGGACCCAGCTCCAGACCGCGCGCGAGTTCCTCCACAAGGCCACCGGCGGCGAGCTGCCGACTCCGCCACCGCCACCGCCACCGGCCGATCCCACCGCCGCCCCCGCGGCCCCCCAGGCCGAGGTCGACGCCGCCTGGGCCGAGATCATCGCCGGCTTCCACACCGCGCCCGACCCGACCGCCGCCACGCCGTGGCCGGCCGCCGAGAGCATCGAGGACGGGCCGGCCAAGCCGCCGCCCGCGCCGCCGCGCCTGCAGTCGGCGGCCGACTTCTCGGGCATCACGCTCAACCGCCGGCGCACCGACCAGCCCGACCCGCCGTCCCTGCTCGACGGCCTCGACGAGCTCGACGGCATCGAGGGCGGCGAGGACGACGAGCGTTATGTCCCGCCGCCACCCCCGCCGCTCCCCCGCATCTCGAAGTACGCGGTGATGGGCCTCCTCGGCGTGGTGGTCGGCTTCGTGCTGTTCCTCTTCCCGGACCTGCTGCCGATCGACCGCGACTACGTGACCCTGCTCGGCTTCGCGGCGATCGTCTCCGGTGCCGTGATGCTGGTCTGGCGACTTCGATCGGGTGACGACGAGGACGACGACTTCGACGACGGTGCGGTCGTATAGATCACCATCTGTATATATCTGGGTAGCTGTGCAGTAACCTTCGGTGATGCGTCAGAGCTCCCTGGTCGTCGTCGCCAACCGGCTCCCGCTCGACGACAATGCCGCGCCCGACGGCGCGTGCGAGTGGCGACGAAGTCCCGGCGGCCTCGCCAGTGCCCTGCACGCGATCCTGCAGAAGACCCCGGCCACCTGGGTCGGCTGGGCCGGAGGCGTCGACCGGGCCCCGCAAATGCCCGACATCGGCACGCTCCGGCTGCGGCCGGTCCCGCTCTCCGAACCCGAGCTGCGCGGCTACTACGAGGGCTTCGCCAACTCGACGCTCTGGCCGCTCTACCACGACGCGGTCGAGCCACCCGTCTTCGACCGCGGCTGGTGGGAGACCTACCGCGCGGTCAACCGGAAGTTCGCCGAGGCGGCGGCCGAGGTCGCCGAACCGGGCGCCGCGGTGTGGATACAGGACTACCACCTCCAGCTCGTGCCCCAGCTGCTGCGGGAACTCCGGCCCGACCTGCTCATCGGATTCTTCATGCACGTGCCGTTCCCGCCGCCCGAACTGTTCATGCAGCTCCCCCGCCGGGTCGAACTGATGCGCGGCATGCTCGGCGCCGACCTGGTCGGCTTCCAGCGCCCGCAGGCCGCCCACAACGCGGCCCAGCTGGCGGCCAAGCTGCTCGGCGCCGAAGGGGCCGACGACGCGATCCACCTCGACGGCCGGGTGGTGCGCACCGGCGCGTTCCCGGTCTCGATCGACGTCGGCGAGATGCGGGCGCTCAGCGCGCGGCCCTCGGTGATCAGCCAGGTCCGGCAGCTCCGGCACGACCTCGGGCCGCACAAGCGGGTGCTGCTCAGCGTCGACCGGCTCGACTACACCAAGGGGATCGAGCATCGGCTCACCGCGTACAGCGAACTGCTGCGCGACGGGCGCATCAAGGTGCGCGACACGGTGATGGTGCAGGTCGCGGTGCCGAGCCGGGAACGGGTCGAAAGCTACCGGATATTGCGCGACCGGATCGAGGGCGAGGTCGGCCGCATCAACGGCGAGTACGGCCGGGTCGGCGAGCCCGCCATCCACTACCTCAACCAGTCGTTCGACCGGGCCGATCTGGCCGCGCTCTACCAGACCGCCGACGTCATGGTCGTGACGCCGCTGCGCGACGGGATGAACCTGGTCGCCAAGGAGTTCGTGGCGGCCCGGCCGGACGACACCGGCGCGCTGGTGCTCAGCGAGTTCGCCGGCGCCGTGGACGAGCTGACGGACGCCTTCCAGGTCAACCCGCACGACGTCGACGGGCTCAAGGAAACCCTGCTGAGCGCGATCGACGCCGACCCGGCCGAACTGGCCCGGCGGATGGCCGCGATGCGCCGATATATCACCCGGCACGACATCCTGGCCTGGGCCCGCGCCTATCTGCGGGCCCTCGACCACACCGGACGCCTGGCCGCCCAGGTGCCCAAGCAGCGCCGCCGCGCAACCCTGAGCGCCCGGCAGTGAGCCGCTGACGCCCGGCCCCCTCACGGGACCGGCGCCAGCTCCTTCTCCAGCCAGTCGAGGATCGCGCCGATCGGCTCGGCCCAGCCCTCGTCGAGCATCAGATCGTGGCCCATGCCCGGGAAGAGCAACGGGGCGCCGCCGTAGCGGGCCGCCGTGCGGTCGAGCGAGGCCCGCGGCACCACCCGGTCGTCGGGGCTGCCCACCACCAGCACCGGCGGCGCGCCCACCGGATCGGGCGCCGGCCGGTGGGTGATCAGCTCGCGCCGGGGGCGTACGCGGTCGAGCCGCTGGACGAACCCGTCGGCCTGCTCGACCGGCAGCCGGTCGCCGAACAGCTGGCGCCGGCTGAGGCCCAGCCGGCCACCGAAGATCGCGGGCAGGGTGCCGGCCGGGTTGGCCCGCAACGCCGTCCCCAGGGTGGTCCAGCCGTCGACGACGGGGGCGGCGAGGACCGCCGCCTTCGCCGGGTAGCGGCCCAGGGCGTACGCGACGGTCAGCGCGCCCGCCCCGTGCCCGACCAGCACCGCCTGCCGGGGCAGCGAGGCCGCCGTCTGCACGACGTCGTGGACGTGGGTGCGAAGGGTGCCGCCCGGGCGCGGCGTCACCGCGTACGCCCGGAAGCCGCGACCCGCGGCGTGGGTGAGCCAATCGGTCCACACCCAGGAGCCGTGGCCGAGGCCGGGCACGAAGAGCAGCGGCGGCTTGGCGGTCGACTCGTCCTCCGGCAGCCGGCTGACGACCTCCCGCTCGAACGGCGGGACCGGGTCCGTCCAGTCCTCGAAGCGGATGATCGCGCTCACGCGGCAGCCTCCATCTCACGCAGGAGAGCCTCGACCGCCCGCAGGTAGGCGACGTGGTCGACCTCGAACCAGTGGCGGCGGGACGGCACCACCCGGCGGCGCGACCAGCTGCGGACCGGCCGGGCCGACTCCTTCTGCTGCACCGCGGTCGCCCGGGCCGGATCGGTGGCCCGCAGCCGCAGCCAGCGGGCCACCGCCACACTCTGCCAGTGCGCCAGCGGCAGCAGACCGGCATCGGGCTGCAGCAGGCCGACCACCGCCAGCGTCGGGTGCTTGCGGGCGAACGCGTGCAGGTGCAGGTCGGGGCGGCCGTCGGCGTCGGTGTCGAGCAGCCCCGGCTCGAGGAACTCGAACCGGGGGGCGTAGCCGGTCGCCGTGATCACCAGGTCGGGTTCGATGCGCCGGCCGCCGGCCAGTTCGACCGTGTGACCGTCGAACCGGGTCACGTCGCCGACCGCGGTGATGCGGCCGTGGCCCAGGTAGTAGGCCAGCTGACTGTTGACGATCGGATGACTCTCGTACGGCCGGTGGTCGGGCTTCTGCACGCCGAACCGTGTCAGGTCGCCGGTGGTGAACGCCAGCGTGCGGCGATAGAGCCACTGCCTCGCCTTCAACGGCAGCCGCCACCTCGTGATCTTCGAAGCGACCTGGTCGGCGGGCCGGCCGAGCACGTATTTCGGGGCATACCAATAGCCGCGCCGGGTCGAATGCCACACCGTGTCGGCGTGCTGCGCCGCCTCCACCGCGATGTCGCAGCCCGAGTTGCCGCCGCCGACCACCAGCACCCGGCGGTGCCGCAGCATCGCCGGATCTTTATATGCCGAGGCGTGGATGACCCGCCCGCCCCGGAACTCGCCCTCGATCGCAGGCTCGGCGGGCGACCAGTTGTGCCCGTTGGCAACCACCACCCCGGCGTAGCGCTGCACCCGCGACGAGCCGCCGCCGGTCGACTGGGTCGTCACGTCCCAGCGGCCGTCCCCGGTCGGCACCACCGAGACCACCTCGGTGCCGAACCAGATGCAGTCGTCGAGGCCGAAATGCTCGGAGTAGCGCTCCAGATAGGACAGCATCTGGCTGTGGTGCGGGTAGTCGGGCCAGGAATCGGGCATCGGGAAGTCGGGGAACTCGGTCATCGGCCGCGACGAGATCAGATGCGTGCTCGCATAGACCGGGCTGCGGTCGTGCCGCCAGTTCCAGGCGCCGCCGACCGAGGTCTCGCGCTCGTAGCAGTCGACGGCGAACCCGCGCTCACGCAGGTTTTTTATCGTGGCCAGTCCGCTGGCGCCCGCGCCGATGACACAGATCGCGTCTCGGCGGTCGGCAAGGTCGGGGGTGTCCTGCACCCGGCGAATCCTGCCAGACCGGTACCCCTACGAGGAAGGGAGGACAAGGTCGGCGACGACCGGCAGATGATCACTCGCCGACAGCGCCCGCTCGTCGTCCACGACCTCGTACTTCTCGATCGTGATGTCGGTCGAGACGAAGATCCCGTCGATGCGCCGGGCGGGCAGCGAAGCCGGGAACGTCGGCGCCGAGTCGGCGGGGCTGGACAGGCCGTCCTCGACCATCCGCCAGGCGCCGCCGCCCGGACCCTCGTTGAGGTCGCCGGCCACGATCAGCGGGCCCTCGACCGCCGAAAGCTGCTCCTTCCAGACCGCGGCCTGCGACGGCCGCTCGGCCGGGTCGGTGGCCAGATGCGAACCGGAAAGCGTGAACCGGCCGCCGCGCACCGACCCGCGGGCGAACGCGGCCCCCCGCATGTGCCGGCCCGGGGTCAACGGGAAACGGGTGCACCACGTCTCGTGCACCGCCACCCGCATGCTCACCAGCAGCAGATTGCCCAGCGCGGGCAGGCCACCGGCGGCGACCACCAGGCCGGAGTCGTCGGCCAGCGCCGCGCACTTGTGCCGCCAGCGGAACCGCCGCGGCGCCTCCTGCACGATCAACACATCCGGCTCGAGGTCCCGGATCAGGGAGACCAGGGCGGCCCGATCATCCGCCAACCCGTGGACGTTGTAGCTCATCACCCGCAGCGGAACCCCGGACACCCTCGACCCCTCGTCGCTCAGATCCGCCGGGCCAGGTCGGCCGCGCCGACCACCCCGGCGGTGTTGCCCATCTGGGCCGCAACCACCTCGGCGATCGGGAACCGCCCGCGCGCGGCGAGCTGATCCCGATAGGTTCGCTGGGTCGGCCCCATCAAAAGGTCCCCCGCGTCGATAACGCCGCCACCCACCACCAGGATCTGGGGGTCGAAGCTCTGCGCCAGGTCGGCCATCGCCACACCGAGCCAGTAGCCGATCTGGGCGAACGCGTCCCGCGCCACGCCGTCGCCGGCCCGGGCCGCCTCGGTGATCTGCCGGCCGGAGATCGCCAGCGGGTCTCCCCCGGCGAGTTCGAGCAGCTGAGCGGCCCTCTCCGGCTCCTGCCGGGCACCGGCCCGGGCGAACCGGACAAGAGCGTTGCCACTGGCGTACTGCTCCAGGCAGCCGAGCCGCCCGCACCCGCACGGATGCCCGTCGGGAACCGACTGGATGTGACCGAGCTCGCCCGCCATGCCGTTGGCCCCGCGCCACAACTTGCCGCCCAGCACGATCCCGCCGCCGATGCCGGTCCCCACCGTGATCATCACCATCGAGTCGTCGGCCTGCCGCGCCGCCCCGAACCGGAACTCGGCCCAGGCAGCCACGTTGGCGTCGTTCTCGAGCACGGTCGGCAGCCCGACCTGCTTGCTGACGTAGTCCCGCAGCGGCTCGTCGCGCCAGGCCAAATTGGGCGCGAACAGCACGGTCGAACCGGCCGCGTCGATCCAGGCCGCGGCGCCGATGCCGATCGAGACCGCCTCCGGGTGCTCACGAGCCAGCTCCGCGGCCACCTCGGCGATCGTGTCGCGGGTGCCGGCCGGATCCTCGGCCGGGGTGCTGCGCCGGTTGGCGGCCAGCACGTTGCCGCGCTCGTCAACCACCCCACCGGCCACCTTCGTGCCGCCGACGTCGACTCCGATGGTCAGCGTCACGCTGTCTCCTCTGCTGCTATTTCACACCGCGTCGTCGCCGCGAGCATCATCGCCCGCCGCACCGCCGCGCTCATCCGGCTTCGTGGCGCCTGAGCCATCATGATCCAACGTCTCTTCGCCGCCTACGGCGGCAACACCCGCATCGGCGGTGGCAGCGGCCCAGACGTCCCGCTTCCGAGGAGTACGCGCCCCACCAGCACCGTGGGCGTCGCGCACCCCACCGGACCCGGTACCGCCGCCGGCCCCTTGACCGGCTCCCTCGCCTCTCTCGTCGGCTCCCTCGCCGTTCCCGAGTTCGCGCGCGGCCTCCGCCAGCCGAACCGCCTCGGCAACCCGCTCGGCCGCCTCCTTGGCCCGCCGCGACGCGGCCCGGGCAGCCTCCCGCTGCGCGGCCTGCTCGGCCGCCCGCCGCGCCGCCCGCGCCTCCACCTCGGCCGCATGCTGCGCCGACACCTCAGCCGCGCTGGCCGTAGTCGCCGCAGCCCACGAGTCACCCCCGCCGCCCCGCCCGGCCGGCCCAGGCGCAGCACCCGACCCGGCGGCCGGCGCAGGCGCAGCGCCGCCGTCCCGCTCCGGCGGTACGGCCGCGTTCGTCGCTGTCGACCAAGGACCGGTGGCCTTGGCTACGCCGGGCCCGCCCCGGTTGGACGTGCCGGACGCCGACGACGAGTCGGGAGCAGTCGCCCGCCCACCCGGCGCGGGCTTGGCCGTCCCGGCATCCGTGGCCTTGGCTTCACCGGGCTCGCCCGGGTCGGACGTGCCGGACGTGCCGGACGCCGCCGCCGACGAGTCGGGAGCGGTTGCCCGCCGACCCGGCGCGGGCTCGGCTGCCTCGGCCTCGGCCGCCGCCGGATTGGTCACCGCGGACCAAGCGTCGGCGGGACGGTTGGTCGTGCGCGTGGCGGTGGACCAGTTCTCGTCGCGGTTTTCCGTGCGGGCGCGCGCGGGCGTCGGCGGCGTGCCGGCTCGGTCGCCGACCATCGAGGAGAAGGCGCGCATCACGCTCGCCACGCCGGTCGCGAGTTCGCCCGCGCCCATGGCCAGTTTGACCGCGGTCTCGGGGCTCGGGTCGCGCATGGTCGAGATCACCCGGCAGATCGGGCAGACGCAACACTCGGCGCTGCCGGTCGCCCAGGCACCGCCCTGGTGCCGACCGCTCCGGCCGCCGCTTCCGGCATGACCGCCGCTCGGGCGACCACCGGTGGCAGCTCGCACGGCGTCCAGAACGCCGCTCAGAACATCGCCGTTTCGCCCCTCGGCATCCCGATTGCCACCGCGGCCTGCGCCACCGCCCGTGCCGCCGCCACCGCCCGTGCCGCCGCCACCGACCGTGCCGCCGCCACCGACCGTGCCGCCGCCACCGACCGTGCCGCCGCCGCTCGGGCTACCGCCGCCCGTCGCGGCGCTGCTCGGGCCGCCGGAGCCGAACGCCCCGCTGGAATCGGTTGCGGCGCTGGAATCGGCCGGGCCGCTGGAATCAGTCGAGCCGGTGGAATCGCCTGCCCGGGCGGAATCGTCGGCGGGGGCGCTCAGGCGGCCGAGGAAGTCGGAGACCGTCTCGCTGAGAGCGCCCAACCCCGCCGCGACCTTCTCGCCGATGTCACCGACCTTGTCGCCGGCGTCACCGTCCTCGTCGCCGGTGCCGGCGCCGGCCGAACCGGCCATCGCCAGGACCGCTGCGACCAGCCGCTCGGCTTCGTCTCGAGCCGTTCCCGCCATGACCCCTCCTCACGCCGCCGCTCACTCTTCAACTATGGCCGCTTGTCGAAAGCGCTCAGGTCAGGCTTTCCACCCGGCGCTTGAGCGTCTTCAGCGCCGTGTCCATGATCATCTTTTCGGCCTTGCGGCGGAACATGCCCAGCATGCCGATGGAGAGCTCGACCTCGAGGCTGTAGGTCACCGTGGTGGTGCCGTCGCCGTTGTCGGCCAGGTCGTAGGAGCCGCGCTGCGACTTCTGGGTCTTGGACGGCGCGACCAGGTGCCACTCGATGCGGGTCAGGTCCTCCGCATATTCGTAGTCGAGGGTGTAGTCGTCGGCCAGCACTCCGGCGTCGATCACGAACCGGACCCGGGCCGCGTAGCCGTCCTCGTACTCCTCGAGGACCTCGACCTGCTTCATGGCGTCGGCCCACTCCGGGTAACGCCGGAAGTCGCTGATCACCGCGGCCACGCGGTCGACGGGCGCATGGACCTGAATCGACTGCGTCGAGGTATCCGCCATGCACGGGAGGCTACCTCGTGCGCCCGACATTCCCGGTGACCGGCCCGGGTACTCGGAATCCGCCGACGGCCGGGGGATCCGCACCCGGCCGACCGGCAGATAGGCTCCTCCGGCCAGGTGCGACTACCATCCGTCAGGTGCCGGTCCTCCCCAGTGTCCCCGCGCGCGCTCAGCCGCTCGCCGCGGTCGCGCGTGCCATCATGCTCGCGCTGGTCGCCGCGCTCACCTGGATCGCCACCAGGGAGGTCTCCGAGCTCCGCTGGATCGCGTTGCTCGTCGTGGCCGCGCTGCCCGCCTTCCTCGCCCCCGACCACCGCGTACTCGGTCCGCTGGGCCGGTTCGCCGAGGTCACGATCACCGGGCTGGCGGCCGGCTCGATCGCCGCCGCGGCCGACCTGAGCAAGACGGTGGACGCCGGCTTCGGCGCCGAGGCAGTGCTGCCCTACCTGGCCGTCCCGCTGCTGACCGCCGCCCTGCGCCGCCGCCCGACCGAGGGCGCCGCGCTGCTCGGGGTGGCCACGGTCGCGCTGGTGGTCGGCGGCACGCTGCTGTCGGGTGGCGATCAGGATCCGATCACCGAGCCCGGCTTCCTGGCCGCCGGGGGCCAGTGGCTGGTGCTCGGCGCGATCGTCACGTTCGCGGCCGACACCATGCGTCAGTTCATGCAGCCGGCCGAGCCCACCCCCCAGCCGTACGCCGAGGCGACCCGCCTGCTCACCCAGCTGCGCAGCGTCGCCCGCTCGCTGCCCGGCGCCACTCTGGACCCAGGCGGCATCTCCGAGCACCTGCTGGAGGAGCTGCGGCTGGTCGCACCGGGCGACCGGGCGGCCGTGCTCTCGGCGAGCGGCGGCGGTCGCCTGGTCGTGCTCGCCCAGACCGGTGCCGACCGGGTCGACTGGGAGACCACGCTCGACGCCGATTCGGCGATCGCCGACGCGTGGGCGACCCAGCAGCCGCAGACGGCCAGCCGGTCGCAGGCCCGTTCGCACTTCGGCGGCGACGTCTCCTCCCTGGTGGTCCCGCTGGTCGCCGGCGTACGGACGATCGGTCTGGTGATCCTCGAGGCGGATGTCTCCAACGCGTACCCGTCAAGCGTGCTGGCCGAAGTGACAGGCGTGACCGGACCGGCCGCCCTGCGGCTGGAAGCCGCCCTGCTCTTCGACGACGTGCGCTCGCTCGCGACCAACGAGGAGCGGCAGCGGCTGGCCCGTGAGATCCACGACGGGGTGGCCCAGGAACTCGTGATGGTCGGCTACGGCATCGACAACGCACAGGCCACGCTGCCCGAGGGCGCCGAGGAGACGGCCGAGGAGCTGCGTACGCTGCGCGGCGAGGTGACGCGGGTGATCACCGAGTTGCGTCTGAGCCTGTTCGAGCTGCGGTCCGAGGTGGACCGCAACGGCGGTCTGGCCGCCGCCATCGCGGAATACGCGCGCACGCTCGGCACCAGTGCCGGGCTGCGGGTGCACTTCACGTTCGACGAATCGACCGCGCGCCTGCCCGCCGCTACCGAGGCGGAGCTGCTGCGGATCGCCCAGGAGGCGATCACCAATGCGCGCAAACACGCCGGTGCCTCTAATCTGTGGGTTACCTGCACCGTCGACCCGCCCTTCGCCGAGATCGAGGTCTCCGACGACGGCAAGGGATTCGCGGACGACCGACCGGACGGTCGTTACGGCTTGACCATCATGGCCGAGCGGGCCGAACGCATCCGGGGAAGACTCAAGATCACGCCGCGACACCCCAGCGGGACAACCGTAGCTGTAGTGCTCGGATCTCCGGCTAGGCGCGATAGCGTGCGGGATAGCGTTTCCGCTCCAGAAGGGGAGTAACCCGAGCATGTCGACCAGTCCGGCGCCGACGACGCGCACCAAGGTCCTCCTGGTGGATGACCACGACCTGATTCGCAAGGGGCTGCGACACGCATTCGAGCGCGACCGTCAGTTCGAGGTCGTCGGCGAGGCCGCCACGGCCGCCGAGGCGGTCCGCCAGGCGGGCGCCCTGCAGCCCGACGTGGTGATCATGGATCTCCGCCTGCCCGACGGCAGCGGTCTCGAAGCCACCAAGGCCCTCCGTAAGAACAACGCCAACATGGGCATCGTGGTCCTCACGATGTACGCGGGCGACGACCAGCTGTTCGGCGCTCTCGAGGCCGGGGCCAGCGCGTTCGTGCCCAAGACGGCCCCGGCCGACGAGGTCGTGGCGGCCGCCCGGCACGCCGCTTCGGCGCCGAGCGCGTTCACCGCGGCCGACCTGGCCGAGGCGATGAAGCGGCGGCTCGCCCCGTCCGGCCCGCAGCTGTCCCCGCGTGAGGGTCAGGTGCTGCGGCTGCTGGCCGACGGCATGAGCGTGGCCGGCATCGCGAAGCAGCTGTTCGTCTCCGAGTCCACGGCCAAGACCCACATCTCGAAGCTCTACGAGAAGCTCGGCGCGGCCAACCGTGCGCAGGCGCTGATGACCGCGCTGCGGCTGGGCCTGCTCGAGGCGCCCGACGCTCCTAAGTTCTGATAGGGCCTGTCCTGCAGGACAGGCCCTACTTGGCCTGCGCCGGACGCAACCGGCGCAGGGCAAGGTAGGCCTCGCAGCCCAGACACAGCCCGAAGGCGGCGTTGAGGAACGCGGCCAGCAGGGCGCAGGCGGCGAAGACGACGCCCAGCGCGGTCACGCCGCTCAGGTAGCCGATCGTCGCGACGGCGGCGAAGGTGAAGCCGACCAGCTGGGCGAAGCGCACCGGCGCGGCCGGCTCGCGCTCGGCCGGAGGCCCGATCCGGGGCAGGACGAGCGCGCGATAGATCAGGCCGTAGGGTCCTTTGCGCGGGTCGTACGCGGTGATCGCGAAGATCAGTGTCTGCGCGAGCGCCAGCCAGCCCCACCCGGTCAGCAGGATGACGACCAGCACCGCGCTGGTCACTGTGGCAGCGAACCGCTGCCCGCGCGGGTCGAGTTCCATGGGTGGAAGCGTCGCATCCGGGGCCGGAAAAAGCGCTGTGCGGGCTATCACCGGAATCCCGGTCAAATTTCGCGGGAAATGAGCACCTTCCGAAGCAAGGCATTGAGCTGCTTCAATTCGTCGGTGCTGAGGGCGCCGAGCATCCGCTGATCGCGGTCCATGCCTTCGAAGATGTGCTTGTTCCAGGCGGCCCGCCCGGCGGTGGTGGGCCGCACCAGCACGCGCCGCCGGTCGGTCTCGTCGACCTGGCGGGTGACCAGTTCGGCCGCGACGAGCCGGTCGAGCCGGCTGGTGACCGCGGCCCGGGTCACGTTGAGGGCGTCGGCAAGCTGGGCCGGCGTCGCCTCGACCGGCCAGGGCTGGATCATCAGCGCGTGCAGCGTCTTGTAGTCCTCCAGAGACAGGTCTTTCGACCCGGCGAAGGCGGCCGCGTCTTCGCGCCGCAGCTCGCGCAGGATGTAGCTCATCCGGACCAGGGCGCCCTCGACCTCGGGGGCGAAGGTCGGATCGTCCTTCCAGAACGCCGCCCAGCGCGCCACATGCTCGTCGACGCTGTCGCGCTGCTCTCCGGTCACGCCCCAATTCTGCCACCATCTGATAATCAGACATCAAAGCGATTCGGTCACGGCCGCGATGAGGTGCGGCTTTTGCGGTACGCCGGTGGCCCGCTTGACGACCCGCCCGGCCGGATCGAGCACGAGCAGCGTGGGGGTACGCCAGATCCCGAGCGCTTTCACCGCGTCGAGGTGCTCATCGGCGTCGACCTCGACGTGCCGCACGCCCGGAACCTCGCGGGCGACCTCGGCGCTGATCCGGCTCACGGCCCGGCAGGGCGCGCAGTAGGCGGACGAGAACTGCAGGAGGGTCGCCCGCTCCCCTGGGCCGACTCCGAGCCCAGCCAGCATCGCCGCGTCGATCCCCACCCCGTCCTGGGTGGGGAGGAGTAAAGCAGCCGGGTCCGACAACTTCCGACCGTTGTCCACAGGCTGGGCCGCCACCACCGCAGCCGGGGCCACGGTGCGGAGCCGGCCGTCCGCGCGCTTCCACCACAGCCCGCCGGCCGCCCCGGCCAGCAGCACCAGAACGACCGCCGCTATCCCTACCGGGTCCATAGGCATACTCTGCCACCGGACCAGCAGCGGGCGCCACACTCCCGCCAGCATCTGACTTTTAGATTGTGAATAGTTAGACGATGAATTAGTTTGTAGTCATGCTTTCCGACTTCCGCCTGCTCGCCACCGGCCAGACGCTCTCCTGGGTCGGCAACGGCTTCCAGACCGTCGCGCTGGCCGTCGCCGTGGTCAAGGCGGGCGGCGGCGCCGGCGACCTCGGCCTCGTGATGGCTTCCTCGGTCGTCGCCATGCTGATCTGCTCGCTGTTCGGCGGGGTGTGGGCCGACCGGCTCCAGCCGCAGCACGTCATGGTCGGCTCCGACGTGGTGCGCCTGTTCGGCGCGGGCGCGCTGGCCGTGATGTTCCTCGGCCACGGCTACCACCTGGCCCTGCTCTGCACGGTCGCCGCGATCTCGGCCGGGGCGGGCTCCTTCTTCAGCCCGGCGATGAGCGCCCTCAAACCTCTGCTGGTGCCGGCCGAGCGGCGTCAGCAGGCCAACGCGACGCTCAGCATGCTGCAGACCGGCAGTTCGGTGGTCGGCCCGGCCCTCGGCGGTGTCACCGTGGCCGCGTTCGGCGCCCCGGCCGGGTTCGCGGTCAACGCGGCCAGCTTCCTCGCCTCGATGGCGGCCGCGCTGCTGCTGCGGGTGCGCGCCGAGCGTGGACCCCACGAGTCGATGCTCACCGAGATGCGGGCCGGCTGGCGCGAGATCAGCAAGCGCGACTGGCTGGTCGGCGGGCTGTTCGCGGCCACGACCTACCACATCGCCAACGGCGTGATCCTCGTCCTCGTGCAGGTGGTGGCCATCCAGCGCCTCGGCGGAGCGTCGGCGGCCGGCTTCATCGCCTCGGCCGAGGGCCTCGGCGGGTTCCTCGGCGCCGGCCTCGGCCTCCGCTTCCGGCCCCGGCACCCGCTCCGGGCCGGCTGGCTCACGCTCACGCTGATGCCGGTCTGGGCTCTGGCGTACGTGTGGCCGGCCGCCCTCACCGCGGTCCTGGCCGGGGCGGTGATCGGCTACGCCGGCCTGTTCTTCTTCGACGTGGCCTGGGAGACCGCGATCCAGGACCACGTGCCGCATCGGGCGCTCGGGCGAGTCGCGTCCTGGGACTATCTGACCTCGTTCCTGGCGATGCCGATCGGGAACGCGCTGGCCGGGCCGCTCTCCCAGGCGTACGGCATCAACCGCGTGCTGGTCGCCTGCGCCGCCGTTCTCCTCCTGTCCGCCCTGTCACAACTGGCGGTTCCGGGCGTACGGAAAATGACCCGGACCGCGACGGAGCCGGCGCCGCCGCACCCGGCCGAAGTGGCCGAGACCGTCGGTTAGCGGCTTTTGCCGCCCGGGTCTTCCGCGGCGCCGGAATTTTGGTTGGATGCCCGGCATGATCAACAGGCGTGGCCGCGCGATCGGCAGCGTGCTCGTCGCGCTGGTCCTGGTCGTGGTCCTCCCGTTCCCGGGGAGCGGTCGCCATTGGGGTGCCGGGCTGGCGGCCGGCGCCCCGCGGCCGTCGCTCTTCGACCGGGCGAGCCTGATGCTGCAGGACCAGGCCCGCGCGCTGACGACCGGCGACGAGAAGGGCTGGGCCGACGCGGTCACCCCCGCCCTGCGGCCGCGGTACCGCACCATGTTCCGGGCGCTGCGCGGTCTCGGCGTCACCGAGTTCGCCTATCGCCCGGAACTGCTCTCGGACCCGTCCGGGACCACGCTGACCGTCGACGCGAACATCGCCTACTGCTTCACCACCTGCGTCATCGGCGGCACCAGCCGCGATGCGCCCGACGCACACCAGCGCCTCACGATCGAGCGGTCCGGCGGCCGGCAGGTGATCACCGAGATGATCCCGCTCGACCAGCCGGACGGGCTCGTGCACCCGCCGTGGGAGGACGGCCCGCTGGTCATCCGGCACGGCCCCCGGGTCACCGTGGCCGGGCCGCCCAGCCAGGCCGGCAACCTCGACCGCGTGCTCAGCATCGCCGAACGGTCGGCGACGCTCAACGACCGGTTCGCCGTCTACCTGGGCACCACCCAGACCCGCTACCACGTCTACCTGGCCGACGACCACGCCTGGAACACCTGGTACGACGGCATGGCCGGGGACAACGCGATCGGCTACGCGATGCCGCTCAACGGCTACGGCGTCGACGTCGTACTGCGGATGAGCCAGATCGGCGACGACCGCGACTGGCTGCCGATCACGGTCCGGCACGAGATGGGTCACGTGGTCACCCTCGACGGTGCCGACCCGCCCCGCTACGACCAGTGGCTCGCCGAGGGCATCGCCGAGTGGATCGGCTCGTGGCCCAACCCGGCCCGCAGCGGCGCGCGGATACGCAGTGTGCGGGTCGTCCTCGCCGTGGAGCCACCGGCGACGATCGCCCTGCCACCCCTGGACCAGGACGCTTCGAGCCTTCGGGTCGACGCCTTCTACGGCCTCGGCCAGCTGGCCGTCGACTGCATGGCCCGGACGTACGGCCAGCCCGCACTCTTCGACTTCGTCAAGGCGGTGCTCCAGCAGGGATACAGCCTCGACGACGCGTCCGAGCGCGCGTTCGACAAGCCGTTCCCGGTCGTCGACCAGGGGTGCGTCAGCTGGATCCGGAAGCAGGCGGTCTAGGCGTACGCGCTCGCCTGGAGCGTGAACAGCTGGGCGTAGATGCCACCCGCCGCCATCAGGGTGTCGTGGTCGCCCTCCTCGGCGACCGCCCCGTGGTCGAACACGTAGATGCGGTCGGCCTCGCGGACGCTGGCCATGCGGTGGGTGATCAGGACGACCGTACGGCCCGCCGCCAGCTCCCGCAGCCGCTGGTAGACGTCGTGCTCGGCCCGCGCGTCGAGGTTGGCGGTCGGCTCGTCGCAAATCAGCAGCGGGGCGTCGCGATAGAAGGCGCGGCTGACCGCCAGGCGCTGCCACTGCCCGCCGGACAGGTCGGCGCCGTCGGTGAAATGGCGGGACAACAGCGTCTCGTACTGCCGGGCCAGCTCCATCACGAAGTCGTGGGCGTCGCCGGCCCGGGCCGCGCCGTGCACGTCGGTCTCGGCCACCGGGCGGGCGTGCCGGCCGATCGTGATGTTGGCACGGGCCGAGAGCGGCCAGCGGGTCGGTTCCTGCATGACCACGGCCACCCGCTCCCGTACGGTTTCGGGGTCCTGCTGCGAAAGATCGACCCCGTCCCAGCGGATCGTGCCCTCCTGCGGCCGATAGAGGCCGGCGAGCAGGGCGGCCATCGTCGACTTGCCGGAACCGTTCTCGCCGACCAGCGCGACCACCTCGCCGCGACGCAGGGTCATGGTCACGTCGCGTACGGCCGGGCGCTCCGCATCCGGATAGCGGAAGGTGACGTTGTCGACCGTGATCTCGCCGAAGGCGGGCGGCGCTTCGGCGCCGGCCTTCGGCTCCGCCCGTTCCTGAGAGAGCTCGCAGAAGCCCTGGAAATCGGCGAAGTAGAGGCCATGCTCAAAAACCCGGTTGGCGGTGAAAGCGATCTCGCTCAGCTTCCCGATTCCCATGTTGATCGCGTACGCGGCGGCGCCGCCCGCGGCCAAGGCCATCCGTCCCGTCCACAACAGCCACAGCAGGGTCGCGTAGGTGACTCCGGTCGCGCCCGAACTGAGCACCGTGCCGACCAGGGTCGTGCGCACCTGCCGCTGAGCGACCCGGATCTCCTCGTCGGTCGAGATCCGCAGCAGCCGGCGCACCTCGCCGAGCAGGAACCCGCGCAGCGTGAACGCCCGCAGCTCGGGCGCCGGCTCGCGGGCCGCCAGTAACTCGGCGAGCATCCGCTGCCGGCGCCAGACCGCGATCAGCCGCAGCACCCGCCGATGCCCGAGCCGCGCCGACCGCACCGCCGCCCAGCCGACCGGCACCACGGTCAGCACCAGCAGCGGCAGCAGGACCGGGTGCAGTGCCGCCAGCACCCCGGCCGCCGCGACCAGCCCGATCACGTTGGTCGCCAGATCGATCGCCTGGTTCACCAGCTGCTCGGCGGCGGCGATGCCCCGGTCGCGGGCGCGCTCCATCGCGTCCCGCCACTGCGGATCGTCGAAGGTGGAGAGGTCGACCTGGGTGGTGAGGTCGAGCAGCCGCATCTCGGCGGCCTGATAGACCAGCGGCGCGAGGCGGCCGTTGGCCGCGGCGGCGGCCGAGGTGAGGGCTCCGCGGACGCCGGCGGCCCCGATGAGCAGCAGCAGCGACGGTACGGCGGCCCGGACGCGCTCGGGGGTCGGCCCCTCCTGGAGCAGCCCGTTGAAGACGCCGACCACGCTGATCAGCCCGACCGCGCTGGCCACCCCGCCGAAAATCTGGGAGACCACGACGAGGACCGTGGTCAGCCGGCTGGCCCGCCAGGCGAGAAGCCAGGCTTCCCGGAGCAGTTTGGGCAGGCGCCGGAGCATCGTGAAGAACGTCGTGTTGGCCGCCTCCTCGGTCGAGGTCAGCCAGTAGGGCAGCGTGAGCTCGGCCCCGTCCTCACCGGTGGACAACGGCCCGGAATTGTCGGACCCGGGTGGTTCACTCTGCCCCACCCAGGACGGGGTGGGGGTGGGCGGCGGGGCGCCTGTGGACGGCGAGGAAAAATTGTCGGACCCGGCTGCTTCACTGACCCCCACCCCAGACGGGGTGGGCGCGGGCGGCGGGCTGGACGGGCTGGGCGGGCGCGGGGTGATTGATTCGGTGGAGGAGGCGTCGGCGGACTGCGGCATCAGCGGCTCCGTCTCGGGGGACCTCGGTGGGAGCTCCTCGCCTCATGCGGGCGTTCGGGCGGCGGTGCCGTTCAGGGGGTCGGGTTGCCCGCGGCGAATCGGCGAATCGGCGCAACCGGCGCAACCGGCCGCGTCGGGCAGCCGGACCAGAAGCTCTGCCGTCTTTCTATGCCTTTGTGGTGCGGCCAGTCTGTCTGCTATCGGACGGTCGCGATTCACTCACGCTGCGGAGCCGGCGAGCAGCGACGCCAGTCGGGCCGCCTGGGTGGGCCACTGCCACTCCTTCTCGACCCAGGCGCGGCCGGCCTCGCCCATCGCCTTGGCGCGCGACTCGTCGGTGAGCAGGTCGATCAGGCGGGCCGACAGGGCCGCCACGTCCCGGCCGCCGACCACGTAGCCCGTCTCGCCCTCGCGGACCGCGTCGGGGGCGCCGCCCGAGTCGCCGCCGACCACCGGCAGGCCGGTCGCCGAGGCCTCCAGGTAGACGATGCCCAGGCCCTCGACGTCGAGGCCCGCGGCCCGGGTGCGGCACGGCATCGCATAGACGTCGCCGGCCGCGTAGTGCTCGGGCAGTTCGGCCCAGGGGACCGAACCGGTGAACACCACATCGGACTCGACGCCCTGCTCGCGCGCCAGGCGCTCGAGCTTCGGCCGGTAGGGTCCGCCGCTGACCAGCAGCAACGCCGCGCCGGGGACCCGGCGGCGCACGGCCGGCAGGGCCCGGATCAGCATGTCCTGGCCCTTGCGCGGCACCAGGCGGGAGACGCAGACGATCACCGGACGGCCGGTGAGGCCGTGGCGCGCACGGACCGCGGAGCCGTCGACGCCCGGATGGAACTTGTCGACGTCGACGCCCGGGGCCAGCCGCTCCAGCGAGGTGCGGCCGCCGAGGGCGCGCTGCAGGCGCACCCGCTGGTAGTCGCCGAGGTAGGTCACCACGTCGTTGCCCCGGGCGATGCGCCGCAGCAGGCTGCGGGCGCCGGGAAGGGCGGCCCAGCCGATCTCGTGGCCGTGGGTGATCGCGACCGCCCGCTCGACCCCGGCCCGCCGCCGCAGGCCGTCGGCGAGCAGCCCGAGCGGGGCCGCCGCCCCGAACCACACCCGGTCGCAGTCATGTGCGCGGGCGAGTTCGGCCGCCCGCTTGGCGACCGCCGGGGTCGGCAGCAGCACCCCGGTCGACTCGCGCACCACCTCGAACGGCTGCTCGGCGTCGAACGCGTCCGACCCCTTCCAGGTCGACGCGTAGACGACGAGCGAACCGGCCGGCTGCCGGACCGCGAGGTTGTGCACGAACTGCTGGATGCCCCCGGGCCGGGGCGGGAAGTCGTTCGTGACGAGCAGGGTGCGCCCCATCAGCGGGTCGCCTTCGGGTGGGCCCGGGCGAAGGCTCGCGCGGCGGCCATGCGTTCCACCGTGGACGGGTGGGAGGCGGACATCAGGTATTCCCAGGCCGGGGGGTCGGGGTCGGAGAGGTTGACCGTGCCGAGGCGGCGCTGCATGGCCTCGAACGTGGCCGGGTCACCGGTCAGCACCAGCGCGTGGGTGTCGGCGCGGGCCTCGATGCGCCGCGAGACGAAGCCCTGTGCCGGGCCGGCGAGCAGGCCGGCCAGCGTGGACACGGCGACCAGCAGGCCGATGCCACGGGGCTCGCCGATCGTGTCGATGCCGGCCAGGCGCAGCAGGCCGCCCCACGAGCCGAGCAGGTAGATCGCGATCACCGCGGCCGCCGTGCCGAGCGCGCCGATCACGGTGCCGGTCAGCACGTCGTTGTCCTTGGCGTGGCCGAGTTCGTGGGCGACCACCGACACCACCTCGTCGGGCGTGGCCTCGGTCAGCATGGTGTCGTAGACGACGATGCGCCGGGTCGGGCCGAGCCCCGAGACGTAGGCGTTGACCGCCCGGGTGCGGCGGGACGCGTCGGCGACCAGCACGTCGCGCACCGGCACCCCGTCGCGGGCGGCCAGCGCGATCAGCTCGGATCGCAGCGGGCCGTCGGCCATCGGCGTGAACTTGTTGAAGATCGGCTCGACCAGCACCGGCAGGATGAACGACATCAGCACGACCAGGGCCGCCGCGCCGACCGCCCCGAACGCCCACCAGAGCCGGGGCGCGAAGTGCACGATCGCGTAGAAGCCGAGCAGCGCCAGGCCGCCGATGACCGCGCCGACCGCGAACGATTTGACCAGGTCGACCGCCCAGGCACCCCACGACTGGGTGGAGATGCCGTAGCGGACGACGATGACGTGCCGCCAGGCCGCGAACGGCAGCGTGACGATCTCGACGACCAGCACCACGGCGAGCCCGCCGAGCACCGCCTCGGCGATCCAGTTGCCCCCGAACGGCCGGCCGGCCAGCGCGACGAGCTTGGCGCCGAGCGGCGTCAGCCCGAGCAGCAGAGCCCCGATGAGGCCGATCGCCATCGAACCGTACGACCCGGGGCGCAGCGCGGAGTGGAACTCCCGGGCCCGGGCCACCTGAGCACGCGGCAGCGACTCGAGCGACGCCACCTGGTCGGCCCGGGGCGCCGGCGCGCGGTGCCACGGAATCGTCACCGCCGCGAAGACGGCGAGCGCGACCAGCAAAACGGCCAGCACCAGGCCGGCCCAGCCCCGCGTCGTCATCGGACCATCTTAGTGAGCGAGTCTCAGGCCACGTCGCGGCGGCGCGGGAACAGCGGGACCGGGACCACCACCGGCGCTTCCGGGGTCTCGAGCAGCTCGACCTCGAAGCCGGCCAGCTCGAAGACCTCGATCGCCTTGAGCTCGCCGGCGGTCAGGTCGGCGATGCCGTCGGGGGTGTCGAGCAGCGTGCCGATCAGACAGCCAGTGCAGTGACCCTGGTCGGGACAACGACCGCAGTCGACGATCATCACTCCTCCTTCGTTGGTAACCACCAAGCTAGGAGGGGGGTATGACAAAAAGCCTCAGGACCTGGCCAGGCGGCGCAAAAGGGAGTCGGCACCCATCGGATAGGCCCCGTGCCGGCGCACCCCGTCGGCCACCTCGCGGTCGGAGGACACGACCACGATCGGCCGGCCGGGCGGCTCGGCCCGGACCAGCTGACGGATCAGCTCATCGGCGGTGTCGCCCTTGTGGGAGAAGAGCACGCGTACGCCCCGGGGAGCCGGCGGCAAGCCGTGCACCCGCTCGGCTCCGTCGAAAACCACGGTGATCTCGTCGCCGGTCTGCGCCGCGATGCCGCCCAGACCCGTGATCAGCCGCTTGCGCTGCTGCTCGAGCGACATCTCGGCGAAGCCGCGCTTGGTCACGTTGTAGCCGTCGACGATCAGGTGGGCGCGGGGCAGCGCGAGCAGCTGGTCGAGCCGGCCCGGGTCGTCGGTGTCCTGAGCGCGGGCGCGGGACCGCTCGGGCGAGCCCGGCCGGTCGGCGGAGGTGTCGGCCACGAAGTCGGCGGGCAGGCGGTCCTGCGGGCCGAGCGCCAGCTCGCGGCGCAGGCCGGAGGCGGCCTGCCCGATCGTCTCGAGCAGCAGCCACAGACGGGCGTCGTCGACCGCCCGCGCGTCCTTGGCCTGCTGCTTCCCGGTCGCGGCGGCGGCCTCCGCGTCGGCCAGTCGCGTCTTCAACCGGCGTACCTCGGCTTCGTGGTCGGCCGCGATGCGCGACGCGCGTCCCTTTTCGGTGGCCAGCAGGTCGCTCGCGCGCTTCTGCGCGGCCTGCGCCTCGCGCAGGGCCTTGCCGGTGGCCCGGTACTCCTCGCGCAGCTGGCCCAGTTCCTCGCGGACCCGGGCCAGCTCATCGCGCAGCTTGTCGGCCTCGACCCGGGCGACCGCCCGGTCGTGCTCGGCCCGCGCCGCCCGGTGCTCGGCGTCGCGCACCTGGCCGGCCACCGCGGCGCTGTCGGCCTCGGCCCGGACCGCCTCACCGGCCTGGTCGATCAGGTCACGCCAGCCCTCGGGACGGCCCAGGTAGGCCAGCGCGGCGACTTCGACCGGGTCGGCGGCGGCCGGGGCCATGCCGTCGGTTACGGCCGCGCCCAGGTCGCCGGCCTCGGTCATCACGCGGGCGCCGATGCGCTGGCGGAACAGCGGGTCGGAGGCGAGCTGGGCGGCGATCTCGCGGCCGCCGAGCCGGGCCCGGCGATTGGGGGCGAAACGGGCCACCCGACGCAGCGCGACCGGGATCTCGTCGGCCGGCAGGCCGGGCAGCGAGGCCGCGGCCAGCGCGGTGATCCGCTGGCGGACCGGCTCGGGCAGAACCGGCTCGGGAACGAAGTCCGCGTCGACGGCCGCCTCCTCGTCAGGGCGGTCGTCGAACGGAAGCGGCGCGGACATCTACCTATTCTCCCACCGTGGGCTGCCGAAATGCTTGCGGAAGCAAGTGATCTTTTCCGGGCACGCCGCAGTTCTTGTCATACCCCCGCTTTAATCTGCCCGCCGTGGCACAACCCGCATACGTCCAGGGCACTCTGGACACGTTCCTGAGTGCCGACGGCAGTGTCGAACCGGCCGCCCTGTCGCTCGCCGACACGACCTTCGTGGTCCTCGACCTGGAGACCACCGGCGGCGCGGCCGACGGCGCCGGCATCACCGAGATCGGCGCGGTCAAGGTGCGGTCCGGCGAGCAGCTCGGCGAGTTCGGCACCCTGGTCAACCCCGGCGAGCCGATCCCGCCGTTCATCACCGTCCTGACCGGCATCACCGAGGCGATGCTGGCGCCCGCCCCGCCGATCGAGTCGGTGCTGCCGACCCTGCTGGAGTTCCTGCGCGGCTCGGTCCTGGTCGCCCACAACGCGCCCTATGACGTCGGCTTCCTCAAGGCGGCCTGCGCCCGGCACGGCTACCCGTGGCCCCAGCCGCGGGTCCTCGACACGGCGGCGCTGGCCCGGCGGGCGCTGACCCGCGACGAGGTGCCCAACCGCAAGCTGGCGACCCTGGCCCACTTCTTCCACGCCCGGGTGCAGCCCACCCACCGGGCGCTCGACGACGCCAAGGCGACCGTCGACGTGCTGCACGGGCTGATCGAGCGGCTGGGCAGCTTCCGGGTGCACACGCTGGGCGACGCGATCGAGTTCGCCAAGGCGGTCACGCCCAACCAGCGCCGCCAGAAGCACCTGGCCGAGGGCCTGCCGCACGTGCCCGGGGTTTACGTGTTCCGGGCCGCCGACGACCGGCCGCTCTACGTCGGCACGTCCAAGGACATCGCGACCCGCGTGCGCAGCTACTTCACGGCCAGCGAGAAGCGGGCCCGCATCTCCGAGATGCTCGGCGCGGCGGCCAAGGTCGAGGCGGTGGAGTGCGCCCATTCGCTGGAGGCCGAGGTCCGCGAGTTGCGGCTGATCGCGGCCCACTCGCCGCCGTACAACCGCCGGTCCAAATACCCGGAGCGGGTGGTCTGGCTCAAGCTGACCGAGGAGGCCTATCCGCGGTTGTCGGTGGTGCGCCGGCTGGCCGACGACGGCGCGGCCTATCTGGGGCCGTTCTCGTCCCGGCGCACGGCCGAACTGGCGGCCGCCGGGGTCTACGACGCCGTCCCGTTGCGGCAGTGCACCCACACCCTGTCCGTACGCACGATCACCCCGGCCTGCGCGCTGGCCGAACTCGGCCGATGCCCCGCCCCGTGCGAACACAAGATCACCCCGGAGGACTACGCGCTGCGCGCCGCCCTGCCGTTCAGCACGGCCACCACCGGCGACCCCGAGCCGGTGGTGTCGGCCCTGATGGACCGCATCGAGGTGCTGGCCGACCGGCAGCGCTACGAGGAGGCGGCGGTGATCCGGTCGCGGCTGATCGCACTGCTCCGGGCGACCGTCCGCATGCAGCGGCTGAGCGCCGTGACCCGGCTGGCCGAAGTGGTCGCGGCCCGGCGCGATCAGATCGGCGGATGGGAGATCGCGGTGGTCCGGCACGGCCGGCTCGCCGCGGCGGCCACCTCGCCGCCCTATCAGCACCCCCGGCCGACCCTCGACATGGTCCGGCTGACCGCCGAGACGGTCCTACCCGGACCGGGCCCGGTGCCGGCCGCCTCGGCCGAGGAGACCGAGCGGATCCTCGCGTGGCTGGAACGCCCCGACACCCGGTTGGTGGAAACCTCTGGCGACTGGGTGTCACCGGTTCGTGGCGCCGCGCGGTTTACTAGCCTGCTCAGCAAGGCTGAAGGGGCGGCGTCGGGCAAAGACTCGTCCGTTCGCTCATCCGTAACTGACCGTTCGGATGACGCTCGCTCGCTTAGGCTGTAAGGCAAGTGGATTGCCCGGGCGGATTCGGGGCAGTTCACAACGATTTGCCAGGTGGTCCACAAGCGGTGACTCGCCGTGACGGGTGGACAATCGGTGAGGGGGTGTCCAGTGGACGTCGACGCCGGCCACGGCGCCGCCCTTGGACGTGCCTTTCCGGCCTCACCCGGCGATCAGACGCTCACGCAGCGTCTCCGGTCGTTCCTGAGCTTTCAGGGCAACGACGACGATCCCGTCACCGTCCTGACGCGCACCCACCGCAGCATCCACCCGTCGGCCGACGCGGGCGTGCTCCGCCGGAGCTACGTGATCGCGGAAAACATGCACCGCGGTCAGATGCGCAAGTCCGGCGATCCCTACATCACGCACCCGGTCGCGGTCGCGCAGATCTGTGCCGAGCTCGGCATGGACACGACAACCCTGGTCGCCGCCCTGCTCCACGACACGGTGGAAGACACGCAATACACGCTGGAGGCGCTGAACAGCGACTTCGGACCCGAGGTGACCCACCTGGTCGACGGCGTGACCAAGTTCGACAAGGCGTTCTACGGCAAGGTTGCCGAGGCCGAGACGATCCGCAAGATGATCGTGGCGGCCGGCAAGGACGTCCGCGTCCTGGTGATCAAGCTGGCCGACCGGCTGCACAACATGCGCACGCTCGACGCCCGCTCCCCCGCCTCCCGCGCCCGCATCGCCACCGCCACGCTCGACGTGCTCGTCCCGCTCTGTGACCGGCTCGGCATCCAGGCCCTCAAGCGCGACCTCGACGACGTGGTGCTCTACCACCTCGAGCCGGACTCCTACGCGCGCATCGACGACCACGTGCAGAACCGGCCCGGCTGGAACGAATACCTCAACGAGGTCAGCGCCAAGGCCCGCACCGCCCTGCGCCGGTCCCGGGTCGACGCCGAGGTGACCCCGCGTCCCCGGCACTACTACTCGATCTGGAAGGACACGGTCGCCGGCGGCCACGCCGTCCCGCTCGACCTGCCCCGCATCGCGGTCGTGGTCGACGGCCCCGAAACCGACTGTTACGCCGCGCTCGGGGCGATCCACGGCCAGTGGCGCCCGGTGGCCGGCCGCTTCAAGGACTTCATCGCCTCCCCCAAGAACAACCTCTACCGTTCGCTGCACACCACGGTGACCGGTCCCGACGGCCGCCTGGTCGAGGTGCTGATCCGCACCCAGCAGATGCACCGCTACTCCGAATACGGTGTGGCCACGACCTACCGCTACCCGAAGTACGCGGAGACCGCCGAGGCGTCCGGGGCCGACCAGCTGACCTGGCTGCGCCGGGTGCTCGACTGGCAGCAGGACACCGACGCCGGCCAGTTCCTCGCCTCGCTGCGCTGCGACCTGGCCGAGGGCCAGATCATCGTCTTCGCCCACGGCCACTCGGTCGAACTGCCGGGCGGCTCGACCCCGGTGGACCTGGCCTACGAGTTGAGCACCCAGAAGGGCGACCAGTGCCTGGCCGCCACGATCAACGGCCGGCTGGCCCCGCTCAGCTCGCAGCTGCGCGACGGCGACGTCGTCGAGATCTTCGCCGACGGCGACGGGCATTACGCGGCCGAGACCAACGCGCCCCGCGGCCCGCGGCGCGAATGGCTCGGGTTCGTGAAATCCAGCCAGGCGCAAATGCAGATCAACCGCTACTTCGACGACAAGAACGAACCCGGCATGAGCATCGCCGACAAGGTGCGGCTCGGCCGGGCGACGATCGGGCTGACCCTGCGCAAGCACGACCGCGGCCTGGCCAGCGAGGTGCCGCTGCGCCGGCTGGCCGAGGAACTGGGCTACCCCGACCTCGAGACCATGCTGGTCGCGGTCTGCGAGCGCACGCTCGACCCGGACGCGGTGGTCGAGCAGCTGATCGCCCTCGTCGATCATCCCGACTGAGTCCTCGGTAGCCTGGGGAAGTGAATTTTCCTCGGCAGGTCCGCGCCGTCGCCTACCGGACGTTCTACCGGCTGCCGGGTTCCGCGCGCCGGCGCATCGTCCGGCTGATCGCCCCCCGCTACGTGGTCGGTGCGGTCACCATCGTGCGGGACTCCGAGGCGAGCGACCCGGGCCGCCTGCTGCTGTTGCGTCAGCCGGCCGGCCCCGGCTGGGGTCTACCGGCCGGCCTCCTCAAGCACCGCGAGCGCCCGGCCGCCGGAGCGGCCCGCGAGCTGTTCGAGGAGTCCGGCATCCGCCTCGACCCGGAAGACCTGTCCCCCGGCGTACCCAACGCGATCGTGCACACCGTGGGGGTCGTCGACACGATCTGGTTCGCCGAGGTGCCCGCCTCGACCACGCCGCTGAAGGTGGACGGCGGCGAGGTGCTGGAGGCGGCCTGGTTCCCGATCGACGAACTCCCCCGCCTGGCCTACGGCACCGCCGCCCTGCTCGGCCGCTTCGGCATGGGCCCGCACGCGTCATGATCAACGAGGTCTGCGGCGTTCTGCTGGCGGCCGGCGAGGGCGTACGCCTGCGCCCGCTCACCGAGGTGCTGCCCAAGGCACTGTGCCCGGTCGGCAACGTGGCCCTGCTCGATCGCGGCCTGGCGCGCTTCGACGGGCTCGGATTGCCGGTCGCGGTCAACGCCGCGTACCTCAAGGAACAGATCGTGCGGCACGTGGGTGACCGGGCCCACCTGTCGGTGGAGCCGGCGGGGCCGTTAGGCACCTCCGGCGGCGTCGCCCGCCTGCGCGGCTGGATCGACGGGCGCGGCGCCCTGGTCGGCAACGCCGACGGCTACCTCGCCGACCCGGCGCGCGAGCCGGGCAAGGACGTCGCGGTGATGCTCGACGGCTGGCGCGGCGACTCGGTGCGGATGCTGACCAGGCCGGTGCCGCCGGGCGACACCGGCGGCTTCTCCGGCCGGCGCTTCGCCGGCCTGTCGCTGATCCCCTGGCGCTACCTCCTGCGCCTCGAGGAGGCGAAGGCCGATCTCGTACGCACGGTCTGGCGCCCGGCGGAGGCGGCCGGAGATCTGGAGCTGATCGCGTACGACGGGGTCTACATCGACACCGGCACACCCGCCGACTACCTGGCGGCCAACCGGCACGCGGCGGGCGACGGCAACCTGATCGCCGCCGACGCCGAGATCACCGCCCCGGTCGCGTCGTCGGTGGTCGGCGCGGGCGCCCGCGTGACCGCGCCGATCACCCGGTGCGTCGTCTGGCCCGGCGCCGAGGTCACCGCACCGGCCGAGGACACGATCTTCGCCCCCGGATTGGCGCCCGTACCCGCCTTCGGTTGAGTGCCGGTCTATAGCATGGTCAGCATCCATCCGCCCCGCACAGCCGAGGAGCCCGCCAGGTGAACACCGCGATCGTGCACATCGACTGTGCCACCGACTCGATCCCCGAGGTCGCCGAGGCCCTCGCCGCCCTGGACGGGGTCAGCGAGGTCTATTCCGTGGCCGGCAACGTCGACCTCATCGCGATCGTCCGGGTCGCCCGCTTCGAGGAGATCGCCGACGTGATCGCCGGCCGCATCTCGAAGACGCCCGGCGTGGTCGGCACCGAGTCCCACATCGCCTTCCGCGCCTACTCCAAGCACGACCTCGAGGACGCCTTCGCGATCGGCCTGCCCGACGCCGACTGAGTCCGGACACGAGAAAGGCCCCGCTCTCGGCAGAGCGGGGCCTTCTTCGTGCTGGCTCTCTAGTGGCCGGAGGTGATCTCTTCGCGCTCCTCGCGCGCGGAGACCGGCGGCATGCCGGGCGAGACCGGGGCCTCGGCCGGCTTCTCGACCGGGAAGAAGAAGCCCTTGACCGCCGGCGCCAGGGCACCGATGCGGTTCATCTTCTTCGGGACGACCCAGCCGCCGTACTCGATCGGCAGCGGGTGCCCGTGGTCGTCGACCGGGCCGAGCGGCTGGTGGACCTCGACGAACTGGCCGTTGGGCAGGCGCCGGATGATGCCGGTCTCCACCCCGTGGGCCAGCACCTCGCGGTCGTGCTGCTGCAGGCCGAGACAGATCCGCACCGAGACGTAGAAGGCCAGCGGCGGCAGGATCAGCAGGCCGATGCGGCCGGCCCAGGTCATCGCGTTGAGGCTGATGTGGAACTTGTCGGCGATCACGTCGTTGCCGCCGGAAACGGTGGCGACCAGGAAGAACGTGAACGCCATCGCGCCGATGCCGGTGCGCTCCGGGTTGTCCCGGGGACGCTGCAGCAGGTTGTGGATCCGCTTGTCCTTGGTGCGCCGGGCCTCGATGAACGGATAGAACATCGGGACCGTGGTGAGCGCGCCCAGGCCGACCACCGCCGGCCAGAACAGCGGCGGAATGCTGTAGCCCTGTCCGATCGGGATGTAGATCTGCCAGTTCGGCATCAGACGGACCAGGCCGTCCATGAACATCACGTACCAGTCGGGCTGTGACGCCGAGGAGACCTCGGACGCCCGGTACGGCCCGAACAGCCAGATCGGGTTGATCTGGAACAGGCCCGCCATCAGCGCGACCACGCCGAAGACGCTCATGAAGAAGCCGCCCTGCTTGAGCGCGTACCGCGGGAACATGCGCTCGCCGACGACGTTGGTGTTGGTCCGCATCGGGCCCGGCCACTGGGTGTGCTTCTGCTTGAAGACCAGACCCAGGTGGACGCTGATCAGCGCGAGCAGGCCGCCCGGAATCAGCAGGACGTGCGCGATGTAGAACCGCCCGATGATCAGGTGGCCCGGGAACTCGCCGCCGAACACCGAGGCCGAGATCCACGTGCCGGCCACCGGGATCGACAGCATGATCGCCGAGGCGATGCGCAGGCCGGTGCCGGAGAGGCCGTCGTCGGGAAGCGAGTAACCGGTGAAGCCGGCCAGGAAGCCGAGCAGGAACAGGATGACGCCGATGGCCCAGTTGGCCTCACGCGGCTTGCGGAACGCGCCGGTGAAGAAGATGCGGGCCATGTGGATGACGATCGACGCCATGAACAGCAGCGCCGCCCAGTGGTGCATCTGCCGCATGAACAGACCACCGCGCACCTCGAACGAGAGGTGCAGGGTCGAGTCGTACGCCGCGGACATCGGGATGCCGCGCAGCGCCGGGTAGGCACCGTTGTAGGTGACCTCGTTCATCGACGGGTCGAAGAACAGGGTCAGGAAGGTGCCGGTGAGCAGCAGAATGATGAACGAGAAGAGCGCGATCTCACCGAGCAGGAACGACCAGTGGTCCGGGAAGACCTTGTTGAGCAGGGCCCGGAGCGGGGTCGCCGCCTGGTAACGCTCGTCGACGCCCTTGGCCAGGTTGCCCGGCACTTGGGCGAGGTCGACTTTCCGGCGCTTCATGGCCGCTCCCAGAAGTCGGGTCCGACGGTGTCCTTGTAGTCGGACTTTGCCACGAAGTAACCCTCAGCGTCCACGGCAAGCGGCAGCATGGGCAGCCGCCGGGTCGCCGGGCCGAAGATGGGCTGTGCGTTAGCGATGAGGTTGAACTGGGACTGGTGGCACGGGCAGAGCAGGCGGTTCGTCTGCTGCTCGTAGAGGCTCGCCGGGCAGCCGGCGTGCGTGCAGATCTTCGAGTACGCGACGTAGTTGCCGTACATGAAGCCCTTGTTACGTGCGTCACCGTCGGCCGCGGCCCGCGCCGCCGTGGCCGCGTCGTCACGAAGGTGGATCAGCAGGGTCGGCGAGTCGGCGTACTCGTTCGTCGCCCCGCCGGGGATGCCCGGGTAGACCGTGATCTGACCACCGGTGCTGACGTCCTCGGGGCGGATCGGCGTGCCGTCGTCACGGGTCAGCCGGATCAGCTGACCTCCGGCGGCCGGACTGAACCCGGTGCGGAACAGCGGCGGGTCCTCGCCGCGGTCGGGCTGGTGCGGGTTCTTGATCAGACCGCCGATCAGCGGGGCGGCCGCGACCAGGCCCAACGGGGCCAGGCCGAGACCGATCGCGCCCTTGAGTAGCGGCCGGCGCTGCACGCCCAGCTCGTCGGCCACGAAGAGCATGGTCTGACCGGTGATCAGCTGCTCGTCGGAGGGCGACGGCTTGTCGTGCCGCTGCTGGATCGACACCTCGTGCGGCAGCAGCTTCTTGGCCCAGGCGAGGATCGCGAAGCCGAGCGAGAACAGCGAGATGCCGAGCGTCAGGCCGAGGACCGGCGTGTAGTAGTCGTTGATCGAGTTGCCGAGCTCGAACCGCCACGGCCACCAGATGTAGGCGACCAGGAACGCCAGCGCGGCCAGCCCGGAGAGCAGGAACAGGAACGCGATGTTGCGGACGACCCGCCGCTCCGCCTTCGAGTTGTGCCCGTGGAACTGCGACTCGTACGTGACGATCTCGATCTCGTCGCGCCGGGCGCCTTCCTTGAGGATCTCGAAGCGGGACAGCCGGGGGTCGTTGACGTCCACCGGCTGGGTGCCGGCCGACGGATCGTCGTGGTGCGTAGTCGTCATGACTTCCCCGCAATCCAGAGCGCCGTGAAGACCAGAATGACCATGCCGACCCCGAAGATCGCCATGCCTTCGGTGACCGGGCCGTAGCGGCCGAGGTTGAACACGCCGCCCGGGTCCTTGTCCTGCTGCAGCTGCTGGGTGACGTACGTGATGATCTCGCGCTTCTGGTCGGGCGTGAGCTCGTTGTCGCCGAACACCGGCATGTTCTGCGGACCGGTCAGCATGGCCGCGTAGATCGTCTCCGCCGAGGCGCTGTGCAGGCTGGGCGCCCACTTGCCCGAGGAGAGCGCGCCGCCCCCGCCGCCGTAGCCGTGGCACGAGGTGCAGTTGACCCGGAACAGCTGCCCGCCCTTGGACAGGGCGTCGGGGTTGCTGGTGAGGTCCTCGGTCAGCGAACCGGCCGGCAGCTGCGGGCCGCCACCGAGCTCCTGGATGTACTGCGCCAGCTGCTTGGTCTGGTCCTTGTCGAACTGCGGCTTCTTCTCCTCCGCCTGCGACTCCTGGCGGGTCATCGGCATGCGGCCGGTGCCCACCTGGAACTCGACCGAGGCCGAACCGACGCCGATCAGGCTCGGGCCGCGGCCCGGAACGCCCTGCGCGTCGCGTCCATGGCAGGTGATGCAGCTGTTGTCGAAGAGCTGCTTGCCCTCCTGCGCGGTGGCGGAGAGCTGCTGCCCGTTGTCCTCGGCGAAGGCGCCGGGCGCGAACGCGGTGTAGACGCCACCGGCCAGCGCGAGCGCGGCCAGCATGCGTACCGCCGCCCCGATCCGCCGACGGGCCCGGCTGGGCGCGCCCTGACGGACGAACACCCCCCGGAAACGCCGCCTGGCGTGGGAGTCAGAAGTCATGGGTTGTGTCCCTCTGGATTTCGACCTGAAGCTCATGGACGTCGTCGTGGGTCTACTGCAGCCAATAGATCATGGAGAACAGCGCGATCCACACGACGTCCACGAAGTGCCAGTAGTACGACACGACGATCGCCGAGGTCGCCTGAGCCGGCGTGAACCGGCCCATGGTCGTTCGGATCATGTAGACGATGAAGGCGATCAGGCCACCGGTGACGTGCAGGCCGTGGAAGCCCGTCGTCAGGTAGAACATCGAGCCGTAACCGTCGCCATTGAGCTTGACGCCGTCGTGGACCAGGCTGCGGTACTCGTTGGCCTGGCCGAGGACGAAGATCAGACCCATCACGAAGGTGATCGTGAACCAGCGCCGCAGCGCGAACACGTCGCCCTTCTCGGCCGCGAACACGCCCAGTTGGCAGGTCACCGACGACAGCACGAGGATGATCGTGTTGGCCGTCGCGTACGGAACGTTGAGTTCCGGTGTATGGATCTGCCACATGTGGTAGTCCGCGGCGCGGATCGAGAAGTACATCGCGAACAAGGCCGCGAAGAACATGAGTTCGCTCGAGAGCCACACGATCGTCCCGACACTGACCATGTTGGGTCGGGTCAGCGAGTGGATCCGGCTCTTGTCGATGGCTGAGGCCGCTGTCACGGGCTCATTATTGCCCCGCGATCAGGCATGCGTGCCGCGGGGGGTGGAATCCGGCAAGAGTCACAGCCCGGTAGAACGCGTGGAGACCGGATAGGCCTAGCCTCAGGTGGTGCTGCTTGCCGAAATGCCTCCACTGGCGGACGCGGGAGGGGATACTGTCCTCCCGCCCTTCACGCCCGCGGAGATCTTCACCCAGATCCACTTGACCAGCCTGGTCGCACTCTTCCTGCTGGTCGCGGGCGCGCTGTACGGCTACGGCGTCTACCGCCTGCGCAAGCGCGGCGACCACTGGCCGCCCGGCCGGACGGTGGCGTTCGTCGTCGGTGGACTCGGCTCGATCGCGGCGGTCACGGTCACCGGCATCGAGGCGTACGACGACACCCTGCTCTCCGTGCACATGGTGCAGCACATGGTGCTGGCCATGGTCGGGCCGATCTTCCTGGCCCTGGGCGCGCCGGTCACCCTGGCCCTGCGCACGATGCAGCGCAAGCCCAAGCGCACACTGCTCGCCTTCCTGCACAGCCGCTACATCCGGGTGCTCACGTTTCCGCTTGTCGCGTTCGGCATCTTCATCGCCAACCCGTTCGCCCTCTACTTCACCGGGCTCTACAAGGTGACCCTTGAGAACGACTGGTTGCACGAGCTCACGCACATCCACTTCATCGTCACCGGGTGCCTGTTCTTCTGGCCGCTGCTCGGCCTCGACCCGCTGCCCAACCGCTGGCCCTACCCGGGCCGGGCGCTGCTCATGGTGCTGTCGGTGCCGTTCCACACCGTGCTCGGCCTGACGATCATGCAGGACAAGTCGCTGCTGGCCGGCGACTACTACCCGAGCCTGCACCTGAGCTGGGCCAACCCGTGGAACGACCAGGTCAACGCGGGCGGCATCCTGTGGGCCGGCGGCGAACTGGTCAGCGTCACCATGCTCGGCATCCTGGTGATCCAGTGGATGCGGCAGTCCGAGCGCGAGGCGAGAAGGGTCGACCGCGCTCTCGACCGCGCCGAGGCCGAACAGGCGCGGGCCGCCGTGGCCGCTGCAACAAAGATCACAGAGCAGGCCGCGGCGAATCGACCACGGGCGGACGGCGAATAGCGGGTTCGGTACGATCAGCGGGCACCTACGAGCGTGAACCGGGGCCATCCATGAGCGACGCACCAGACCAATACACCGTCCTGCTCTACAGCGACGACAAGGCCGTTCGCGACAAGATTCGCCTGGCCATCGGCGTGCGCCCGGCGGCCGATCTGCGGGTCGAGTTCGCCGACGCGTCGACCTGGGAAGAGTGCCGCATCCTCCTGGACAAGTACGAGATCGACCTGATGGTGCTGGACGGCGAGGCCGCTCCGGCCGGCGGTCTCGGCATCGCCCGGCAGACCAAGGACGAGTACGCCACACCGCCGCCGGTGTGTGTCGTGCTGGCCCGCGCCGCCGACCGCTGGCTGGCCGCCTACGCGCAGGTCGACCAGACCCTGACCTACCCGCTCGACCCGGTCACCACCGGGCAGACCATCGCCGCGATGCTGCGCGACCGCCGCAACGGGGCGATCCCGCTGGGCACCCTCGGCACGCTGGGCTAAGACCGACTCGTTCGCCGTACCCCCGGACGGAGACCCGCCATGGGCGCACGCACCTGGCCCAACCTGACCAGCGTTTTGATGCGTGGCGAGGAACTCGCCACGTCGGACACCGCGTGGGCGATGGGCGAGATCATGGCGGGCAACGCCACGCCCGTCCAGGTCGCGGGCTTCGCGATCGCGATGCGGGCCAAGGGCGAGACCCCGGCCGAGCTGGCCGGGCTGGTCGAGGCCATGCTGGCCGCGGCGACCCTGGTCGAGCTCCCCGAGGAGCAGCGCACCGACGCGGTCGACGTGGTCGGCACCGGCGGCGACCGGGCCAATACGGTCAACATCTCCACGATGGCCGCGATCGTCACGGCCGCGTCCGGGGTGCGGGTGGTCAAGCACGGCAACCGCTCGGCCTCCTCGACGACCGGCACCGCCGACCTGCTCGAACACTTCGGCCTGCCGCTCGACCTCGGCCCGGCCGGCGTGGCCCGCACGGTCACCGAGGCCGGCATGGGCTTCTGCTTCGCCGCGCGCTACCACCCCGGCATGCGCCACGCCGCGGTGACCAGGCGCGAGCTGGGCGTGCCGACGTTTTTCAACATGCTCGGCCCGCTGACCAACCCGGCCCGCCCCACGGCGGCCGCGGTCGGCTGTTTCGACCTGCGGATGGCTCCGGTGATGGCGGCGGTCTTCGCCCGCCGCGGCGACTCGGCCGTGGTGATGCGCGGCGAGGACGGCCTCGACGAGTTCACGACGTCCGCCCCGACCCGCCTGTGGCTGGTCCGCGACGGCCGCGTCGACGAGACCGTGCTCGACGCGACCGACCTCGGCCTCCCGCGCAGCCAGCCGGCCGACCTGCGTGGCGGCGACGTGACCTTCAACGCCGACGTGGCCCACCGGGTCTTCGCCGGCGAGCGCGGCCCGGTGCGCGACGCGGTGGCGGTCAACGTGGCGGCCGCGCTGGCCGCGCACGCCCGCTTCCCGGGCGATTTCGTCGAAACCATGCGCTCCGGCATCGCCCGAGCCGAGGAAACGATCGACTCGGGCGCCGCAACGGCACAGCTCACCAAGTGGATCGAGGCGGCAAAGGCGGCAAAGGCCGCCGAATAGGCCCCCGCCCGTACGCGTCGGCGGTTGAGGCTCCTGACCAGCGATCTGACGGCCTGAGCGGGGTCGGACAGGTCTGCAGCCGTTAGCCGGCGCCTGAGCAGGCTGGACTTTCACCCGCAAGCCTCAGCCGACCACCATGCCGCCCGCGCGAACCGGGTGAAACTCCGCCGAAATCCGTAACTGGTACAAAAACCCGCAGACACGCCGCCCGGGGTGCTCCCCAACGCCGCCGATCCGTGGCAGCGTCTGAATCACATTCGGGTAGATCCAGCTTCGCCTTCTTCAGGAGAGGAGCCACCCGTGTCGGAACGCGAACTGCGCTGCGCCATCTGCGACGGCGACATGCTGTTCGAGGTGCCGCCGTGCGCCGACGGCCACGACGACTGCCCCGAGCTGGTCTGCACCCGCTGCGGCATGGCCGAGGTCGTCGCCCCGATCGTCGTCCACCTCTGGCCCAACCACGCCGGCCCGATTCCCCGCCTCCCCCACCAACGCCGCGCCGCCGCCTGACCAGGCCCACCGAGCGGCCACACCCACAGACCACCAGCACCCACGGCCCGCAAGCCGGCCCGTGACCACCCGAGCGCGGCGACGGACGGCGGCCGTCAAGACCGACGCGGCCGTCCCGCAGCTTCGCCTCACGCCGCGGGCGGCCTTCGCCTGACGCTGCGGGCGCCGCACGGCGCGGCTCTCCCGGCGCGGCTCTCCCGGCGCGGCTCTCCCGGCGCGGCTCTCCCGGCGCGGCTCTCCCGGCGCGGCTCTCCCGGCGCGGCTCTCCCGGCGCGGCTGTCCCGGCCACGATAGGCCTGGGCGAAAACGGCGTCCGAACAAGCCTGAGCACCAACGGCGCCGCGCACCGGACTACCTGGAGCGAGCGCCAATCATTCCGGTCAAACGCGGTCGACCCCCGACAAACACAAAGCCCGCTCCCTCCAACGGAGAGAGCGGGCTTTAAAGAGCAAACTCAGTGCTCGGCGGTGTGCCTGGTTCCTGAGTAGTACTCGAAGAGCATGCCGCACGCGCTGAAGATGACCATGATCATGCCGACGGCGATCAGCCACCACATCCAGAAGACGAGGCCGAGGCCGGCCACCGCGGCGGCCAGCGCGATGCCGAACGGCCAGTAGCTGCCCGGGCTGAAGAAGCCGATCTCGCCGGCGCCTTCGGCGATCTCGCCGTCCTCGCGGTCTTCCGGGCGGGGCTCGATGCGGCGGGCCACGAAGCCGAAGAACGTGGCGCACATCGTGCACAGGAGGCCGGAGAGGATCAGCGCGACGAAGCCGATCCACTCCAGATGGCCGGTCTGGCCGTGCGTCCACGCGCCGTAGACGATCGCGGCGCCGAAGAGGAACGCCGCGACGCCGGCGAAGATTTTGTATTCGGTCTTCACGTCAGGCTCCTACTTGTCCACGGCGTTGGACTGGTTCCAGCTGCTCGCCTGGCGCCGGGTGTTCAGCGGCTTGGTGGTCACCGCGTACTCCTGGTTGCCGGTGAAGCCCATGGCTGCCATGCCCTGCTGGACGGTCTGGCCGGCCTTGCGAGCCTGCATGTACGTGTTGAACTGCTCCGGCGTGACGGCGACCAGCTCGAACTGCATGAACGCGTGGTAGGTGCCGCAGAGCTCGGCGCAGCGTCCGACGTAGCGCCCGGTCTTGTCGAGCGTCACCTCGAAGACGTTGCGGATGCTGCCCGGGAACACGTCGCGCTTGAACAGCAGCTCGGGCACCCAGAAGGAGTGGATGACGTCCTTGCTGGTCTCCTCGAACCGGATCTTCTGGCCGACCGGCAGGACCAGCAGCGGGATCACGTCGGCCGAGCCGACCGTCGCGACGGTCGTCTTGGCACCGGTGCCCATGCCGTCGCGGTAGTCGAACTCCCACTGCCACTTGAATGCCGTGACCTGCACGATCTGGTCGGGGTTCTTCGAGAGCTTGTCCACGTCGGTCTGGACGATCGCCGTGTAGTAGAAGAGCACCGCCACCACGAGGATGGGGGTGACCGTGTAGAGGACCTCCATCGGCATGTTGAACCGGGTCTGCACGGGCAGCTCGTCGCCGCGCTTGCGGTACCGGATGACGCACCAGAAGATCAGGCCCCACACGAAAATGCCGACGACCAGTGCCGCGATGACCGACGCGATCCACAGGTCGTACATCTTGTGTGCCTGGAGGCTGATGCCGGGGCCCGGCCAACCGAAGTGGCCGAACGCCTTGCCGAAGCCCTCGACGGAACAGCCCGAAAGCAGCATCAGCAGCGCCGCAGCGCCGAGACCGAGCCCGGCTACCCGGACTGCCGCTCGCGGCCGCGCGGCCGAACTCTTTGCGCCCACCTGCGTATGCCTCCCTTAGCAGCGGCACCCCGCCCGAAACGTCGTCCCCACCCTGAAAAGGGACGCCAGGCGGCAAGGCGTCACCGACGGTCGCACATTACTCGACCTGGCCGTACCGTCCCGTTCCGGGGGTCCGATCTTCGAAGCTCGAAAACCCCGCAACAACCGGACGATACCGTTCGAGGGTGGAAGACACGGGCGTTCCGGCCTACCTGCCTGTTTACCTTGATGGGGCTACTGCCGCACCTTTGCATCCGGTGGCCAGAGAAGCTCTGCTGGCGTCGCTGGCCGATGGTTGGGCCGACCCGGCCCGGCTCTATGCCGCGGGCCGGCGGGCTCAACAGCTTTCTGACGCGGCTCACGCCGCGTTTGCCGAGGCTTTGGGCGTACGCGCGGACGAGGTGTCACTGTGGCCTTCCGGTACGGCTGCCGCGCAGGCCGCCGTCCTCGGTGGTCTTGCGGGCCGGGCGAGGCAGGGCGACACGCTGGTGCATTCGGCGATCGAGCACTCGGCGGTCCTGCACGCGGCCGACCGGCACCAGGCACGGGCGGTGCCGGTCGACCGGCGGGGCCGCCTCGACCTGGACGCCTGGGAGCGGGCCGTCGAGGGCGACGGAGTGGCACTGGCCAGTTTGATCAGCGCCAGCCACGAGGCCGGAACGGTGCAGCCGGTGGAGAGCGCGGCGGCCTTCTGCGCCGGGAACGGGGTGCCGTTGTTCGTGGACGCCGCCCAGTCGGTCGGCCATGTTCCGCTGCCGACGGGGTGGTCGCTGCTCAGTGCCAGTGCCCACAAGTGGGGCGGGCCGCCGGGTGTGGGCGTACTTGTGGTTCGCAAGGGCGTGCGCTGGCTCTCGCCGTACCCGAAAGATGATCTTTATCGTCCGGGCGTGCCCGGCGCTCTCGACCTGCCGGCGGTCGTCGCCGCGGCGGCGAGCCTGCGAGCCGTGCTCGGCGAGGCGGAAGCCGAGGCTGCGCGGCAGTCGGCCCTGGTCGACCGCATCCGGGAGCGGGTGGCGGCGACCGTGCCCGACGTCGAGGTGGTGGGCGATCCGGTCGACCGGCTGCCGCACCTGGTGACCTTCTCCTGCCTGTACGTGGACGGCGAGGCCCTGCTCCACGCGCTCGACCGGCACGGTTTCGCGGTCTCGTCCGGTTCGTCGTGCACCGCGTCGACGCTGCGCCCGAGTCACGTGCTGGAGGCGATGGGCGTGCTCAGCCACGGCAACGTGCGGGTCTCGCTGCACCGCGGTACAACGGCGGAAGATGTCGAGCGTTTCCTGGATGTGCTGCCAGGACTGGTGGCCGACCTCAGGAAAGAAGCTGGAATGTGATCGAACTCGATTGTCTCGGTCAGCGCTGCCCGCTGCCGGTGATCGCGCTGGCCAAGCGCATCCGCACGGCCGAGGTGGGCGAGGTGCTGCGGGTGCTCGCGGACGACCCGGCCGCCGCCAACGACATCCCGGCGTGGTGCCGCATGAAGAAGCAGGAGTTTCTCGGCTCGCCCGCGCCGGACGCGTTTGACGTGCGCAAACTCAACTGAGGTAGCGGACCACCGGCTCGACCGGCTCCTTGGCCAGGAACGTGTCGACCACCAGGCGCGGCCCGAGGTACGGCTCGTACTCGGCCTGGCGCTCGAGCACGCGCACCCAGTCCGGGATGCCGTCGTGATCGCGGGCCTTGTATCGCGCCTCTACCCGCCGCCGGTGCTCGGCGTCGTCGCCGCACACCACCTCGACCACCCGCAGCGGCACGTCCATCCGCTCGGCCAGGTCGACCCAGAGCTGCCGGGCCGCCTTCACCGGGTTGACCGCGTCGATGATCACGTGGTGGCCGATCCGGAGCTGGGTCTCGGCCAGGGCGGCCACCACCCCGTACGCCGCGTAGCCGGGCCGGGCCTCGCTGACCTCGTAACGCCGCAGCGTGAAGTCGACCGTGTCGACGGCGAGCACCGCCGCGGGCAGTTCGGCGGCCACCCGCGCGGCAAGCGTGCTCTTGCCGACCCCGGGCAACCCGGCGAAGACAGCGAGGACCATGTGTTTTCCCTGGATCAGGCGGGCAGGTGCGCGGTGACCTCGGCGGCCGCCGCCTCACCGTACGAGTCGGTGAAGCGCTTGCCGAACTCTTCGCCGCGAATGTCGTACTCCTGCGGTCCGGTCGTCTCCAGCACCAGCGCGGCGACCAGCGAGCCGACCTGAGCCGCCCGCTCGAGGCCGAGGCCCCAGCTGATCGCGGCGAAGAAGCCGGCCCGGAAGCCGTCGCCGACCCCGGTCGGGTCTTCCGGAACGACGTCCTTGGCGACCGGCACGTGGATGCGCTCGATGCCCTTGCCGGTGATCTCGACGCCGTCCTTGCCGAGCGTGGTCACCCGGATCTTGACTTGGTCGAGGACCTCGTCGCTGGTCAGACCCGCCTTCGTCTCGAGCAACGAGCGCTCGTATTCGTTGGTAAGCAGGTAGTCGGCGCCGCTGATCAGGCTCAGCACGTCGCTGCCGGGCATGAACGCGAGCTGCTGCGAGGGGTCGGCCGCGAACCGGTAACCCCGCGCCCGGCACTCCTCGGAGTGGCGGAGCATCGCCTGCGGGTCGTTCGCGCCGATCAGCACCAGGTCGAGGCCGCCCACCCGCTCGGCCACCGGTGCCAGCTCGATGTTGCGGGCCTCGGACATCGCGCCGGCGTAGAACGAGGCGATCTGGTTGAGGTCGTCGTCGGTGGTGCAGACGAAGCGGGCGGTGTGGGCCACCTCACTGACGTGCACCGAGCCGCAGTCGACGCCGTGCCGCTCGAGCCAGGAGCGGTAGTCGGCGAAGTCGGCACCGACCGCACCGATCAGCACCGGGCGCAGGCCCAGCTTGCTCAGGCCGAACGAGATGTTGGGTGCCACGCCGCCGCGCCGGACCACCAGGTCGTCGACGAGGAAAGAGAGCGAGACCTTGTGCAGCTGATCGGCTATGAGCTGCTCCGAGAAGCGGCCCGGGAAGTGCATCAGGTGGTCGGAGGCGATCGAGCCGGTCACGGCGATCTTCATGTGGGCCCTCGAGGTTCGGGAACGGGGGGCTGTTACTCCAGCAGCCTACCGGCACATGAAGCAGAGCAGGCCGTCCCGTGAACGGGACGGCCTGCTCCGGAGATGTTTCGGCGATGGCTCAGTGGAAAGAGTCACCACAGGCGCAGGAGTTCTGCGCGTTCGGGTTGTCGATCGTGAAGCCCTGGGCGTCGATCCGGTCGGCGAAGTCGATCGTGGCGCCGGCCAGGTAGGGCGCGCTCATGCGGTCGACCACGACGCCGACCCCGTCGAAGTCGTTCACGACGTCGCCGTCGAGCGAGCGCTCGTCGAAGAAGAGCTGGTAACGCAGGCCGGAGCAGCCGCCGGGCTGAACGGCGATGCGCAGGCGCAGGTCGTCGCGCCCTTCCTGCTCGATCAGGGCCTTGACCTTCACCGCGGCGACGTCGGTCAGAACTACGCCGGTCGGGGCGGTCGCCTCGGTCGACTCGGTGTGCGTCTCAGTGGTCACTGCGTATCTCCCTGCCAGGTGCGGACATCATGCCGTACTGGCCAACGCTAGCCCCATTTCGCGTGATTCCCAATCGGGGTGGCTCAGTTCACCTCCCTGCTTCCGCCCCGACCACCCGCCCCTGAGCGGCCTAAAGACGTTCCCACTGCCTGGCCAGACGCGCGGCGAGCTCCCGCAGGCCCTCGGCGGGGCGGGCCATCGCCTCGTCCTCGGAGCCGAACAACTCGGTCAGCGAGTGCGTCTCGGTGACTCCGGCACTGGCCGCCTCGCGGTAGCCGGTCTCGTTGCGACCGCACAGCACGATGCACGGAATGCCCCGGTCGCGGGCGCCGTTGGCGATGCCCGCCACCACCTTTCCGCGCAGCGACTGGTGGTCGAACGAGCCCTCCCCGGTGATCACCAGGCCGGCCTGGTCGAGCTCGTGCTCCAGCCCGATGGAGGCGGTGACCAGGCCGATCCCCGAGGTGACCCGGCCGCCGAGGGCGATCAGCGCGGCGCCGATCCCGCCGGCCGCTCCCCCGCCGGGCTGGGTCTGCAGGTCACTGATGCCGAAGGCGCGCTCGAGCACCCCGGCGAAGACCTCCAGCGCGGCGTCCAGGCGGTAGACGTCCTCGCGGCTCGCGCCCTTCTGCGGGCCGAAGACGTTGCTCGCGCCGTGCAGGCCGGTCATCGGGCTGTCGACGTCGGTCGCGGCCACCAGGCGTACGTCCCGGAGCTCAATGCGGCCGCCGAGCGTGGCAGCCGCATTGAGATAGGCGCCGCCGTACGGCAGTGCGTAACCGGCCGCGTCGACCGGTGGAGCACCCAGCGCGGCCAGCATGCCCGCGCCGCCGTCGTTGGTCGCCGAGCCGCCGAGCCCGATCACCACCTCGGTGGCGCCCGCCTCGACCGCCGCGGTGATCAGCAGCCCCAGGCCGTACGAGGAGGTGGTGTTGGGGTCACGCTCATCCTTGGCCAACAGGTGCAGGCCGCAGGCCTGCGCGCTTTCGATGTACGCGACGGGGCCGGCCAGCAGGATCTCGCCGTCGACCGGCCGCCCGAGCGGGTCGACCGTGGGCACCGTCAGCCGGCGGCCGTTCACCGACCCGGCCAGCACCTCGACGAAGCCTGGGCCGCCGTCCGACAGCGGCCGCTTGACCAGCGTCGTGTCGCCGCCCCAGCCCTCCGCGATCGCATCGGCCACGGCGGTAGCGGACAGGGTTCCGGCAAACTTGTCCGGACAGATCAGTACGCGCACTGCATGAGTGTGCCAGCCCACTCTCCGCGCACGGTTTAGGCGTCCGTCCGCTGTGCGACGATGGCCGCGTGACGTCGATCTGGACCGAACCCTCGAACACCCCCACCGCGCTCCTCCTGCTCGGACGCGGCAGCGACCCGGCCTCCGAGCGCGGCGTCGACTGCCCCGGCGACCTGCCGGCGCCGAGCGACCCCGACCTGGTGGCGCGCGCGACGGCGGCCAAGGCCGCGCTGGGTGACCGGGTGTTCGTGCTCGGGCACCACTACCAGCGCGACGAGGTGATCCAGTTCGCCGACGTCACCGGCGACTCGTTCAAGCTCGCCCGCGAGGCGGCCGCCCGCCCCTCCGCCGAGTTCATCGTGTTCTGCGGCGTGCATTTCATGGCGGAGAGCGCCGACATCCTCACCGGTTCGTCCCAGAAGGTCGTACTGCCCGACCTCGCCGCCGGCTGCTCGATGGCCGACATGGCGGTGCTCGGCCAGGTGCAGACGGCCTGGGAGCACTTCGAGGACCTGGGCATCGCGGGCGACATCGTGCCGGTCACCTACATGAACTCGTCGGCCGACATCAAGGGCTTCGTCGGCCGCAACAAGGGCGTGGTCTGCACGTCGTCCAATGCGAAGCGGGCGCTCACGTGGTCGTTCGAGCAGGGTTCCAAGGTCTTCTTCCTGCCCGACCAGCACTTGGGCCGCAACACGGCCGTACTGGAAATGGGTTTCGACCTTGACGATTGTGTTCTCTACGACCCGCACAAGCCGAACGGTGGCCTGACCGACCAGCAGCTGCGCGATGCGCGCATGATCCTCTGGCGCGGGCACTGCTCGGTGCACGGGCGTTTCACCATCGACAGCGTGCGCGAGGTGCGCGAGCGCGTGCCCGGCGTCAACGTGCTGGTCCACCCGGAGTGCCGCCACGAGGTGGTGCAGGCCGCCGACCAGGTCGGCTCGACCGAATACATCATCAAGGCCCTCGACGCGGCGCCGTCGGGGTCGGCCTGGGCGGTCGGCACCGAGCTCAATCTCGTACGCCGGATGGCGCTCGCCCACCCCGACAAGCAGATCATGTTCCTCGACCGGACGGTCTGCTACTGCTCGACGATGAACCGCATCGATCTCCCCCACCTCGTGTGGGCGCTCGAGGAGCTGGTGGCGGGCCGCGTGCCCAACCAGATCACCGTCGATGAGGACACCGCGCACCACGCGCGGATCGCTCTCGACCAGATGCTGGCCCTTCCGTAAAAGTTACTTACCGTAGCGGAGAAGATCCCGTCCGCACGGCAGTACCTTTCCGCTGGGTTAATCATCAGCATTTTTGTGCCGGTTGACCGGTGTGCTGACTTTCGCTTTTGTCACTCAGCGCTATGCTTCCCCGGTTGCAGAACGGGTACCCCCGCCCGTCTGCTCGCCCCTCGACTCATCTCCGGGTGCGCATGTTCGCGCCCGCCGGCTGGAGGTTACGTTGACCGACGACGTCTTGGTCGTGCACGGCGGTACGCCGTTGCAGGGTCAGATCCGGGTCCGTGGCGCCAAGAATCTCGTCTCCAAGGCCATGGTGGCCGCCGTCCTCGGCGAGACGCCCAGTGTGCTCTACGACGTGCCGCGCATCCGCGACGTCGAAGTGGTGCGCGGCCTTCTCGAACTGCACGGTGTGAAGGTCTCCGACGGCGCGAGTGACGGCGAGATCGTCATGGACCCGACCAACGTCGAGAGCGCCAGCACCGAAGAGATCAACGTCCACGCCGGTTCGAGCCGCATCCCGATCCTGTTCTGCGGCCCGCTGCTGCACCGCCTCGGCCGGGCGTTCATCCCGGACCTCGGCGGCTGCTACATCGGCCCGCGCCCGATCGACTTCCACATCCAGGCGCTGCGCGAATTCGGCGCGGTCGTCGACAAGGCACCCGAGGGCATGCACCTCAGCGCGCCCAACGGCCTGCACGGCGCCAAGCTCGAACTGCCCTACCCGAGCGTCGGGGCGACCGAGCAGGTGCTGCTCACCGCCGTACGCGCCGAGGGCGTGACCGAACTGCGCAACGCGGCCATCGAGCCGGAGATCATCGACCTGATCTGCGTACTGCAGAAAATGGGCGCGATCATCACCGTGCACACCGACCGGGTCATCGAGATCCAGGGCGTGCCCCGCCTCCACGGCTACCAGCACAAGCCGATCCCGGACCGGATCGAGGCCGCCTCGTGGGCCGCCGCCGCGCTGGCCACCAAGGGCGAGATCGAGGTGCTCGGCGCCCAGCAGGCCGACATGATGACGTTCCTCAACGTGTTCCGCTCGATCGGCGGCGAGTTCCACATCACCGACGACCGGGTGGCCCGGCCGGGCGTGGTCGGCGCCGAGGGCGGCATCAAGTTCTGGCACCCGGGCGGCGACCTGCAGCCGGTCGCCCTCGAGACCGACGTGCACCCCGGCTTCATGACCGACTGGCAGCAGCCGCTGGTGGTCGCGCTGACCCAGGCCCGCGGCCTGTCGATCATGCACGAGACGGTGTACGAGCAGCGGCTCGGCTACACCGACGCGCTCAACCAGATGGGCGCGACGATCCAGGTCTACCGCGACTGCCTGGGCGGCACCCCGTGCCGCTTCGGCCGCCGCAACTTCAAACACTCGGCGGTCATCGCCGGCCCGTCCAAGCTGCACGCGACCGATTTGGTCATCCCCGACCTGCGGGCCGGCTTCGCCCACCTGATCGCGGCGCTGGCCGCCGAAGGCACCTCCCGGGTGTACGGGGTGGACCTGATCAACCGCGGCTACGAGGACTTCGAGGGCAAGCTGGCCGCCCTCGGCGCGCACGTCGAACGGCTCTAGTTCCTCTCTTAATTGTCACGATGCGCGGCGCGGTGTGAATCACACCGCGCCGTTTGGCTACTCTCCTACCGTGCCCTCGCTCTTTCGCCGCAAGTCCGCCGACGTCACCACCCCCGACCCGGTCGAGGAGGAGGTGGCTTCCGACCCCGCCAACCGGCCCAAGAGCTACACCCCCAGCAAGAAAGAACTCGGCCACGTCACGCCGAAACGAGCCAGCACGGCCCGCCGGGTCGGCGCCGCCACCCCGATGAACGCCCGCGAGTCCCGCGAAGACCGCCGCCGCGAACGCACCGAGGCCATGCAGGGCATGCGCCAGGGCGACGAGCGCTACCTGATGGCCCGCGACCGCGGCCCCGAGCGCCGCCTGGTCCGCGACCTGGTCGACTCCCGCCGCAACATCGGCTCCTACTTCATCCTCGGCGCCCTGATCGTCCTGGTCGGCTCCATCACCAAGATCAGCACCGTGGTCCTGGTCAGCAACATCCTCTGGTTCCTGCTCGCCTTCCTGATGGTCGTCGACAGCTTCCTGATCGCCCGCCGAGTCAAGAAGCTGGTGCAGGAACGCTTCCCCAAGACCACCCAGCGCACCGGCAGCCTCCAGCTGTACGGCATCATGCGGGCGCTGCAGTTCCGGCGCTTCCGCACCCCCAACCCCCAGGTCAAGGTCGGCGACAAGATCTGACCCGCGGCACCCGGGCCCGCCCGCACTGCTCGGGCGTCCCGGTCTTGGCCGGCCCGCTCCTGAGGGCCCGGTCACGCCCGTGCGCGGCGCGCGATCTCGCTGCCGGCTCACGGCCTCGGCAGCCGCTGGGGACAGTCTCGCGGCGACTACCGCGGCGGGATTTCCGTCCTTTGCGGCGCGATCCGCGCCTCAGACGGGTCCATGGTGACGGCCGAGAGATCGGTCAAGACTCTGACGGATAGCGACCAGGGCGGCGTGTTCGTGGTTGCGGCGCGCCGCCCGCGATGGTGACGCGCCCACCGCGACGGTGACGCGCCCACCGCGACGGTGACGCGCCCACCGCGATGATGACACCCACCGCGACGGCTGCGGCCGGGCCACGGGCATGGCCGGAGGATCGGTCGGGCCAGCCCGGGTCAGGACTCCCCGGCAAGGCCAAGCCCGGCCAGGGCCACCCTCCCACGACTGCCCAGCACGGCGAAGCCCGGCCATGACCGC
>NZ_JBITEL010000009.1:73395-446654 GCF_044455125.1 Actinoplanes sp. NPDC051343
GCCCAGCACGGCGAAGCCCCGCCACGACCGCCCAGCACGGCGAAGCCCCGCCACGACCGCCCAGCACGGCGAAGCCCCGCCACGACCGCCCAGCACGGCGAAGCCCCGCCACGACCGCCCAGCACATCGCAGCCGATCAAGGAAGCCCGGCAAAGCGAACCCCGGCCACCGCAACCCCGCAAAGGGCAGCTGATCACCGCAGCCCGGCGAAGCGAACCCGGCCGCCGCAACCCTGCAAGGCGCGGCCGATCAGGGCAGCCTTGCGAAGGGAAGCCCGGCCAAGACGCCCTGGCGAAGCGAGGCCGCTAAGCCAGGCCGGCGGGCCGGGCAGCACAGGCGGGCAGCACAGGCGGGCAGCACAGACGGGCAGCACAGACGGGCAGCACAGACGGGCAGCACAGACGGGCAGCACAGACGGGCAGCACAGACGGGCAGCACAGACGGGCAGCACAGGCGGGCAGCACAGGCGGGCAGCACAGGCGGGCAGGGCAGGCGGGCAGGGCAGGCCGATCAGGGCAGGCCGGCGAGGCGGAGTAGGGCGGCTACGGCTGCGGCGGCCACGATGACGACCACGAAGGGGGCGCGGCGCCAGGCCAGCAGGGCACCTGCGGCGACGCCGGCTGGGCGGGCTAGTCCGGCGAAGTGGCTGCTCTCCATCAGAGCGGCCGTGCCGGCCAGCGCTGCGAGCAGGGCCGCGGCGGCGATCGGTAGCAGGCGCTGGAATGTGTCCGAGAGCTTGAGGCGGTCTCGCAGCAGCACCCCGGACAGCCGCATGGCGTAAGTGCCTACGCCCAGGGCCACGATCGCCGCGATCAGCATGATTCCGCTGCCTTCGGTGCGTCGCCGGCGGTCCGCGGAGACCCGGGTCTCACCAGTGTCAACAGTCCGGCCAGCGCGCACAGGACGGGCAGGCCGGCGGGCAGGACCGGGGTCAGCAGCACCGCGATCGCCGCGCCCGAGAGGGCGGCCAGCCGGGTTCGGCGGTCTCGCAGCGACGGCATGATCAGGGCGATCAGGCCGGCCGGGAATGCGGCGTCCAGGCCCAGCGCGTCCGTGTTGCCGACCGCGCCGCCCAGGAGTACGCCGAGGGCGCTGCCCAGGTTCCATGATGCGAACAGGGTTACGCCCATCAGCCAGTAGACCTTGCGGCGCCGGGCCGGGTCGGGTTCGGCCAGGGTGAACGCGACCACCTCGTCGGTCATCAGGTGGCTGCCGACCATGCGGGTGGACAGCCGGGAGCCGACCGTGCCGCCGACCGCCAGGCCGAACGGCAGGTGGCGGGCGTTCAGCAGCAGGCCCGCGAAGACGGCGGCCAGCGGGTTGCCGGCGGCGATGAGGCCGACCGCCAGGAACTGGGCGCCGCCCGCGAAGACCACGGTCGACAGGAGGAACGGGGCCCAGGTCGGCAGCCCGTACGAAATCGCAATCGCCCCGAACGACGCGCCCACCGCGATCATCGCCGCGGCGATGGCCGCCGCATCCCGAAGGAGCGTTCGCTCTATCGTCCGCATGGTTTGAAATAATGAACCCGAACCGAATCGTTCGTCAAACCGAACAAACCGATCGACGGAGCGAACATGCAGCAGCCTCCCGCGCCCCCGCTGGCCGACATCGCCGCCGCGCTACGCCGCGAGCGGCAACGTGCCGGGCTCTCGATCACCGAGCTGGCCCGGCAGGCCGGGCTGGCCAAGTCGACGTTGTCGCAGCTGGAGAGCGGCACCGGCAACCCCAGCATCGAGACGTTGTGGTCGCTGGGGGTGGCGCTCGGCGTGCCGTTCAGCCGGCTGGTCGAGCCGCCGCCCGCCCGCGTACAGGTAATTCGGGCCGGTGAAGGCCCGCGCCTGCCGGCCGATGAGGCCGATGTGCTGGTCAAGCTGTTGAGCGCGGGCTCCGCCCGCACGCGCCGCGACCTGTACGTGATGGAGCTCGAACCCGGGCAGCCGCGCGAGGCGGTCGCGCACATCCCGGGCAGCGTCGAACACATGGTGATCGGCGGGGGCCGGGTGAAGGCCGGCCCGGTCGGTGACGAGGTCGAGCTGGGGCCGGGCGATTACGTGACTTTTCCCGGCGACGTGGATCATCACTACGAGGCGCTCGAGCCCTCGTGGCTGGTGCTGATCATGGAACACATCTGATCCGGACCGCCGGGGGAAATCATCGGGACCCCTGTGGATAACCGCCGTAGAGGCGGGCCACCACGTCCTCGATGTCCGGCTCGACCACCGACAGGTCGCGCACCGACGCCGCCCCGACCAGACCGGCCACCGCGGCGCCCGCCGACACCCCGTCCAGCGAGAACGTGACCCGATGCCCGTCCGCCTCGACCGCGCTCAGCGAGGCGCCCGGAATGACGAAACCGGGCGGGAGCGGCGCGTCCAGGTCGACGATCAGGCTGCGCCGCGAACCGTAGCGGGCGTGCAGCGCCTCGATCGTGCCGTCGTGCACCACCCGGCCGTGGTCAATCACGACCAGGCGGCGGCACAGGCGTTCGATGTCGGCCAGATCGTGGGTGGTCAGCACCAGCGTGACGTCGCCGGTGCGACCGAGTTCGGCCAGGAACGAGCGCACCGCCTGCTTGCTCACCACGTCCAGGCCGATCGTCGGCTCGTCGAGGAACAGCACCCGCGGGCCGTGCAGCAGCGCCGCCGTCATCTCGCCGCGCATGCGCTGGCCCAGCGACAGCTGCCGCACCGGGGTGTCCAGGAAATCGTCGAGGCCGAGCAGTTCCCGGCAGCGGCGAAGGCGGACCGCGTGCTCCGAAGGCGGCACCCGGTAGATGTGCCGGAGCAGCTGGAACGACTCGTGCAGGGGCAGGTCCCACCAGAGCTGCGAGCGTTGCCCGAAGACCACGCCGATCTGCAGTGCGAGCCTGGTGCGCTGCGGCACCGGGGTGAGGCCGAACACCGACACCTCGCCCGCGGTCGGCGTGAGCACCCCGGTCAGCATCTTGAGCGTGGTCGATTTGCCGGCGCCGTTCGGACCGATGTAGCCGACCATCTCGCCGGGCTCGATGGTCAGGCTGACGCCGTCCACGGCCGCGACCGTACGTTTCTCTCGGCGGAAACGGCCGGTTTTTACCCGTACGGAAAAGGTCTTTTGAAGGTTTTCCATGCGAATCATGAGCCGGTGCTCCGATAGTGACGGACGCCGGAACGCCACACCAGGGCGGCGATCAGCGTGGCGGGCAGGCAGACGAGCGGCGATGCGTAGCCGGCCCAGGCCGGCAGGCCGAGCGGGTCACGGCGGCCGAGAAGGACCAGCGCCGGCTGGTAGGCGACGAAACCGAAACCCAGGGCGTACGCGAAGAGGTCGCGGAACCACCCTTGATAGACCGAGGTCGGGTACGAGGTGAAGTCGCGCCCGCCGTACGTGAAGCCGTTGCCGATCTCGCCCGAGTCGACCCACCAGAAGGCCAGGCTCGCGCTCAGCACGAAGATCGACGCGAAGAAGAACGCGCCGCCGATCGGTGCCGCGATCGCCAGCGCCACCTTGCCGGGCGTCCAGCGCACGTGGTTGAGGTGCAGGGCGACGCTGTAGAGGGTGACGCCGAACGCGACCCGCAGCACCTTGCGGATCGGCAGATCCATGAAGATCAGCTGGGGCAGGACGCCGAGCGGACGCAGCAGGATGGTGTCGAGGGTGCCCGAGCGTACGAACTTCTTGAGGTCGTCGATGTTGCCGACGATCGAGTCGCAGAGCACGAAGCCGGACATGGCCAGGCCGGTCATCAGCACGGCCTCGGTCAGCGTGAACCCGCCGACGTAGGTGGCCGCCCGGAACAGCACGAACACGGTGAGCACGTCGAGGACCGTGCTGGCCAGATTGCTGAACACCTCGAACACGAACGAGGTGCGGTAGGACGCCACCGAGCGCACCTTCCCGGCGATCATCGCGGCGTACGCCCGCAGCTCACCCACCCTGCACCACGAGCTTGCGCTCGGCCTTCTGCTGCACCTTCCGGGCCAGGTAGAGCAGCACGACCGCCCAGATGGCCTGCAGAGCGACAAGTCCGACTTGTCGCCCAGAGGGGTCGCGTTCGACAAGCACGTCGATCGGGGTCTGCAGCAGACCGGGCAGCGGCGTGCCGATCCAGAGAGTGACCGTCGCCCACCCCGGCAGCAGGCGCAACGGGAAATAGAGGCCGCAGAGCACGGCCGAACCGAGCGTCCACAACATGATCGGGCCGCGGGCGTCCTGCAACCAGTACGCGGTGGCGTTGACCAGGAACCGGCAGCCAAAACAGCCGACCACGGCCAGTGCCGTGCTGGCCAGGAACAACGGCACGGTCTGCCACCGGTGCGGAACCGAAACCGGGAAGACCAGCGCGCCGACAACGACCGGAGGCACGAACCGGGTGAGCATCCCGTGCAGGCCCCGGCCCAGGTCAGCAGCGAGATAGGCCACCACCGGCGACACCGGACGTAACAGGTCGGACGCGACATCACCGGTACGGATGCGGTCGGCCAGCTCCGTCCAACCCCAAATTCCGGTGACAATCAGTAGGCCCTGGCCCACCCAGACGAACGCGGCCAGCTGCCGGACGTCGTAGCCGCCCGGATGGCCGCCACTCGCGCCCGCAGCCACCGCGAGCAGCACGTAGCAGCGAAGGAAGCCGAAGACTATGTTGGTGAACGTTCCGGCTATGGTGGCTTGCCGATAGGTCGCGTACCGCCGGAAACCCGACCACACCAGTGCACCGAAAGTAGCGACGGAGGCCCGGATCGGACGGCCCGGAGAGATCGTCAGCACGCTGGCGTCAATCCGGTCCACGCCGTTAATCTCCTCTCCAAACCCCGCAGTGGAGCCGGGCGACTCTACCCGGGTCTCCGGACGGCCACCGCGCATTTTCTGACGAAGTGGAATTGCCGTGACGGAGCGTTGCCAGCCACCGGGACACCCCTTGGGTGCCCGATGAACGGCTGGAGCTCCTCCGAGGGCAACGACCGGTGGGACGACGAGCCGGCCTGGGTCTACGAGATCACCTGGGAGTGGGAACCCCTCCCCGGACAGCGCTACCCGGGCGACCCCGGACGCCGCAAGGCCGTACACACCCCCGTCTACGAGGCGTCCCGCGGCGACGACCGGGGAGTCGGCCGCGCATCGGTGGGCGCGGCTTCCGGTCCGCCCGCGCCTTCGTCGCGGCCGGCCCCCGAGCCGTACGCCGGGAAGCCGTCTCCCGACCGCGAGAACGGCCCTTACGGCGCCCGGCCGGCAGCGGCCGTCCCGCCCCAGCGCGACGAGCCGTCCTGGAACCGCCCGGTCGCCATGCCCAACCACATCCCCGACGACCGCACCCGCCAGCCCGCCCGGCCCGCTCCCGACGGCCGCCCCGGCTCCGGTTCCGGCGGTCGTCCGGCGGCTCCCGACCAGCGGCGGGCACCCTACGGCCGCGACAGCCAGCCCGGCTTCCGCGACGCACCGGACTCATTCCGCAACGGGCCCGGCCGTGACGCCGGGCCGAACCGCGACGCTGCGCCCGGTCGCGACGGCGCGCCCAGCCGCGACGGCGCGCCCAGCCGCGACGGCGCTTCCGCACGTGAGCGCGCTGACCAGTTTCGCGGTGGACCCGGGCGCGACGCACGCGGCCGCGAGGGCGGTCCAGGGCGCGACCCGCACGGGCGGGAAGCCGCATTCCAGGATGGTCCTGCCTCGGGCGGCCAGTTCCGCGACGGGCCGGGGAACCCTGGCCAGGCTCGCGGACGCCAGCATCCCGATCGGGACGGCCAGCTCCGCGACGGTCCGGGCCGGGAGGCCGCGTTGCGTGGGGGCTTGGGGCGCGACGGCGGGTTCCACGACGGACCGCGCGACCAAGGCTCGCCGCAAGCCGACGAGCGCTTCCGCGAGCGGTCCGGCCGCGAGGGTTCCCCTCGCCCGGAGGACCGTGTCCGCGAGGGTTCCGGCCGCGACAGTGGCCCGCGCCCGGACGGCCAGTTCCGCGAGGCGCCGGGCCGGGACGGTCTCCGCCGTCCGGACGACCAGTTCCGCGAAGCGCCGGGCCGCCGTCCGGACGACCGCTTCCGTGAGGGGCCGGCCCGAGACAGTGCCCCGCGCCCGGACGACCAGTTCAGCGAGGGGCCGGCCCGAGACGGTGGCCCGCGCCCGGACGACCACTTCCGCGAGGGGCCGGCCCGAGACGGTGGCCCCCGTCCGGACGACCACTTCCGCGAGGGACAACGGCCCGGACCGTTCCCGCCGCAGCCGCGGTCGGCTCCAGCGGTGCCCGTCAACCCGGGCAACCCGCAGGCCACCACCGGGCCGGGCCATCGCCAGGCCTCCGCTGCGACCTCGCCGAGCGGCCGCCAGCAGGGCGTCGGCGGCCGTGCCTCGGTAGCACCGGCCTCCGGACCCGCCGGCCGCTCCGCTTCGTCGCCGACCTCCGGACCGACCTCTGCGCCGGCACCGGTCGGCCGCGCGACCTCGGCGCCGGCCTCCGGACCCGCCGCTCACTCGACCCCGCCCACCGGACCGGCCGGCCGGCCGGCGCCGCCGACCGGAGCTGCCGCCCACACGGGGCCGCCCACCGGACCGGCTGGACACACGGGGGCCACGTCGGGGCCGGCTGGCCGTCCGGTGCCGTCGCTTCCCGTCTCCGGGCCTGCGGGCGGCGGTGCGGCGGCCCCGGTTTCCGCTGCGGGCCATCCGCAAAACCCCGAGACCACCCAGCGGGTCGGCCTCGGCCCGCGCCCAGGTTCGACCGGCCGGGCGACCATCCCGCCCGCGCCGAGTCAGCGCGGCCCGACAGCCCCCGCCTCCGGACCGGCCGCGCACGCCGGCGAATCGCCCGCCGCGCCGACTTCCGGCCGCCCGGCCGCGCCCGTGTCGCCGTCGGGTGCCGCCTACGGCAGCGCCCGGCCCGCACCCGCGGGTGCGTTCCCGGCCTACCCGGACGGCCGTCCCACTGCGCGGCCGTCGGACGCCCCGTTCGACCTGCGGGCGGCGCCCGAGGTGGGCACGCCCGCGCCGGCCCGTCCGGCTCCCCAGCCGACCCGCGTCACGCCCAGCGGCCCGGCATCGCCGCCGGCCCCGATCTACCCGAGCGTTCCCGGCCAGCCCGGGCCGGGCGGACGCCGGCCCGCTACCCCGCAGCCCGGCAGCCCCGTCGCGCCGCGGGCCGCCGGTCCGCACCAGCCGCAGGCGGCCGACCCCAACCCGTTCGGCGGTCGCCCCGCGCCGGCTTCAACACCGCGCGATCCCCACGCCTACGGCCCCCGCCCGGCGGGCCCGGCCCCTCAAAGCCCACGGCCCGTGTCGGCCCCGGTCGGCACGCACCCGGTCTCGGCGGCCGGCGACCCCAACGCGTACGGCTCAAGGCCCGGTGCCAACGGCCCGGGCCCCGCCTCGCCGCCCGGGGATCCCCATTTTCCGGATCCGCGGCCGGCCGAGCCGAACCCCTACGCGCCCCGCCCGACCGACACTGGGCACGCGGCGGCTGCAGTCCCCGAGCAGTGGTCGCCGGCGCAGCCGAGCAGCGGGATGCCGCACGTCGGCCGGCCCGGCGCGGGTGCGCAGCACCAGCCGGAACCGTTCGGAAGCGGCCGCGAGCCGGCCGACGAGTTCCGGGCCGACCGCGGAACGCCGGAGCAGTTCGACGTGGCCCCGGTGTCGCCGGCCGGCGCGGATGCGCCGGAGCCGGTCACGGCACCGCCCTATTCAGCGCCGGACCCGGCCGGGATCGAGCCGGTCACCGCACCCCCGGCGGATCCTGCCACGAGCTGGGCCGATTCGGTCTGGGAACGGAGCGCCGCCCCCGAACCGGAGCCGGCCGTCGAGGAACAGCGGCACGGGCTCGGTTGGCTGCTCTCGCAGAGCGGGCTCGGTCAGCCTTCGCCGGGGCCCGAATTCGCGGACCCGGCGGCAGCACAGTCCGGCTTCAACCTGCCGGACGAGACGCGCCCGGTCAGCGCCAAGCCGGCCGGCGCCCAGCCGGTCAGCGCTATGCCCGCTAGCGCGCAGCCGGTCAGCCCGCAGCCGGTCAGCGCCACGCCGGCCAGGACCCAGCCGGTCAGTGCCCAGCCGATGAGCGCAGCGCCCGCCAGCGCGCAGCCTGTGAGCGCAGCGCCCGCCAGCGCCCAGCCGGCCAGCGTGCAGCCTGTGAGCGCTGCCCCGACCAGCGCGCAGCCTGTGAGCGCTGCTCCGACCAGCGCACAGCCGTTCAGCTCCGGTCCGGTCAGCGGCGCATCGAGCAGCCCGACGGCTGCCAGCGGGCCGAGCAGCAGCGGGCAACCGGGTAGCTCGCTGCCATTTGGCGATGCGCCGGGCAGCGCGCAGGCGTTCGACAGGGTGCCCCCCAGCTCCGCGCCGGCAAGTGGGCAGCCCATCAGTTCGCAACCGGACGGGGGTGCGCCACGGTTCAGCAGCGCGCCGACCAGCGGGCAACCCGTCAGCGCCGCACCGGCCAGCGCGCAGCCGTTCAGCACGGCGCCGGCCAGCGCCGTGCCGGCCAGTGGACGGCCCTCCGGCTACCCGCAGTCCGTCAGCGGAGCGCCAGCCGGCGCATCGGCGGTCAGCGGCGGGCCAACCTCCGTCGGAGCGGGCAGTTCGGCGCCGGTGAGTTCGGCGCCGGCGGCGGAGGACTGGTTTGCGCCCAGCGGGGCGCTGCCGATCATCGTGCCGGCGGCCCGCACCGGGTCGGACGCCTTCGAGGACTCGGCGGCGCCGGTCGAGGCCGAGACGTTCGAGGCGCGGTTTGTTGAGGCCGAGATCATTGATGCCGAGATCGTCGAATCGGAGACGGTCGAGGCCGAGATCGTCGACGAGCCGGCCTCCGGCCTGGCCGGCGACGGCCGACGCTTCGAATCGGAGGGGACGGACCAGCCGATCGAGACCGACATCGTCGACGCAGTCATCGTCGATGCCGAGCCGGTCTCGCCCCAGCCCATGCTGGCGCAACCCGTCTCGGCCCGGCCCACGTCGGCCCAGCCCGTGTCGGCCCAGCCCGTGTCGGCCCAGCCCGTGTCGGCCCAGCCCGTGTCGGCCCAGCCCGTGTCGGCCCAGCCGGTGTCGGCCCAGCCGGTGTCTGGGCAGCCCAGCTGGGGCGATCCGATCTCGGTCGAACCGGTCTCGGTCGAGCCAGTCTCAGCGCAGCCCGCGTCCGGTGAGCCGGCTCCGACTGAGCCGATTTCCGCGCAGCCGAGCTGGGGCCAGCCGACTTCGGTCGAGTCGGCTTCGGCGCAGCCAACCTTCAGTGAGCCGGACCCGATCAAGCCAGTTTCGGCGCAACCGAGCTGGGGCGAACCGACTTCTGTGGAGCCGGTTGCGGCGCAGCCAACCTCCAGCGGGCCGACTCCGGTCAAGCCAGTTTCGGCGCAGCCGGGCTGGGGCGAAGCGACTTCAGCCGAACCAGTCTCGGCCCAACCCGCCTTCGGTGAGCCCACTTCGACCGAGCCGGTGTCGGCGCAGCCGAGCTGGGGCCAGCCGATCTCGACCGAACCGATCTCGGCCCCACCCGCGTTCGGCGAGCCCACCTCGACCGAGCCGGTGTCGGCGCAGCCGAGATGGGATGAGAGCAGCTCGAGGGAGCCGATTTCGAAGCCGTCGGCGGCGGCCGAACCCGCCTCTGGTCCGGAGGCATCGGTTCACTTCGCGTCGGCCGCGAACACCTCACCGCATTTGGTCTCCGCTCAGCCTTCGACGACCGAGCCGTCCGCCGCCGCTGAGCCCGTCCCGGCCCGCCCGGTTGCCGCCCGGCCCACGCCCGCCGAACCGACCGTGACTCAACCAGTCTCGGCCCCGCCCACGCCCGCGGAACCGACCCCTACCCAACCAGTCTCGGCCCCGCCCACGCCCACGGAACCGACCGCGACCCAACCAGTCTCCGCTCAGCCCACGCCCGCGGAACCGACCCAGCCCGCCTCTGCTCCGCCGATGGCAGCGGAGCAAACCCTGGCCCAACCGGTCTCCGCGCCGCCGACGGCGGACGAATCGGCCCCAGCCGAGCCGAAACCCGCTCAGGTCACCGCCGTCGAGCCCGAGCCGCCCTCATCGGCCGCCGAGCCGAAGCCACTCGAACCGGCTTCCACTGAGTCGACAGCGGCCGCATCCACGCCGCCCGAAGTCGACCGAGCCGAGACCTCGCCCGCTGAAACTGGCCCCGCCGACGCTCAGCCCACCGAAGCCGGCCCGACCGACGACCAGCCCGCAGAAACCGGCCCAGCGAGTGACCAACCGGCAGAAACCGGCACAGTCGCTGGCGAACCCGCCGAAACGAGCACGGCCGGGGCCCAGGCCGTGGGCGCCCGAGACGACGCTGGGGACCTCCAGGACGGCATCCGGACGGTGCGGGGGCCGATTCGGCAGCGGCGGGCTGCGGCGCCTACCGGGGATCGGCGGCGGCAGGATCCGGAGCAGGTGCTTGCCGCGTACCCTCTGGTTTTTTATCCCGAGACGCTGCGTGAGCAGATCGAGGAGAGCGACCCCATGTGGGTCGTCGTCGACCGGCTTACCGACAAGCTGGAGTATGCCGAGCGCGACGCCGTCCGTGCCCGCCTGCTGAGCCTTCGGGCGGTGGCCGGTCGGCTGCTCGGCGACCTCGGGCCGGCCGAGGCCGATGGGCGGCAGGCGCTGGAGCATGCCCGGAAGGCCGGCGACATCCGGCTTGTCGCGACCGCGCGGGCTCGGCTCGCACAGGTTTTGCAGTGGAAGGGTGAGGTTGCCGAGGCGGACCGGCTCTACGCCGAGGCGGCCAGCCCGGAGGTGCCGGCGCGGCTGCGGGCCGAGGTGCATGAGCTGGCCGGGCGGTCGGCGTTCGAGCAACGGCGTTATCTGGAGGCCGTCAACCACTTCGAGACGGCGCTCGATCTGCGCAAGGGTGCCGATCCGGAGATGGTGGAGCGCATCGAGCTGGCGCTCGATGAGATTACCCGGCACACGTCGGGCGGGTGGGGGCCCTACCCGCGCACCCGGGAAGAGATCATGGGCGAGGCGGCGGCCCCACGGCCGCTTCGGGACGAGAGTTCCGGGCTTTTCGGGTACGTCGGAGCAGTGTCCCCTCGTTTTGCGCAGGCTCAGCCGTTTGCCGATGGGGTGGCCTGGGTGCGGCGTCCGGAGGCGCCGGCCTGGGAGCTGATCGACGAGTCGGGCCGGGTGCTTATCGACGCCTCCGCGGGCTATCTGGCTGCCGAGCGGTTCGCCGAGGGGCTGGCCTGGGTGTCCCGCGAGCAGCGGGGCGGCTGGGTGGCGATCGACCGGCACAACCGGGTGATCGTGCCGGTGGGGTTCGACGACGCGAAGCCGTTCCACCGGGGGCTGGCCCTGGTGCAGCGGGGCGGCTGGGGTGCGATCGATCCTCAGGGCCGGGTCGTGGTGCAGCCGCGCTACCGCGGGTTCGCGACCGCGCTGGTGCACGGCGGGCTGATCGACGGGTTCACCGAGGAGGGCCTGGCCGTCGTGGACGCCGGTGACCGTTACGGGGTCATCGACCGTTCCGGGCAGCTGATCGTGGCCCCGGTGCACGCCGCCGTACGCATCCACCCGACCGCGTTCCTGATCGCCGACAAGTACGGGCTGTGGGGTGCGCTCGACCGGGACGGCGAGCCGATGGTCGAGCTGAAGTTCAAGGACCGGGCCGATGTGCTGGACGAGATCGACCGCCTTTCTCCCGAGCCGCGCCCCGTCCTGTAGAAAAGGGCTCATGGAGTTCCGTCATCTGGGCCGTTCGGGCCTGCTCATCAGCGAGATCGCGTACGGCAACTGGATCACTCACGGTCTGCAGGTCGAGGAGGAGGCCGCCGCCGCGTGCGTGCGGGCCGCCCTCGACGAGGGGATCACCACCTTCGACACCGCCGACGCCTATGCGACCGGCGCGGCCGAGGCGGTGCTGGGCCGGGCGCTGCACGGTGAGCGCCGCGAGGGTCTGGAGATCTTCACCAAGGTCTACTGGCCGACCGGTCCGGGGCCCAACGACCGCAGCCTGTCCCGCAAGCACATCATGGAGTCGATCAACGCGTCGCTGGGCCGGCTGCAGACCGACTACGTCGACCTCTACCAGGCCCACCGCTACGACTACTCGACGCCGCTCGAGGAGACCATGCAGGCGTTCGCCGACGTGGTCCGGCAGGGCAAGGCGCTCTACATCGGCGTGTCGGAGTGGAACGCCACCCAGATCCGGGCCGGGTGGGAGATGGCGCAGGATCTGAAGATCCCGTTCGTCTCCAACCAGCCGCAATATTCGGCGCTGTGGCGGGTCATCGAGGCCGAGGTGGTGCCGACCTCGATCGAGCTGGGCGTCGGCCAGGTGGTGTTCTCGCCGATCGCGCAGGGCATCCTGACCGGCAAGTACAAGCCCGGCGCCTCCCTGCCGGAGGGGTCGCGGGCGACCAGCGAGGCCGGGTCGCGCTTCATCCAGCGCTTCCTCACCGACGACGTGCTGACCGCGGTGGCGAAGCTGCAGCCGCTGGCCGAGCAGGCCGGGCTGTCGATGGCGCAGCTGGCGGTGGCCTGGGTGCTGCAGAACGACAACGTGTCGGCGGCGATCGTCGGGGCGTCGCGGCCGGAGCAGGTGCGTGACAACGTGAAGGCTTCGGGCGTACGCCTGGACGCCGACCTGATGCAGGCGATCGACGAGGCCCTCGACCCGGTGGCCGAGCGCGATCCGTCGAAGACGGAGAGCCCGGCCCGCCGGCCCTGAGCCGGTTCCGCCCGGCGGCATCGCCGCCGGGCGGATCTCAGGACCAGAACCGCATCAGATCGAACCCGGACGCGATGAGCCCGCTGTCGAGCCCGAGCCGGTCGGTGAAGAAATAGACGAAGCTGAAGAAGTATTCGTTGGCCCGTGACTGCCAGAGCAGCACGAAGAGCAGGATGAAGCCGTACGGCGCGAACAGGTTCCACGCCCGCTGATATTCGCGGCTGAGCCACGGATAGACGATGCCGCCGCCGTCCAGGCCGGGGATCGGCAGCAGGTTGAGGATCGCGGCCGTGACCTGCAGGAAGGCCAGCAACGCGAGCGCCGCCCAGAACGCGTAGTGCGGGTCCGACGGGTCGGCGAAGGTGAAGTCGCGGGCCAGGAACGGCACCGAGGCGATCAACGCCAGCACGATGTTGGCCAGCGGGCCGGTCGCGCTGATCAGCGAGTCCTTGACGCGGCTGTTGATGTGCCGGTGGTCGATCCAGACCGCGCCGCCGGGCAGGCCGATGCCACCGATGATGACCACGATGACCGGCAGGATGATCGACAGCAGCGGGCTGGTGTATTTGAGCGGGTTGAGCCGCAGATAGCCCTTGTCGGCGACGCTGTGGTCGCCGGAGAAGTAGCCGGCGACCGCGTGACCGTACTCGTGGAGGCAGAGCGACACGAGCCACCCGGCCACCACGAACAGGAAGACGTCGACGCCGACGTTGCCGAAGCGGGTCCACGCCATGAAACCGCTGACCGCGAACACCGCGACAATGCCCAGAAAGATCGGGCTCGGCACGAAGGCGCTGTTGGGGCGCCGGGTGGAGACCGGTTCGTAAGTCACGTCACTCCGCCGGTAGGAGGCTCATCTGATAGTCGACCCGATCATCCTCGACCAGCGCCACCTGGGCGACCCCGGCCTCGGCCAGCGTGCGCCACTCCTGACCGATCCACGACTCGGCATCGGCCTGGCTGCTGAAGGTCTCGGCCGGACCGCTCACCGGCTGTCCGTCGACGTTCTCATAGCGCCAGCTCCACGGCATATCCGTGTTCCCTCCAGGTCCTCGGTCGGTGCGCCTCCACCCTACGGCGTCGCGCTGTGACGCCCGGCCTTAAGGTACGGGGCATGTCCGATGATCGGTGGAACACGGTCCTGGTGCTCGGCGGGACCCGGTCCGGCAAGTCCGCGTTCGCCGAGGCACTGGTGTCCGGAGCCCCGTCGGTCCGTTACGTGGCGACCGCTGTCGGCGGCGAGGACGACCCGGAGTGGCTGGCCCGCATCGAGGAGCACCAGCGCCGCCGGCCGCAGTCCTGGTCGACCGAGGAGACGGGCGCCGATCCGGCCCGGCTGACCGAGGTGCTGCTGGACGCCAAGCCCGACGAGACACTGCTGGTCGACGACCTCGGCGGCTGGGTGGCGGCGGTGCTCAACCCGTCCCGGCAGCCCAACGACGACCAGGCCGACGTGGCCGCGCTGGCCGAGGCCGTACGCGCGTGCGCGGCCCGCGTCGTGTTCGTCAGCCCCGAGGTCGGCCTGTCGCTGGTGGCCGCGACGCCGATCGGACGGGCGTTCGCCGACGCGCTCGGCACGACCAACCAGGCCCTCGCCGGCGCCTGCGACGCGGTCGCCCTGGTCGTCGCCGGCCGCACGATCTGGCTCAAGGGCCGCGCCGCGGCCACCGCCGACCGGAAGATCACGTTCGAGGCGCCGACGATGGTCGGGGCGCCGCCGGTCGCCGATCCGGTCGCCGAGGCGGCGATCGTCGAGGTCGAGCCGCTCGCCCTCGACAGCCTGGTCATCGAGGTCGGCATGGACCTGCCGCTGCCCGACGACGACGCCGGTGTGGAGGCTCGCGAGCGGCTGGACACTTTGGACTTCGCCGGGGCCGGCCTGGGCGTGCTGGTCGAGGCGGTCGAGTTCGCGGCGTCCGCCCAGGGCACCGTCACCCCGAGCCCGTGGACCGCGCCCCGGGTCCTGCTCATCACCGGCGGCCACTCCGGCGGCGCCGCGGCGGGCGACGACGCGGCCGACGTCGAGCGGCGGGTCGCCCAGGTGACCGACGGCGCCGGCGTGCTCAACCGCCTGGCCGGCCCGGCCGGCGCCGACATCGCGGTCGTCCGCACGTCGACGGTGGCCGAGATGGAGGACGGCCCGGTCCTCGACGAGGCGGCCGCCGAGGCGGCGCTGCACCGCGGCTGGCAGCTGGCCGACGCGGCCGCCGACGCCGGACGCGACGTGCTGGTGCTGGCCTCGATCGGCGTGGGCACCGACGCGGTGGCGACCGCGGTGATGGCCGCCACGACCGGCGCCGAGCCGGTCTCGATGCTTCCGCGGGTGCTGCTGCCGGGCGGCCGGTTCGACGACGACGCCTGGATGGTGCGCTGCGCCGCGGTCCGCGACACGATGCACCGCATCCGGCAGGAGCCGCGCGGCGCGATCGACATCCTGCGCCAGATCGGCGGCCCCGACCTGGCGGTGGCGACCGGCGCGATCCTCGGCGCGGCCAACCGCCGCCTGCCGGTGGTGCTCGACGGCCCGGTCGGGGTGGCGGCGGCCCTGATCAGCCGCGACATCGCCACCCAGGCCCGGCACTGGTGCCTGCTGCCGGACACCGGCGATCTGGCGCTGGTGCGCCAGGGCGCCGACGTACTCGGGCTGGCCCCGCTGGTCGACCTGGGGCTGGGCCTCGGCGAGGGCGCGAACGCCCTGGCCGCGCTTCCGTTGCTCCGCACCGCGATCGGCCTGGCCGGCGCGGCGGGCAAGCACCCGGCGCTGTCGGACGAGGCCGTGTCGGACGAGGCGCAGTCGGACGAGGCGCAATCGAGCGAGGCGCAATCGAGCGAGGCAGCGGCCTACGAGGCGCGCGTGGCCGGCACGACCGACCTCATCGTGCCCAACGACGACGCCGACGTGGACCTGGCCGAGCCCGAGCCCGCCGGCCCCGGCCCGGCGTCGACCGAGCCGGAAGCCGACTCGGAAGCCGAGGCGGAAGCCCAGCCGGAAGCCGAGGCGGACGCCCAGCTGCACCAAGCCGAGGCAGACGCTCAGCCCCGAGCGGCGACGGCTACGACGAACGTCCAGCCGGACCAGGCCGAAGCGGGAACTCAGCCCGGCGGCGCGGCGACGGCTGCGGCGGACGGCCAGCCGGACCAGGCCGAAGCGGGAACTCAGCCCGGCGGCGCGGCGACGGCTACGACGAACGTCCAGCCGGACCAGGCCGAAGCGGACGCTCAGCCCGGCGGCGCGGCGACGGCTGCGGCGGACGGCCAGCTGGACCAGGGCGAGGCGAACGGTCAGCCCGGCGGCTCGGCGGCGGCTGCGGCGGATGCCCGGCCGGACGGCACCCCGGCCGAGGCAAACGGTCAGCCCGGGGGCTCGGCGGCGGGCGCTGAGCCGAGGCGCCCGGCGACGACCGAGGAGTGATCGACGGGCTGCGGCTGGCGTTCACCACGCTGACCGTTCTGCCGATCCGCGGCGGCCGCGTCGACCGGGCCGCGGCCCGGGTTGCGATGAGTGTCGCGCCCGCGGTCGGCGCGCTGCTCGGGCTCGTGCTGGGCGGGATTCTGTGGCTGCTCCGTGAGGCCCACGCGCCCGGCCTGGTCGCGGCCGGCGTCGCCGTCGCCGCCGCCGGCCTGCTGACCCGGGGCATGCACCTGGACGGGCTGGCCGACACGATCGACGCGCTCGGCTCCTACCGCCGCGGCGACGAGGCGCTGGCCGTCATGAAGAAGGCCGACATCGGCCCGTTCGGCGTCGCCGCCATTGCGGTCACCGTGCTGATCCAGGCGGGCGCCCTGACCGGGATGCCGGTTGCCGGGGTCGTCGTGGCCTGGGCGGCGGGCCGGCTCGCGATTCCGATCGCCTGCCGCCGCGGTGTTGCGGCGGCCCGGCCGCAGGGCCTGGGCGCGCTGGTCGCGGGCACGGTGCCGGTGCCGGTCGCAGCCGTCGGCGCGGTCCTGGTGGCGGGAGCGGCGATTGCCGCGGCCCCGGACCGTCCGTGGCAGGGGCCGGCCGCCGTCGTTGCCTCGGGCGCCGTCGTGGTCCTTCTGGTGCGACATGCGGTACGCCGGTTCGGCGGCATCACCGGCGACGTACTGGGTGCGGCCGTCGAGCTAGCCACCACGGTGGCCCTGATCGGCCTGTCCCTGGGCTGAGTCGTACGCCTTCACGACCCGCTTCGGCGCGGTTCGCCGCCATGCGTCCTCGACGACCCGTCGCAGTTCCTCCGGGTCGGCCCGGCCGAGGTCGACCCGCACCCAGCCGAAGCGGCCCACGTAGGCCGACTTCGCGTACACCGAGGGTGCGCCCGCGATCAGCTCGGCCTGCTCCTCCGGCGACGCTTTGACGGAGGCGAAGGTGGAGTCGGGGTCGCCCATCACGAAGATTTTCTCGCCGTAGCGCAGCGTGTGCTCGTTCCAGCGCTCGACGAAGACTTCCCGGGTGCCCGGCAGCGCCAGCACCCAGGACCTGATCTGCGCGTAGGTGAGGCTCACCGCACCGAGGTCTGCACGAACGGCGGCCGGGTCACCCGCGCCTCGACCTTGCGGCCGCGGATGTCGATCTCGACGACGTCGCCGTCGGCCACCCCGGCCGCGGTGTCGAGCAGCGCCAGCGCGATCCCGACCTTCCTGGTCGGCGAGAAGGTGCCGCTGGTCGTCTCGCCGATCGCCTGGCCACCCGCGTACACCGTCATGTGGCCGCGGGGGATGCCGCGGCCGGTCAGCTCGAGGCCGCGCAGCGTGCGCCGGGCGCCGACCGCCTTCTCGGCCAGCAGCGCGTCGCGGCCCCAGAACGCCGGTTTGTCCCAGCCGACCGCCCAGCCCGACCGGGCCTGCACCGGGGTGATCTCGCGGGACAGGTCCTGGCCGTGCAGCGGGTAGCCCATCTCGGTGCGCAGCGTGTCGCGGGCGCCCAGGCCGCACGGCTGCACGCCCTCGGCGACCAGCGAGTCCCACACCGTGACCGCGTCGTCGGATGCAACGACAAGTTCGTAGCCGTGCTCGCCGGTGTAGCCGGTGCGGCACACGATGACGTCGGCCTCGCCGAGCCCGGTCTGCACGAACGACATGTAGTCGTGGCCGGTCGGCAGGCCCAGGTGGGTCAGCGCCTCGACCGAGCGTGGGCCCTGTACGGCGAGGACCGCGTACATCTGGTGCTCGTCGCTGATCGTGACGCCCTCGGGGGCGGCTGCCGCCAGACGGCGCACCACCTCGGCCGTGTTGGCCGCGTTGGGGATCAGGAACACCTCGTCGTCGGCGATCAGGTAGGCGATGAGGTCGTCGACCACGCCGCCGTCCTCGGCGCAGCAGAGCGTGTATTGCGCCTGCCCGGGTTTGATCCGGCCGAGGTCGTTGGTGAGGCAGGAGTTGACGAACTCGGCCGCGCCGGCCCCGCGAACGCGAGCCTTGCCGAGGTGCGAGACGTCGAAGGCGCCGACCCCCTCGCGTACGGACGCGTGCTCGCGGAGAACGCCGCCCCCGGCGTACTCCAAAGGCATCTCCCAGCCGCCGAAGGCGGCGAACTTCGCGCCCAGCGCGACGTGCCGCTCATGCAGGGGCGAACGGAACAGGGCATCGGTGACCTCGCCAGACATGAGAGTCAACTTACCCGTGACCTCGCCCTTGGTTAGAGTCGCGGGGACACCCCACCCGAAACGACCGGCGCGCCCACCAGGCGCCCGGCAATCCAGATGCCCGGAGAGCCCGAGTGAGCCTGCCCAGCCTTCGCCTGGTCGACACCGACCCGGCCGAACTGACCGTCGACGCCATCGTCATCGGCCTGCACAGCCAGCCCGATGAGGACGGCACCCTGCTGCCTGCCGCCGGCGCGGAGAGCATCGCCGCGGCCTTCGACGGCCGGCTCACCGCGACCCTCGCGCTGCTCGGCGCGACCGGGGCGGCGGGCGAGGTGACGAAGCTGGCCACCCTGGGCACGATCACCGCGCCGCTGGTGGTCGCGGTCGGCCTGGGCGACGAGCCGTCCGGTTCGGCCCCGGCACCGGAGACGTTGCGCCGGGGCACCGGCGCGGCGGTGCGCGCGCTGGCCGGCAGCGGGACGGTGGCGCTGGCCCTGCCGGTTCCGGACGACGCGGACGGCCCGGGGGTGTTGCGGGCGATCCTCGAGGGTGCGCTGCTCGGGTCGTACAAGTTCGCGGGCTACAAGACCAAGCCGTCGAAGACCAGGCGCGACCCGGTCGCGGCGCTGCAGATCCACGTGGCCGACGCGAGCGACACCGCGGCGGCTGCCGAGCTCACCCGGGCCGAGGTCGTCGCCCGGGTGGTGCGGCAGACCCGCGACTGGGTCAACCAGCCGGGTAACCTGCTGCGGCCCCCGCAGTTCGCCGACGCGGTGGCGGCGGCGGCCGAGGGCACCGGCCTCGAGGTCGAGGTGCTCGACTTCGAGGCGCTCAAGGCCGGCGGGTACGGCGGCATCGTGGCGGTCGGGCAGGGTTCGGAGGCGCCGCCCCGGCTGGTCAAGCTCACCTACACCCCCGAGGGCGTCGACAACCCCAAGAAGGTGGCGCTGGTCGGCAAGGGCATCACCTTCGACACCGGCGGCATCAGCATCAAGCCGAACGCCGGCATGTGGGAGATGAAGTCGGACATGGCGGGTGCGGCCGCGGTCGGCGCCACGCTGCTCGCGGTGGCCGCGCTCAAGCCGGGCGTTGCGGTGACCGGCTACCTGGCGATGGCGGAGAACATGCCGTCCGGCTCGGCGTACCGCCCGGGCGACGTGATCACGATGTTCAACGGCAAGCGGGTCGAGGTGCTCAACACCGACGCCGAGGGCCGCATGGTGCTGGGTGACGCGATCGCGCGGGCCTGCGCCGACGGTGCGGAATACGTGTTCGAGACGTCCACCCTGACCGGCGGCCAGGTCATCGCGCTGGGCACCCGGGTGGCCGGGCTGATGGGCTCGGACGCGGCGACCTCGCTCGTCAAGGCGGCGGGCGACGCGGTCGGCGAGCCGGCCTGGCCGATGCCGCTGCCGGACGAGGTGCGCAAGGGCATGGAGTCGGAGATCGCCGACATCTGCCAGACCAACGCGAGCCTCGACCGGGCCGGGCACATGCTGCAGGGCGGTGTCTTCCTGCGGGAGTTCGTGGCCGACGGCGTGGAGTGGGCGCACATCGACATCGCGGGCCCGAGCTTCCACACCGGGGAGCCGTCGGGCTATATCAGCAAGGGCGGTACGGGTGTTCCCGTGCGTACATTCCTCAAGCTGATCGACGACCTGGCGTAAGCCTGTCATCAGCAATCCGAAAAGCGACAAGAGGGGTCACGAAGCGTCGCCCGCGCCTTGCGGGCGGCGTTTCTGCCGCGAGTTGTAGTCGCGCATGCGTGGCGGGTAGCCCAGCAGGCGGACGTCGTAGACCGGCATCGACAGCTGGTGGGCGAAGCGGCGGGCGACCTCGGGCGACTCGATGCGCCGGCGGGTCCACTCGCCGTCGTGTGCGACGAGCAACAGCGTGGTCTCGGTCACGGTGGTGCGGGGTTCGATGAATGCCTCGACCCCTCGGCGCGAGCGGACAAACTCGGCGAGGTAGTCCAAGTCGGCCCGGTCGACCGGTGTCACCCGTACCCCACGCGGCTCTCTGCCGCGCCGAAACCAGGCCACTTCCCGCTCCTCACGCTCAATTGCCGCAAGGGTACGTCCCGGCCGCATGTCGCGGGGCACCTGAGTGCATTGACCGGTTATCCAAGTGACAAGATGGCGTGGACGCATTGTCTTCCATTGTGTGACCCACATGGCGACGACCCGACCTCTGGAGTCAACGTGAGCCAGCCGAACGGCGGAACCTTCGACCTCGTCATCCTCGGCGCCGGCAGCGGTGGTTATGCGGCCGCCCTGCGCGCGGCCGAGCTCAACCTGTCGGTCGCGCTGATCGACGAGGCGGAATGGGGCGGCACCTGCCTGCACCGCGGCTGCGTGCCGACCAAGGCGCTGCTGCACGCCGCCGAGATCGCCGACCAGACCCGCGAGAGCGAGCAGTTCGGCATCAAGGCCGACCTGGTCGGCATCGACATGGCGGGCGTCAACGCCTATAAGGAAGGCGTCGTCTCGCGGCTTTACAAGGGGCTGCAGGGTCTGCTCAAGCAAGACAAGATCACCCAGATCGCGGGCCACGGCAAGCTGGTCGCGAAGGACACCGTCGAGGTCGACGGCCAGCGCATCACCGGCCGCAACATCATCCTGGCGACGGGGTCCTACTCGCGGACCATCCCGGGCCTCGAGATCGACGGCACCCGGGTGATCACCAGCGAGCACGCGCTCAAGCTCGACCGCGTGCCGTCCTCGGCGATCGTGCTCGGCGGCGGCGTGATCGGCGTCGAGTTCGCCAGCGTCTGGAAGTCGTTCGGCGCCGACGTGACGATCATCGAGGCGCTGCCCCGGCTGGTCGCGCTCGAGGACGAGGACATCTCGAAGCAGGTCGAGCGGGCGTTCCGCAAGCGGAAGATCAACTTCAAGGTCGGCAAGCCGTTCGAGAAGGTCGAGCACACCGAGAACGGCGTCCGCGCGACGATCGCCGGCGGCGAGACCGTCGAGGCCGAGGTGCTGCTGGTCGCGGTCGGCCGCGGAGCCCGCACCTCCGACCTGGGCTACGAGGAGCAGGGCATCACGCTCGACCGCGGCTTCGTGATCACCAACGAGCGGCTGCACACCGGCGTCGGCAACATCTACGCGGTCGGCGACATCGTGCCCGGCCTGCAGCTGGCGCACCGCGGCTTCGCGCAGGGCATCTTCATCGCCGAGGAGATCGCCGGGCTGCACCCGGCCGTGATCGACGAGACCGGCATCCCGCGCGTCACCTACTGCGACCCCGAGGTCGCTTCGATGGGTCTGACCGAGGCCAAGGCCAAACAGCAGTACGGCGCTGACAAGGTCACGACGTACAACTACAACCTGGGCGGCAACGGCAAGAGCCAGATCCTCAAGACGCAGGGCTTCGTCAAGCTGGTCCGGCTGAACGACGGGCCGGTGCTCGGCGTGCACATGGTCGGCGCCCGGATGAGCGAGCAGGTCGGCGAGGCGCAGCTGATCTACAACTGGGAGGCTTTCCCGGAAGAGGTGGCCCAGCTCGTGCACGCTCACCCGACGCAGAACGAGGCGCTCGGCGAGGCGTTCCTCGCGCTGTCCGGCAAGCCCCTACACGCCCACAGCTGACAGTACGCCCACAGCTGATCTCGTTGGTCCACGAAGCGGTTAAGGAGTTCTGAGACATGCCGACATCGGTCACCATGCCGCGGCTGGGTGAGAGCGTCACCGAGGGCACCGTCACGCGCTGGCTGAAGCAGGAGGGCGAGCGCGTCGAGGTCGACGAGCCCCTTCTCGAGGTCTCGACCGACAAGGTCGACACCGAGATCCCGTCGCCCGCCGCGGGTGTGCTGACCCGCATCGTGGTCGGTGAGGACGAGACCGCCGACGTCGGCAGTGAGCTCGCCGTCATCGCGGGCGAGGGCGAGGACGCCGGTTCATCCGAGCCGGCCCCGGCGCAGGAGCAGGCGGCGGCCCCCGAGCCCGAGCCGGAGCCGGCCGCTCCGACCACTCCGTCGACCGAGAAGCCGGTCGAGGAGGAGGCCCCGGCGCCCCAGACCGCGTCCTCGGCGGCCGAGGGCACCGCGGTCAAGATGCCGGCGCTCGGCGAGAGCGTCACCGAGGGCACCGTGACGCGCTGGCTCAAGCAGGTCGGCGACACGATCGAGGTCGACGAGCCGCTGCTCGAGGTCTCCACCGACAAGGTCGACACCGAGATCCCGTCGCCGGTGGCCGGCACGGTCCTCGAGATCAAGGTCCCGGAGGACGAGACGGCCGACGTCGGCGCCGACCTCGCCATCATCGGCACCCCGGGCGGGGCGCCCGCCGCCGCTCCGGCCCCCGAGCAGACTCCGGCCCAGCAGACTCCGGCCCAGCAGACTCCGGCCCAGCAGACTCCGGCCCAGCAGGCCCCGGCCCAGCAGGCCCCGGCCCAGCAGGCCCCGGCCGCTCAGACTCCGGCTCCGCAGCAGGCTCCGGCTCCCCAGCAGGAGTCGGCGCCGGCCGAGGAAGCGCCGCGCATCGAGTCGGCCCCCGCGCCCGACCTGTCACCGGCCGGCGAGTCCTACTCCGAGCCGGCCCCGGCCGCCGAGGTCTCCAGCGACCCGGCCAAGGCCGAGGCGGAGGCCGAGCCGCCCGCGCCGACCACCGGCTTCGCGCCCGACCCCACCCAGGTCAAGGCCAACGGCGCCGGCGACGCCGGATACGTCACGCCGCTCGTCCGCAAGCTGGCCGCCGACAAGGGCGTCGACCTGTCGTCGCTCGCCGGCACCGGCGTCGGCGGGCGCATCCGCAAGCAGGACGTGCTGGATGCGGCCGAGAAGGCGGCCGAGAAGGCTGCGGCGGCCGAGGCCGCTCCCGCGGCCGCTCCGGCCCGGTCGGCTCCCGCGGCCGCCCCGGCCAAGGCGGCACCGAGCCCGCTGCGCGGCCGCACCGAGAAGCTCACCCGCACCCGGGCCACCATCGCCCGGCGCATGGTCGAGTCGCTGCAGATCTCGGCCCAGCTGACCACGGTGGTCGAAGTCGACCTCACCCGGGTCGCCCAGCTGCGCGCCCGGGCCAAGGAGGCGTTCCAGGCCAAGCACGGCGTCAAGCTGACCTACCTGCCGTTCCTGGCGCTGGCCACGATCGAGGCGCTCCAGCAGCACCCGGTGGTCAACTCGTCGATCGACGTCGAGGCCGGCACGGTCACCTACCACGACGGCGAGCACCTGGGCATCGCGGTCGACACGCCCAAGGGCCTGATCGTCCCGGTGATCCGCGACGCCGGCGACCTCAACCTGGCCGGCCTGGCCAAGCGGATCGCCGACGTGGCCGACCGCACCCGCAACAACAAGATCAGCCCGGACGAGCTGTCGGGCGGCACGTTCACGCTGACCAACACGGGCAGCCGGGGCGCGCTCTTCGACACCCCGATCATCAACCAGCCGCAGGTCGGCATCCTCGGCACCGGCGCCCTGGTCAAGCGCGCCGTGGTCATCGACGACCCCGAGCTGGGCGAGATCATCGTGCCGCGTTCGATGATGTACCTGGCGCTCAGCTACGACCACCGGATCGTGGACGGCGCCGACGCCGCCCGCTTCCTGGTCACGCTGAAGGAGCGCCTCGAGGCCGGACACTTCGAGGCCGAGCTCGGCATCTGACACTGCGTACGCAACGAAGCGCGCCGGGAACTCCCGGCGCGCTTCTTCGTTTTGAACCTGTTCTAGATCGGGAATGATGCAGTCATGCGGATCCTGATGGCCGGCGCGTCCGGTTTCCTCGGCACGCGGCTGGTCGAGCGGCTGCGGGCGAGCGGGCACGATGTGACCCGGTTGGTGCGGCGCCCGGCCTCGGAGCCCGACGAGATCACCTGGGAGCCCTCGCAGGGGCGGCTCGACCCGGCCGTCGTCGCGGCGGCCGACACGGTGATCAACTTGGCCGGCGCCGGCGTGGGCGACCACCGGTGGACACCGCGCTACAAGAGCCTGCTGCGCTCCAGCCGGGTCGACAGCACCGGCACGATCGCCCGCGCGATCAAGCAACTGCCGGCGGCCGACCGGCCGGGCACGCTGCTGCAGGCGTCGGCGGTCGGCTGGTACGGCGACACCGGCGACCGCGAGGTGACCGAGGAGGAGCCGGCCGGCCGCACGTTCCTGGCCGACGTGTGCCGGGTCTGGGAGGCGGCCGCCCGGCCGGCCGAGGACGCCGGCACCCGCGTCGTGCCGATGCGCACCGGGCTGGTCCTCGACCCGGGCGCCGGGCTGCTCAAGCCGCTGCTGCTGCCGTTCAAACTGGGCGGTGGCGCCCGCATCGACGCCGGCCGCCAGTGGATGCCCTGGATCGGGCTGGCCGACTGGATGGACGCGGCCGAGTTCCTGCTCACCCACGACGAGGTGGCCGGGCCGGTCAACATGGTCGGGCCGCAACCGGTCACCAACGCCGAGTTCACCAAGGCGCTCGGCCGGGCCGTGCACCGGCCGGCCCTGCTCGTCGTGCCGAGCGTGGTCATCCGGGCCGCGCTCGGCGAATTCGGCGGCGAGATCCGCAACAGCCAGCGGGTGCTTCCGTCGGTGCTCGAGCGGGCCGGGTTCCGGTTCACCTACGCCGACATCGACAGCGCGCTCCGGAACGCGCTGAATCGTGAACCTTCGGCGTGAGCTTGCTAACCTGCGGCTGATGTCCGTCGCCGCCAAATCCCCTGCCCCGTCATCGTCCGAGGACCGGCCCGCGCCTCCCGCGCGGCCCACGGCCCGGGCCTGGCGCGCCCACGTCATCGTGGCGGTCATCGCGCTCGCGATGGCCTTCTACGTCACGTACGGGCTGTGGATCGACCCGCAGGGGCACACCATCGCGGGCAACGTCGGCGACCAGTCGTTCTTCGAATGGACCCTGGGGTACGGGGTCTATCTGCTCCAGCACGGCGGCAACCCGTTCTTCACCCCGCTGCTGAACGCCCCGCTCGGGGTCAACCTGGCCGCCAACACGTCGATCACGGTCTACGCGATCGTGCTCGCGCCGCTCACCAAGCTGGCCGGCCCGCAGGTCAGCTTCGTCACCGTGCTCACGCTCAACCTGGCCGGCTCGGCGTACGCCTGGTTCCTGTTCCTCAGCCGGTGGGTGGTCCGCCATCGGCTCGCGGCCGCGGCCGCCGGGCTGTTCTGCGGGTTCGCGCCCGGCTTCGTCTCGCACGCCAACGGTCACCTCAACTGGACGTCCGGCTGGATCGCCCCGCTGGTGCTGTGGCGGCTGTTCAAGCTGAGGGCGGACGGCCGCCTCGGCTGGCTGCGCAACGGTGTCGCGCTCGGAGCGGCGCTCGGGCTCGGCTTTTCGATCGCCGCCGAGGGCCTGTTCTTCACCGCGCTGGCCGGCGGGGTGTTCGTGGTCGCCTGGGCGCTGCAGAAGCCGACCCGGGCCGAGGCCCGGGCCGCGCTGCCCGGGGTGCTGGCCGGGCTGGCGGTGGCCGCGGTGGTGGCCGGTGCGCTTCTGGCCTACCCGCTCTACATGCACTTCGCCGGGCCGCAGACCTTCGGCAAGACCGGGTTCAGCCAGCGTGACTACTCCGAGGACTTCGCGTCGTACCTGGCGTACGCGGACCGTTCGCTGGCCGCGGTGGCCGGGCTGCGCAACTCCCTGGCCGCCAACCCGACCGAGGAGACGTCGTTCTTCGGGGCGCCCCTGATCGTCCTGGTGATCGCCGCGCTGGTGCTGCTGTGGAAGCGGGCCGACCCGGGCCGGCGGGCCACCCTGCGCGCGCTGATGATCGTCGGAGGCGTCTTCGTCGTCATCTCGTGGGGGCCGCGGTTCCAGTTCTTCGGCACCGTCACGCCGATCCCCCTGCCGTACGCGATCCTCACCCGCCTGCCGCTGTTCGACGCCGCCCTGCCGGCCCGGTTCTCGCTGGTGCTGGTCGGGGTCTTCGGGGTGGTGCTGGCACTGCTGGCCGAGGAATTGCTCGACGGCAGGCCCGGCCCGCGGGCGACCATGGGTTTCGCGGCCTGGTTCGCGGTCGCGCTGGTGCCGCTCTTCCCGCTGCCGGTGCTCGTCTCCGACCGGGCACCCGAGCCGCGGTTCATCGCCGACGGCACCTGGCAGCAGTTCGTGCCCGACAACGGGGTGATCAGCGCGCTGCCGTTCGGGCTCAACGTGTCGGCGGACGCCCAGCGCTGGCAGGCCTACACGATGGCCCGGGGTGGCCCGCAGTTCCGCATCCCGGACGGATATTTCCTCGGCCCGGAGGCCGCGCCGGACCAGGACGGCGAGGTGCGGGGCCGCATCAGCGCGCCGCCCCGGCACACCGACTGGCTGTTCCTGCGGGCCGCGTTCTACGGCTACCAGACCAACATCACCAATCGCGACCGGCAGTGGGCGCGCGACGACTTCGCCTACTGGAACATCGACGCGGTGTTCCTGACCGCGTCGGTGACCGGTCCGACCGGGATGCTCGACCGGGCGGCGCTCGAGGCGACCACAACCGAGTTGCTGGGGCCGCCCGAGCACGTCGACGACGTGCTGGTGTGGCGCATCCGTCCCGGGCTCGATCCGATCGACCGGTAGGCACGGCGTTAGTGTGGGTCCCGTGACAACACCCACGCTCACCGTGCTGCGCCCGGGCCTGGTCGACTACCGCGAGGCCTGGAGCGAGCAGCAGCGTCGGCACGAGGCGGTGGTTGCCGGCGACCAGCCCGACACCGTCCTCCTGCTGGAACATCCCAGCGTCTTCACCGCGGGCAAGCGCACCGAGCCCGCCGACCGCCCGTTCGACGGCACCCCGGTGGTCGACGTCGACCGCGGCGGCAAGATCACCTGGCACGGGCCGGGGCAGTTGGTCGGCTACCCGATCCTCAAGCTGGCCGATCCGATCGACGTGGTCGCCTACGTGCGCCGGGTCGAGCAGATGCTGATCGATGTGTGCGCCGAGTTCGGGGTGACCGCCTCCCGGGTGGACGGGCGCAGCGGGGCCTGGGTCCGCGGCGACGGCACCCGGCCCGACCGCAAGATCGCGGCGATCGGCATCCGGGTCGCGCGTGGGGTGACCCTGCATGGGTTCGCCCTGAACTGCGACTGCGACCTGGCCAACTTCGACCGGTTCGTGCCGTGCGGCATCCGCGACGCCGGGGTGACGTCGCTCAGCGCCGAACTCGGCCGCGACGTGACCGTGGCCGAGGCGCTGCCGGTGGTCGAGAGCCACCTGTCTACCCTGTTCTGATGGTCTTCTACCGGGATCCGACGGACGGACGCGTGTTCGTGCCCAAGGAGGGCGGTGGGGTGTCGCTCAACTACGCCCACGGCATTTCCTGGGCGATTCTGATCTCCATGACGGTCGTCCCGCTGGTGATCGTCGTCGTGGTGACGATCGCGGTGCTGGCCTGACGACCCGATCAGATCCGTGCGGGCGGGCGGGGCTCGGCGCGTACATCTGAAGGCCGCGCCCCGCGGCCGTAAGCGATCGTCAGGGTTTGATGCGGTGCAGGTCGCGCGGGAAGGCTGTCACCTCGCGCACGTTGGCGATGCCGAGCAGGCGCGCGACGAACCTTTCCAGGCCGATCGCCCAGCCGCCGTGCGGCGGCATTCCGTAACGGAACGCGTCGAGATAACCCTCGTACGCGTCCAGCGGCTCCCCCATCGCCCGAATAGCCTTGACGTAGTCGTCATAAAGATGCAGGCGCTGGCCTCCGGTGACGATTTCCAGGCCCCGGAAAAGCAGGTCGAACCCGTTCGAATATGTCGGGTCGGCCGGGTCGGGGTGGGTATAGAACGGCCGTTTCCGCATCGGATAACCGGTGACGTAAACGAATTCCGAACCGTGCTCCCGCAGCGCCCATTCGCCTATCGCGCGTTCGTCGGCGGGCGCCAGGTCGGGCTCGTCCGGCGACGCCCCGGCGATGCGCAGCGCCTCGGCGAAGGGCACCGCCGGGATCTCGGACGGCACCTTGGGAGTCTGCGTGCGGGCGCGGGCCGTGATGGTCGCCATCATCACGCTGAGCGTCCGGGTCAGCGTGGCCATCACGTCGCGGTGGTCGGCGACGAAGCCCATCTCGGCGTCGAGCGACGTGTACTGCGCGAGGTGGCGGGCGGTGTCGCTGGGCTCGGCGCGGAACACCGGGCCGACCTCGAAGACCCGCTCGAACACCCCGACCATCATCTGCTTGTAGAACTGGGGTGACTGGGCCAGGTAGCCGGGGCGGCCGAAGTAGTCGAGCCTGAACACGTCGGCGCCCGACTCGGTGGCGCTGGCCACGATCTTCGGGGTCTGGATCTCGACGAAGCGCTGCTCGGTGAGTGCCGTGCGGAAACCGGCGACCGCGGCGGCGGCGGTTTTCAACGCCGCCCGGCGGGCCGGGTGCCGCAGCGCGAGTGCCGCGTGGTCGAGCTGGGTCGGCAGGGTCGCGGCCAGAGCGGGTCTGTGCAGCTCAAACGGTATTTCGGCCGCCTTCGCCAGCAGTGTCACGGCCGGCTCGGTCAGCTCGACGCCGCCCGGAGCCTGCTCGTTGGCGGTCACCGTGGCCGTGACCTCGACCACGCTCTCCTCGGTGAGGTCCTCGAGCTGCGCCCTCGCCTCGGTCGACGAGACGACGATCTGCGCCAGGCCCTCGGCGTCCCTCAAGATCAGGAACGCGACGGATTTGAGAAGCCGCCGGCGGTGGATCCAGCCCGCGACCGTGACGGTCGCGCCGATGTGCGCCTTGAGCTGGCTGGAGAGGATGCGTTGCATAACGTGGGACCTCCTCTGGTCGGCAACGCGGCCCCAGGGAGGTGTGGGCGAGCGGGAACCTCGCGGTGCCACCACACCTTCGCGCCTCCTTTGATCGGCGGGCGCCTCTTGGTCGTGCAACGGCTCTTGAGTGTCTTCACGCCCCGGCGCACGGGCCACCTTCACAGCTCGTGGTGGCTCTCTCGGCCGGCCGATCGGGGCGTTACTTGGCTCCGTCACTGCCGTCGACGAACCTTAACGTTCGGGGACCTGCAGGAGAAAGGCAATTTACGGCGTACGGGTGAGGGCAGTCACATCACCGTTCACGTGAGCCTCGTCGCCCCTGTCTTGGCACCGCCCTATTCAGGCGTAGCCTCGGGGCGTGACTATTGCTCCCGAGGGCCGCCGCATGCTGCGCATCGAAGCGCGCAACGCCGAAACTCCCATCGAGCGGAAGCCTCCGTGGATCAAGGTCAAAGCCAAGATGGGCCCCGAATACACGCAGATGCGCGGGCTGGTGCAGAAGGAAGGCCTGCACACGGTCTGTCAGGAGGCCGGCTGCCCCAACATCTACGAGTGCTGGGAAGACCGCGAGGCGACCTTCCTCATCGGCGGTGACCAATGCACCCGCCGCTGCGACTTCTGCCAGATCGACACCGGTAAGCCGGCCGAGTTCGACGCCGACGAGCCCCGCCGGGTCGGCGAATCGGTGGCCACGATGGGCCTGCGCTACGCGACCGTCACCGGGGTGGCCCGCGACGACCTGCCCGACGGCGGCGCCTGGCTCTACGCGGAAACGGTCCGCCAGATCCACAAGCTTCAGCCGGGGTGCGGCGTCGAGCTGCTGATCCCCGACTTCAACGCCGACCCCGACCAGCTGGCCGAGGTCTTCGGTGCGGCGCCCGAGGTGCTCGCCCACAACGTCGAGACCGTGCCGCGCATCTTCAAGCGCATCCGGCCCGGCTTCCGCTACGAGCGCTCGCTCGACGTGATCACCCAGGCCCGGGCGGCCGGGCTGGTCACCAAGAGCAACCTGATCCTGGGCATGGGCGAGGAGCGGTCGGAGATCTCGGTGGCCCTGCGCGACCTGCACAACGCCGGTTGCGAGCTGGTGACGATCACGCAATACCTGCGCCCGACGCCGCGGCACCACCCCGTCGAGCGGTGGGTGAAGCCGGAGGAGTTCGTCGAGCTGAGCGCCGAGGCCACGCAGATCGGCTTCGCCGGGGTCATGAGCGGGCCGCTGGTCCGGTCGTCCTACCGGGCCGGGCGCCTTTACAAGCAGGCGCTCGAAGCGCGCGGCTGAGTCGCCCCCTTTTCTTCGGAGCCCCGGCGGTTCGCCGGGGCTTCGCTGTTTTCCGGCTCGCCCTCCCGGCTTCCCCGTAGCCTGGTGCAATCGGGACAAAACGGTTCTTGCTGGCGTTCGTCGGCGCGCTTTCCCTGACCGGCGCGGGCCTGGCACCGCCGCCCGCGGCGGCCGCCGCGGCCTGCGTATCGGCCGGCGCGGCGACCTACCGGCATTCGTTCGACGGCGGCGAGGGCGCCGCGCGGGTTGTTGCCGTACGCCCGTTGTGCGCCGGCCAGAAGCAGACGTTCTCGATGATCTCCTACACGACGTCGAGCGCAAGCTTCGCCTACCCGCAGTTCATCTACGACGCCGACCACGCCACGATCGACGCCGGGCACAGCACGGCACGCCTGGCCGTAGCCGTGCCGCCCTGCTACTTCCAGGTCGACCTGATCTTCGGCTCGGCACTGTTCGACGAGGTCGTCAACGCCGACTCGAACTACGCCAACCTCAAACTGGGCGCGCCGTACGGCACCGGCAGCCGCTCCGCCGGCCCCTACGGCGGCGACGCCGACGGCGCCACCCCCTGCACCCCGAAACCGCTGATCACCTACCAGAACGCGTGCGACGGCACCTTCACCGCGACCCTGGCCAACGACTCCACGGCCAACGTCGACGCGGTCTTCATCGTGGCCGGCCAGCGCGTACGCGTGAAGCCGGGCCACACGGTCCGCGCCCAGCGGCATTCCGGCAGCCTGAGCATCCGCGACAACACCTTCACCACCCACATCGCATCCTGGGAGAAGCCGGCGTCGTGCTCGTCGACCGCCGGGCCACCCACCGCCACGTCACCGCCGGCCGGTCCGGTGCCGCCGGCGCCCTCGGCCTCGGTCCCGGCCGGCGCTTCCGGCTCCCTCCCACCGACCGACGAGGACCCGACCTACGACGGCGGCGTCCCGATCAACGCGGGGGCGCCGACCTCGGCCGCGGCCGCCCCGGCCAGCGACTCGGGCAGTTCCAGCGCCCTGATCATCGCCCTGGGCGTCCTGCTGATGCTCGGCGGCCTGGTAATCCTGGTCCGGGTCCTGCGCACCTTCCGCCGCCCGTAACACCTCACCGCGAAGCGCGGTGCTTGCCGCTAGGGGCGCTCACCGCGAGGGGCACTCACTGCGAGGGGCACTCACCGCGAGGCACTCACTGCCCGGGGGCACTCACTGCCCGGGGGCACTCACCGCCAGGGGGCACTCACCGCCAGGGGGCACTCTCCCGCTAGGCGGGCCCCACCGCAAAGCGGGTCTCACCGCGAAGCGACACTAACCGCAAGAGGGCACTCACCGCTGGGAGGCACTCCTGATAGGGGTCGCACGCCGCTAGCAGGCACTCCCGCTCGGGGCACCCCGTTAGGCGGGTCCCACCGCGAAGCGGCTTCACCGCAACGGGGCACTCACCGCTAGAGGAGCACTCCCGCTAAGCGGGCGCTCACCGGTAGGCGGGCACTCACCCGTAGGCGGGCACTGACCCGTAGGCGGGCACTCACCGGTAGGCGGCCAGGAATGCGACCCACGCCGCCTCGCCGGCCACGAGGAGAACGCCGGCCAGCCGTCCGGCGAGCGATCGACTGATATTCAGGCTCGTCCCGCGCCGGCATGTGTAGCGGCAGCCGGCCGACCGGTAGCACAGCGAGGGCGGCAATCGCGAAGAACCCACCGGCGAACCACAGCGTCAGACGGTCGGCTCCCCCGGTGATCACCAGAACCACCACCAGCATGACCACCAGCGAGACCGCGCCGCGGCGGGTGCGCATGGCAGGAGCCCGCATCCAGCGCAGCACCGCGAGCATCAGCCCGCCGCCGATCACCGCGAACGCCCACGCCGCCCACACCGGCGCCGACCGCAAATCCATCCCCGGCCCCGTATCCCGCCCGCTGCTGCCCGCCGAATCGAGCGGAAATGATCTCATCCTGATGGATCTTCGCCCCGCAGGCCACCCCCACCCTTTCTGGGTGGGGCCCGATTCAAGCACCCCCCCACCGACAATTTCGGGCGCTTGCCCGCACAGGAGGCGGCCCGCGTTGTCAGTCGGCGAGAAGACCCAGCCGATGCGCCACCGCGGCGGCCTCGACGCGGTTGGCGACCTCGAGCTTGGCGATGATGCGGGAGACGTGGACGCTGGCCGTCTTGGGCGAGATGTAGAGGCTCTGCGCGATGCGGCTGTTGCTTTGCCCCTGGGCTACCAGCCGCAACACTTCCCGCTCGCGTGCCGTCAGGATCTCCGGGCCGTCGGCCGGTGTCATGCCGGTTGCCCGGACTCCCAGCCGCCGGGCCAGCACCTCGGCCTCCTCCAGGAGCGGACGGGCATCGAGCGCACCGGCGATCGCCACCGCCTCGCCGAGCGCCGCCGCGGCCGCCGCGCGGTCGGCCGCGCGGGCTTCGGCCAGCGACAGCAGCGCGCGGGCCAGCTCGTAGCGCTGCCCGTCCCGCCGCCACGCCTCGACCGCGGCCGCCCAGCACACCTCGCCGCCGGTGAGGAGCGCCTCCAGCGTGGCCGCCTGAGCTCGTTGGGCCGGATAGAGCTGCGGAACCCCAGCCGCAGCCTCGCGCAGCGCCGGCCACAGATCGCCCACGCCAACATCGGCCAGACCACGCGGGCCGTCGGCGACGCCACGCGAACCGCCGGCGGTGCCACGCGGGCCGTCGGCGCCCGCCGCAGCCTCGCTCGAGCGGCCCGCACCGATCCCAGCGCGACCCGCCGCAACCCCGCCCGGGCCGCCGGCCAAGATTGCGGCGCGGGCCGCCGCGGTCAGCATCGCCCACGCGTAGCGCGGACGCTCGGCCAGCCCCGGCTCGGCGACTGCGGCTCGGGCGGCGGTCACGGCGGCGATCGTGTCGCCGACCGCCATGGCCTGCAGGATGCGCAGCTCGTGCAGGCTGAACCGCTCCTCGGCGTGCAGGAACGGCCGGCCCAGCAGAGCGACCGCGCGCGCCAGCAACGGCGAAGCGCCCTCGTGGCCGCGGGCCAGGCGCAGCATCGCGCGCAGCCGCAGCCAGGGCAGCGCCAGCTTGCCGGGCGGGTCGAGGCGGGCCGCCTCGGCGAGCCGGGCGTCGGCCTCGTCCCAGCGGCCGAGGGCCATCAGGGCCTCGGCGTGGTTGGCCAGCAGGAACACGCCGGTGGTGCGCCCGACGCCGACCCGGTCGGCGTGCGGGACGCCCTCGCCGGCGGCCTCGGCCGACTCGGCGTAGTGGCCCAGTTCGAACTCGGCGTCGGAGATGTTGACCAGGGCGCGGGTCAGCGCGGACAGGTCGCCGGCCTCGCGGGCCCGGTCGGCCGCCGCGCGCATGGTGGGCAGGCCCTCGGTCGGCGGCATCTGGCCAGCGCACACCCGTGCGAACGTGATTTCGGCGTTGACCAGCGTCGACATGTCGCCGATGCGGGTTGCCTCGGCCATCGCCTCCTGGGCGACGACACCCGCGCGGGCGGCGTCGATGCCGGCCAACACGTACGCCACGTCGGCCAGCAACCGCACCCGGTCGGCGCCCGGTGCGGCCAGCGACAGCAGGCGATGGGCCTCCAACGTCTCGGAGCGGCCGTCGCTCTTGCCGGCGTTGCGCAGGAGCTTGGCGCGGCGTACGAGAAGGCGCGCCGCCCGCAGCGGCTCGGCCTCGGCGTCGAGATCGCAGAGTGCCGCCCGGGTGAGGCTGAGCGCCCGCATGTGGTCGCCGGAGTCGATCGCCACCAGGGCGGTCTCCTCGAGCAGGTCGAGGTGGTCGATGCCGAGCAGCTCGGACGCCTGCGGAACGTCCTCCCACAGCTCGATCACGCGGTCGAGAAGGCGCGCCTGCTCGCCGTACGCATAACGCCGCGCCGCCTCGTCGGCGGCCCGTTTCGCCGCGACCAGGGCCCGCGGATGATCGTGAGCGGCGTGCCAGTGATGGGCGATCTCGGCCGGCGCGCGGCCCATCGCGACCAGGTGCGGCTCGCTCTCGACCGCCTGCGCGTAGCGTGCGTGCAGCCGGGCGTGCTCCCCCGGCAGCAGGTCGTCGTGCACCGCCTCGCGGACCAGCGCGTGGCGGAACTCGTAACCCCCGTCGGGGTCGAAGCCGATCAGCTGGGCGGCGACGATGGTGCGCAGCGCCGACTCGAGTGACGCCTCGTCGACCCCGGCGACCCGGGACAGCAGCTCGTGACCGAACTGGTTGCCGCCGACGGCGGCCACCCGCAGCACGCGCTGGGCCGGCTCGGGCAGCAGGTCGACCCGGGACAGGAGCAGGTCGCGCAGGCTGGTCGGGATGTCGCCGCAGCGCGGATCGCCGGTCGACGCGAACTGCTCGATGAAGAACGGGTTGCCCTGGGCGCGCTCGTTGACCGCGTCGACGGTCGGCGGTTCGGGCTCGGCGCCGAGCAGGTGGGCCAGCATCTGGGCGGTGCCGTCGCGGTCGAGCCGGTCGAGTTCGTGGCGCTGCACACCGCGTACGCGGTCGAGCTCGGCCAGAAATGGCCGCAAGGGATGCCCTCGGTGCAGTTCGTCGGTGCGATAGGTGGCAATCAGCAGCAGGTGGGGCAACCGGGCGGAACGGACCAGGAAACCGATCAGGTCGCGGGTCGAACGGTCGGCCCAGTGGAGATCTTCCAGCACGAGGACGACCGGCTGGTCGGCGCTGAGCCGGGCGAACAGCTCGCCCACCGACTCGAGCAGCAGGCCGCGGCGGGCGTCGGTGACGTCGGGCGGCGGCCCCAGCTCGGGCAGCAGGCGCGCGAACTCGCGCTCGCGCCCGGCGAAGACCTCGGGCCCCTCGGCCCGCAGCACGTCGCGCAGCGCCCCGGCGAAGGGCGCGAACGGCAGACCCTCCTCGCCCAGCTCGAGGCACTGGCCGGTCAGCACGCGCGCCTGATCGGCGGGCAGGTTGCGCACGAACTCCTCGATCAGCCGGGTCTTGCCGACCCCGGCCTCGCCGCCGACCAGGACGGTCGACGGCTCGGCGCTGCGGGTGCGCTTCAGCGCGTCGCGCAGCACGGCCAGGTCGGGCTCGCGCCCGACCAGAACCTCGCTGTGCACATGCGCTGTCATGAGGTCGAGCATGCCATGGGGGTACGACATGAATCGCCCCTCAACTGTGCCGCCGCGGCCATCGTCCGAACCGGCGGTGCCGGCCCCGTCCGGCGCGCGCCAACCGATATTCGGAGGCCTGGCGGATCAGTTCGTCGGAGCGCTGGTGGTAGAGGTCGAGCTGGGCCTGGGGGTCGGTGTGCAGAAACATCGCGCTCTCCTTCGTCTTCGTCGTCGAGTCAAGACTTCGCGCGAAGGCCCCCGGCCGGCATGGGGCGGCTGCCTCATTTAAGGGCGGCGAACCCTCCTTACTTATCCACAGGCAGCCTCCCGGCCCGCGTAAGGAGGGTGAGTCCCTCTACACTTCCGGGTTATGGCAACAAAGCCCCAGGAGAAGGTGTCGTTCGGCGAGCGCCTGAAGCAAATCGGTCAGGTCATCAAGTTCACGGCACAGCAGGACAAACTGTTCGTGCCGTTGCTGGCCGGCGCGGTCCTGATCCCGCTCGCCCTCACCGTGCTCGGCATCGTCCTGGGCCTGAGCCTGATCTACATCCCGATCGGCATCATGGTCGCCCTGCTGGCCGCGGTCGTCGTGCTCAACCTGCGCTCCAACACCGCGATGATGAACGCGGCCGAGGGTCAGCCCGGCGCGGCCCCCCAGCTGATCGAAAACATGCGCGGCGACTGGCGCGTGCGCCCGGCGGCCAGCTCGACCACCCAGTTCGACATGGTCCACGTGGTCATCGGCCGCCCCGGCGTCATCCTGATCGGCGAGGGCCAGCCCCAGCGCGTCCGCGGCCTCCTCGGCCAGGAAAAGAAGCGGCTCTCCAAGGTCATCGGCAACGCACCGATGTTCGACTACGTGATCGGCAACGAGGAGGGCCAGCTCCCCATCCGCAAGATGCGGACCACGCTGATGCGCCTCCCCCGCAACCTGAACGGCAAGGACGTCAACGCCCTCGACACCCGTCTCGGCGCTCTGATGGCGCGCCCGCAGATGCCGAAGGGTGCCATTCCGAAAAACATGCGCCCCACCAAGGGCATGCGCCAGCAGCGCCCCCGCTGACTTTCGCTTACGCTCCTGCGGAGCGTCGCTTTCCCGTACGCGGGTGGGCCGCACCCGGCCAGCCGTCGCCGCCCCGTGCGTTTCCGGCGGGCACGGGCCGCTGACGAACCCGGCTCAGCGCCGGCGTACCGACCGCGACGGCCGCTCCGCCACGACGCCGCTCATGTCGACCAGGTCGAGGTCGTCGAGGTCGTCGAGGTCGTCGAGGTCGTCGAGGTCGTCGAGGTCGTCGAGGTCGTCGATTCCGCCGACAGGCCGGCCGCACTCTGCCTGGCCTCGCGATCCCCCACTTGACCGAAGTCAACTCGGCCGGTGCCGGACGGTGAGCGCGGGTGACGACCCGGCACCGCATATCCACACTGCACGGTCCCGGCGGACGGCCCTTCCGGTACGGGTGCGGTGCTCACCGCGTACGCCCGGGGAATGCGCCCCTCGGGCGCAAGAGGAAGTCAGGTTCTCCGGATCATGATCGAGCGGGCGGCGCGGTCGTGGAGGCCGCGGCCGTCGCCGTCGGAGATGACCGCCGGGATGACCAGGGCCAGAAGGATGGCTCGGAGGATGGCGCGGGGCAGGCCGATCGCGCCGCCGTCGACGGTCGAGACGCAGCGGATGCGGGCCACCCACATGCCGGGGGTCTGTCCGAAAAGGCCGACGAAGAACGCGTGGACCAGCACGAAGACGCCCAATTGGGGCCAGGGGTTGGCGCGCAGGTCGTCGACCAGCAGGCTGGCGACCAGTGTGCAGAGTGCCCAGTCGATCAGCAGCGCACCCAGTCGGCGGCCGAAGCCGGCGATCTCCGTCTGGGCCGGGCTTACCGCGCCGGGGGGCGATGCTGCCATGCCGACCAGCCTAACCGGGGCGGTTTGGGTGTCCGGAAGCGCGGGCGGCCCCGATCGCGATAGCCTCAGCCGGGCCGTAACACGACGGAAACAGTCGGGACACGCCGGGGCAACCCGGTGGCCATAGCGTCGCGACCAGCCTAGCCGCGTCCGCGCGTCGCGGAATAAACAGGAGGACGTGTGTTCGCCAATCCCGAGGAACTCCTGCGATACCTCACCGACGAGGACGTCAAGTTCGTGGACGTCCGGTTCTGTGACCTTCCGGGCGTGATGCAGCACTTCAACATGCCGGTCGAGTCGTTCGACGACAGCGTCGTCACCGACGGTCTCGCCTTCGACGGGTCCTCGATCCGTGGGTTCCAGGCCATCCACGAGTCCGACATGATGCTGCTCCCCGACGTCACCACCGCGTTCATCGACCCGTTCCGGACGCAGAAGACGCTGGCGCTCAACTTCTTCATCCACGACCCGTTCACCCGCGAGGCCTACTCGCGTGACCCGCGCAACGTGGCGAAGAAGGCCGAGACCTACCTGGCCTCCAGCGGCATCGCCGACACGGCATACTTCGGTGCCGAGGCCGAGTTCTACATCTTCGACTCGATCCGCCACTCGACCGCCGCCAACCAGGCCTTCTACTACATCGACTCGATCGAGGGCGCCTGGAACTCGGGCCGCGAGGAAGAGGGCGGCAACCGGGGCTACAAGACCTCCTACAAGGGTGGTTACTTCCCGGTCGCGCCGCTCGACCACTACTCCGACCTGCGCGACCACATGGTCCGCCGGCTGATCGACTCGGGCTTCACCGTCGAGCGCTCGCACCACGAGGTCGGCACCGCAGGCCAGGCCGAGATCAACTACAAGTTCTCGACGCTGCTGCACGCCGGCGACCAGATGCAGATGTTCAAGTACATCATCAAGAACACCGCCTGGGAGCACGGCAAGACCGCGACCTTCATGCCGAAGCCGCTCTTCGGTGACAACGGTTCCGGCATGCACACCCACCAGAGCCTCTGGCTGAACGGCGAGCCGCTGTTCTACGACGAGACCGGCTACGCGGGCCTGTCCGACACCGCCCGGTGGTACATCGGCGGCCTGCTCCAGCACGCGCCGTCGCTGCTCGCGTTCACCAACCCGACGGTCAACTCGTACCGTCGCCTGGTGCCCGGCTACGAGGCCCCGGTCAACCTGGTCTACTCGCAGCGCAACCGTTCGGCCTGCACCCGCATCCCGGTGACCGGCAGCAACCCGAAGGCCAAGCGCATCGAGTTCCGGGTGCCCGACCCGTCGAGCAACCCGTACCTGGCGTTCTCGGCCCAGATGATGGCCGGCCTCGACGGCATCAAGAACAAGATCGAGCCGCCGGCTCCGATCGACAAGGACCTGTACGACCTGCCGCCCGAGGAGTGGGGCAACGTCAAGCAGGTGCCGGCCTCCCTCGACGCGGTGCTCGACTCGCTCGAGGCCGACCACGAGTTCCTGACCGCGGGCGGCGTCTTCACCGACGACCTCATCGAAACCTGGATCGACTGGAAGCGCACCAACGAGATCGACCCGGTCCGGCTGCGGCCGACCCCGCACGAGTTCGAGATGTACTACAACGTCTGACTCGGGCACCACTTGGGGAACGGCGGTCATGCTCGGCGCTCAGCCGAGTGGGCCGCCGTTTCGCGCGTCCCGAGCGCCCAGCTCCGTAGGCGTGCGGTCAGTCGAGCCGACGATGCGGCGTGCCTCGGCGTTGACCTCTGCGTCGACGTCTTGTTCGGTCATGTCGGTGACGTCCAGGCAGTCGTAGACGTCGTCCAGTTCGACGAGGCGCTCAGCCTGCTCCAGCGTGTCGTGGCCGAAGGTGGTGTGTGCCCACACGGTCAGGGCGCTGGGCTCCATGCGTCCGGCCAGAACACGCCGAGCGAGTGCCTTGACCGCGGCCTCGGCGCCCGCGCGACTGCCTGGCGGGTAGTAGTCCAGACCGATTTCGTGCAGGGCTGCTTCCAGCAGATCAGGAACTTCCTGGTCGGCGTGCCGGGTGTGCACGCCGGCGAGCATGGCGAGGGTGCGACCGTCGTGCCCGGTGACGAGCAGATCGCATGCGGCGTCGACAAGTTCGGCGGCGCGGACATAGCCGACGCTCCAGAGAGCGGCTGCGTCACGGGCGTTGTCCAGGGCTTCGGCGGGTTCCACGGGCTCATGATGGATTAATGGCGAGGGCCGGGTCACGGTGTCTTGTGCGCGATCGCGAGCCGGGTTCTGTACTGCTTGATGATCTGTCCGTTGTAGACGTTATCGATCAGGTGGGTGATGCAGGCGAACAGCTCGCTGCGGGCCTGCGGTTCCATGGCCCGGTGGCCGGAGTAGGTCATGAGCAGCTTGAGGTACTCGGGGGCTGTGTACGTCTGTTGGCACTGGTAGCGGCGGAACTCGACTCGCCCGAAGCGTGCCGAACGGTCGAACTCTGCCGCTTCTTCGGGGCTCTCGTCATCGGTGGTCAGGCGCATACCGGGCGGCGTTCTGGGGTCGAAGCGTTCGTAGCATCGTTGCGCGTCGGCGAAGAAGGCATCCGTCCCGCCGGCGATGTGGTGGGTCGAGATGATGCCGAGGGCCCCGCCGGGACGCAGCAGCTCGGCTGCCTTGATCATGCGCACTTCGGGGTCAAGCCAGTGGAACGCGGTCGCGGAGAGCACCGCGTCGAAGGTGCCGTTCGAGGGCTGCCAGTCCTCGAACGCCGACGCGACGACGGTGACGTCCGGAAACTGTGCGAGATTGCGCCGGGCGACGGCGGCCATGTCGGGGCTGAGGTCCATCGCGACGACGGTGCATCCGAGTTGCGCCAGGGGCAGTGTCGCCTGGCCGGTGCCGCATCCGATCTCCAGCACCCGAGCGCGCGGGCCCAGGGCGGCGAGCATGGCGAGGTCGGTGAACAGCGGGGGTGGGTAGCCGGGACGGCATTGGTCGTAGAGTTCGGCGTCCTGGCCGAATGTGGTGCGCAGCATTTCTCGGTCGATGTCGGTCATGGTGATTGGTCATCCTTCAGGTGGCGCAGGCTGGGCTGATCGAGCACCCCAGGCAGAAACGGGCGTCACTGCGGAGTCCAGCCGTGGTCGGGTGGCCGCTGCGGGTCGGGCATGAGTACGTCGGACATCAGGGGTTCGGGAGAGTGCCGCGACGGCGGGGCTGTCGCTGGGCCGGGACGGCTCCTTGTCGGGGATGGGGTCCACGGGCACGCCCGGCATCTTCCCAGCGAGGGCCTGTCGTTGGCGACGGATTTCCGTCCCTCCGGCGGTCAGGATTGATCGTTTCCGCCGAGGTCGAGGTGGCGGAGCCCACCGCCGACGAGTTGGATGCCTTCGCGCCCGTTCAGCAGCCCATAGAGACCGCCGACTACCTCAGGCCCTTCACCTTTCGGTCCGACAGGCGTGCTATTTGAGCTGCCGCTCGTCGAACCCTATTCGACTGGCCGCCGACGTTTGGCCTCTCGCGCCTGCACGATGTACAGGCCCACGAATCCGACTGCGATCACCGGCAACGCAATCTGCTTCACGCCCCGGTTGGCGGACAGCAAGACGCCGGCGAAGGCCGCGAACAGGGCACAGTCGGCCACGATGTGGAGCGTACGTTTCGGCAGGGTACCCATATCGATCATGGTAGAAGTCGCAGCAAGACGGGCGCGATCGGCTGAACGCCCGAGGATCGGTTCCGGGCCGCACCTCGTTCCAGATGTCGTAGGGCCGGGTGCGCCGGGGCCGGAGCAACCGCACCCTCTAGCCACAATGGACGCCCTCCGACATGCTGGGAGCATGTGGGACCTGGCGACCATCTCCGCGGATCGGTGGCGCCTGGCCAACCGCACCGGCGGGCCGGCGCGCAACGTCGAGGTGACGTTTCGGGGCTCGCTCGACGGGCGGGGCTGGTTTGAGCGGGTCACCATCATGCCGTTGACGCTGGCCGCCGGGGGCGCGACCGAGATCCACATTTTGCGTTCCGACTCGGTCGGCTTCGTCGAGGTCACCTGGCTGGACCCGGGCGGCAAGGCGCAGCAGTGGACCCGGGACTGGACTGCGGACACCGGGCAGCGCCGCGTCCGTACCGCCGTGCTGCCGCTCGACCGCAAGACCGTGCTGCCGCTGCCCTACGAATATGATGCGGCCGAAGGGTTGTTCCGCACCCTCGGCTTCGTGCGCTTCGGCCCGGCCATGGTCACCACGGTCGACCACACGGCCGCCGACACCCCGGCCGGCCGCGACGAGTTCCTGAGTAAGGTTCTGCGGTTGCTGCTGGTACCGAACCGGCGCTTCCGCCGAATCTTGGGCAAAACCCAGCACATCGGGTGATTCGGCCGGCCCAGGCCGGGACCCGGTAGTCGAGACAGGACAGGAGGCCTGCCCGCGGGGCGGGCAGCGGCTGGTGGGACGCCGAGCGGCGGGATCGGACCGGGGCGGCGGCGATCAGCCGGCCGCGACTCCACGCGTCGTAGCCTCGGTAACGACTCATAGCGCGGAAGAACAGCGGAGACAGCGGCCGCGCGCGGCGGGAAGGCAGAATCATAGGGTGGACGTCGCGGTGCTGGGGCCGTTGGAGCTGCGCGACCGCGACGGGGAAGCGCTGCCGGTCGCGGGCGCGCGGCTCCGTGCGCTGCTGATTCTGCTCGCGCTCGACGCCAACCGGGTGGTGTCCACCGAGCGTCTCATCGACGGGGTCTGGGCCGATGAGCCGCCGGCCGCCGCCACCAATGCGCTCCAGGCGCTCGTGTCGCGCCTGCGCAGGACCACCGCCGAGCTGGTCGTCGAGGCCATGCCGAACGGCTACCGACTGGTCATCGACGCCGACCGGGTGGATGTGCACCGGTTCCTCCGGCTGGTGCAGCGGAGTCCGGCCGAGGCGCTCGCCCTGTGGCGGGGTGACCTCGACTTTCCGGAGGCCGCCCGCGCCGACGCCGTACGCCTCATCGAGCTGAAGCTCGCCGCCCAGCGTCGCCACCTGGCCGAGCAGATGACGCGGCGCGACGTCGTCCCCGAGCTCGAGGGGCTGGTCGCCGCCGATCCGCTCGACGAGCGGCTGGTCGTGCTGCTCATCCGGGCCCTGAAGGGCAACGGCCAGGTCAGCCGGGCGCTCGAGGTCTTCGCGGAGACGCGGCGCCGGCTGGCCGATCAGCTCGGCACCGATCCGAGCGCCGAGCTCGCCGAGCTGCACCTCGAGCTGCTCCGGGCCGACCCGCCGGTCCGGCGCGGCAACCTGCCCGCCGAGGTGAGCAGTTTCGTCGGGCGCGACTCGGACGTGCGTACGGTCAAGGAGTTGATCGCCGGGAACCGGCTGGTCACCCTCCTCGGCCCGGGTGGCAGCGGGAAGACCCGGCTGTCGGTCGAGGTCGGCAGCCGGCTGCCCGGTGAGGTGTGGCGGGTCGAGCTGGCGCCGCTGACCGACCCGACCGAGATACCGCAGGCGATCATGACGGCGTTGGGGCTGCGTGGGCAGGTGCAGCTGGGGCGGCCGGTGGCCAAGGCCGGTGACTCGCTGGTGGAGGCGCTGGCCGGACGCGAGATGTTGCTGATCCTCGACAACTGCGAGCACCTGGTCGCGGCGGCGGCCGAGGTGGGTGACGCGCTGCTGCGGGCGGCACCGGGGCTGCGCCTGCTGACGACGAGCCGCGAGCCGCTGGGCATTCCGGGCGAGCGCCTCCACGCGGTCGAGCCGTTGGCTCTCCCGCCGGTCGGTGCGGGCGCGTCGGTCGCTTCCGGGTTTCCTTCCGTACGCCTCCTGCTCGATCGCGCCGCCGCTTTCCGTCTCGCCGACGACAACGCCGAAGCCGTGGTCCGAGTCTGCCGGGCGCTCGACGGCATGCCGCTGGCGATCGAACTGGCCGCGGCCCGCCTGCGTACGCTGCCCGTCGCGGTCCTCGCCGACCGCCTGGCCGACCGGTTCCGCCTGCTGACCGGCGGCAGCCGGACCGCTCTCCCCCGCCACCAGACGCTGCGTGCGGTGGTCGACTGGAGCTGGGATCTGCTCGGCGAGGGCGAGCGGCGGCTGTGGCGGCGGTTCGCGCTGTTCCACGGCGGCGCCGACGTGACCATGGTCGAGCGGGTCTGCGACACCGACGTCGACCTGCTCGCGGCGCTGGTCGACAAGTCGTTGCTGGTGCTCGGCCCGGACGCGCGCTACCGCATGCTGGAGACGATCCGGGAGTACGGCCTGGAGCGGCTGGCCGAGGCCGGCGAGACCGAGTCGCAACGGCTCGCGCTGGCCCGCTACCTGCTCGCGCTGGCCACCGAGGCCGAGCCGCACCTGCGCGGCCGCGACCAGGTGGCCGCGCTGGGCCGGCTGGGCGAGGAGCACGACAACCTGCACGCCGCGGTCCGGGCCGCGATCGACGCCGGCGACGGGGCGACCGCCTACGCGCTGGTGGCCCGCCTGGGCTGGTACTGGTGGCTGAGCGGCCATCGCATCGAGGGCGCGACCCTCGCCTCCGAGGTGACCACGCTGCCCTACGCCGCGGCCGACTCCGAGGACGTCGGGCTGAGCCACACCTTCGCGGCGATCAACGGTCTCGAGGGCGCGATCGCCATCGACGAGGTGCAACGCCACTTCTTCGCCGCCGAGGCGCACGGCGCCGGACCGGACGCCCGGCACCCCGGCCTGCGCCTCATCCGGCCGCTGGCCGGCGTCTTCGAGCAGCCGGATGCGTCGGCGGGGTTCGAGGCGGTCGAGCCGCTCTTCGACGACCCGGATCCGTGGCTGCGGGCCACCGCCCGGATGATCACGGCGCATCTGCGGCTGAACTTCGGGCAGAGCAGCGAGTCGGCCGCGGCCGACATGCGGGAGGCGCTGGCCGGCTTCCGGGCCATCGGCGAACGCTGGGGCATCGGCTTCTCGCTCAGCGCGCTCGGCGACATGGCGGCCGCCGACGGTGACTTCGCGCAGGCCGTCCGCTGGCAGTACGAGGCGCTGGCCCTGGTCCGCGAGGTCGGCATCCGCGAGGACCTCCCGCAGATGGAGGTCAAACTGGCCCACCAGCTGTGGATGGCGGGCGAACTGGCCGAGGCGCGCCGCATGCTCAAGCAGTCGCGGCAGTCGGCCGAGGAGATCGGGCTGCCCGAGGTGCTGGCGTCGGTGCAGTCCGGTTACGCCACGTTCGCCCGGCTCGAAGGCAACCTCGACGAGGCCCGGGCGGCGGTGGCGGTGGCGGCCGAGCGGATGGAAAATCCGACCTTCGCCCCGCAGTTCCGGGCGCAGACCCGCAGCACGATGGGTTCGATCGAGGCGGCGGCGGGCGACTTCTCGGCGGCCCGGTCGCATCATGCGGCGGCGCTGCGGCTCGCGGTGGCCTCCCGCGACCAGCCGGTGATCGCGTTCGCGCTGGTCGGGGTGGCCGATCTGGCGTTGCGTCAGGGCGACCCGGAGCAGGCGGCGTTCCTGCTCGGAGCCGCCGACGCCGTACGCGGATCGCGGGACCGGTCGGTGCCCGACACCGACCGGATCATCGTTCAGGCGCGCGCCGCACTGGGCGACGCCGGCTTTGCCGACGCGTACGGGAAAGCAGCGGAAGTGACAGTCGCCACCGCGACCGAGATCGCGGGTTTTTAATCGGCCCGGATCTCTTCCGGTGCCGACGTGCGCCTGCGGATCAGCCAGACCGACAGCGCGACCATGCCGGCGGTCATCAGCAGCGCGCCCTGGGTCTTGGTCTGCAGCGCGATGTTGTAGCCGTCGGAGAGCGCGAGCACCGACACGACCGCGGCGGGCGCCAGCACCCAGCGGGTCAGGATCTTCTCGTCGCCGGTCCAGGTGGCGGCCAGCGCGGCGAGCGGCCACACCGCGTACCACGGGTGGAAGACCGGTGCCAGCAGCACGGTGGCGGCCAGCGCGTACGCCGCGTGCTGCAGCGGGGAGGAAGCCGCCCGCGCCCGCCACCAGAGCACCACCAGCAACGGGAGCAGCAGCACCGTGCACACCAGCCGGACCGCCGGCACGAGGTCGACCTGGGCGAACGGCGAGACGAGCCGGGACAGGGTCAGCCCGAGCGCGGTCGGCGGTGACGTCCATTCGACCGTGTCGCCGCTGCGCAGCAGGCCGTTGACCCAGCCCAGGCCGAGGCCGGAGAGCAGGCTGAGCGCGCCGAGGGCGAGCACGGCGCCGCCGCCGGCCAGCGCGGCCGGGCGCCACAGCCGGCGCAGCGGGGTGCCCGTCGGCACGGCCGCGAGCACCACGAACGGCAGGACCACGCCGGCGGTCGCCTTGACACCGGCGGCCAGGCCGATCAGCGCGCCGGCCGCGAGCAGCGCGGCCGGGCTCAGACGGCCGGCGGCCGGGCCCTGACGGCCGGCGGCATTGTTGTGGCCGGCGGCCACGGCGAGGCCGGCGGCCAGCAGGCCGACCATGAGCGCGTCGTTGTGCATGCCGGACACGAAGTGGATCAGCACGAGCGGACTGGCCAGCACGATCCAGGTGGCCCGGGCCGGGTCGGCGCCGACCCGCCGGGCCAGCACCGGCACGGCGGCGGCCATCAGCGCGACGCCGGCCAGCGCGATCAGCCGCAGGCCGGCCAGCGTGACGACGAGGTGCTCGCCGGGGGTGACGGTCAGCCCGGCGAGCAGGAGGAACAGCGGACCGTACGGCGCGGTCGTGTCGCGCCACACCGGCGAGACCGACATCTCCCACGGGCAGCCGAGTTGGTTCGTGGTCACGTGGTAGGGGTCGCCGCCCCAGTGCTGCACCCAGCCCTGACACGCGTACGAATAGGCGTCCTCGCTGCCCAGCGGCGCGAACGGCAGCAGCGGCAGCGCCCACAGGGCGGCCGTGACCAGCGCCCACCGGGTCGACGGCACCACTCGGCGGCCGGCCCACCAGGCCCACACCACCAGCGCGAGCCCGAGCGTCCAGAAGATCGGCAGCGCGACGCCGTGCTCGCCGCCGTAGAGCCGGACGAGGTTGAGATTGTGGCCGCGGGTGAAACCGGCACCGCCGAGGCGGGCACCGACGGCCAGGGAGATGCTGCCCGCGAGCCCTAGGTAGCGGACGAGGCGGGGGCTGGGCACGCGGGCCAGCCTACGGGAGGCGGTCCACCGTCACGGCCCTGTGCGGGCCCAGCGTGGGCTGGGCCACGCCGCGCGCACCGCGAGGACCAGCAGGAACAAGGTCATCAGGACCGCGCCCTGGGTCCGGGTGGCGAGCGCCAGGTTGTAGCCGTCCGGCAGGCACAGTGCCGCCGCGACCGCGGGCGGCAGCACCAGCCACAACGTCTCGCGCCGCACGGTCGCGGCCAGCACAGCGAGCGGCCACGTCGCGTACCACGGGTGGAAGACCGGGGCGAGCACGACGGTCGCGGCGAGGGCCAGACCGGCGTAGAGCAGGGGGTCGGCGCGCTGGGCACGCCACCACAACGCGACCAGGACGATCACCAGAGCGGCGATGCCGATCACCCGGGTGACGGGTACGGCGTCGACCCCGAACAGCCGGAACACGATCCCGACCGCGGTCGACGGTGACGTCCACTGCACCGAGACGCCGCTGCCCTCCAGCCCGGTGATCCATCCCAGGCCGCGGCCCGAGAGGGCCGTCACGAGCACGAGCACGCCGACGACGCCCAGCAGTAGTTCAGCCGAGGCGCGGAGCAGCATTTTTCGCTGGTCCCCGTTCATCCACAGGAGGACGGCGAACGGCACGGCCACGATCGCGGTCGCTTTCACCCCGACGGCGAGCCCGAAGAAGAGCCCGGCCAGCAGCAGCTTCCGGTCGGCGGCCAACGCCAGCGCCGCCACCACAAAACCGACCATCACCGCGTCGTTGTGGGCCCCCGAGATCAGATGGATCGGGACCAACGGGCAGGCCAGGGCCAGCCACACCGCCCGGGACAGCGGAACACCGGACCGGCGGGCCAGCGCCGGCAGGCTCACCGCGATCAGGCCGACCCCCGCCACGGCGATCACCCGCAGGGCGATCAGCGTGCCGACCAGCGAACCGCCCAGCTTGGCCGCCGCGCCCGCCAGCACCAGGAAGACCGGACCGTAGGGGGCCGGGGAGGACAGCCAGGTCGGCGCGACGGCGTCGCGCCAGGGGCAACCCACAAGATCAACCCCACCGGCGTACGGGTCGAGGCCCGCCGCCTGCTGCCAGCCCTGGCACGCGTACGAGTAGGCGTCGTAGCTGCCCAGCGGCAGGAAGAACAGCAGCGGCAGCGCCCACAGGCCGGCCGTCACGTACGCCCAGCGGGCCGACGGCACCGATCGCCGGCCGGCCCACCAGGCACCGATCAGGAACACCGTGCCGAGCAGCCAGGACAGCGGGGCGAGGACGCCGTTCGTGCCGTGGAAGATCGTGGTCGGCGTCATCGTCGGGTGCCACGGGCTGCGCGCGCCGCCCCGGTAGGCGGCGATCGCCAGAAGCAGGCTTCCCGCCAGGCCCACATATCGGACGACGGCGGGTCGGAACATGGCGAGCACCCTACCGTGACGTGCCCGGATCCAGGACCCGAGCGCCCGACCCCTAGGATCGGCCGGGTGTGGGCCCGTCGACGGCTGGAGTGGATCACCGCCGTGGTCGCGGCGGTGCTCGCTGTCGCGTACACCCTGGCCCCGCGGATGGGTTCCGACCTGGCCGCCCAGACCGCGCGGGCGCTGTTCTTCGCCGGGCACGGCTACACGCCGGTCGACCTGAGGTGGTACGCGGGGGTTGACCAGCTGGGCTACAGCCTGGTGTCGCAGCCGCTGATGGCGCTGTTCGGGGTGCGGGTGACCGGCGCGCTCGCCCTGATCGTGACCGCGGTGCTGTTCGCGATTTTGGCGCGGCGCACCGGCGCGGCCCGCCCGTGGCTCGGTGCGCTGGCCGGCACGGTCTGCATCGCGGCCAATCTGGTGAGCGGCCGGGTGACGTACGCGCTGGGGGTCATGCTGGCGATAGCCGCGCTGACTGCCTTGACCGCATCGCCCAGGCTGCGTCTTCTCGCCCCCGTGGCGGCGTTTCTGGCCTCGGCGACCAGCCCGGTCGCCGGTCTCTTCGTCGGTCTGGCCGGCGTCGCTCTGCTCCTCAGCTCGAGGGTCAGGACGGGCCTCGGCATCGCCGTCCCGGCCGCCGTGCCGCTGATCGTCACCGCGGGACTCCTCGGCGACGGCGGCTGGATGAACATCAGCCACGCCGACATCGTCCGCGCCATGATCGCGAGCCTGGCCGTGGCCGCTGTCGTGCCGATCCGCCCGGTGCGCATCGGCGCTGTTCTGAGCGCGGCGGGCGTGCTCGCCGCCGGGCTGATCCACACCCCGGTCGGGCTGAACGCGACCCGCCTGGCCGTCATGTTCGCGGTCCCGGTGCTGGCCGGCTGGGCCGTCCTCCCCCGCCGTGTGCCCCGCCTGGTGCTCGTCGGAGTGCTGCTCGTCGTCTGCTTCGTCGAGCCGCCGGTCGTGACCGCCGACATCGAGGACATCGGCAACCCGACCGCCGATCGCGCCTACTTCGCCCCGCTGATCGACCGTCTCGGCCGGGAACGCCTGACCGGCCGGGTGGAGATCCCGTCGACCCGCGACTACTGGGAGGCCGCCTACCTGGGCGACATCCCGCTGGCCCGCGGGTGGTTGCGCCAGGCCGACATCGACCGCAACCCGCTCTTCTTCACCACCATCCCGGGGGCGTCCGGCACGGGCGTACCCCTGGACGCCACCACCTACCGTGACTGGCTCGCCCGGCAGGCCGTGCAGTTCGTCGCCGTGCCCGACGCCGTGCTGACCTGGAGCGGCAAGCCGGAGGCGGCCCTGGTCGGCGGCGGCCTGCCCTATCTGACCGAGGTGTGGAGCGGGGCGCACTGGCGGCTCTACGCGGTCGCCGACCCGCAGCCGATCGTCGGCGCCCCCGGTTCGCTGACCGGTTACACCGCGGCCTCGCTGACCATCGACGCCCCGGCGGCCGGTGACATCGAGGTGCGGGTCCGCTACTACCGCTGGCTGCACGCTTCCGGTCAGGCCGTGGTGCGCAGATCCGGCGCCTGGACCGTCCTTCACGTTCCCGGTCCCGGCCGATACGAGCTCACCAGCTAGGGCGGCTATCGTTCCCCTGTGGATCAAAATACCGCGATCGACACCACGGTCGCCCACCCCGCACGGCGCTACAACTACTGGCTCGGTGGCAAGGACAACTTCGCGGCCGACCGGGCCTCCGGCGACGAACTCGAGCGCTTGTTCCCCAAGGTCCGGCTGGGTGCGCTCGCCAACCGGGCGCTGCTGCAGCGGGCCACCCGGTTCCTGGCCGCCGAGGCCGGCATCCGGCAGTTCCTCGACATCGGCACCGGCCTGCCGACCGCCGACAACACCCACGAGGTGGCGCAGACCGTCGCCCCCGACAGCCGGATCGTGTACGTCGACAACGACCCCCTCGTGATGAGTCACGCGCGGGCGCTGCTGACCAGCACGGGAGAGGGGCGTACGGCCTACCTCGAGGCCGACCTCAACGACCCGGAGGCCATCCTGGCCGACCCGGTCCTGCGGGACACCCTCGACCTGTCCCAGCCGGTCGGCCTGATGCTGATCGCCGTCCTGCACTTCGTGCACGGCCACGGCGCCGCCCGTCCGATCGTCCAACGGCTGCTCGAGGCCCTGCCCTCCGGCAGCTACCTGGTCGCCACGCACGCCACCCAGGATTTCGGCACGCCCGAGCAGCAGGCGCTCTACCAGCAGATCCTCGAAGAGGGCAAGACCGACGTCTGGACCCGGCCGAAGGCCGAGTTCGCCGCCCTCTTCGACGGCCTCGAACTGGTCGACCCGGGCGTCGTGCCGGCCAGCGAATGGCGCCCCGCGCCGGACGAGGAGCTCCCGGAACGCTCGGACATCAACGTGTGGACGGCGGTCGGCCGCAAGCCCTAGAGCGAAACCGCCGTTCGCCGGAGGGCGTACAGGGTGATGGCGGCCGCCACGACCAGGGGTGCGCCGTCGCGGATCAGGCCGTCGACGCCGAGCAGGATGCGGCACAGCGGGAGGTCGAAGGCCAGGACCATCAGCGTCACCCAGGTCAGTGTCGTGCGGGCGCGGTGGCTGCCGCGGCGCAGGAAGATGGCGGACAGCAGGGCGACGTAGCTGACCGCGATGCCGGCCAGGATCCAGAAGACCACGGCCAGGGTCCACTCCAGGCGGTGCCGCAGCGTGCCCGCCGCGATCAGCGCCGGCACCAGCATCAGCGGGCTGTAACTGAAGGAGGCCAGGCGGGCGGTCAGGACCCACGGGTCGCCCGGCGGGGCCTCGCGGAAGCTCAGGCCCTCACGGGTCACGACCGGGCGGCGCGGCTGATGGATCAGGTGGGCGTCGACGGCCGGGTGGCGGTAGAGCAGGACCACCACGGTCAGGCAGAGCAGGGTGAGCACGCCGAAGCCGATCAGGCCGGGCAGCGGCGGGCGGCCGGAGGCCGGGACGATCAGGCGGCCGACGGCGAACAGCGTGGTCATCGAAAGGATCAGGCTCAACGGCTTGGCGGTGGCCCGGGCCCGGCGGACCTGGGAGATCAACACCAGCCAGCCGAGCGTACGGGCGAAGGCCCAGGCCGTACGGACCGCGAAGCCGGCGCCGTGGTCCGGGGCGTACCAGAAGTTGAGCACCTCGACCACGACGGTGGCCGCGGCCGTGGCGACCAGCAGGGCCGTGAGGACGCGGACCGGGCGGGGAGTCATGGTGAGGGCATTACCCGGGCCGCGCCGTCGTCACGCCGGGTGGGGCGCGGTCAGCTTTCCAGGACGCGCTCGGTGGCGGCTCGGGAGCGCCTGGTCAGCCTCAGGTAGCGATCGACGAACTCGCCCGGGTCGCCTCCGCCCAGGAGTTGCACCACGCCGGCCAGCTCCGCCCCGTGCGTGGGCAGCTGGTCGGTCGGACGGCCGCGCACCAGGGTCAGCGCGTTGCGGACCTGAGCGGCCAGGGTCCACCCCGATGCCATCGCCGCCGCGTCGGCCTTGTCGACCAGGTCGGACTGCAGTTCGGCGGTCAGGGCCTCCAGCGTGCGGGTCTTGCGCAGGTCGGGCAGCGCGTACGCGTGCCGCAGCTGCGTCAGCTGGACCGCCCACTCGACGTCGGCCAGGCCGCCGCGGCCCAGCTTGGTGTGGGTGTTCGGGTCGGCGCCGCGGGGCAGGCGTTCGGTTTCGACGCGGGCCTTGATGCGGCGGATCTCGGTGACCTGTTCGCGGGTGAGGCCGCCCGCCGGGTAGCGCATCGTGTCGGCCAGAGCCTCGAATTCGCGGCCCAGCGACTCGTCGCCGCAGACGAAGCGGGCCCGCAGCAGCGCCTGCGCCTCCCACACCTTCGACCAGCGCGCGTAGTACTGCTGGTAGGCGTCGAGGCTGCGCACCAGCGGCCCCTGCCGGCCCTCCGGCCGCAGGTCGGCGTCGATGCCGAGGGGCGGGTCGGGCGCCGGCGAATTCAGCAGACGACGAAGGTCCTCGGCGATGGCGTGGGCCGTGGCGGAGGCGCCACCGGAGACGACGAAGAGAACGTCGGCGTCCGACGGATAACTCATCTCGTATCCGCCCAGACGCCCCATCCCGATGATGGCGAACTGGCCGTCGAACGCGTGAGACGACCGCGCGATGGTCAGCGCCGCGTTCAGCGTGGCATCGGTGACGTCGGACAGCGCGATCCCGACCGCGTCCACATCGAGCGTCTGCGCCGGCGCCAGATCTCCACCCCGACTGAGGATGTCGGCACACGCGATGCGGAACAGCTCCCGCCGCCGCCGCGCCCGTACGGCGGCGATCGCCTTGTCCGGGTCTCCCGCATAGCGCGAGGCCGCGTTGTCGAAGCCCTCCAGCAGTGACGACCGCGACCGCGGCAGCAACTCGGCGTCGTCGGCCAGCAGCCGCAGAGCCTCCGGGTCGCGGGTGAGCAGGTCCGTCGCGTACCGGGAAAGGCCGAGAACCCGCGCCAGGCGCCGGGCCACCGGGCCGGCGTCGCGCAGCAGCCGCAGGTACCACGGCGTGCTGCCCAACTTGTCGGAGACGTGCCGGTAGTTGAGCAGTCCGCGATCGGGCTCGGGCGAGTCGGCGAAGTCCTGCAGCAGCATCGGCAGCAGCGTGCGCTGGATCGCCGCGGTGCGCGTCACCCCGCCGGTCAGCGCCTGAAGGTGGCGCAGAGCGGCGGCCGGATCGGCGAAGCCGAGCACCTCCAGGCGGTGGCGGGCCGACTCCGTGGTCATCCGCAACTCGGACGCCGGCACCCGGGCGACCGACTCGAGCAGCGGACGGTAGAGCAGCTTGACATGCAGCCGGCGGACCTGGGCGGCGTGCCCGACCCAGTCGGCCCGGAACGCCTCGACCGCGTCCTGCCCCGGCATCGCCGTGTAGCCGAGGGCCGCCGCCAGCCAGCGCAACCCGGCCGGATCGTCGGGCACGGTGTGCGTACGCCTCAAGCCCTGCAGTTGCAGGCGGTGTTCGACGCCGCGCAGGAACCGGTAACCCCGCAGCAGGGTCTCGCCGTCCTGCCGCCCGACGTAACCGCCCGCGACCAGCGCGCGAAGCGCGGGGAGCGTGCCCGGCACCCGCAGGCTCTCGTCGACCCGGCCGTGCACCAGCTGCAGCAGCTGGACCGCGAACTCGATGTCGCGCAGCCCTCCCGGTCCCCGCTTGATCTCGCGGTCGACCTTGTCCTTGGGCACGTTCGCGATGATCTTGCGGCGCATGTCGCGCACGTCGTCGACCGCCTCCGGGCGTTCGGCCGCGTGCCAGACCAGCGGCGCCAGGTCGTCGATCCACTCCTTGGCCAGCTCGAGGTCGCCGGCCGCCGGACGCGCCTTGAGCAGCGCCTGGAACTCCCAGGTGCGAGCCCATCGACGGTAGTAGGCCTGGTGGCTGGCGAGCGTGCGGACCAGCGGTCCGCGGCTGCCCTCGGGGCGCAGCGCGGCGTCGACCGGCCACGCGACGTGCCCGCAGATCTCGATCAGCCGGGCGGCGACGGTCGTGCCCCCGCTCAGGTCTTCGTCGCTGCGGGCGACGAAGATGACGTCGACGTCGGAGACGTAGTTGAGTTCGTTGCCGCCACACTTGCCCATCGCGACGACGGCAAGATGAGGATCGGCCGGCAATCCGGCGACCGCTATGCCGTACGCCGCCGCCAGGGTCTCGTCGGCCAGCCTCGACAACGCGGCCATGGTGGGCTCGAGGCCCCGCCCGCCGGTCAGATCGGCCGCGGCGATCCGCAGAAGGCCGGCCCGGTAGGCCCGCCGCAACTCGGGAATCTTGTCCGATCGGGCCGACAGGCGCCCCTCGGCGTTCGGCGGCAACCCACTCGGTCCGGTCGCCAGCACCCGCCACTCGTCCGGCTCGGCGACCAGATGATCACCGAGGGCCGACGACGCCCCGAGCACCGCGATCAGGCGTCGCCGCAGGCCGTGATCTCTGCTCAACGCGCCGAGCAGCTCCGCCGTCGCGGCGTTCGCCACGATCTCGCCGGCCGGCCCGGTGACCTTCTCGCCGTTGCTGCGGGCCGCCGCCCGGCCGACCGCGTCGACGATGCGGTGCAGCTGGCGCAGGGCCAGGTTGGGGTCGGCGGCCTTGGACAGCGACTGCAGCAGTTCCGCCGCGTCGGTGCCGGTCGGGCCCTGCGCCTGGAGGTCCCACAGTTGCAGCCCCTTGGGCCCGAGCAGCTCGTCGGCCCGGATCCCGTCATCGGTGAAGCCGTACCGGGCCAGCCGGCTGAGCCTGTTCACTGGCGCGCTGTTCACTGGCCCACTGTTTCACTGGCCCAGGATCGGAAGAGTGCGGCCGGTGCCGGCGTCCGGAATGTCGGCGTCCGGAAGCTCGCCGAGCACCAGGGCGGCGAACCGGGCCGCGAACGGCTGCCAGACCTCTTCCACGTCGGCCAGGATCCCGGCGGTCGCGTAGACCACCGCCTCGGCGTCGAAGCCCAGCTCCTCGAGGGTGGCGGCGTCGTCGGCCGCCCAGTGCTCGATCATCGCGGTGTCGCACTCGATGTGGAACTGCACGCCCCACGCCCGGTCGCCGAGCCGGAACGCCTGATGCGGATAGCGGCTCGAAGCGGCGAGCAGGACCGCCCGCAGCGGCAGCTCGGTGATCTCGTCACGGTGCCACTGGATCACGTCGGGCAGCAGCGGCACCCACTTGAACAGCGGGTCGGTGTCGGCCGCGTCGCGCTTGCCGACCAGGCCCGGCCCGATCTCGGGACCCGAGGTGCTGCGCTCGACCAGGCCGCCGTGGGCCTGGGCCAGCAGCTGCGCGCCGAGGCAGACGGCGAGCGTCGGCACCCGGTTGCGGACCGCCTTACGCAGAAGATTTTCCAGTTCCGGGAACCAGGGCGCGCCGGGCGCGCCATCCGGTCCCGCGTACGCCGTCTGGTCGCCCCCGAGGACAACGACCCCCAGGTAGTCGTCCAGGCTCTCGGGCAGCGCGTCGCCGGCGTGCGGGCGCAGCACGGTCAGCTCCAGCCCGGCCCCGGTCAGCCACTCACCCAGCCGGCCCAGGCCGTCGGTCGGATCGTTCTCGATGACAAGTGCGGTTCCCACGGCATCGAGGCTATCGCCTCGTCAGGAATCCACGGATCGCAGCCAGCCACTCCACCGGATTGTCGAACTGCGGCATGTGCCCAGCGTCCGGGATCACCGCCAGCTCGCTGCCGACGACCGCACGGGCAAGCCGCTCGGCCGCCGCGACCGGAAACGTCCGGTCGTGCTCGCCGTGCACCACCAGAACGGGACGTCCGGTCAACACCCGGACCGGGTCCGGCGGGCGGGCCGGCTTCACCTTGCCTTCCGCGTACGGGCGGTCCCACGCGCTGGAGAAGCGCACACCTCGAAGCACCGCGCGCCACTCGTCGGCCCGGTCCTGCCGCCAGATCGTGGTGGGTATGTCGGCCTCGGCCTTGGCCCGGGCGAAGGCGCCGTCCCCCTCGGCCAAGCCGGTGCCGACGTCCCAGTTCCCCGGGACAGCCATCTCCGGATAAGCGGTGGTCGAGCTCAGGACCAACCTCCGCAGACGGTCGGGATGCTGAGCGGCCACGCGCATCGCGACGCCCCCGCCGTAGGAGTGCCCAAGCACGTCGGCCCGCCGGCCCGGCCCGATGAGGGCCGCCACGTCGTCGGCGACCAGATCGGGCTGCAACTCGGCGTCCCGCGTCGAGCGCCCGCAGCCGCGCAGGTCGAAGAAGACCACGTGCCGGATGTCCTGCAGCTCGGACGCCGGTAACAAATATGAGTGGTCCCAGCCCGGCCCGCCGTGCACGATCACCAGCATCGGCCGGGCCGGGTCGCCGAAACGGCGCACGAACAGGTCGACGCCGTTGATGGGCTCGGTACGGTGCACGCAAACGACCTTAAGGGGGTGCGATGACCGAGGCGGCTCCGGAAGTGCGGGTGTCGACGTTGGAGCTCTTCTTCGACCTGGTCTTCGTCTTCGTCATCACCCAGCTGGCCGACGCGCTGGCCGAGCATCTCACGTTCGCCCGCCTCGGCAACACCGTGCTGATCCTGGCCGTGGTCTGGTGGATGTACTCCGGATATGCCTGGCTGACCAACGCGATCGCGCCCGACAGCACGATCCGCCGCACCCTGCTGCTCACCGGCATGGCCGGCTTCCTCGTGATGGCGCTGACCATCCCGGAGGCTTTCGGCGAGTACGGCTGGCTGTTCGGCGTCAGCTACCTGGTCGTCAACCTCGTGCACTTCGTGCTGTTCGCCGGCGTCGACCAGGGCCGGGCCCGGGCGATGCGGCTGCTCGGCCCGCTCAACATCGTGGCCGCGCTGCTGGTGCTCGCCGGCGGTGTGGTGCACGAGCCGTACCGCCACATCCTCTGGGTGGCCGCCCCGGTCCTGCAGATCACCGCGAGCTATCTGCACCGCATCGAGATGCACCAGATCGCGGCCGGGCATTTCGCCGAACGGCACGGCCTGGTCATCATCATCGCGATCGGCGAGTCGATCGTCTCGATCGGCGTCGGGTTCGCCGGCGTGCACCTGAGCTGGGGCCCGATCCTGGTCGCGGTCCTCGGCCTCTGCATCGCGTACTACCTTTACTGGTTCTATTTCGCCGGTGACGACGCGCGCGGCGCCCGGGTGCTGGCCGCCACCGATCACCCTCGGCAGCGGGCCCGGCTCGCCCTGCAGGCCTGGGGCTACGCCCACTACCCGATGCTGCTCGGCATCATCGTCGCGTCGGTCGGCATCAAGATGACGGTCAGCCACGCCACCGGTCCACTGCACTGGGGTCAGGCGTCGGCCCTCGGCGGCGGGGTGGCGCTCTACCTGGTCGGGCACGCCGCCTTCCTGGCCCAGCTGCACCTGCGCGGCGTCCCGCACCGGCTGGTCGCGGCCGCCCTCGCGCTGGCGACGATCCCGCTCGGCCACTGGTTCGCGATCGCCCAGCTGGTCGCCCTCCCGGTGGTCATGGTGGTCACCGCGATGGTCGAGGACCTGCCGGAGGTCCGCCGCAGCGGCTCGACCGCGATCGGCACCTTCGGCCGCACCCCCACGAGCGAGGAACCGTCGTGACTTCGCCGACCCGGACGCTCGAGATGCTCCCCGCGTCGGGGGCGGCGGTCCTGGGCATCGGCGGGGGCCGGCGTGCCTGACATCGCGGCCTTCGTCCGCGCGGCGGAGCCGGTCCACGGCATCCGCCTGGTGGGTGTCGACGGGCCGAGTGGCGCCGGCAAGACCACGCTCGCCACCGCGCTGGCCGCCGAACTCGCCGCCCCGATCATCGAGATCGACGACTTCGTTTCCTGGAATCCGCCCACCGACTGGTGGCCGCGCTTCGATACTCAGGTGCTGACGCCGCTGCTCGCCGGCGACGACGCGGTCTACCAGGCCCGGGACTGGACCGACTGGTACGGCTCGTCCCTCGGCGCGTGGAAGACCGTCCGATGGCAGCCGATCATCGTTCTGGAGGGCGTCACCTGCACCCGCCGGGCGGCCGCCGACCGTCTGGTCTGCCGGGTCTGGGTCGACGCCCCGGCAGAGGTCCGGCTGGCCCGCGGCCTGGCCCGCGACACCGACGGGCACGCCGGCGCCCGCGAACTCTGGGAACGCTGGATGGCCGACGAGTCCCGGTTCTTCGCGCTCGACGACACCCGCTCGCGGGCCGACTTCATCATCGACGCCGCTTAAGGTCGCACGGTGGAAACGGACCGGGTGCGGCTGGCGTACGGCGCCGTCGCCGACCTTTACATCGACCTGTTCGGCAGCAGCGACCAGGTGGACGCCGACGATCTGGCCTTCATCGGGCGGCACCTCGCGGGGTGTGCGGGCCCGGTGTTCGACCTCGGTTGCGGGCCGGGCCAGATCACCGGCTACCTGCACTCGCTGGGAGCCGACGTCACCGGCATCGACCTGGTGCCCGAGTTCATCGACCACGCCCGCGCCGCGCACCCCGGTGTCGGATTCCGGCTGGGCACGATGGACGACGTCGACGAGGCCGGCGGGCTCCTGGCCTGGTACTCGCTGATCCACCGCCCGCCCGGCGAGCTCGATGCCGTGCTCGCCGGCTTCCGCCGGGCCCTGTCCCCGGGCGGGACCCTGGTGGTCGGCTTCTTCGACGGCCCGGAACTCGGCCCGTTCGACCATCGGGTGACGACCGCCTACTTCTGGCCGGTCGACGAGTTCGCCCGGCGTCTCACCCGGGCCGGCTTCACCGAGGTCGAGCGCCTGCAACGCCCCGCCGACACCACCGCACCGCCACCCGGCCGTCCGCCGACCAGGCGCCCGCACGCCGCGATCGCAGCCCGCTGACCAGCGGGCCAGGTTTTCAGGCTATGCAGGCGCAGATGATGAGAGCGGCGCCGAAGTGGGCCGCCGCACTGACCATGGCGCCGCCGTGGCGCTCGGGGGTGCAGATGACCTCGCCCAGCTTGCCCGGGGTCATCCAGTCGAGGACCAGGAAGGCCAGGCCCATGATGGCGATGCCGACGATGCCGAAGATCACGGTGGAGGCCAGGCCCTGGCCGAACGAGTCGTAGCTGGTGAAGATGGCGGTGAAGACGATCGCCGCGATGCCCAGTTGGTTGGCGGCCAGCAGCAGCGAGGCGTTGGGGTTGCGTTCCACCCAGATCAGGTCGCGCAGCCTGCCCGGCGTCAGCACGTCGATCAGGACGTAGCCGAGGGCCATCAGGCCGATTCCGACGATGCCGAAGACGATGCTGCGGCCGGCGCCCTCGAGCAGATCTTGCAGCACGGGCTCTCCCAACGACTTAGTGAACGACTTCAGAGCGCAAGATAGCGCTGCCGCTCATAAGGCGTGACCTCGCGGCGGTACTGCTCCCACTCGGAGCGCTTGTTGCGGAGGAAGAAGTCGAATACGTGCTCGCCGAGCACCTCGGCGATCAGCTCCGACTTGCTCATCACGTCGATCGCCTCGGAGAGGTTTTCCGGGAGGGCGTCGTAGCCCATCGCCTTGCGCTCGGCCGGCGACAGCGACCACACGTCGTCCTCGGCGCCCGGCGGCAGCTCGTAGCCCTCCTCGATGCCCTTCAGGCCGGCCCCGAGCAGGACCGCGAACGACAGGTAGGGGTTGCTGGCCGAGTCGATCGAGCGGACCTCGACGCGGGCCGAGTTGGGCTTGCCGAAGGCGGGGACGCGGACCAGCGCCGAACGGTTGAGGTGGCCCCAGCTGATGAACGCCGGCGACTCGGTGATCGTGTTGGGGAGCTGGAGCGGGAAGAGGCGCTTGTACGAGTTGACGTACTGGTTGGTCACCGCCGTGTATTCCCGGGCGTGCACGAGCAGACCGGCGATGAAGGCGCGGGCGGTCTTGGACAGCTTGGCCGGGTCGTCGCCGTCGTAGAACGCGTTGCGCTCGCCCTCGAACAGCGACAGGTGCGTGTGCATGCCGCTGCCGGGCTGGTCGGTGTAGGGCTTGGGCATGAAGCTGGCCCGCACCCCCTGGGAGAGCGCGACCTCCTTGACCACGTGCCGGAACGTCATGATGTTGTCGGCGGTGGTCAGCGCGTCGGCGTAGCGCAGGTCGATCTCCTGCTGGCCGGGGGCGACCTCGTGGTGGCTGAACTCGACCGAGATGCCGATGCGTTCGAGGGCGAGCACGGCCTGCCGCCGGAAGTCGCGGGCCACCGAGTGGTTGGTGTGGTCGAAGTAGCCGCCGGTGTCGACCGGCACCGGCACCGCGCCGTCGAGCGGGCCGTCCTGGATCAGGAAGAACTCGACCTCGGGGTGGGTGTAGAAGGTGAAGCCCTTCTCGGCCGCCCGGGCCAGGGCACGGCGCAGCACGTGGCGCGGGTCGGCCCAGGCGGCGTTGCCGTCGGGCAGCAGGATGTCGCAGAACATCCGGGCGCTCTCGCCGCTCGCTCCGCCCTCGAACGGGAACACCTGGAAGGTGGTGGGGTCGGGCATGGCCACCATGTCGGACTCGTACACCCGGGCGAAGCCCTCGATCGCCGAGCCGTCGATGCCGATGCCCTCCTCGAACGCGGATTCGAGTTCGGCCGGGGCGACCGACACGCTCTTGAGGGTGCCCAGCACATCGGTGAACCAGAGGCGGACAAAACGGATGTCGCGCTCCTCGAGTGTGCGAAGCACGAACTCCTGCTGTCGGTCCACATCCACCCCTAGAGAAAGAAAGTCCCAGTGTTGCCCGGTGCCGTTACGCAGAGGTTACGCGCGGGCCCGGCACTGATCACCTTGGGGAAGAATAAGGGCATGCCTACGCTGCGGATCGCCCTGGCCCAGGTCAACTCCACGGTCGGTGACATCGCCGGCAACGCGGCTTCCGTGCGGCGCTGGTCGCGGTCGGCGGCCGACGCGGGAGCGCAGTTGGTGGCGTTCCCCGAGATGATGCTGACCGGCTACCCGATCGAGGACCTGGTGTTCCGGCAGTCGCTCGTCACCGCTTCGAGAAACGCGCTGTATCAGCTCGCCGTGGATCTCGCCGCGGACGGGCTCGGCGACCTGGCGGTCGTGGTCGGCTACGTCGACCACGAAGGGGCGCCGGGCCGGAAGCGGCGGGACGCCTCGGCGCTGCTGCTCGGCGGCGAGGTGGTGGCCACCTATTTCAAGCACCACCTGCCCAACTACGGCGTCTTCGACGAGAACCGCTATTTCGAACCGGGCAATGCGCTGACCGTCGTACGTTTCGGCGGGGTCGACGTCGCGCTGACGGTGTGCGAGGACCTGTGGCAGGCGGGCGGTCCTTTCACCGCCGCACGGAAGGCCGGGGTCGGCATGGTGCTCAACATCAACGCCTCGCCCTACGAGCTCAACAAGGACGATGTGCGGCTGCCGCTGGTCAAGAGGCGGGCCGCCGAGGCGGGGGCGACCGTGGCCTACGTGAACATGGTCGGCGCACAGGATGAGCTGGTCTTCGACGGCGACTCGATGATCGTCACGGCCGGTGGAGAGTTGCTGACGCGGGCCGGGCAGTTCACCGAGGAACTACTCGTTCAGGACCTGTCGCTCCCGGCGGCCGACAGCGTCCCCAATCAGGCGCCCGTCGAGCAGCCCGCCGACGACGGCATGTCGATCACCAGCGTCACCGCGGCGGTCGACGCCCGCCCCGGCAGAAGCGACAAGGCCGACGGCGGCATCGCGGACCGGATCGCCGACGAGGAGGAGATCTGGTCGGCGCTGGTGCTCGGCCTGCGCGACTACGTCAACAAGAACGGCTTCCGCTCGGTCATCCTCGGCCTCTCCGGCGGCATCGACTCGGCGGTCGTGGCGACCATCGCGCTCGACGCGCTCGGCCCGGACCGGGTCTTCGGCGTCTCGATGCCCAGCGGGTATTCCTCCGCCCACTCCCGCGACGACGCGGCCGAACTGGCGAAACGAGCCGGCCTCGACTACCGCGTCGAACCCATCCAGCCCATGGTCGACGCGTTCCTCGCCAACCTGTCGCTCTCCGGTCTGGCGGTGGAAAACCTCCAGGCCCGGGTGCGCGGCGTCATCCTGATGGCGCTGTCGAACCAGGAGGGCCACCTCGTCCTCACCACCGGCAACAAGAGCGAACTGGCGGTCGGCTATTCGACGCTCTACGGCGACTCGGTCGGCGGCTTCAACCCGCTCAAGGACGTGCCCAAGACGATGGTCTACCGGCTGGCCCGGTGGCGAGGCTCGCCGATCCCGTCGAACTCGATCACGAAACCCCCGAGCGCGGAACTGCGGCCGGACCAGAAGGACTCCGACTCGCTTCCCGAGTACGACGTGCTTGACCCGATCCTGGCGGGGTACGTCGACCACGACATGGGCCGCGACGACCTGATCGCGGCCGGCAACGACGAGGCCCTGGTCGACCGGGTGCTGCGGATGGTCGACCTGGCCGAATACAAACGCCGCCAGTCGGCCCCGGGCACCAAGATCTCGGGCAAGGCGTTCGGGCGCGACCGTCGCCTGCCGATCACCAACCGGTTCCGCGAAGGGGTGTGACAACGTCCACTGAGCCGGCGCCCTCGGACGGTGGGACGATTTCTAGACCCGGGGACCGCTCGCCAACGCGGCCTCGAGGGAAGGAGAAGCAAAATGTCAGAGGTACCCACTCTGTACGGCGGCCCGCCGACTCGCCGAGTCCGCACCCGCGACCTGCAAAATGCCAAGCAGCGCGGCGACCGCTGGCCCATGCTCACCTCGTACGACCAGTACACCGCCTCGATCTTCGACCAGTCCGGCATCCCGGTCCTGCTCGTCGGCGACTCGGCGGCCAACAATGTGTACGGCTACGAGACCACCCTCCAGATCAGCGTCGACGAGCTGTTGCCGCTGGTCAAGGCCGTCGTCCGAGCCACCAAGACCGCGCTGATCGTGGCCGACCTGCCGTTCGGCAGCTACGAGGAGGGCCCCGCGCAGGCCCTGCGCACGGCGGTCCGCTTCATGAAGGAGGGCGGCGCCCACGCGGTCAAGCTCGAGGGCGGCGTGCGCGTGGCCCCGCAGATCGAGGCCCTCACCGGCGCCGGCATCCCGGTGATGGCCCACATCGGCTTCACCCCGCAGAGCGAGCACACGCTCGGCGGCTACCGCGTGCAGGGCCGGGAAAACGAGGGCGCAGCCGTACTGGCCGACGCACGCGCGGTCGCCGAGGCGGGCGCCTTCGCGGTCGTCCTCGAAATGGTTCCGGGCGAGGTAGCCAAGTCGATCACCAAGGAGCTGCCGATCCCCACGGTCGGCATCGGCGCCGGCCCGGACACCGACGCCCAGGTGCTGGTCTGGCAGGACATGTCGGGCATGCGCACCGGCAAGGCCCCGCGCTTCGTCAAGCGCTACGCCGACCTCGCCGGCATCCTCACGGATGCCACGCGACAATTCGCCGACGAGGTCCGGAGCGGCGAGTTCCCGGCCACCGAACACACCTTCTAAAAGACGTACGCAGGCAGCACCGGCCCCGCCTCGACAGGCCGCGCCAGGTGGGTGGTCACCCCCCTGCCGCCGCTGTCCGGGCGGGCCCGGGGCAACATCTTTCCCCCAAAACATCGCCGCGGCCGCAGCCCAACTCACCCCCGAGCACTACGCGTCCGCCGTGACCGGTGCCGACTCATGCCCGAGCACTACGCCGTGGCCGGTCCCGACTCACGCCCGAGCACTACGCCGTGGCCGGTCCCGACTCACGCCCGAGCGCTACGCCCAGCCTCCGCGCTCGATCGCGAGCCCGGTCGCGCAGAGCAGCTCCTCGCCACCCGCCGGCCCGACGAGTTGCAGGCTGACCGGCATCGGAAAGCCCGGCGACGGCACCGGCATCGCCGGCGCCGGAACACCGGCGAGATTGAACGGCGCGGTCAGCTGTGTCAGCCGGAAGCCGGCGTAGCCGGACCGCAGCGGTGGCAACCCGACCAGGGTCGGCAGCGCCACGACGTCGACCCGATCGAACAACGCCGCGACCGTCGACCGCCACCTCGCGCGGGCGGACATCGCTCCGGCCAGCCGATCGGCGGTGACGGCACGGCCCGCGTGCAGGCCGTCGTTGACGGACGCGCTGACCCCGTCGGCGCCGAGCAGCGTCCGATTCGCCCGCCAGAACTCGCCCTGGAGGATCGGGTCGAAGGCGTCGAAGATCGCCTCCCAGCCGGGCAGCCGCACCTCGCGGATCCGGAACCCGGCCGCGTCGAGCGCGGCATCGACGGCGTCCTCGACCGCCGGATCGACGCCTTCCACCCGCAGCCGGCCGACCACGCGGGCCGGACCGGGTGCCACCGCGAAACCCGGCTCGAGCAGGCGCATGCCGGTCACGACCCCGGCGACGTCGCGAGCCAGCGGGCCGACCGTGTCGAGACCGGACGCCAACGGCCAGACCCCGGCGGTCGGCACCCGCCCCCACGTCGTCTTCAGCCCCACGATCGCGCAACACGCGGCCGGGATGCGAACCGACCCGCCCGTGTCGGTGCCCAGCCCGACGTCCGCCTCGCCGGCCCCGACCGCCACCGCGCTGCCGCTCGACGAGCCGCCGGGTATGCGGTCGGGGCGACCGGGTTGGCCGGCATGCCGAACACCGCGTTGTCGCCGACCGGGCTGAGGCACAGTTCGGTCAGCGTGGTCTTCCCGACGATGTGAGCGCCCGCCGCCCGCACCCCGGCCAGGCACAACGCGTCCGCCGGGGCCAGGACCGCCCGGTCGCGTACGGCGCGCACCCGGCCGTCGTGAGCACGCCGGCCATGTCGATCGCGTCCTTGACGGCGACGCGGAGGAGCCCGTCGGCCGGCGGGTCGAAGCGGGTGATCCAGGTCGTCATCCGGCCCGCCGGCCTATTCGGAACCGTAACTGAAGAGGACCTTGCGAGCGACCGGATCGGCGGTGTCCAGGCGTACCGAAATCCGCTCGCCGAGCGGAAGCGACCCCACGCAGCGTGCCCGGACGGCCGGCTGGTCGACGGCGACCGTGCCGCCGGCCGGACGATGATGGGACGCCGCGTCGACGTCGACGACCCCCGCGTCGAACGTTTCGCCGACCCGGGGCTCGAGCAGCACCGCCTCGGTCAGGTCGACCGCCGACCGGGCCGCACCGCCCGCCATGCGATCGGAGTCGGCCATCGCCTTCGGCAGCCGCGGCAGCGCTTCGCGGGCCCACGCCGGAACCTCCCCGGCCGAGAAGAGCGCCAGGCACGTCTCCGTCGCGTATCGATCGGCCAGGCGCCGCAGCGGCGCGGTCACGTGCGCGTACGGCGCGCCGACCCCGCCGTGTCCGGTCTCGGCCGGCGGCGAGCCGTCGAAGGCCGTGTAGGCCGCCCCGCGCAACAGTTCGGCCGCCTGATCGAGGAACGCCGCCCCGCGCGGCGTCGCCGGGTCGACCGACGCGACCACCGCGCCCACCGACGCCCCGGACGGCCACGCGACCCCGAGCGACCCGGCGGCCGCCCGCAGCTTGTCGACTGCCTCGGGTCTGGCCGCCGGCATCGTGCGCAACAGCCCGATCCCGCCGCGCAGCATGAGCGTCGCCGCGGCCATGCCGGTGAGCAGCGAGATCTGCGCGTTGTGCTCCTCCATCGGCACGGGCGCCCGCAGCTCCAGCCGCCAGCCGTCGCCGTCCGGCTCGATCTCCTGCTCGGGCAGCGGCAGGTTGACCGCGCCGCGCTCGGCCGCCCGGGCCGCCAGCAGCTCCCCCAACTCGGGCAGCAACGCGATCGGCTCGGGCAGACGGCCCGTGTCGGCCAGGCCCTGAATCCCCACGTAGTCGAGTTTGGCCCGGCTCCGCACGGTCGCCCGCTCCAGCCGCACGTCGGCGATCGCGCCGTCGGCGTCGAGGTTGATGGTCCAGACGACGGCGGCCCGGTCGACGTCGGGGAACAGGCTGACCGCTCCCTCGCTGAGCACGGGCGGATGCAGCGGGATGCGGCCGTCCGGCAGGTAGATCGTCTGCCCGCGCGCCCAGGTCTCGGTTTCGAGCGGCCCACCCGGCCGCACGAACGACGCCACGTCGGCGATCGCATAGCGAACCTGGAACCCGCCACCCGCACGCCGGCTCAGGTGCATGGCCTGGTCGAGGTCGCGCGAGGTCACCGGATCAACTGTCACAAAAGGCACATCGCGCTGGTCAACCCCCGGCGCAGGCGTCTGCCGCGCCGCCGCTTCGGCCTCGGCCGCCGCCTCGGCCGGGAACTCCCCCGGCAGCTTCAACTCGCGCCGCAACACCGAAAAATCGATCCGCGGCGCCAGAACCCTTTTCATCGGCACGGCCCATTCCTACCAGCGCCCACCGACAAACGCCGTCGGGGACGGAGTTGACACTCCGTCCCCGAGATCATCGGCCTAACGGCCGTCCGGCTTACCGGGCGGCACGCTTACGGCTTGCGACCGTACGCGGTGAAGCCCCACCACCCGCATTCCCGGCAGCAGCCCGACGGGCCGCGGCCGGCGTAGCGGCCTTGACCACCTTCGTCGCGTTGGTCGCCGAGTTCTTGGCGGTCGCGGAGGCCCGCCCGGCGTTGGCACTCTTGGCCGCGCGGGCCCGCACGGCAGCCGCCTCGCCAGCCCCGCCACCCCGCGCCGACCGGCCGGCCGCCGCGTTGCCCGCCTTGGCCGCCCGGGCCCCAGCCGCGCCGGCCCGCCCCGCGCCGGCGGTGGCCTTGCTCGCCGCAGCCCGGCCAGCGGTCGCCTTGCTCGCTCCCGCTCCGATCGCGGTCACCCTGGTCGCGACCGCCTTGGTGGCGTCTGCCGCCCGGCTCCCGGTCGCCTTGCTCGCACCCGCACGCCCCGCCGTGGCCTTGCTCGCACCCGCACGCCCCGCGGTGGCCTTGGTCGCACCCGCGCGACCCGCCGTGGCATTGCTCGCACCCCCACGGCCCGCCGTGGCCTTGCTCCCCGCTGTGGCCTTGGTCGCTCCCCCACGGCCCGCGGTGGTGCCGGCCGGGCGGGTCGTCCCGCGCCCCGCCGCGGCCGGCTTGGTAGCGGTCGCCTTCCTGGCCGCGGCGGTCTTGGCCGCCGTCGCCTTGGTGGCCGTGGACCTGGCGCCGGTCGCCTGCGCACTCGTGGCCGCGGTCGCCTTGGCTGCCGCCGCCCTCGCGCTCTTCGCCCCGGTGGCCTTGGCCGCCGTCGCCTTCACGCCAGTTGACTTGGCCGCAGTGACCTTGGTCCCGGCGCGCTTCCCGGCGGTCGCCTTGGTAGCGGTCGCCTTCGTCGCGGCGCGGCTCGCAGCAGTAGCTTTGCCGGCCGTCGCCTTCGACGCCGTCGCCTTCGTCGCGGCACGTTTCGCGGCCGCCGTCTGGCCAGCCGTCGCCGTCGACGCGGTCGCCTTCGACGCAGTCGCCTTCGACGCAGTCGCCTTCGCAGCGCCCCGCTTCGCAGCCGCCGCCTGCCCGGCCGTAGCCTTCGACGCGGTCGCGTTCGACGCCGCACGCCTCGCGGCCGCCGCGTGCCCCGCCGTAGCCTTCGACGCCGACGCCGACGCCGTCGCCGTCGCCTTCGCTTTCGACGCCGCACGCTTCGCAGCCGTGACCTGCCCCGCCGTCGCCTTAGACGCGGTCGCCTTGGTAGCGGTCGCCTTCGACGCAGTCGCCTTCGACGCCGCGCGCTTCGCAGCCGTCACCTGGCCGGCCGTCGCCTTCGACGCGGTGGCCTTTGTGGCGGCGCGCCCGGCAGCCGTTGCCTGCCCGGCGGCCGACTTGGTGGCGGTCGCCTTCGTAGCCGTCGTCTTCTTGCCTGCAGCCGCCTTGGCCATGGCCTTCTTGGCCGCCACCCCGGCCTTGGTGGCGCTGGCCCGCGCCGCCGTCGCCTTGGTCCCGCCCGCCCTGGCCGCTTCCATGTTGGCCTCCGCGGTCCGCGCGGCCGCGTTCGCCTTGGCTCCGGTGGTCTTCGCCATCGTCGCCGCCGACTTGGCCGCCATCCGGTTGGCTTCGGCCGCCGACTTCCGGGCCGCCGCGGCAGTTCCCGCGGCCGTCTTCTTCGCCGTCGTGCTCTTCGCAGCTGTCATGTTCGTCGCCGCCGCTCTCTTGGCCGCCGTAGCCGCGGCCCCCGTCGACTTCGCCGCCACTTTGGCGGCGGTCCTCTTCGCCGTACCAGCCTTCGCCGCAGCCGCGTTGCCGGGCGCCTTGCCCGCCGCAGCCGTGTTGCCGGCCGCCCTGCCCGACGCAGCCGTGTTGCCGGCCGCCCTGCCCGACGCAGCCGCGTTGCCGGCCGCCCTGCCCGCCGCAGCCGTGTTGCCGGCCGCCCTGCCCGCCGCTGCCTTGCCCGCCGCCGTCTTGCCGGCCGCCGACTTGCCCGCCGCTGCCTTGCCCGCCGCCGTCTTGGCCGCCGCCGACTTGGCCGCGGTCTCGTTCGTCGCTGCCGCGGCCTTCCGGGCCGCACCCTTCGCCGCCGTAGCCTTCTTCACCGCGGCATTCCGGCTGGGCGCCCCTTGAGCCGCCGCCGACTCGGTCGCCGCAGCATCTTCGGCCACTCGGTCGGCGATGATGCGGCCTTCAACCACCGCCATCGCGGCGCCGGTGCCGGGCGTCGGAGGCGCCACCACCCCGGACTCGGTCGGCTCAGCCATCTGCGGCTCAGCCGGTTCCGTCGTGGTGGGCTCATCGGCCCGCGCGGTAATCCCCGACACCGTGCTGACCGCCGCCGCAACCCGCCGACGGCCACCGGCGGCCCTCTTCACACCGGCCACTTTGCTCCCAGCCGTCTTCGCAACACCCGCCGTGGCGGTCGCAGTCCGCGCAGCATTCATTCTGGTCACGGTCGCCTTGGCAGCACCGGCTTTAGCCGACTTTCGTCCCGCCGACTTGATGTCCACGACCGCCGCCATTTTGTCCGCCCCGGCAGGCGTAACCGCCGCACCTCTCGAGCCGGCCGCCCGCGTCCCGGCCACCTTGGAACCGGCCGCCCGCGACCCGGCACCCTTCGCAGCAACCGCCGCGGAACCCGCAGCCCGAACCGCCTCAGCCTTCACCGCCCCAGCCTTCGAACCGGCGGCCTTGGCCCCGATCGCCTTCACCGCAGCGGTTTTCGCCCCAGCGGAAACCTTGGTCCCGGTCGCCTTCGCCCCGGATGCCGCCGCATTTCTCGGCTTCGCCGCAGTGCCCGACTTCGCGGCACCCGCAGCCGCCTTCCGCCCCGACACGGACGACGCCGGCGACACGGACACCGATGGCGACACGGACACCGACGGCGACCGCGAGGCGGACGGCGCCGGCGCGGATGGCGCGCTGCCGTCGCGTTGGGCGATCACCCACTCGGCGGCGCTGCGGCTTCGCGCGGGGCCGCCCGCGCGTGCGAGGCCACCACCAGAAGTAGCCGCCCCGGAAGGAGCGGCCTTACGTGCGTTTGAGGCCGCACGTGGCGGCGTACCCGAAGGATTTGTGGCTTTTGTCGGTCTTAAGGGTATTTTTCTGGCAGGAGCCATCAGGGTGTTTCCTCCTTGCGAATGACTGCGGGCTCGTCTCCGCCCGGAGACTGCGAGTTCCGGCTTGGACACTCAAAGCCGGTGAACGGTGTTAGCTGTCCTCCCCGGTCCAGCGGGCATCCTCGGCATCCCACTCGGCATTGCGCTTCTCGACCGTGTCGAGTGCCCGCGTCGCTTCGTCAGCCGTGGCGTAGGGGCCAAGCCGAAACTGGGCGGGGCACAGGTCGCCGCCGGTCTCGACCCGGTTGTGTCGGAGGCACCAGAAATAGGCGTCTCCGACGGGCCCACTGTCGTTCATGCAATCACTCTGCCTCTCAAACCGACCATCCGCCACCGATTCGGGCAAAATGTCCTAGATTTCCATTGTGGAACCCGAACGTGGCTCAAAATAAACCGCCCCGGCCTTCAGGCCGGGGCGGTCGGAAATCGGTCGGTCAGGCAAGCTCGGCGGCGATCAGCTCCGCTACCTGTACGGCGTTCAGAGCCGCACCTTTCCGCAAGTTGTCGTTGGAGATGAAGAACGACAGAGCGTTCTCGGACGTCGGGTCGACCCGGATGCGCCCGACATAGGACGGGTCGCGGCCGGCCGCCTGCAGCGGGGTCGGCACGTCGGACAGTTCGACGCCGGGTGCGGCGGCCAGCAGCTCGCGGGCCCGCGCGGGCGACAGGGGCCGCGCGAACCGCGCGTTGATCTGCAGCGAGTGCCCGGTGAAGACCGGGACCCGCACGCACGTGCCCGAGACGAGCAGCGACGGGATGTCGAGGATCTTGCGGCTCTCGTTGCTGAGCTTCTGCTCCTCGTCGGTCTCGCCGGTGCCGTCGTCGACGAAGTTGCCGGCCTGCGGGATCACGTTGAACGCGATCGGCTGCGGGAACGACCGGGGCGCCGGGAACTCGACCGACGATCCGTCGAAGGCCAGCTCGGCGGCCCGGTCGGCGACCTTCTTGACCTGCTCGTCGAGTTCGGCCACGCCGGCCAGCCCGGCACCCGAGACCGCCTGATAGGTGGTGGCGATCATCGCGACCAGCCCGGCCTCGTCGTGCAGCGGCCGCAGCACCGGCATCGCGGCCATCGTCGTGCAGTTGGGGTTGGCGATGATGCCCTTGGGGCGGTGCTTCGCGGCGTCCGGGTTGACCTCGGAGACGACGAGCGGCACGTCCGGGTCCATCCGCCAGGCCGACGAGTTGTCGATCACGACCGCACCGGCCTCGGCGACGCGCGGCGCGTACTCCTTGGAGCTGCCCTTGCCGGCCGAGAACAGGACGATGTCGAGTCCGCCGAAGTCGGCGGTCGCGGCGTCCTCGACGGTGACCTCGCCGCCCTTCCAGGGGAGCGTGCGACCCGCGCTGCGCGCCGACGCGAAAAGCCGAAGCTGCTCAGAAGGGAACTCGCGCTCGGCCAGGATGCGGCGCATGACGCCGCCCACCTGTCCGGTCGCGCCCACAATGCCGATCCTCATAAGCAACAAAAGTACGGCCTCACCAGCGATTCAAGAAATAACGTTGTTCATATCGTGGGACGGTCGTCCCACATTTGAGGACACCGGGTCTAGCGTCGAGGACATGGCGACGTACACGCACGGGCATCACGAATCGGTCTTGCGCTCGCACCGCTGGCGCACCGCAGAGAATTCGGCCGGATACCTCCTGCCGCATCTTTCCTCCGGCGCCTCGGTGCTCGACGTCGGCTGCGGCCCCGGCACCATCACGGCCGACCTGGCGACCCTCGTCACACCGGCCCGGGTCACTGCCCTCGAGGTGACCGAGGCGGCGCTCGACCTGGCCCGCGCCGAGATCACCCGCCGCGGCCTGACCAACGTCGACTTCGAGGCCGGCGACGTCCACGCCCTCGGCTTCCCCGACGACACGTTCGACGTGGTGCACGCGCACCAGGTGCTGCAGCACGTCGCCGACCCGGTCGCGGCGCTGCGCGAGATGCGCCGGGTGGCCAAGCCGGGCGGTCTCGTCGCGGTCCGCGACAGCGACTACGCCGCGTTCACCTGGTGGCCCCAGCTTCCCGAGCTCGACGAATGGCTGGCCCTCTACGAAAAGGTGGCCCGGGGCAACGGCGGCGAGCCGGACGCCGGCCGCCGCCTGCTGTCCTGGGCCCACGCGGCCGGCTTCACCGACGTGACCGCCACCTCGAGCACCTGGTGCTTCGCCGACCGGACCGACCGCGACTGGTGGGGCGGCATGTGGGCCGACCGCGTTCTCAAGTCGGACATGGCCGCCCAGGCCCTCCGCACCGGCGCCGCCACTCAGCCGGACCTCGAGCGCATCTCCGCGGGCTGGCGCACCTGGGCCGCCGATCCGGACGGCTGGCTGTCACTACTGCACAGCGAGCTGATCTGCCGCGCCTAAACGCCGTTGGGTTTGTAGGCCCAGTGCCACGACTCGCGCGACACGTTGTTGACGAAGCCGTACTTGGCGGCGTTCTGATGCATCCACGACTGGGCCTTGCTGTTCAGGTCGAGGTCGGCGGCCATGCCCCAGCCGTGTTCGCTGGTGCCGGGCTTGGCCGCCAGCCCGCCCTGCGAGTACAGGCCCTTCCGTTTGGCCAGGTCGACCTGCTCGTCGTACGGCCGGTACGAGTCGGTGATGCCGATGTTGACGCCGTCCTTCTTCGCGTCCGCCATCATCTGGGTCAGCGATTCCGCGGCCGGCGCCCACAACCGGTGGTGGGTGTTCCCCACCTGTTCCAGCGCGCTCCGCGGGATCTTCCCGTTGCCGTAGTCGGCCAGCTCGGTCGGGATCCCCTTGCTGTTCAGCGTGAAGTTGCGCCCCGCGGCCGAGACGGTGCCGGTCCCGGTGGCGGACATCGCGTCCTGCAGATAGTCGGAGAACTGCGACGAGGAAGCGGACGAGGAGGCGGGCGCGGAAGTGGAAGCCGGCGCCCCGACCTTGCCCTGCAGGGCGAGGATCCGGCTCTGAATGTCCGTGATGCGAGAGTTCACCTTGTCGATTCCCACCTAAGGCTGTTCGGCGGCGACTAGGAAATCTGAGCGGCAACCATCACCGGTTCGCGCCGCTCGGCGCCCTCCAGCCGTTCGACCAGTTCCAGTTCGACCTCGGAGGTGTGGTCGCTGCGGTTGGGGAGGATGTTGGTGACCAGCACGACCAGGCAGCCGAGACCGGCGTAGAGCGCGAGCACGGTGAGATGCCCGGCCACCGGCGCGTCCGGGAAGTAGAGGTCGTCGCGTACGGCTTGAACGCCGGCCCCGGTCGGCAGGTTCTCGCCGACGTGCCGGCCGAAGGCCGGGAGAAACTCGGGCAGGATGCTCGCGCCGGAGATGACCGTGCCGAGCGTGAAATACAGCGCGCCGATCAGCGCGCCCGGCGGTCCGAGCAGCGCGACCGCGCCGGCCGTCGAGGCCGTGATGGCGAGCGAGATCAGCGTGAAGATGCCGAGCATCTCCCACCGGTCGGCTGCCCGGCCGACGCCGAACCATCCCATCGACCACAGCACGACGACGGCCGAGCCGATGGCGTACGCGATCAGCGTCGTCACGTGGGCAATGCCGCGCCGCCACGATCTTTTCGCCCGGGGAATCAGGCGGCCGAGTCCCATCGAGGCGATCGTTCCGCCGAGCGCGAGCGCCTGCGTGATGAAGCCGAGCGACACGCCGTTGGTGTCGTCGCGCGGCAGCGGCACCACGTCGATGACCACCGGCGGGGTGGCGAGGATCTGCGCCTGGGCGACCGGCATCCTCTCGCCCTGCTTGGCCCAGTCGGCCAGGGCCGCCGTCGCCTGTTGCTGCACGACACCGACGTACGTGGTGCGCAGCAGCGACGCCGCGGCCGGACCGGCCGCCGAGGCGACGTAGAGCCGCGGCTGGTAGCCGGAGATGTCGACGCCGCCGTAGACCTCGCGGCGCATGATGCCGGCTTTCAGGGCGTCGCTCGACGCGTAGTCGGTGACCCGGAACGCACCGGCCTGCTCGAGCTGCATGACGACCGCGGTGCGTTTGGCGGCCGTCGAGACCAGCCCGACCGGCAGTTCGTGGGGTGCGGCACGGTGGCCCATGCCCAGGTAGTAGGCGGTGAGCCCGAGCTGGACGAGCATCCCGATCATGCAGACGGCGAGCGCGAACCGCCGGAATCTCCACACCGACTCGATCTGCTGCTGCTCCTCGGTCATCGCCGTTCCCTCCGATCCCTCGAGAAGCAGCTTTACTCACCAATCACCCGAGTGTGGGCGTTTCGCGCCTATCCGAGGCTTTTCTCGATCACTTCGATCAGGGCCCGGGTCGCGGCGCTCGGCGCCTGCAGCGCCGAGACCGCCAGACCGAGCGGCCAGTCGAGGTCGCTGCCGGCCAGCGGCCGTACGACCAGGCCGCGCCGGTCCGGTACGGCGAACCGCGGCAGAAAGGACACACCAAGGCCCTCCCGGACGAAGCTGGCGCCGCTCGCGATGTCCATCACCTGGATGGCGACGTGGCGCTGGAGGCCGGCCGCCGCGAACGCGCGGTCGACCACGAAACGGTTGCCGTAGCCCTCGGGGAAGTCGACGAACGCCTCGCCGGCCAGGTCGGCGATCGTCACCTCGCCGGCGGCCGCGAGCCGGTGCCCCTCGGGCAGCACGAGGTGCAGTTGCTCATGGTGCGTCTGGCGGACGTGCACCCCGGCCGGCGGGCGGCCCGGCACCGACGCGATCGCGAGGTCGATCGACCCGTCGACCAGCCCCTCGAGCAGCCCGACCGAGCCCCGCGACGAGACCGCGAGCTGCAGCCGCACCTCCGGGTAGGCCCGGTGGAACCGGCCCAGCAGCGCCGGCACGTCGATCATTCCGACCGAGGTCAGCGTGCCGATCCGGACGGTGCCGCGCACCCCGCCGCGCACCTCGTCGACCGCGTCGCGGGCCACGCGGGCCGCGTCGAGGGCGGCTCTCGCCCGGGGCAGAAGGGCCTCACCGGCATCGGTGAGGACGACCCGCTTGGACGTACGCTCCAGCAGTTCCGCCCCGAGTTCACGCTCCAGCGCCTTGATCACCGCGGAGACGCCGGACTGCACGACGTGCAGGCGGGCGGCGGCCCGGGTGAAGCTGCGCTCCTCGGCGACCGCCACGAAGTATTCGAAGTGCCGCAGTTCCATGGCTCGTAACTATCACATCCGGTGATGGATACCAGCAGGAATCATCGTTGTACTTGATGCTTCCGCCGCCGCACTCTCGGACTCATGAGCTTGCTGATCGACTCCCGGCGCGCGGCCCACGAGGCCCCGCGCGGCTCCGCCCGGCACGGCCTCGGGTTCTGGCTGATCGCCGCCGTCTTCCTGACCGCGCTCGCGTTCTCCACCGTCCCGGCCCCGCTCTATCCGCTCTACCAGCGGCAGGACGGGTTCTCGGCGTTCACCGTGACGATCGTCTTCGCGGTCTACGCGGTCGGCGTGATCACCGCCCTCGTGCTGGCCGGGCACATCTCCGACTGGACCGGCCGCAAGCGGATCCTGCTGCCGGCGCTGGCGATCGAGATCGTCGCCGCGGTGCTCTTCCTCACCTGGACGGCGCTGCCCGGGCTGATCCTGGCCCGCTTCCTGACCGGCGTCGGGGTCGGCCTGATCACCGCGACCGCCACCGCGTACCTGCTCGAACTGCACTCGGCCCACCGGCCGCACGCCGGCCGGGGACGGTTCGAGATCATCTCGTCGGCGGCGAACCTCGGCGGCCTCGGGGTGGGAACGCTGGTGAGCGGTGCACTGGCGCAGTTCGTGACGGCTCCCCTGCGTACGCCGTACGTCGTCTTCCTGATCCTGTTGGCACTCGGCGTCGTCGCCGTCGCCACCGTTCCCGAGACGGTGATCGCGCCGGCCGTCCGCCCGCACTACCGGCCGCAGCGCCCGCGCATCGGCGCGGGTGACCGGGTCGCCTACCTGGTCGCGGCGGCCGGCGCCTTCGCCGCCTTCGCGGTCTACGGGCTCTTCACCTCGCTGGCCCCCGGTTTTGTGGCCGGTGCGCTGCACCACCCGAGCCGCCTGCTGGCCGGCGTGGTCGCCTTCCTGGTCTTCGGCGCCGGCGTGACGTCACAGGCAGTGACCGGCGCGCTCGACCCGCGGCGCCGGTTCGGGCTCGGCCTGATCGCGCAGGCGACCGGCGTGCTGGTCCTGGCCGCCGGCATGCAACTGCCGTCGCTCGGGCTGTTCCTGGCCGGCGGCATCATCGCCGGGGCGGGCTCGGGCCTGCTCTTCAAGACCGCGGTCGGCACGGTCGCGGCCGCCGCCCAGCCCGCGGTACGCGGCGAGGCGCTGGCCGGCCTGTTCCTGATCGGCTACGCCGGCCTGATCCTCCCCGTCCTCGGGATCGGCATCGCCACGCAGTTCGTGACAGTCACCACAGCAATGCTCGGCTTCACGGTCCTGCTGCTCGTACTGATCGCCGGCATCGTCGTTCTGCGCCGTCGTAATAGATGACTCGTCTGGCAATATCGCAAGTCGGAGCGTCCCGGATGGCACGATCCTCGAGTTGCAAATCTCACGAGGGAATGCCACTCCTGGCCAGAATGCGCACGGCTCATCCGAATGACGAAGTGACCTCCTGCGTGCCAAATCCTGGCCATCGGAATACGAACAGGCCCTTACCAGGCCTTATGTGGATCATGACTCAGGCTGGGACGGTTTCCTCCGTTGACGTGCAAGTTGCACAACTCTTAGTGTCGGGAGCGTGACCAAGCGTGGAATTTGGGTAACCGACGTCCGCCGCACCCCCGCGGCGGCCAAGATCAAGATCAGCCGAGGAGCCTGAGATGACAGTCACGATCGGCATCAACGGATTCGGGCGAATCGGCCGATGCGTTACCCGGATCGTCGCGGCGAACCCGCATTCCGGAATAACGATATCCGCCATCAACGACCTTGCCTCGACCGAGAAAATGGCCTACGGGCTGCGGCGCGACAGCATTCGCGGTGCATTTCCCGGCACCGTCGCCGCGCGCGCCGAGCAACTCGTCGTGAATGACCAATCGATCCGCACATTCCATCACGACCGCCCGGAGCGCATTCCCTGGGCCGACTGCGGAGTGGACGTGGTCATCGAGGCCACCGGACGGTTCCGGGCCGGTGGGCCGGCCCGGGCACACATCACCCACGGCGGCGCCCGCAAGGTGGTCATCAGCGCATCGGCTGACGACCCGGACGCGTTCCTGATCTACGGCAGCAACCACGACACGTACGACCCGGACCGGCACGACGTGGTGTCACCCGCATCGTGCGGGGTCAACGCGCTCACCACGATGGCCAAGGTGCTGCTCGACCGGTTCGGGCTGCACTCGGTCAGCACGTCCGTGTTCCTTGCCGTCCAGGGGTGGGGCAAGGTGCAGGACTCGCTGGTCGGCACGTCGCGCGAGGACCCGCGGCTCGGCCGGGCCACCGGCGAGAGCATCATCCCCCACAACTACGTGGTCGGCGACCTCGTGCAGACCGCGCTGCCGGCCATCGGCGAGATGCGCTACAGCTACTACTGCGTGCCGACCCCGATCGGCTCCCTGGCCGAACTCACCGGGCAGACCGACCGGCCGGTCAGCGTCGAGGCGGTCAACCGGGCGATGGCCGAGGCGGCGGCCGGGCCGCTGCGGCGGGTGCTGGCGTACGACCCCGACCCCACCGTGTCGATCGACGTCAAGAACAACCCGGCGTCCTGCCTGTTCGACCCGTCCGGCACCCAGACCACGGCCGACGGCGGCGTCCGCGTGCGGGGCTGGTTCGACAACGAGTGGGGCTTCTCCAACCGGCTCCTCGACCTGGCCCGCCTGGTGGGAAAGGAAAGCCCGGTCCGCTCAGCACAGAGCGTTAGCTGGAGCATTGCCTAGTATTGCCCGGTGATCGACGTTTCAGACGTTCGGGCGGCCGCTTCACGAATCAGCGGCCGCATCCGGCACACCCCCGTCCTGCCGGTGGGTGCCTCGCTGTGGTTCAAGCTGGAATACACGCAGCACGCCGGATCCTTCAAAACCCGCGGCATGCTCAACCAGATCCTGTCGGCACCGACAGTGCCGGCCGCCGGCATCATCACCGCCTCCGGCGGCAACGCCGGGCTGGCCGCCGCCTACGCGGCCCGCGAACTGGGCGTGCCGGCCGAGATCTACGTCCCGGTGACCGCTCCCCCGGTCAAGGTGGCCAAGCTGGGCAAACTCGGCGCCCGGGTGGTCCAGGTCGGCAACGAGTACGCGGAGGCCCTGTCCGCGTCGGTGTCCCGGGCCGCCGAGACGGGCGCGCTGTTCTGCCACGCCTACGACGACCCGGCGATGATCGCCGGCAACGGCACGCTCGGCCTGGAACTGCTCGACCAGGTCCCGGGCGGCTTCGACACGGTGCTGGTCGCGGTCGGCGGGGGCGGCCTGATCGCCGGGGTGATCGCCGCCTTGAGCCCGGCGGCGCGAGTCGTCTCGGTGGAGCCGGTCACCGCAGCGGCACTGCACGACGCTCTGCGGTCGGGCGGGCCCGTCGACGTGCCCGTCTCCGGCGTTGCCGCTGATTCGCTCGGCGCGCGCCGGGCCGGCGGGATTCCCTACGAGCTAGCCTCGTCCTTCGACGTGCCGACGCTCCTGGTCGAGGACGACGCGATCGTCGACGCCCGCCGCCGCCTCTGGGACGACTACCGCATCGTGGTCGAGCACGGCACCGCCGCCGCGTACGCCGCCCTGACCTCCGGCGTCTACCAACCGGCGCCCGGCGAGCGGGTCGTGGTGCTCCTCTGCGGCGCCAACACCGACCCGTCCGACCTCGCCTGATGCACTACTTCCTGCTGGTCCTGGCCGGAATCGCCGCCGGAACGGTAAACGCGATCGCCGGCGGCGGCTCCCTGATCACGTTCCCGAGCCTGATCGCCACCGGCCTGACCACGGTCGACGCCAACGTCACCAACTCGGTCTCGGTCTTCCCCGGCTACGTCTCCAGCGTCGCCGGCAGCCGCGCCGACCTGGCCGGCCAGGGCACCCGGGTCCGCGCGATCGTGCCGACCAGCCTCGTCGGCGCGGTCGCCGGCTGCGCCCTGCTCCTGCTCACCCCGGCCCGCGCGTTCGAGGTGATCGTCCCGTTCCTCGTCCTCGGCGCCGCCTTCACGCTCGCCTTCCAGGAACGGCTGCGCGCACTGGTCGGCCACCCGCGCACGCTGTCCCCCCGGCGCGCCTCGTGGACCCTGCAGGGGGTGGTGTTCGTCGGAGCCGTCTACGGCGGTTACTTCGGGGCCGCGCTCGGCGTCATGTACGTCGCCGCCCTCGCCCTGATCCTCGACGAGCCGCTCCGACGCATCAACGCCCTCAAAAACGTGCTCTCGGCCTCGGTCGGCTTCGTCACCGTCGTCGTCTTCGCGATCTTCGCCCACGTCCATTGGGGCGCGGCGCTCACGCTCGCGCCGGCCACCATCATCGGAGGGTACGCGGGGGCCAAGGTCGCCCGCCGCCTCCCGGCCCGCGTACTCCGCTACCTCATCGTCACGTTCGGCACGATCGTGGGCCTCATCCTGCTCTACCGAGCCTTCTTCTAGACTGACGGACGCGACGGACGAGTCGGCCGGGCGGTCGCGTCGGTGTCTGGGTCTCCCAGGCCCCGCCGAGGAACGTCCGGACTCCACAGAGCAGGGTGGTTGTTAACGGCAACCCGGGGCGACCCGCGGGAAAGTGCCACAGAAAACAGACCGCCGGTGTCTTCACGACATCGGTAAGGGTGAAACGGTGAGGTAAGAGCTCACCAGCACCCCGGGTGACCGGGGTGGCTCGGTAAACCCCACCCGGAGCAAGGCCAAGTAAGGCCGCCCCCGCAAGGAGGCGGCCGGCGCAGGCGTTCGAGGGCTGCTCGCCCGAGCCTGCGGGTAGGCCGCAAGAGCCTGACGGCAACGTCAGGCCGAGATGGATGGCCGCCCCCGGCGACCACAGTCGCCGGGAACAGAATCCGGCGTACAGGCCGACTCGTCCGTCGCCCTCCTGGTCAATGCCCTCAGCCATGCTTTTTGCGCCGGCCGAATGGGTAGTTATCAATCGTGAGCGCTATGACCGCTGACCCGCTTATCTGTAGGCGTTGCCACTCACCTTGACATTCAGCACGTCATACCGCGTAATGAATTATCTGAGCCGGGGTCATTCTGGCCTCGGCTCGCTACCGTCTCGAATCCTCTCCCGTCGGGACAACCCCGGCCGGGATCCCGTTTGCTCCCGTCAAAAGGGGAACGGTCGTGGGTGTCGCACATCTCCTCGCCAGTGTCACAGCGATCGCAACGGGTTCTGGGAACGGTATGGTGCCGTTCACGTGAGCGCGTCAAGCTTGCAAAGATAATCTTGACCGAAGCCGAGTCGAACGACGAGCAACCTTGCTCCGATCGATGTCCGATATGCGGCTATCTTGCGCCGCCGCTAGGGCGCCGATGTCGAAGATGCGCAGGGAGCTTTCGAATACTGACGACTGCTTGACCCCGGGCAACCGACACGGCCATCGAAGCAGCTACAACACCACGCCTGAACTCCGGCTTCGATCTCAGGATGTCGACCGACGTTCTACCTCGATCGCTAATGAGTGCCACTCAGTTAGTCATTCGGCGGTGTTCGGCGCCCGGGGGCTGTGCAACCTTTGCCAGCTCCGGTGGGCCTGGTCAGACTCACGATACGATTCGCAGCACCGAAATCTCGCTCCAGTCTACGAGAATCTTTTCGTTAGTGATGATATCGGTGCTGAGCGTGATGTTCTGGCGTATCAAATTCAAAGAGTGAATGTTGGTTGAGTCATATCTCCCGTGATCGACGCAGTAAGTGCGGCCATTGTAATCAAACTCGACAACCGCCATATTGGGCTCCCAGAAATCGATGTGTGGACATGGACAGCATGAAATTATCACTCCTGCGCTTGACTTCAACCGGGTCTCCTGACATTTATCTGATCATCTGAGCGATCTGCCCCCTATGCAGAGGAACCCAACTGGTCCGATCAGAACTCGGGGCCGTCCAACAGGTGGACCCTTTCCGCGTCAAGGAAAGGTGGCCTTTCGAAACCATGGTCCGATGCACCAACTCGCATCGAATCCCGCCAAGTCCCGCAGTGAGGGTCGGCACCTACCCGATGATCCCGGTCACTCGTCCATGGAAAGATACTCTGAAAGGCGATCGAGCCGTATTCCAGCAATTGTTCACGCAGCGGAGAGCGATGACCACGGGCTAAGCCCGGCATACGAGCCGCCGCGTCCGGCGCCCGTCAGGTCTGTGTGCTCGCCTCGCGGGCGCGGCGTTCGCCGAGGAAGTCGCGGCCGCACATCGCGATCAGCAGGGTGACGACCAGCCCGGTGCCGAACGGGGCCAGCACGAACGCGAGCGGCCCGCTCGGCACGTGGACGCCCGGGCCGCCTTTCCTGTCGTCGAGCGGCGCCTCGGCGACCTTGCGGAGCCCGGTGCGGACGCCCGCGACGAACGTCAGGTCGTAGACCACGGCCAGGATGACCCGGACGACATTGTGGCCGTCGCCGACGATGCCGATCGTGAAACCTGTCGCCATGCCCCCGACCAGGGCGAGCAGGAGCAGAAAAAGCACAACGGCACCGACCCGGCGACGCCAGTATGCGCCACCGCGGGTCTGCCAGGTCTGGCCGAGGAACGGCACCGGCAGCACGCCGCCGTTCAGCCGGGCCTCCCGGCGCAGCCGGACCTCCGGGTCGTCCTCCAGCCGTCGCTTCTTGCTCATTCTGCGTCAGCCCTCGTCAGAATAGGTTCTTGACGCCGTGCCACAGGCTCTTGGCGGCTTCCTGAGGATGTTCGATGTCGTGGCCGACCTTGTGGTACATGCCGACGACGTCCTCGTCCCAGGTGGCTTTGCCGGTGTCGAAGAAGCCCTCGCCGATCCCTTTGACCCAGCCGTCCTCGGTGATGTGCTCGTTCCAGTGGCCCTCGTGCCCGGCCTCGTAGCCGAACGCACCGACACCGTACGACGTGAACGGGGCCAGGAACGGCCCGGCGTACGGGATGCAGTCGGTGGCCAGGCCGGCGCCGATCGCGGCCGCGTTGGAACCGCCGTCGACCAGGATGGCGTGGGTCCACGACCAGCCTTTCTCGTGGTCCTCCTTGGCCTGGGCCCAGGTCGCGAACCCGCCGAGCACGACGTCGACCGCCGGCACGCCGTCGAGCAGCCGGGACAGCCGGCTGCCGTCCTCCACCGCCCCGAGGCCCTCGGCTAGGTCGCCGAGTGAGCTGCCGAGGAAGTGGCCGCCCTTGAAATGTCCGGCCACGTCTTCGGCCGCACTCAAATTGGTCTTCAGCAGCCGGCGTTCGGCGCGCATGTCGGCCAGTTCGGCGGTCAGCGCGGCCTTGGCCTTGGACCCGGCGGGGCTGTGTTTGCGCGCGAACTGGGTGTCCTTGTAGCGGCGGTTGAAGGCGTCGAGCTTGGTCTTGGCGTCCTCGGCGAACTCGTTCGGCAGCGCGTAGTAGCCCTTCAGCGACGCCGCCAGAATCGCCACGTCGGCCGACTTGAGGAACGAGGTCGGCTCCCCCGAGATCGCCGCGGCGATCTCGTGCAGCATCTCGGTGGCCGTGTCCCGCGCGTCCTGGGCGGTCTGCTGGGCGGCCTTGGAGGCGGTCGAATATCGGTTCATCGCCGCGATGACCTCCGGGGTGTAGACCCCGGGCGGCACCGATCCGTCGGCCGTGACCGGCACCCCGGCGTCCAACGCATCGGAAACTGCCTGGTCCATCTGCCGCTGCGCGGCCTGAAGGCCGTTGGCCAGGTCGGCCAGCGTCGTCCCGGCCAGCTGTACGCACGAGCTGAGCTCGACGGTCGCGGTAGCGTCCTGCTCCCACGCGCCCTTGAATTCTTCGGCCGCCGCACCCGACCAGCCGGCGTCACCGACGAGCGCGTCGACCCGCCCGCTGAGCGCTTCGGCGCTCCCCTTCATCTCCGGGACGACGCCCGTCAGGAGCCCGGCAACCCGGTGCAGGCCCGCGATGTCCCCACCGATCTTCATGCTTCGCCGATCACCTTGTTGTACAGCGCCACCACGTCGGAGTCGTTCTGCTTGTAGTCGTCGTGGCACTCCTTCAGCTTGGTGCCGTGCTCGGCCATCGCCGTGCTGATGCCCACGTTGAGCGACGCGAACAGCGACAGCACCGCGGAGATCCCGGCGTCGACGGTCGCATCTCCCCCGTCGACCGGCGGAGGCGCCATCTTGCCCCGCAGCCCGGCGAACGTTCCCGACTCGGCCGTGAACGCCGACGCCATGTCACCGAGATCGTCGTAGACGACCTGGTAGCCCGCACCCATCAGTCCACCTCCGAGGCGTAGAAGACATCCTCGGCCGACCACTCCCGCGCGTCGGCCCCGTGCGCCGGGTCCACCTGGACGCGGTAGACCCCCTGCATCCGCAGCCAGGCAACGTACGAGTACATCGGCAGGCCGACCCAGGGCTGAAACGGCCCCAGAGCGCCGACGAGCGCCTCGACGGAGCTGAACGCCAGCCCCACCCGCTCACCGGTCGCGGCCAGCCGCTTCAGCTCGACTGCCGGCTCCCTCTCCGCACCGTCCCGCACCGGCCGCGCCGGCACGAACACGACGTCCCCATCCGCCGGAAGCTCCATCGACCACCATCCCCGTAACTCCTGAACAGGCACCCTAGCAACGCCGGAACACACCGGCTGCCCCGCGGACCCGCTCACGAACGATCCCCGCGAGCTGAGTGCGCTCGCGGGGATCGGGTACGGAAGTTCGGCGATCAGGACTTGAAGGCGTCCTTGATGTTCTCGCCGGCCTGCTTGAGCTTCGAGCTGCTCTGGTCGGCCTTGCCTTCGGCTTCCAGGCGCTCGTCGTCCGTAGCTTTGCCGACGCCCTCCTTGACCTTGCCGCCCACTTCTTCGGCCTTGTTGTCGACCTTGTCGTCGAACGCCATGTCGCACCTCCACGTCGTCGTGCCAGCGGGATAGTGATACCCCGGCCCGGGCCGGCGGAAACTGCCTTCACGCCGGGCGGCCCCCGGAGGCCCAGTGGTGCACCTCGACGGCGGCGTAGGTGTCGGGCGGCAGGGCGGCGCCGGCGGCCGCCGGGTCGGGGGCCTGAAGCAGGACGGCCGCGCCCACCTGGGTGTCGCCGTTGTCGGAGAGTAGTGGGCCGTACGCGATAAGCCGGTCGGAGGCCGGCGGCGGGCCGACCGGCTTGGCCCCGCCGAGGCCGATCACCAGGTAGCCGTCGCTTTCGACGCGGCCCGGCGGGTAGTCCCACATCGTGCGGCCGAGGAGGTTGCGCCATCGGCGCAGCATGACGTCGCGGTAGACGCCGGCCTGGTAGGTCGGCTCGTCGAAGGCGAACGCGCGCGCCTCGGCGGCCGTGCGCAGGTCGACGATGTGGACGCTGCCGGTGGCGGTCTCGCCGTCCGGGGTGAGGGTGGGGCCGCGCGCGATCATGCGGTCCTGGAACTGATCCATGTAGGACCAGTGGTCCTCGAGCATTTGGTCGCGGAGGGCGGCCGAGCCGGGGCGGTCGCGGTGGTAGACGAAGAATTCCATGTCAGCCGGCCCGGGTGAGGTCGATGGCGGGGAAGGTGAACGGGGTCGGCGGGGTGCCGGCCTGCACGGTCCAGGCCTCGCCGGTCGCGCCGGAGGCCGCCAGTTGCTCGACGGCGTGAGCGACCTCGTCGGGGGTGGCCACCGCCAGGCCGCCGGAGGAGATCAGGGGCCGGAGGCCGCTGATCATCCGGGTGTCGACGAACCCGGGGCAGATCGCGTTGATGGTGACGCGTGCTTCGGTCCAGGCGGGGGCCAGCGAGCGGACCAGGCCGATGATGGCGTGCTTGGTCGCCGAGTAGACCGGGTCGAAGCTGGCCGGACCCAGGCCGGCCAGGCTGGCGGTCACGATTACCGCACCACCGCCGGTGGCGGCCAGGGCCGGGAGGGCGGCGCGCAGGCCGAACATGGTGCCGTCGAGGTTGACGGCCAGGGTGCGGCGGTAGCGGGACAGATCAAAGTCGTCCCCGGCACCTCCGGCACCGCCGGTTCCGGCATTCAGATGTACGAGGTCGAGACCGCCGAACTTCCAGAGCGCCGTCTCGACCGCCCGACGGTTGTCGTCCTCGCTGGAGACGTCGGTGCGGACGAACAGGCCGCCGACCGCGGACGCGACCTCCTGGCCCGCGGTCTCGTCGATGTCGGCCACCACGACGCGGCCTCCGGTGGCGGCGAAGCGGTGGGCGACCGCCGCGCCGATGCCACCGGCGCCGCCGGTTATCAAAAGGACTCTGGACACGCCATCATCATCCGGCATGAGGGAAGAGTTGCCGGCGGCGTTGGTGCGGAACGTTCTCGAGAACTGGGGCGGCGACGGCGCCCGCTGGTTGGATGACCTGCCGGAACTCATCGACAAAACGGCACGGGATTGGCGATTGACGGTCGGCGATCCCTATCCGATGAGCATCCACTGGGTGGCCCGGGTGACCACCGAGGACGGTTCGCCGGCCGTGCTGAAGCTCGGGCTGCCGGACGGCCACCTCGATTCCGAGGTCGAGGCGCTGCGCATTTTCGACGGCGCCGGGGCGGTCCGGCTGCTGGCCCGGGAAAGCGGGGCGCTGCTGATCGAGCGGGCGGTGCCGGGCGATCGGGTGGCGTCTCTGGTTCCGGCCGACGATGAGCGGGCGACCGGATTGCTGGTCGAGGTCGGAACGAGGCTTCACCGCGTACCCCCGGCCGGGTGCACCCTGCCGCACCTGAGCGACGAGGGTGCCGATTTCCGGGCTTATCTGCGGCGTTTCCCGGTCGGCGGGCCGATGCCGCGGCGGCTGGTGGAAAAGGCGGCGGAACTGTTCGAGGCGTTGTGCGATTCGGCCGAGGACCGGGTTCTGCACGGGGATCTGCATCACGACAACGTCCTGCGGGCCGGCGACGAATGGAAGGCGATCGACCCGTTCGGGCGGGTCGGTGACCCCGGTTTCGACTGCGGGCCGATGCTTTACAACCCCGATCCGCCGCGCCGGGACCCGGAATTGCTCAGGCTGGTGCCGGCGCGGATCGAGCAGCTGGCCGACGGTTACGGAATGCCGGTCGAGCGGGTGCGGGCGTGGGGTTTCGTCATGGGCGTGCTGTCGGAGGTGTGGAATGCCGACGGTGGGACCGTCGGCACCCGGGCCCTGGATGTGGCGCTAATGATCGACGGGAGCGGTTCCCCACGACTCGTTTGAGACCGTCCCCAGTGTGAAGTCGACAGTCCCGCCCCGCTGCACGAACGACTCCGGCAGCCAGGATCGGGTGTGCGCGGCACCGTTGAAACGCACCGACTGCACATAGGTGTCGGTGCTGTTGGCGTTGATGGTCAGCCGCACGCCGTTGCTGCGCAGCAGCGAGACGTGGGTGAAGACCGGGCTGCCGAGAAGCATTTCCGCCCGGCCGGGTACCTGCGGGAAGATGCCCATCGCGGCGAAGACGTACCAGGCGCTCATCGTGCCCAGGTCGTCGTTGCCGGGCAGGCCGGCGGGCCCGGTTCCGTACGCGGTGTCGACGATCTGCCGCACCGTTTCCTGGGTCTTCCACGGCTGACCGAGTGCGTTGTAGAGCCACGGCGCGTGAATGCCCGGCTCGTTGGTCGGGTCGTAGCGCAGCGGGTCGCCGCCGAGCACCGCCCAGTTGCCGTTCGCGTCGTGGAAGAACGCGTCGAGGCGGGCCGCCGCCGCGTCGCGTCCGCCCATCAGCGCGGCCAGCCCGGAGACGTCCTGCGGGACCATCCAGGTATAGGTCGCACTGGATCCCTGGGCGAAACCGACGTCGGTCGACGGTGTGAAGCCGCTCTGCCAGCTGCCGTCGGCCTTGCGTGCGGCCTGGTAGCCGACCGCCGGGTTGAACGTGTTCTTCCAGTAGCTGCCCCGCGGCGCCATCTGCCGGTAGGTCTGCACATTTCCCACGCGGGCCGCCCACTGGGCGAGCGAATAGTCGGCCAGCGAGTCCTCGAGCGTCTCCGCCGAACCGCCCCAGCAATGGCAGATGTCGTTGGCGGCGTAATGCAGAGCCAGATAGGTGTTGAGCGTCGGCCGCTGACCAAGGCACTGCCCGGGACAACCGACGTCACTCAGAGCATCGGGATTTTGCACCGTGGCCTGTCTGACCAGCGACCTCAGTGCGGCCGAAGCGTCGAAGTTGCGGACACCGAACGCATACCAGGTGGCGAGCGTGGGAGCGGCCGGGTCACCGGTCATGACGTGGGTCGGCGCTCCCAGGTGCAGCCAGCGATCCCATATCCCGTTGTTCTGAGCCGCGAAGTCCATCATCGACGTCGCCATGTCCCCGGCCACGTCCGGCCGCAGCAGCCCGAGCAGTTGAATCTGCGCCCGATATTGATCCCAGCCGCTGAACGTCCCGTAGACTGCCCGCTGCCCCGGATGCTTCTGATGGATTTGCATGTCGGCGCCGAGATAGCGGCCGTCCCGGTCGTTCATGGTCTGCGGCTGCATCAGCGCGTGGTAGAGCGCGGTGTAGAAAGCCGTCGTGCGCGCCGCCGTTCCACCGCTCACCCGGATCCGGTCGAATTCGGTGTTCCAGGCGGCGCCCGTTGCCGCGCCGATCGAGTCCGGGGTGGCTTGCGCCGGAATTTCCGCGTCCCGGTTGGCAATGGCTCCCGCTCCGCTGACGTACGAAATTCCGATGCGCATGTGCACGTCCGAGCCGGCTCCGAAGCCGACCCATCCGCCGGATCCGCGCCCGGCGCGGGAGGCGCCGGTCAGATATCCCTCACCACCCGACGCGCTGGTCGACCCGGGCGTCACGACCGAGTCGTGCCACGTGCCGGTCGACGCAAAGTCCTGGTCGAAGACGGCGCTGAAATAGAGGCGGTAGTAGGAGCGCCGATCCGGGTTGGAGTCGCCGCCGCCGTTGCCACGCCGCCCGCAGAATCCGCCGGTCAGCACCCAGCCGTTCACGCTGCGCGTGGCCGGGTCGATGACCGTTGACGCGTCCTCGCTCCCGTTGAGCGAGTTCGATGTCCGGAAGAGCAGGCCGGCCTCTTTGCCGGCGGGAAAGCTGAACTCGCCCACGCCGGCCCGGGTGGTGACGGCCAGATCGGTTTTGACGCCGTTGTCCAGGGTGACGGTGTAGCGCCCGGGGCTCGCCGACTCATTGGCGTGCGTGTACGTGGCGGAGTATTTCGCGTCCTTGGTGTCGGCCGTCGGTGAGGTGTCGACGGTTCCGGCGTACGGCATGATCGGCACGTCGCCGGCCGCGCCGGGCGCACAGCCCGCCCCATTGACGTGAGTCAGGCTGAAACCGCGCAGCCGGGTGGTGTTGTAGTCGTAGCCGTTGCCGCCGGGCGCATTGGTCTGGTCGCCGGCCGTGTCGGTCGGACTCCACGCGATCATCCCGAACGGCGCGGTCGCGCCGGGCCAGGTGTTCCCGCCGTGGGTGGTCCCGATGAACGGATCCACGGGAGGTGCGGCGGTGACCGCTGCGGTCGGTACCGAGAGGAGAAGGCCGAGCAGTGCCTGTGCTGTCGCCATAGGTACACAACCTACGATGACAACGATGGACATGAATGGCCGCGGCGTGAAACGTGGTCAAACGGCCGGCCGCAATACCTGTGCGCACAGCCCCATCAGGGCGACCAGCACCACGATCACCACGAAAGACACGGTCAGCGACGACAGGTGGGCGATTCCGCCGATCACCCCGGGGGCGATCAGGCCACTGCCGTACGCGATGCCGGCCACCCCGGCGATGCTGCGCCCCGGGCTGCTCCCGATCTTGCCGGCCGCCGCGAACACCAGCGGGACGACGACCGCGATCCCGATGCCGAGCAGCCCGAACCCGGTGATCACGCTGATCGCCGACTTGGTGAGCACCACGATCAGCGCGCCGGCGGTGGCGCAGGCGCCCGACAGCCGTACGGTCGTCACCGGCCCCAACCGGCGCACCACCCAGTCGCCTCCGAACCGCGCCACCGCCATGCACACCGAGAAGATCGACACGGTTGCCGCACCGGTCGCCGCCGGGTGATGCAGCAGGTCGCTGAGGTAGACCGCCGACCAGTCCAGGCTCGCACCCTCGGCGAAGACCGCGCACAACCCGATCAGCCCGATCGGTAGCACCTGCGGCGACGGCAGCGCGAACGCGGACGGCTCGTCGGTCGTCGGATGCGGCCGGTGCGGGATCAGCCAGCCGGACGCGACCAGCGTGATCACCATCAGACCCGCCGCGGTGATCGCGAAGTGCACGCGGGCGTCGACGCCGGCCTTGGCCGCGCCCACGGCGATCGCCGACCCGACCAGTCCGCCGACGCTCCACCAGCCGTGGAAGCCCGACATCACCGATCTCTGCAGACGTTCCTCGATGAGTACGGCGTGCGCGTTCATCGCCACGTCGGCCAGGCCGGCGGTCGCACCGTAGACGGCCAGGGTGGCGCAGAGCACCGGCACGTCGGCCGGCAGCGACGTGAGGATCAGCGCGGCCGGCCAGAGCAGGATCAGCACCCGGACCAGCGAGCGCAGGTTGAAACGGTGCACGAGCCGGCCGGAGATCGGCATCGCGAGCAGGGACCCGAGACCGGGCATGAGCAGGGCCATACCGAGCGCGCCGACCTCGGCGCCGACGTGATGGGCGATCCACGGCACCCGCGCCGCGAACGTCCCGGTCACCGCGCCGTGCGCCGCGAAGATCACCGAGGTGGCGATCCTCGGGCGGCGTAGCGACTGTCGGTCACCGATCTGTGTCATGCGGTTACATTAAACGATCTTTCAGATTTTTGGCCGGCAGCATGTCGCGGCTCCACTTACTACGGTCACTCGATGCCTCCCTCGCCCGACGCGCGCCGGCTGATCGCCAAGCTGGTGCTGCTTCCGACGGCGACGCGCTCCACCGCCTCCCGCCGCCGTCAGATCTTCAGCCCGTCCAGGAAAACATCGACCAGGTGCCGGCCATGGCCGGGGGCCTCTCCCGGTACGGGATGTGACAGCAGAACAACCGCATGGAGAATGTCGGTCGCGCTGACGTCCGGCCGGATCTTCGCCGCGCTGATCAGGGAGTCGAGCACGGGGCTCATGCGCTCGTAGAAGTGCGCGCGAAGGGCCTCGTGGGCGGCGTCGCTCGACTGCAGGGCCGACGCGAGGCCGGCCTTGGTCGCGACGAGTTCGGTGTAACGCTGGATCCACTTGGTCAGCGCCGCGTCGGGTGGATTGTCGGCGCTCAGTCCGGCACCCGCCTCGGCGCAGGCGTCGATCTCCCGCTCGAGCACGGCGATGACCAGGTCGGAACGCTGCGGGAAGTGCCGGTAGAGCGTGCCCACCCCGACGCCCGCCCGGTCGGTGATTTCCTTCGCCGGCGCGTCGACGCCGGAAGCGGCGAAGACCGCCTTCGCCGCTTCGAGCAGGGCGTCCAGGTTGCGCCGGGCGTCGGCACGCCGCTTTTCCGCCATTGCCGTCCTCCCTCTTGCTTAACCGGAAAGTCTTTCCGTATAGTTTCGGAAAAGCATTCCGCTTAGCTTCACTCTAGAACAGGAGACGGCGCATGCGATACCGCACCCTCGGCCGGACCGGCCTCAAGGTCAGCCCGTACGCGCTCGGCGCGCTGATGTTCGCCACCCAGGTCGGCAATCCCGACCCCGACGTGTCGATCCGGATCATCAACCGGGCGCTCGACGCCGGCATCAACTTCATCGACACCGCCGACGCGTACGGCGACTCGGAAGAAGTCGTCGGCCGGGCCCTTCGCGGCCGACGCGACAACGTGGTGCTGGCGACCAAGTTCGGCCGTCCGGCCGGCGACGACCCCAACCAGCAGGGCACCTCACGCCGCTGGATCATGACCGCAGTCGAGAACTCGCTGCGCCGCCTGCAGACCGACCACATCGACCTCTACCAGATCCACCGCCCCGACCCGGCAACCGACATCGAGGAGACGCTGTCGGCACTCACCGACCTGATCAGCAGCGGCAAGGTCCGCACGATCGGCACGTCCGGCCTGCCGCCCTCCGACATCGTCGAGGCCCAGTGGGTCGCCGAGCGGCGCGGCCTGGCCCGCTTCCGCACCGAACAGCCGGCCTACTCGATCCTCAACCGCGGCATCGAACGCGAGGTACTGCCGGTCGCCCAGAGGTACGGCCTGGGCACGATGGTCTGGGGCCCACTCGGCCAGGGCCTGCTCACGGGCCGCGTCCGCAAGGGCGGAGGCAACGACCTCAGCCGCGCCCGCTTCTTCAAGCACCTCAACGACGAGCGCCGCCTCGACGTGGTCGAACAGCTGATCCCGCTCGCGGCCGAGGCCGGCCTGCCGATGACCCACCTGGCCATGGCCTTCACGATCACCCACCCCGGCGTGACCAGCGCCCTGCTGGGCGCCCGCACCGAGCAACAGCTGGACGACCTGCTGGCCGGCGTGGACGTGACCCTGACCGACGACCTCCTCGACCGCATCGACGGGATCGTTCCGCCCGGCACCGACGTCGGCACCCTCGACCAGACCTACGTCCCGCCGGCCCTGCTCGAACCGGCCGCCCGCCGCCGCCCCGCCGCCGACCGTGCGGCCGGCTGATCCACGGCGCCGCCGGTGACCTGTACGCCGAAACGCCGTTGACTGTTTAATCCCTTTTGTCCGGCTCGACCGTCGAGGCGGATGACCGGTGCCACGACGGAGCGCGGCGGAACTAGCTGTATGATGCAGAGATGTCGGAAGATGAGGTGCTGGGGACGATCGAGACCCAGGTGGCGCTGCTGATGCGGCTGGGTGAGGCGACCCGCCGGTCGACCGACGTCAAGCCGCACCGGGCGCTTGACCGGGCAGCCTACGTCATTCTGCGCCGGCTTCAGCAGGACGGCCCGCAGAACGTGTCGGTGCTCGCGTCCGCGCTCAACCTCGACGGGTCGACGGTGACTCGGCAGGTCACGGCGCTGCAGAAGGACGGGCTGATCGAGCGCCACCGCGATCCGCGGGACGGGCGCGGGACCGTGATCGAGGCGACCGCGCTCGGGTTGCGGCAGGTCGAGGCCGTCCGGGAGGCCCGGCGGGCGCTCTACGGCACCGTACTGAGGGACTACAGCGCCGAGGAGCGCCGAGAGCTGGCCGTGACCCTGGAACGGTTCATCGGAGCCCTCGACGCCCACATGCGGACCACCAAAGCGTAGAGACGGCAACCTCAGGTGGAGGAAACCGTTTCGACCGCTGTAGCCGAGCGGTCGATGCGCGGGTCGCCCTCGTCGGCGAAGTAGTCGTCCGGCGTGGTGCCGTCGACGCCGTCCGGGGTCTTCAAGGCCCTCAGGGCCAGCGTCACCAGCACGGCCACCACCAGGTTGACCAGCACCGCGACGAAGCCCACGTAGATCGTCTTCGGCGAGGAGAAGCCGAAACTGCTCAACGGGAACGCCGAGCCGCCGAAGTGGAGTTTGTGGGTCGCCGGGTTGGGGATCTTCCACAGCATCCACAGGGCCAGGCCCATGCCGGCCACCCAGCCGGCGATCAGGCCACCCCGGTGCAGCCAGCGGGTGTAGAGGCCGAGGGCCACCGACGGCGCCGTCTGCAGGATGATGATGCCGCCGATCAGCTGCAGGTCGATGGAGAACTGCGGGTCGAGGAAGACGATGAAGGCGACCGCGCCGACCTTGACGACCAGCGAGGCGATCTTCGAGACCTTGGCCTGTTCGGCGTCGGTGGCCTCCCGCCGGAAGTACTCCTTGTAGATGTTGCGGGTGAAGAGGTTCGCCGCCGCGATCGACATGATCGCGGCCGGGACCAGGGCGCCGATGCCGATCGCCGCGAAGGCGACGCCCGCGAACCAGGCTGGGAACTTGTTGTCGAACAGCAGCGGTACCACGGTGTTGCTGTCGACGCTTCCCGCCTTGTTGCCGGCGAGCGGCTTCACCCCGGCCGAGATGGCCATGTAGCCGAGCAGCGCGATCAGGCCGAGCAGGAAGCTGTACGCCGGCAGGGCCGACATGTTCCGCTTGATCACGTTACGGTTCTTGCTGGCCAGCACGCCGGTGATGCTGTGCGGGTAGAGGAACAGCGCGAGCGCCGACCCCACGGCCAGGGTGATGTATTGGATCTGATTGTTGGCGTTGAGCAATATGCCGTCGCCCGGTGATGCCGAGGCCTGGAATTTCTTGTCCGCCGCGCCGAAGATGTGGCCCCAGCCGCCCAGCTTGTAGGGCAGGTAGATGACCGCGACGATGATCACGATGTAGATCAGCGTGTCCTTGACGAAGGCGATCAACGCCGGCGCGCGCAGCCCCGACTGATAGGTGTAGGCGGCCAGGATCGCGAACGCGATGATGATCGGCAGGTGCCGGGCGATCAGGCTGTCGCCGGTCACGCCCATCGTCTTGAGCACCGCTTCGATGCCGACCAGCTGGAGCGCGATGTACGGCATGGTCGCCACGATGCCGGTGATCGCGATCAGCAGGGCGAGGGTCGGCGATCCGAACCGGGTCCGCACGAAGTCGGCCGGGGTGACGAAGCCGTGCCGGTGCGACACCGACCAGAGCCGGATCAGGATCAGGAAGAACATCGGATAGATGATCACGGTGTAGGGCACGGCGAAGAACCCCGCGGCTCCGGCGCCGAAGATCAGCGCCGGCACGGCGACGAACGTGTACGCCGTGTACAGGTCCCCGCCGACCAGGAACCAGGTGATCCATCCGCCGAAGCTCCGGCCGCCCAGGCCCCACTCGTCGAGGTGGGCCATGTCCTTCGGCGCCCGCCAGCGCGCGGCCACGAAGCCGATGGCGCTCACCAGGAGGAAGAGGACCGTGAAGATGACAATCTCGGTGATGTGCTCGCTCATGACGTCACCGCTTCTTCGTCAGCTGGTAGACGATCGAGGTCGTGGCCACGCCGACCAGGATGAAGGCGAACTGCAGCCAGTAGAACGCCGGGAAGCCCCAGAGCCGCGGCGAGTCGTGGTTGAACAGCGGAGTCAGCACGGGCAGAACGATCGGTATGAGGAGCAGCCAATTCCAGGGACTGCGATCAGTGCGTGCCTTTGGTGCGGGTTCAGCCATCAGCTGTGCCTCCGGGAGTGAGCGCGGACACAATCCACAGTCACGCTAACGAGGCAGCCGGAAAAGAGTCGATCATCGTGCGCCGAACGGGCGAGGCGGTGCGCCGAACGGCACACCGCCTCACCTGGTCCTATCCTTCAGGTCACGGCGTCCAGAGACCGGCCGCCACGGCCTTGGTGAGCGAGGCGTTGGCGTCGTCGCCGTCGAGCGACCACATCATCGCGCCGCCGAGGCCCTTGGCCCGGATGTAGATGGTCTTCTGCAGCAGCTGCGCCGGGTCGTCGTAGGTCCAGTAGGTGGTGCCGTCGAACAGCCACGAGTTGCCCGCGATCGGGTCCCGGTAGAGCTTGAAGCCGGGCAGGTTCTTGACCGTCTTGTAGTCCTCGGTGCCGTCGGCGAACACGCCCTTGGCGGCCGCGGTGGCCGGCTGGAAGCGGCCGTTGCCACCGCCGGTGACGCCGGTCCAGCCCTGGCTGTAGTACGGCAGGCCGAGCACCAGCTGCTTGCGCGGTGCCCCGCCGGAGACCCACTTGTCGATCGCATTGTTGATGGAGAAGTCGGGATTGTCCGGAGCACCCTTCGGCACGAAGATCGACGAATGCTGGTTGGTCCTCAGCTCCCACGAACCGTGGTAGTCGTAGCCCTGCACGGTGCCGAAGTCGAGGTACTTGAAGATCTTCGACGCCTCGAAGCCCGCATCGATCTTGGCGGGCGCGGCGGGGAGGAACGCCGACAGAACATGGTGCTTGCCGAGCGCGTCCAGCTCCTTGCGGAACTCCGCGGCCAGCAGGGTGAAGTTGTGCTTGTCCTCGGGGCGGATCACGTTGCCGGCGTTGCCGTCCGACCCGGGCCACTCCCAGTCGAGGTCGACGCCGTCGAAGATACCGGCGGCGACGCCCGGGGCCAGGCCGGGCAGGTTGCCCTTGATCCACAGGTCGAGGCAGGAGCTGACCAGCTTCTTGCGCGACGCGTCGGTCAGGGCGGCGTCCGAGAAGTGCGCCGAGCCGGACCAACCGCCGAGCGAGATCAGCACCTTGAGCTTGGGGTTCTTGGCCTTGAGTTCGGCCAGCTGGTTCAGGTTGCCGGCGATCGGCTGGCCGGCCACGTCGGCCTTGCCGTTGACGGCGAGGTCGGCGGTGAACGGGGTCTGCCAGTCGGCCCACGGATCGGCCGAGGCGCAGGTGCCGTCGGCCAGCACGGTGCCGAACGCGTAGTTGAGGTGGGTGAGCCGGGACGCCTGGCCCGAGCTCTGCACCTTGCTGAGCTGGTAGTTGCGGGCGTAGATGCCCCACTGCTCGAAGTATCCGACCTTCAGGTACGACTGCTGGTGCGATGGGTGCGCCTGTGCCGCAGCCGGTGCGATCGCCACGATGGACGTGGCCACGGCGGCCACGGCGACGAGGCGGCGGGTCAAACCGCGCATGAGCCCTCCAGGGGCGGGGAATGAAACCGTGAAGAAAGTTTCCTAATCGAGGAAGCTAAACGTCACCCCTGGCGCCGTCAAGACGACGGACGGGCATGAATATGCAGGTCATCGACGACGACCGATGAGTTGTTACCGCAGATGAGCGGTCTCGTTGACCGAGCGGACCGCGACGTTGCCGTCCGGCCAGACATCCATCATGGAGACCCCGGCGGCGTCCAGATAGAGCCGGTGCAGGAACGCGTCGCCGGCGGCCAGCGCGTCCCGCAGCACCAGCTTGATCGGCGTGACGTGGGAGACCAGCACGACGACCCCGCCCGCATGCGAGTTCACGACCGTCGCCAGGGCGCCGCGCACCCGCTTGGCCACCGCCTGGAACGACTCGCCGCCCGGCGGAGCGACGCTCGTCGAGGAGAGCCACGCCTGCATCTCGCGCGGCCAGCGCTCCTGCACCTCGCCGAAGGTCAAACCCTCCCAACGGCCGAAGTCGCATTCGATGAGATCTTCCATCACGGTCACCGGCACGCCGCCGACCTCGGCGGAAATCAGCTCGGCCGTACGCACGCAGCGCTGCAACGGAGAAGTGAGGATCGCGGTCACGTCGCGCGACAGCCCGGCCACCCGCCCGGCCGCGGCCATCGCCTGGGCCTGGCCCTCGTCGGTCAGCGCCGGATCGCCGCGCCCCGAATAGCGGCCCTCCTGGGTGAGGGCGGTCTCGCCGTGCCGCACGAGGATGATCCGGGTGGCGTTGTCCATCGAGGGTGGCGCCCAGGAGAGCGTGGGAGCGCCGGAGCCGCTTTCCTCAGAAGCCGGGGAGTTCGACGTAGTGGAGCCGGAAGACGACGGGCGCGCGGAGCCACGCCCCGCCTTCGCCTCGTCCATCGCCTGGTTGGCCAGCATGTCGGCGGCCTTGTTGCGCTCGCGCGGGATCCACTCGAACGTCACGCCGTCGAAGCGCTTCACCAGCGCGGCCGCCTCGGCCGCGAGCGGCCGCAACCCCGGGTTCTTGATCTGCCAGCGGCCACTCATCTGCTCGACCACCAGCTTGGAGTCCATCCGCACGTCGACGTGGGTCGCGTTCAGCTCGAGGGCCGCCTTGAGCCCCTCGATCAGCCCGGTGTACTCGGCGACGTTGTTGGTGGTGGTGACGCCCAGCGAGCCGTACCGCTCGAGCAGCACCTCGCCGTCGGTGTCGCGCACGACCGCGCCGTACCCGGCCGGGCCCGGGTTGCCCCGCGACCCGCCGTCCGCCTCGATCTGCACCCGCAACGTCGCTGTATTAATGATTCGCTCCTCGTGCAGCGCCGGGATGACGACGTCTTGCCTCCGCTGCGCTCCGGCAAAACGCCGCCGCGCTAACTCGATCGCTCATAGTCCTGACTCCGCCGTACGCACCATGATCCGGCGGCACTCCTCGCACCGGACGACCTCGTCGGCCGGGGCCGCCTTCACCCGGGCCAGGTCGGCGCCGTAGAGCTCGATCCGGCATCCGCCGCACCGGCCGTGGGAGACCAGCGCCGCGCCGAGCCCCGAGTCGAGCCGGATCTTGTCGTAGAGCGCGACCAGGTCGGCCGGCAGGTCCCCGGCCAGCGGGGCCCGGGAGGAGATCTTGAACTCCTCCTCCTTGGTGATGTCGGACAGCGCCTCGTCGCGCCGCCGCTCGGCGGCCTCGCGCCGTTCGACCGCGGCCGCGAGCCGGCCCTTGATCTCGCTCAGCGTGGCCTCGGCCGACTCGCGCTGCTCCATCAGCTCGAGTTCCGAGTCCTCCAGCTCGGACTGGCGGCGGTTGAGGGTGGCCAGCTCGTGCTGCAGCCCCTCGATCTCGCGCATCGCGCCGCCCGCGTCGAGCCGGGACTTGTCGCGGTCCTTGCGGAGCCGCACCTGCTCGATGTCCTTCTCGAAGCGGCTGATGTCGCGGTCGAGGTCGTCGACCGCGACCTGCGCGCGGACCCGCTCATCTTCCAGGGCAGAGATCTCCCGGGCGACCGTCTCGATCTCGGCCAGCTCGGGCATCGCCTTGCGCCGGTGCGCGAGCTGGGCGAGGGCGGTGTCGACGGCCTGCAGGTCGAGCAAGCGACGCTGGGCTTCCGGGGCGGCCTTCACGACGGGTTCTCCTTGTTTTCGAGCGGCTTGTCGAGCGGCCCAAACGCATGGACCGTCCACGGATCGGTGTCCAGATCGGACACGATGACATCGGCGCCGAACTCGCCGCGCAGCCACCCGGCCACCTCGTCGAGCCAGGGGCGCTCGGTGGCCCAGTGTGCGACGTCGATCAGCGCCGGGCCACCGGCGGCGACGTGTTCGCTCGCGGGGTGATGACGCAGGTCGGCGCAGAGATAGGCATCGACGCCGGCTTTCACGGCGTCGGCCAGGAAACCGTCACCCGCGCCCCCGCACACCGCCATCGTGCGGATCACCGAGGCGGGGTCGCCGGCCGCGCGGACGCCGGCCGCCGTCACCGGCAGACGGGACGCGGCAAACGGGACGAAATCGGCGAGCGTCATCGGCGTGGCCAGCACACCGATGCGGCCGGCCCCGGTGCCGGGAACCGGCGCGGGCACCAGCGGCCGCAGATCACGCAGATTGAGCCGGGCCGCCAGGGCGTCCGAAACGCCCGGGTTGGCGCTGTCGGCGTTGGTGTGGGCGACGTACAGCGCCACGTCGTTACGGATCAGCCGGTGCACGATGCGGCCCTTGTAGGTGTCGGGCGCGATCGAGGACACCGGCTTGAGCAGCAGCGGATGGTGGGCCACGATCAGGTCGGCGCGCACGTCGAGGGCCTCCTCGACGGTCTCCGGCACGCAGTCGACGACGCAGAGGATGCGCTCGACCGGGTGCCCGAAGTCGCCGAGGACGAGGCCCACCCGGTCCCAGGAGTCCGCCCAGTCCCGCGGGTAGCGCAGGTCGAGGGCGGTCACCGCGTCCAGGACGGTGGGCGGTGCGGCAGCGTCGGTCACGGCCGCCAACTCTATATCGCTACGAGACGACGTCCGGTTCGACTCGGCTGGTCATGCGGACCGGATCGCTGACCGCCTGCAGCGCACGCCGCCACGGGAACTGGTGACGGAAGCGATCGGTCTGCCCGGGGCCGCCCAGCTGATAGATGTGGTCGCCGTAGAGCACCTGCACACCCCAGTCGCGGAGCTTGGCCAGGCTCTCGTGCAGCGACGGGTGCAGCGCCATCACGTTGTTGGTGTACGGCAGCACCGCGATCGGCACCCCATAGCCGTACGCCTCGACGAGCAACCCGAGAACCAGCGTGTCGGTGATCCCGGCGGCCCACTTGTTGACCGTGTTGACCGTGGCCGGCGCGACGATCATCGCGTCGGCCGGGGGCAGCACGTCCGAATCGCCCGGACTCTTGTAATAGGTACGCACCGGGTGCCCGGTCTGCTGCTGCAACGCGCGGGCGTCGACGAACTTGCGGCCGTCCGGCGTGGTGACCACGCAGACGTCCCAGCCGTCGTGCTGGGCCATGCGGACGAGGATGCCGACGTCGCGGGCTATCGGAGAACCGCAGACCAGGATGTACAACACGCCGGTGTTCACTCGGGGACCCACCTCATACGCCGACTCCCATCTGTTCGGCCAGCTCCGCGATCGGAGCCGGCGGCGTGCCCCGGGTACGCCGGAGCACGTCGGAAAGCACCTCGTGGGCGAGCGGGCGGCAGCGGATCTCGGACGGGGCGAGCCGGTCGCCCTCGAGCAGCATCTCGCTGGCCTTCTCCACGTTGCCGATCTGGTTGTAGCCGCGGGCGATGTCGAGGAAGTGATGCGCGCGGCGTTCGGGCAGGAGGGCATGGAACCCGACCTGGTCCATCTTTTCGTGCGTCTCGACCGCGGTGCGGCCGTCGCCCAGTTCGACCGCGGTCGCACAGCGATGCAGCTGCACGTTGGTCGGGCCGAAGCTGGTCCAGTAGTGGTTGAAGTCGCCGCCGAGCTCCAGCGACGCCTGCTCGGCACCGCAGAGCAGGTCGCGTACGGTCGCCGAGTCGCCGATCTGTGCGGCCGCCATCGCGCCGTTGAGCAGCAACATCCCGTACACCGACAGGCGGTCGCCCTTCGGCCCGTCGTTACCGCCGCCGATCGCCAATCGGTTCGCGATGTTGACGTTGACCTCGAGCGAGGGCCGGATCCGGCCGAGCGCCCGCAGCGCGCTACCGACCCGGTAGCTGGCCAGCCCGGCCAGCAGCTGGTCACCGGCCCGCTGGGAGACCGCGATCGAGCGGTCGGCGGCCAGCCAGGACAGCTCGTGCTCGCCGACCTTGCGCAGCGCCGACGACGCGATCTGGTAGACCTGCCCGAGCAGGTGCGCCGCGTCCCGGGCGTCGGCGGTGGTGGCGTGCGCGCTGTCCGCCGCCTGGGCGTCCCGCAAGAGCTTGGGCAGCGCGCGGGCCAGCACGCCGTACTTCGCGTGCTGATAGGTCAGCCAGGCATGGCTGACCGCTTTGCGCATCTCGGCCAGGGGCGGCGAATGGGGCACCGCCTGGAAGAACGCGCTCATCTGGTCGTACCGCTCGAGAGCGGCCCGGATCTCCTCGACCTCGACCTGGTCGATGCAGTTCTGAGCCTCGGGCCGGCGTTCCACTTCCTTGCCCAGCAGCAGCTGGACGTCGACCTGGAGAACGTCGGCGATCTCGTAGACGACGGAGAACTTGTCGAGCCGGCGGACCCCCCGCTCCACCTTGTCGACCCAGCTCTTGGATTTGCCCAGCCGGTCGGCAAAGACCTGCTGGGACATCTTGCGTCGGCCGCGCCAGTAGGCGACGCGGCGGCCGATCGGCAGCTCGTCCACGGTGCCTCCCCCGGCCCACCGGCGACCCCCGCCGGCGAGCCCTTCTGTCATCAGCAGCTTTGACCATCCACGTCCGCGCACGTCGCACAGTGTGTGTGATCGCCTGCTTACCGATGCTCGTAGTTTTTCCTGCGACTTGCAAAGGGTGGATCTGCCGAAACAAACGATGCGTGTCGCGCTTGGATACGCAAACGACGCCTGATATGGCGGGTCTCCACCGAGATCGGGGGATTTCAGAGCCATGCAGTGGAGCAGGGATCGACCGTTCGGCCCACCGTCGCTTCTCGACCGATGGGATCGGGCGCGCCGGGCGCAGGCGGCCCGGCGCTACGCCACGCACGGGTGGACAGTGGAATTGCACGGCGAGATGGTCCTGCTGGGCACCGGGTCCACGCTCGACGCGATCGAGGTGCCACCCGGCCTGGGCGCCGCGGTCCGCCCGGAAACCCCCGGTCCGGTCGCGGTCACCGCCGCCGGTCGCTGCATCTTTCTCGTACGGCCGGGAAGTCCACTCCGTTCGGAACTCCAGAGACGACTCGACGTGGTGTGGCACGGCCCCGGCTCGTGGGTCGCGGTCGCGCCGAGCCGCCTCCCGGAGGGGCCCGTACGCTGGGCGAACCCGCCCGCCCGCACCGGCTGGCGGCTGCCCCCGGCCGACGACATCCAGCGCCTGCTGGTAAACGCGCTGGGTTCGCGCCCGGTCATTCGTCCGGCCGTGCCCCGGCAACTGTCCACCTCCAGGCGCGCCTAGCGACGACGTCCCGCCGACCGCCGACCGCCGAATCGTTGACGCTGGCATGTCACTGACAACGTAGTTGCGTATCACCATCGGGTCGAGTCACCCGATGGAGTGACGAAGCGTGAACGCTGGGCCGGCACCCGCCCCACCGGCCCTAGCGGACCGAACTCGCGGTCGTCAGGCTGTGGGTGAAGCGCGGACCGTAGAAGTTGGCCCGGCACTCCTCGGCGGACTGGCAGACCTTCGAGTCGTACGGGGCGTAGGCCAGGAAGTAGTCCAGCTTGCGATCGGCCGCGGTCCCGTCCAGGTTGTCCGGATAGTCGGCCACCGTGTACCCACGGTAACCGCTGATGCGGTGGCGGGCATGGTAGTAACGCTGCGCGGCGTACGTCAGATAGCCCACCGTGTGATGGTCGGCGTGATCGCCGTCGCCGTAGTGACCGGCATAGTCGAGGGTGCGGATGCGGTCGGGCCGATAGGCGTCCATCGCCGCGGTCAGGGTCTTGACGAGGGCCTGCCGGGTGTACGCGCCGCCGCCGCCGCCCAGCGGGCGCAGCGTAGGAACCTCGCCCCGCCAGAGCGCCTGCAACGTCCCGAACGGCCGGGTCGGGCTGCCGTGCGAATCGGGCAGGCGCAGGAACAGCAGCGTGATGCGGGTCCCGGCGAGACGTTGCCGGACGATCGGGCGGCCGGCCAGCACGACGGTGTCGGCATCCCAGGTCGCCGACGTACCCGACATCGCCGCATAGGCGGCCATCGCGCCCCGCTCCCGCCCCAGCCAGTAGGAGGCCGGCCGCCCCGAGTCCCCAGCGGTCACAAAGAGGGTGACCACACAGCGCCCGGCGGCGATGTCGTCGCTCACCGAAGGGTTGATGAACAGCAGGTCGTCGTCTTCATGGGCAACCACGTCGAGGGTCGGCGAGCAGGACGCCGGCATCCGGGTCTGCCGCTGCTGCTCCTGGGCAACCGGCGAGGACGCGGCCGACGGCGTCACGGCCATGACGGCAAGCGCGGTCACCCCGAGCATGGCAGCGGCGGCCCGGAAGACCCGGTTGCAGCGTCGTCGAGCCACGGTGTTCCCCTCCCCAGCGTTGATCGGTATCCCGTTGATCGACCAGACGGCCCGCGGCCTCAGCAGGTACGCCACAGGGCAACCCACCCGCACCCGAACGGCCGCCAGAAGTTGCCGCCAGGGTCCAAGATCGGTGCGTGCCGACGATCCCCACAACCTGCCCGCCAACCGACCCCGGCCGCGCCGTCCAGACCACCGGCCTGCCCGCGGCCGGCTCCACAGCCCCCGCCGACCTCATCTCCGGCCGGCGACGACGGCCGGTGGGCGGCCCTCGCGACGACCCGCCGTCCGTGGTCGTGGCGCTGCGGGACTACGCCGTGGGGATCGGCATCCCAAAGCTGGAGGTACACCTGTCCGGCGAGGGTGAGCCCACCGGCATCGACTTCCGGAGTCCGACCGCCGAAGCCGCGTCTTTGCTGGTCGGCGCGCTCTACGGACGACCGGTCAGACCGCCGGACGTGTGCGGGCAAGCACCATCGGAGTCGCCTTTCACCCGGTTCGCCGACCTGGCCCGTGAGGTGCAAGCGGCCGGCGACCACCGCGCGCTGGTCACCCGGTCGCGGACGGCGGCCGACGACCTGGCGGTCCGCGACCTGGCCACCCCCGTGAGCCACCGCCCAGACCGCGATGCAGCGTGCATCCGCCCTCCAGACGCGACGATTCCGCAAAACGCGAAGCGCATCGCCACAGGTGAAGCCAGGTCAGACCAAGCGCACCGCCCGCGGTCGGGCTGAGCGCACCGCCCGGTTTGAGCGCGCCGCTCCCACTCGGGGCGAGCATGTCGCCCGAGCCGAAGGCACGCACGTCGCCCGAGCCGAGCGGACGCACCTCGCCCGGGTTGAGAGCCGGCGTGAGCGGATACAGGGCAGGTCAGGCCGAAGACGGCGTAAGCGAATACGACGCGATCCTCGCGGCCGCAGGCCACGCCGGAGCCGGCCTGGGCACCGCCAGCGCAAGCCCAGCCAGCGCGGGCACAGCCAGCGCGGGCACAGCCGGCGCGGGCACAACCGGCGCGGGCACAGCCAGCGCGGGCACAGCCAGCGCGGGCACAACCGGCGCGGGCACAGCCAGCGCGGGCACAGCCAGCGCGGGCGCAACCAGCGCGGGGCACAGACAGCGCGGGGCACAGACAGCGCCAGCACAACCAGCGCGGCCACAGACAGCGCGAGCACAACCAGCGCGGGGCACAGACAGCGCGAGGCACAGACAGCGCCAGCACAACCAGCGGGGCCACAGATAGCGCGAGCACAACCAGCGCGAGGCACAGACAGCGCCAGCACAACCAGCGCGGCCACAGACAGCGCGAGCACAACCAGCGCGAGCACAACCAGCGCGGGCGGAAACGGCATGATCGGAAACGGCGCGGGCGGAAACGGCGCGGGCCAGGCAGACGGAGGTGGGTGGCGGTGAGCGGAAACGGCGCGGGTGGGTCGGACGTGAGCGGATACGGCGAAGGGTCGGCGGCTGGCAGGGGGCCGGGCGAGGGTGGGGCCACCTGGCGGCCGCCGGCCGGTGGGCTCACTCCGGATGATGTGCGGAGCATTCAGTTCGGGAAGGCGCCGTTCGGGCGCCGGGGCTACGACGAGGAGCAGGTCGACGCCTTCCTCGACCAGGTGGAAGAGGATCTGCGCGCGCGATATGCCGCCGGCGGCGGCCTCGTGCCGGTGCTGCTTACCGGCGCCGACGTGCAGGACGTGGCGTTCCGGCGGGCGCCCTGGGGGAGGCGCGGCTACAACGAGGAAGAAGTGGACTCCTTCCTCGACGAGGTGCAGCGGACCGTCGTCGCGCTCGATCGGGCGCTGGCCGAGCACGGCATCGCGGTCAGCAAGCGGTAGCGGCCGCCGGACCGGGACGGCCCGGCGGCCGGGTGCTGCGGGTCAGCCGGCCGGCGGCTCGTCGGCGGGCGGCCGGGGACCGGGCGGGTCGGCGGCCGGCTGGTCGGGGGTGGGCTGCCACGGGGCGCCCGGGGCCAGGATGCCCAGGAACTCGAGGCGGGCGCGGATGCCGCCGCTGGTGCGGCCGAACTCGTCGGAGAGGTCGCGCAGGCGGGCGCCGGTGCGGTAGCGGCTGATCAGGCGGGTGTCGTCGGCCTCGGTCCAGCGGGTGCCGCGGTTGGGTGGGCGGTCGCGGCGGCCGGACGGGCTGCGGGAGGAGAGGGCCGGTTGGGTCATCGCGATCAGGCCGGACAGGGTCGAGGTCAGGACGTCGGTGAGCGCGGTCAGATCGGACGGGGCTATGCCACCGCTGATCTCGCTCACCACCTGGCCGTCGCCGTCGCTGCTCACGATGCAGAGATCGATGCGGTGGTCTTCGGCGGGGAACGCCGTGACCTGGTAGTCGATCTCGCCGAGCACCAGACGACGGTCGAGGGTGATCGGGGACGACTGGAGCTCTGTGTCATTCATGCCTGCGAACCTAGGGGCGCCCTATGACAGTTTTCGGTAGGTCAGAGGCCGCAAGGCGAAAGCTGGCACATCAGCGTCCGGGCAGGCGCGCCGCGAGCACCCGCACCCCCGGCCCGTCCAGGTCGGCGAGGGCGGCGCGGCGCCCGGTCAGCGCCATCATCAGCGCCTCGGCCGGCCCGGCCAGCGTCGCCCCGGAACCCCACGACCAGGACAGATCGGTTGCTTCGAGGTGCAGTCCGGCCAGCCGGCGCCGCGGGGTGAAGCCGAGGGCGCGGCCGCCGGTCAGGAACTCCAGCGAGACCCGCACGCGTTCCAGGTCGAGTCCGTGGGGCAGCCCGAGCGGGCGCCGCATGTCCTGCCCGTGCACCTGCAGGTCGGTGAGCTGGCCGGGATAGCCGACGACCGGCGCGCGGAAGCGGTTGTCGGCCAGCGCCCGCAGGTCGGCAGCCAGGGCGGGCCGCCGGGCGACCGCGACGGCCAGCCGGGCGTTCGCCTTGTGCAGCCGGAACCCGCTGGTCACGAACATGCCCAGCACCTGCCGGCCCGGCAGCGGGGAGACCGCAGCCAGCAGGTGACCGGCCACCTCGCGTACGGTCCATTCCCCGCACAGGCTCCGCACCTCGAGCTGGGCCGGGCTGAGCGAGTCGACCAGATCCGCGATGCGGCGACGCTCCGAGGCGATCGCGGCGTTGATGTCCACGCCAGGACCCTAACGGTCCATCGAAGCTGACGACGCCGACCAGGCCGCACCCCATCTGCACCGGTCGCCATCCTCAAGGCGGCCCGGGAAGCACCGATTCCTTGTGGCACCGGCGGGGAGTTCCCGCCGGTGGGCGGGCCCGGTCGGATTCCCCCGGCGATTTGGGCCCGCCCGGAAATCGGGCCGCGGGGAGGCTGGCATGCAGGGCGAACTCCACATCGGTGCCGATGCCGAGAAGGTAGTCGTCTCGCCGTACCCTCTCCGCCTGCGTGAGGGCCGCGCCACCCGGCGCCGGACCGGTTCGGTGACGGAATTCCTTCCCGCTCTTCCGAGCGGGCGTAGCCGCGAGGCTCGCCTCGCGATCGCTTCGCGCGTCGCTCTCCCTTTGATGGTGGTCACCGCTTCCCTGTACGCGGCCGGCCTGCCCTGGTGGCTCCCCGCTCTCGCCTCGGCGGCCGGGTTGACGCTGCTCTGGCGCCGGATGGCGCGGGCCTCCCGGCACGGCCGTTTCGCGGTGCCGGACGACGACGAGTCGCGGGTGCTGTGGAGCGAGCCGGAGCGGGTCGCCTTCGAACGCGCGGTCACGGTCTCGCGCCGGATCCGGCGTACTTGGCCGGCCCTGCCCGACATGATCGACCCGGTGACGGCCGACCGGTCGCTGACCCGCGCGCTGGGCGATCTGGCGGGCCAGATGGCCCGGCGTCAGGAGATCCGGCGCCTTCGCGCCGAGCTTCAGGATGTACGCGACGACGACGTCCCCGACGACAGTCCGGCCGTTCTGGCCCTTGCCGCTCAGCGTGACCGCGTCGAGAAGCTGTGGCTGGAGACCGCCGAGTCGGCCAACCGCGTGCTGCGCAGCCTGGACGCGGCGGCCCGGGCGGGCGAGACGTTCCTGCGCGAGCAGCGCATCAGCGACACGGCCCGGGCGGCCGAGCAGGTGCTGGCCGCCCTGGTGCCGGACGCCGCCCCGGTCGAGGCGGGCCCCGAACTGGCCGCCCGCACCGAGGCCGTGATCAGCGCGTACCGCGAACTGGAAGTTATCTAGTCTTCGATCAGGTCGACGTTGATCATCGCCCCGGCCTGGAGTCCGGCCGCGGCCGAGCTGATCACCTGCGCCATCGGGTCGGCGACGTTGCCGGCCACCCACACACCGGGCACGGCGCTGCGCCCGGTCGGGTCGACCGCCGGTACGTGGGTGCCCGCCCCCGACGGATGCTCGGCCACCTCGAGCCCGAGCGTGACCAGGAACTCCGCCCGCGCGGCGACCCGGGCGGCGATCACCAGGGCGTCACGCGCCACGAACGTGCCGTCCTTCAGGCGTACGCCCTTGGGCTCGACGGCGGCGATGTCGCCGCCCGGAATGATCTGTACGTCCGGGGACCATTGGCCCCAGAGGCGAGCCTGCTCGGGCGCCCGCTCGTTGACCGCGATCACCCCGATCGACCGGCCGCGCACCTCGTAGCCGTGGCAGTAGGGACAGTGCAGCAGGGTCTGACCCCACTGCTCGGCGAGGCCCGGAATGTCGGGAAGCTGGTCCTTGAGACCGGTCGTCACGAGCAGCCGTTTCGCCTGGTGGGCACTGCCGTCCGCGAGTTCGACCGTGAAGCCGCCTTCCAGGCCGCCCCGGGCCGCGGTCACCTCACCGTCGAGGACCGTGCCGCCGTACCGGCGTACCTCCTCGCGCCCGGCGGCGAGAAACTCGGCCGGCCGCATCCCGTCGCGGGTCAGGTAGTTGTGGATGCCCTCGGCCGGGGCGTTGCGCGGGGCCCCGGAGTCGATCACCAGCACCGCGCGCAGCGCACGGCCGAGGGCCACCGCGCCGCTCAGCCCCGCCGGTCCCCCGCCGATCACTATCACGTCGTAAGTCATGCTCGGAGCGTGGCGCGGGTTCAGCTCCGTGGCAAACTTCTTTGCCATGACAGCAAGTTCCATTCTCCGCGAGGTCGGCCCGCGGCTGCGCGAGCTCCGCAAGAAGTCCGGCCACACGCTGGCCGCGCTGGCCGAGACCACCGGCATCTCGGTCAGCACCCTGTCCCGGCTCGAGTCGGGCCAGCGCAAGGCAACCCTGGAGCTGCTGCTGCCGCTGGCCCGAGCCCACCGGGTGCCGCTCGACGAGCTGGTCGGCGCCCCGCCGGTCGGCGACCCGCGAGTGCACCAGCAGCCGATCCACCGCCACGGCATGACCTTCTTGCCGCTGACCAGGCAGATCGGTTCACCGCAGGCCTTCAAAATCATCATCCCGGCAGGTCCGGTCCAGGTCCCGGAACCCAAGACCCACGAGGGGTACGAGTGGATCTTCGTCCTGTCCGGCCGCGTCCGCCTGGTCCTGGGCGACCACGACCTGTCGTTGGCCCCGGGCGAGGCCGCCGAGTTCGACACCCGCACCCCACACTGGTTCGGCAGCGCCAACGGCGACCCGGTCGAGTTCCTGTCCATCTTCGGCAGCCAGGGCGAACGCATGCACGTCCGGGCCCGCCCCAAGAAGCCGGCGTGACTCAGTGGCGCACCCGTTTCGGCGACGCCTCGTCGGCCCGCGCGCGGCCGAGGTCCGTCTCATAGGGATCCAGCGCTGTCACTGGTGCTTCGAGCTGACGCCGACGTCGCCGGTCTCGACTCGTCGTAGGGTGTTGCGGGCAATGCCGGCACGGTCGGCGACCTGCGCCGCGGTGAGCCGTTGAAGCTTCCGCCACGCCACAAGCTGTGCACCGATGCTCGTGGCACTGCTCTTCACTCGCGGAGGACACGGGTCGAGCCATGGCACATCTCAAGGTAAGGGGCATCATCTTGCCCATAGCATCACCTGACGCTCACCATCTTGAGCACTAACCTGTGCGCTCCGCATCACTGCCTGGTCGGCTGATCGCGATCCGGGAACGCGGTGGGCAGTCTTTACCCGTGACCCCTTCTGAAGCGCCGACGGGCAACGAGATTCAGCTCATCAGTGACGGTGACGGGCTGGCGGTCATCGGGAATGCGGCGGATGTCGAGCGCTTCCTGGCCTCGGAGGGGCTGGCGTCGCGGGACCTCGGGCTGCACCGGCTCAAGTCCGTCGCCGGCACCGGGTCCGCGGTCGCGCAGGCGGGTTCGGAGATCGCCGCCAACTCCCATCGCTGGGTGAAGCTGACGCGGGAGTCGGCGCAGGTTGTGCAGAAGCACGGGCTGCGGCACAGCAGGAAGACGGGTCTCAGCACGGGCGTGGTGCGGGGCAACAAGGGCCAGATCAGGGGTTTCGTCGAGTTCGCCAGGGGGCCAGGCTCGTTACTGACCAACCCGGCGGTCCTGGCCGGCGCCGCGGGCATCATGGCCCAGCTCGCGATGCAGCAGACCATGGACGAGATCACCGACTACCTCGCGAGAATCGACGAGAAGGTCGACGACGTCCTGCGCGCCCAGAAGGACGCCGCGCTGGCCCGCATGATCGGCACGGGCTTCGTCATCGAGGAGGCCATGACCATCCGGGAGAAACGCGGCCGAGTCGACGAGATCACGTGGTCGAAGGTCCAGAACGCACCGGCCACGGTCGCCGAGACCCAGGCGTACACGCTGCTCCAACTCGACGCACTCGCCGAGAAACTGGAGCACAAAGCTAAGATCGCCGACCTGGCCACGTCGGCCAGGGAAGCGGAGTCCAAAGTCCAGGAATGGCTCGCCGTCCTGGCCCGCTGCTTCCAGTTGCAGGACGCGATCGCCGTCCTCGAACTCGACCGCGTGCTGGACGCCTCCCCCGACGAGCTGGACGCCCACCGCCTCGGCCTGAAGGAGGCCCGCCAGAACCGGCTCGACCACATCTCACGCAGCACCGAGCGCCTGCTGGCACGCATGGACGCAGCAGCCACCGCGGCGAACGCGAAGGTGCTGCTCCACCCGACCAGATCCCCGGCGGTGGTCGAGTCAAGCAACCACGTAGCAGCCGGCATCCAGGACTTCCACGACCGGCTCGGCATCGAATCGGGCCGCGAGGCGTCAGACACGAGGCGCTGGACAGACGCGGCCTCAGAGGCAAGGGACAAGGCCCTGGACACCGGAGCAAAGGGCCTCGGCGCCGCCAGAACCCTCGGCACCGAAACCCTCGACCGCGCGGGCTCAGTCGGCACCAAACTCACCAGCGGCCTAGCTGACCGCGCCCGCCGCCTACGCAGGACCGACCAGCCAGACGAAGAGGACACCTGAGCGTTCCGCCCAGCTCAGCCATCGCACCCCGAGGCGTCCGTGGCGGCGAAGTAAATCCTCGCTGACGAGCCGGCCAAGTTCGATGAAGCATTGCCGCGGTCAGAATAAGTTCCGCCAGGCGACACCCAGCCTGACCGCCGCCGAGCTAGCTGCGCAGTACGCGCCGCGGCTTGAGGGCACCTACACCAGCCCATCGTGAGTGTCGGCGCAGGCTGCCTGATGACGAAACCATGGACGGCGCGACAGGCGGCTGTTCGGCCTTGGGCATTCCGCCGGCTCAGCCACCGCAACGCGGGGTTTCCGGGGGCTCGGCCCCCGGAGCAAAATGACGGTCCGCCCAGGCTCGCGCTTCTCAGCGAGCAGACGACCCCGCGGACCGTGGGCGCGGTAGGTTTCGAACCTACGACCCCTCGCTTGTAAGGCGAGTGCTCTCCCACTGAGCTACGCGCCCGGCACCGCTGCGAAGCGGCCGGAGTGGTAATCCTACCGGTTGAAGCGTCAGTAAATCACTGCAGGTCTTCGAGGGCCTGTTGCCAGGCCTTCTGGTCCCGGGGGTCGCGCGGCCCCAGCTCCTCCGCGAAGCGGATCACGCCGGTGCGGTCGATGAGGAAGGTGCCCCGGTTGGCCCGGCCGGTCGTGGCGTCGAAGACGTTGTAGGCCTGGGCCACGCCGCCGTGGGGCCAGAAGTCGGCCAGCATGGGGAACTGGAATCCCTGCTGCAGTGACCAGATCTTGTGGCTGTACGTCGAGTCCACGCTGACCGTCAGGACCTGCACCTGGTCGTTCGCGTACCGCGGCAGGCTGTCCCGGATCTCGGTGAGTTCGCCCTGGCAGGTGCCGGTGAACGCGAGCGGGTAGAACACCAGCAGGACCGCTTTGCGGGTTTTGAAGTCGGCGAGGCTGACGTCCTGGTTGTTCTGGTCCTTGAGGGTGAAGTCGGGGGCGTTTTCGCCTACGGCTAGCGGCATAGGCACACCCTAACCAGGCCGGCGTCTGGCGACGCCGGCCGGGACGGGAAGCGACAGTGAGCTACTTCTTCTTGGCACCCCGGGGGGAGACCAGCCGCGCGCCGGTCCAGTCTTTGCCGGCGTTCAGCGTCGAGGTCTGCTGCAGGCCGGCGGTGGGGGCCGATTCGCTGACTTCGCTCGGTTCGACGTGCCCGTCGCGGCCGGCTTTCGGGGTCAGCAGCCACACCACGCCGTTGTCGGCGAGGGGGCCCAGGGCGTCGGTGAGCAGCTCGAACAGGTCACCATCGCCCTCGCGGTACCACAGCAGCACCGCGTCGACGACCTCATCGGTGTCTTCGTCGACCATATCGCCGACGCGTTCGGTCAGGGCGTCACGGAGCTCTTCGTCGACATCGTCGTCGTAGCCCATCTCCATGACCACCATGTTCGGCTCGAAGCCGAACCGGTCCGCCAGGCTACGTACGCCGTCGGCCTGACCAGCGGTCGCGCTCACTGTCTAAGTCCTCCTTGGGAGAAAAGTCGGGTAAAACCTGGGGGTAGTCCACACACTTGCACGTCGCTGCGCAAGTAGCGCACCGGGTGTGTGGCAATTTACCGCGCCAGCAGGGCGTGGGCACCCTGTGTGATGGCATCCTCCCCTACCAGTACATGTTGTGCGGCCGGACCGAGCGGAATCAGCGAGTCGGCCGACGCTATGCGGCGGGCCGCGCCGACGAAACCGCCGTCTACCAGGGCCGCGAGGATGCCTTCGCCGACGCCGCCGGAGCGGCGGGTCTCGTCGACGATTAGCACGCGGCCGGTGGCGGCGGCCTCCCGGACCAGGTCGCCGGTCGGCAGCGGGCTCAGCCAGCGCAGGTCCACCACTCGGGATCCGACTCCCTCGGCGGCGAGTTGCGCGGCTACGCGCAGTGACATGCGGAGTCCGTTGCCGTACGTGATGATCGTGAGGTCGGCGGCGCTGCCGATCGGGTAGGTGCGGGCGCGGCCGATCGGCACGTGCTCGCCGGCCCACTGGGCCGGGTCGGCGTAGGGGGCGAGCCACTCGCTGTCGCCAGGCTGGTAGAGGTCGCGGGTGTGGTAGAGCGCGATCGGCTCGAGGAAGACGCAGACGCTGCCGTCGGCTTGCGCCGACGCGAGGCAGGAACGCAGCATCGGCGCGGCGTCGGCCGGGCGGGCGGGCACGGCCAGGACCAGACCGGGTACGTCGCGGAGCACCGCCACCGAGTTGTCGTTGTGGAAATGGCCGCCGAAGCCCTGCTGGTAGGCCAGCCCCGCGACCCGGACGACCATCGGGTTGCGGTAGGCGCCGGACGAGAAGAACGACTGGGTGGCGGCCTCCCCGCGGAGCTGGTCCTCCGCGTTGTGCAGGTAGGCCAGGTATTGGATTTCGGGGACGGGCAGCAGGCCGTCGAGGCCGGCACCGAGCGCGAGCCCGAGGATCGTGGTCTCGTCGAGCAGGGTGTCGAAGACGCGTTCGGCGCCGAAGCGCTGCTGGAGATGCTTGGTGACGCCGTAGACGCCGCCTTTGCGGGCCACGTCCTCGCCGAAGACGAGCATGCCGGGGTTGCCGGCCAGCGCGTCGGTGAGCGTGGCGTTGATTGTCTGGGCGAGGGTGAGCGGGCCGCCGCGTTCGGGGAGTTTGCCGCCGAAGGCGGCCGAGCGGGCGGCGGCGCCGGGGCCGAGGGCACGGGTGGCCTGTTCGGTGATGGCGTGGGCGACGCGGAGCGGGCGGCGCGGGGCGAGCGGGGCGACGATCTCGGCGACCGAGGACAGCTTGGGTTCGCTGAGCACCTCTTCGGCGACCTTGCGGACCTGCCAGCCGACCTCGTCGTAGCGGGTGATGACCTCGTCGGGCGCGAGCAGGCCGGCCGAGATCAGGAGGCGGGCGGTGGCGACGAGGGGGTCGCGGGCCAGGTCTCCGTTGATCTCCTCGGTGGAGCGGTAGCCGACTTCGGCGTCGGCTCCGGCGTGGCCCATCAGCCGTACGGTCGACAGGTGCAGTACGGCGGGCCGGCGCTCCTGGCGTACCCACTCGGCGGCGTCGGAGGCGGCGTCGAAGGTGTCGACCAGGTCGCACCCGTCGGCCGCCCAGTAGTGCAGGCCGGGCCGGGATTCGAGCATCGCGGCGACCCAGCCGTCGGGGGTCGGCACGCTGACGCCGAGGCCGTTGTCCTCGCAGACCAGCAGCAGCGGGATCCGCTGGTCGGAGTGGTCGAACCAGCCGGCCGCGTTGAGCGCCGCCGTCGCGCTGGCGTGGTTGACCGAGGCGTCCCCGAACGAGGCGACCACGATGGCGTCGTCCGGCCAGCGACGAGGGGCCGGCGCCGTACGGGAGAAGGAGAACGCCAGACCGACCGCCCGCGGCAGGTGGGAGGCGATGGTCGAGGTGGTCGGGATGATGTTGAGCTCGGCGTTGCCGAAGACCTTGTGGCGGCCACCGGCGATGGGTTCGGAGGCCGAGGCGACGACCCCGCGCAGCACGTCGCGGATGGCGTCGGCCGACTTGCCGGCCCGGGCGCAGTAGAAGCCACCCGATCGGTAGTGCAGCAGGGCCGGGTCGGTCGGGGCGAGGGCGGCCGCGACGGCGGCGTTGCCCTCGTGCCCGGACGACCCGATGGTGTAGAAGCCCTCGTTGAAGCTGCGTAGCCAGCGGGCGGCGAGGTCGAGGTGGCGGCTGGCGAGCTGGGCGTCGAAGAGCTCGAGGGCACGGGCGCCGGTGAGCGCGGTGCCCTCGCGGACGGCGTCGTCGGCGGTTCGGCGGCTGTCGGGGGTGGGCAGGGCCGAGACCGCGTCACGGAAACGCTCGTCGAGGTTCTGCGGGGTGGTCACTCACCCAGCATTCCGGACCCGCGCGATGGTTGCCACGTCAGAAAACCGCTGAACGGGGCGGCGTGCCGGCCGAGCTGATCTACTCGGACCATGATCATGAGGCTGGCGCTGACCCGGTTGGCGCAGGTCACGCTCTGGATCGGGCTCACTACGGCGGCCTTCGTGCTGCTGGATCTCTATACCTAATAGGCTCTTGCGATGCGCAGCGAAACGATCACCGTCCGGACCGGAGGTTCGCCCGTCGTCCGCGACATCACGGCCGAGGCGGCCGATTTCGTGAAGTCCGAAGGAGACGGGCTGCTGCACGTCTTCGTGCCGCACGCGACGGCCGGGCTGGCGATCATCGAGACCGGCGCCGGTTCGGACGAGGATCTGCTGGCCGCGATCGACGAGTTGCTCCCGGCGCAGGACAAATGGCGGCACCGGCACGGCTCCCGGGGACACGGTCGCGACCATGTCCTGCCGGCCTGGCTCCCGCCGTACGCGTCCTTGCCGGTCCTGCAAGGCCGGATCGCCCTCGGCACCTGGCAGTCGATCTGCCTCGTGGATACCAACGGTGACAACCCCACGCGTCAGGTCCGGTTCTCTTTCTTGCAAGGGTGAGGAAAGTTACTGGTCAGTACGTGTGTCGCGCATCGCGTCAACGCCCGGTAGGCGTGACGGTGCCCACCGCGAGGGGGCAGGATGGAATCAACCTCCGTGCGACCCACACAATGGGCCACCCGGATCAACTACACCCGACCAAGAGGATTGCCTGTGGCCACGGAGCGCAAGCGCCCGGTGATCAGCGACGGCTTGCCGAGCCAGCTTCCGGACATCGACCCCGAAGAAACCAATGAGTGGGTCGAGTCGCTGGACGGAGTCATCGATGAACGCGGCGCCAAGAGAGCTCGCTACATCATGTTGCGCCTGCTCGAGCGGGCCCGTGAGCGACAGGTCGGCGTTCCGCCACTGACGTCCACGGACTACGTCAACACCATCCTGCCCGAGCAGGAGCCGTGGTTCCCGGGCGACGAGTTCATCGAGCGCCGCATCCGCGCGTACATCCGGTGGAACGCCGCGATGCTGGTGCACCGGGCGCAGCGACCGGAGATCGGCGTCGGCGGCCACATCTCGACGTACGCGTCGAGCGCCAGCCTCTACGAGGTCGGCATGAACCACTTCTTCCGCGGCAAGGACCACCCGGGCGGCGGCGACCAGATCTTCTTCCAGGGCCACGCCTCCCCCGGCATGTACGCCCGGGCCTACCTCGAGGGCCGGCTGAGCGCCGACCAGCTCGACGGTTTCCGGCAGGAGCTGTCGCACCCGGGTGGCGGCCTGCCGTCATACCCGCACCCGCGCCTCATGCCGAACTTCTGGGAGTTCCCGACCGTCAGCATGGGTCTCGGCCCGATGAACGCGATCTACCAGGCGCGGTTCAACCGCTACCTGCAGAACCGCGGCATCAAGGACACGTCCCAGCAGCACGTGTGGGCGTTCCTGGGCGACGGCGAGATGGACGAGGTGGAGTCGCTCGGCGCGATCGGCATCGCCGCGCGCGAGGAACTCGACAACCTCACCTTCGTGATCAACTGCAACCTGCAGCGCCTGGACGGCCCGGTCCGGGGCAACGGCAAGATCATCCAGCAGCTGGAGTCGTTCTTCCGCGGCGCCGGGTGGAACGTGATCAAGGTGATCTGGGGCCGCGAGTGGGACCCGCTGCTCGCCGCCGACCACGACGGCGCCCTGGTCAACCTCATGAACGTCACGCCCGACGGTGACTACCAGACCTACAAGGGCGAGTCCGGGGCGTACGTCCGGGAAAACTTCTTCGGACGCGACCCGCGCACCCGCAAGCTGGTCGAGGGCATGACCGACGACGAGGTCTGGAACCTCAAGCGCGGCGGCCACGACTACCGCAAGCTGTACGCGGCGTACAAGGCGGCCACCGAGCACACCGGCCAGCCGACCGTGATCCTCGCCAAGACGATCAAGGGCTGGACACTCGGGTCGCACTTCGAGGCCCGCAACGCCACGCACCAGATGAAGAAGCTGACGCTGCCCGACCTCAAGGGCTTCCGCGACCGCCTCTACCTGGACATCAGCGACAAGCAGCTGGAGGAAAACCCGTACCTTCCGCCCTACTACCACCCGGGCGAGAAATCGGACGAGATCAGCTACCTGCAGGAGCGCCGGCGCGAGCTGGGCGGCTACCTGCCGTCGCGCAACACGACGACGATTCCGCTGAACATCCCCGACTCGAAGGCGTTCGGCGACGTCAAGCGGGGCTCGGGCAAGCAGAAGATCGCCACCACGATGGCCTTCGTCCGCCTGCTCAAGGACATCATGAAGGACAAGGACTTCGGCGCACGCTGGGTGCCGATCATTCCGGACGAGGCCCGTACGTTCGGGATGGACTCCCTGTTCCCGACCCGCAAGATCTACAACCCGCACGGCCAGACCTACACCTCGGTCGACCGGGAGCTCTTCCTGTCGTACAAGGAGGCGGTCAACGGCCAGATCCTGCACGAGGGGATCAACGAGGCCGGGTCGACGGCGAGCTTCATCGCGGCCGGCACGTCGTACGCGACGCACGGCGTGCCGATGATCCCGCTGTACATCTTCTACTCGATGTTCGGCTTCCAGCGCACCGCGGACGAGTTCTGGGCGGCCTCCGACCAGATGACCCGCGGCTTCCTGCTCGGCGCCACCGCGGGCCGCACCACGCTCAACGGTGAGGGCCTGCAGCACGAGGACGGGCACTCGCTGCTCATCGCGGCGACCAACCCGGCGGTCGTGGCCTACGACCCGGCGTTCGCGTTCGAGATCGCGCACATCATGGAGAACGGTCTCCACCGGATGTACGGCGAGAAGCCGGAAAACATCTACTACTACCTCACGCTCTACAACGAGCCGATCCTGCAGCCCGTCGAGCCGGCGAACGTCGACGTGGAGGGGCTGCTCAAGGGCATCTACAACTACTCACCGGCCCCCGAGACGAGCGGACCCAAGGCGCAGATCCTGGCGTCCGGCACCAGCATGCAGTGGGCGCTCAAAGCCCAGCAGCTGCTGGCCCAGGACTGGGGCGTCAGCGCCGCCGTCTGGTCGGTCACGAGCTGGACCGAGCTGCGCCGCGACGCGGTCGAGGCCGAGGAATACAACCTGCTCAACCCGGGCGACCAGCCGCGCAAGCCCTACATCCAGCAGAAGCTGGAGGGCACGAAGGGCCCGGCGGTCGCGGTCAGCGACTTCATGCGGGCCGTGCCCGACCTGATCGCCCGCTGGGTGCCGAACGAGTTCACCTCGCTGGGCACCGACGGCTTCGGCATGAGCGACACGCGGCACGCGCTGCGGCGGCACTTCCACGTCGACGCCGAGTCGATCGCGGTCGCCACGCTCCGCCAGCTGGCGGCGAAGGGCAAGGTGCCGGTGCACGTGCCGGCCGAGGCCGCCAAGAAGTACGCGATCGACGACGTCACGGCCGCCCCGGTGGGCGAGACCGGCGGCGACAGCTGATCTTCGGCCGCTGAGCCGTCGTCCCACCGCAAGGGGGACGGCGGCTCAGTCGTTTCACGAATCGGCGCCGCCGGCGGCAAGGCGCTCTCCGTTGCGGTCCGCCGCCGCTCGGGCCCAGCTCCCGGTCGAGACCACACCGAGCAGCAGGGCGAGCAGTCCGCAGCCGCCGAGGACGGCCCATGCGGCGTGACTCGCGCTGATGAACTTCTCGCCGGAGCCGGTGACGATGGAGCCGGTGACGATGGAGCCGGTGACGGCAACGCCGACCGCGATGCCGAACTGGCGGGCGGTGGAGGCCAGCGCGCCGGCGACCCCGGCCTGGGCGCGGGGCAGTCCGGACACCGCGGTGGTGGTGATGGGCGGGGCGACCAGGCCGGCACCGAGGCCGAACGCGGCGTACACGGTCAGCAGATAGGCGGTCGGTGTGTGTACGGTCAGCGGCACGAGCAGGAAGGCGCCGGCCGCGAGCAGCGCACCGCCGAGCACCAGCGGGAGCCGGGTCCGCCGGGCGGCGACCAGGCGCCCGGAGAGGTGGGCGGCGACCGCCTGGCCGACCGCCAACGGGATGATCATCAGCCCGGCTCGCAGCGGACTGCAGTGGCGGACGTCCTGCAGGTAGAGGGTGTTCAGGAACAGGAACCCGCCCAGGCTCGCGGAGATGGCCAGGGAGATGACGTTGGCGCCGGCGAACGGCGGGCTGCGGAAGAACCGGAGGTCGATCAGCGGCTGCGGCCGGCGCGACTCGACGGCGAGGATCCCGGCCACCGCGAGGGCGGCGAGCACGTAGAGGCCGATGATGACCGGCGACTCCCAGCTCCGCCGCGGGCCCTCGATGGTGGCGAAGATGACCGACGCGAACAGGACGATGACGAGCAGCTGGCCCGGCGGGTCGTAGGCGCGGGGCCGTTCGGCCTTCGACTCGGGGACGAAGGCGCGGGTCAGCGCGACGGCGGCGATGCCGATCGGCACGTTGACCCAGAAGACGGATCGCCAGTCGACCGCGTTGACCAGGACACCGCCGAGCACCGGGCCGGCGGCTACGGTGATGCCGATGGCCGAGCCCCACACTCCGACGGCGCGTGCTCGTTCCCGGGGCTCGGTAAAGACGCTGACGATGATCGACATGGCGACCGGGTTGAGCATGGAGCCGCCGACCGCCTGCAGAGCGCGGAAGCCGATCAGCCAACCGACGCCGGGAGCCAGTCCGCACAGCAGCGAGCTGAGCGTGAACAGCGTCAGCCCGAGCTGGAAGATCCGTTTGCGGCCGAAGCGGTCGGCCAGCGAGCCGGAGAACACCAGCAGGCACGCGATGACGAGTGTGTAGGCGTCGACCGACCATTGCAGGCTGCTCATCGAGGCGTGCAGGTCGGCTGCGATCGATGGCAGCGCCACGTTCACGATCGTGATGTCGACGCCGGTCACGCCGACGCTGAGACAACACACCGCGAGCACCAGCCCCCGTCGCACGGGAGTCTTCTCGCCGCTGTCCGACCTCGAGACGGCTGTGGTGCTGCTCATGCATGACCTCGGAACGCGATAGGGTCTCCGGAACCGGAGAGGGTGCCCACATCAGCGTAGTGGAGAGCCTCCCCACTTTGGCAAGGACAGCCGTTGACCAGACAGACACCCGCCAAGCGGACCGACGCCCTCCGCAACCGCGACCGCATTCTCCGGGCCGCCCGCGACGCCATTGCCGATGCGGACGCCGAGGTATCGATGGCCGAGATCGTGCGGCGATCGGGCGTCGGCTCTGCCACCCTCTACCGCAACTTCGCCAGCCGCCGCGAACTCCTGGAGGCGCTGCTGGTCGAGGAGGTCGAGGAGGTGTGCGCGGCCGCGTCAACCGTTGCCGGCGACACCGCCGAGGCCCGGCTCGCCGCCTGGCTGCGCCGGTTCTACCAGTACGTGACGAGCAAGCGCCCGATCGCCGTCGAATTGCTCGAGCATGTGGACCGCACCGACCCCGTCTTCGGGACCAGCCGCGACCGCGTCGTCGCAGCCGCCGAACCGCTGCTGGCCGCGGCCCAGCAGGCCGGGGAGGTCACCGCCACCATCAGCCTGGACCAGATCCTCGACCTGGTCGTCGCCATCGCCAAGGTTCCGGGCGACCAGAGCTATCGCGAGCCGATGCTCGAGGCGGCGCTGGGCGGCCTGCACCGGGTCACGCCGGCCGGTAGGTGACGACCTCGACGCCGGTGCTGGTGCGCCAGGCTTCGGTGAGACTGAGGGCGACCTTGGTGCCGTCGGCCCAGAGCCGGCGGCCCTCGCCCTGCACGACGGGGTAGATCATGATGCGGTATTCGTCGATCAGGTTGTGCCTGGTCAGGTGGTTGACCAGGTCGGCGCTGCCGGCGATGTGCAGCGTCTCGGTGCCGGCCCTGAGCTCGGCCACCGCGTCCTCCACCGGACCGGTCAGGAACGTCGCGTTCCACTCCGGCTCGGTGAGGGTGGTCGTGGCGACGTGCTTGGGCATCGAGTTCATCTTCTCGCCGAACCAGCCGGTCTCGGCCTCCATCTGCGGCCAGGCGGCCTTGAAGCCCTCGTACGTCTTGCGGCCGAGCAGCAGGGCGTCGGCCTCCCGCAGGTTGCTGCCCTGCCAGTTGCTGAGCTCGTCGTTGAAGTAGGGACCGGACCAGCCCGGCTCCTCGAAGACACCGTCGAGTGTCGTGTATTCGATTGCGACGATCTTGCCCACGTCTTCCACCTCGATATTTGACGATCTGGTTAATTAACTAAGTCGTAAAGTACGCCCGCAAGCGCATGAGTGTCAACCGCCCCTTGGCCACGCATGGGCACCTTCCGTAAGCTCTGAGTAATTGGCCCTACCGAGCGGGCCGTCGATCCTTTAACCTCCGAAGAAATTTCGCGTTAGGGAGGCTGGATGGCCGTCGCGCACGGGGTTCCGGCACTGGCCGAACCCGTCGTCCCGGTGCGGCGGTCCTGGATCGGGCTGCTCTGCGCCGCCAACCTCGGCCTCTGGATGGCGTTCTTCACGCCGATCCAGATCGTGCTCCCGGAGCAGGTCGAGGCCCTGGTCACCAGCCACAAGGAAAACTGGCTCAGCCTGGTCACCGGGGTCGGTGCGGTGGTCGCGGTCATCGTCAACCCGCTGGCCGGCGCGCTCTCCGACCGCGCGCGGCCACGGCTGCTCGGCCGGGCGCACGGCCGCCGCCACGTGTTCACGCTGAGCGGCATCGCGATGTCGGCGATCGCGCTGCTCGGCCTCGCCGACGCGCACAGCCTGCTCGCGGTCACCCTGTGGTGGGCGCTCGCCCAGGTCGGCCTCAACGTCATGCTGGCCACGCTGACCGCGGCCGTCCCCGACCGGGTGCCGGTCAGCCAGCGCGGCCTGGTCTCCGGCTGGATCGGCATGCCGCAGGCCCTCGGCCTGGTCATGGGAGCGATCCTGGTGACCGCGGTCGTCACCACGATCCGCCCCGGCTACCTGCTGCTCACCGTCGGGCTGCTCGTGCTGGCCACGCCGTTCGCGCTGTTCACGCCGGACGACGCGCTGGGGCCGGCGCCGGTCACCAAGGTGCGGTGGAAACTCGACCTGAAGGGCAACCCCGACTTCGCCTGGGCCTGGGGCACCCGGTTCCTGGTCCAGATGGGCAACGCGCTCGGCACGCTCTACCTGCTCTATTTCCTGAGCGACGACGTGCACTACTCCGACCCCGACACGGGCCTGCTCTACATGATCCTGATCTACACGGTCGGAATGATCCTGACCGCGATGGTCGGTGGCTGGCTCTCCGACCGCATCGGCCGCCGCAAGATCTTCGTGATCTGGTCCGGCATCCTGATCGCGGTCGCCGCGACCCTGCTCGCGATCTGGCCCACCTGGTCGGTTTCCCTGGTCGCGGCCCTGCTCTTCGGGGCCGGCTACGGGGTCTATCTGGCGGTCGACACCGCGCTGATCACACAGGTCCTGCCGGCCGCCGCCGACCGGGCCAAGGACCTCGGCGTCATCAACATCGCCACGGCGCTCCCCCAGGTGCTCGGGCCGGCCATCGCGGCGCCGATCGTCACCTACCTGGGCGGTTATCCCTCGCTGTTCGGGCTGACCGCGGCGGTCACCGTGGCCGGTGCGGTGGCGGTGGTGAAAATCCGCTCAGTGCGCTAGGTAGTCTGGGAAGGTGACCGTACGCGTACGCTTCGCCCCTTCCCCGACCGGCATGTTCCACGTCGGCAGTGCCCGCTCGGCCCTGCAGAACTGGATCTACGCCCACCAGCACGACGGTGTGTTCGTGCTCCGCATCGAGGACACCGACGCCGCCCGTAACCGTCCGGAGTGGACCGAGGGCATCATCTCGGCCCTCGACTGGATCGGCATCGAACGCGGCTCGTACGAGGGTCCCTACTTCCAGTCGTCGTACGCGCAGGACCACACCGCCGCCGCCACCCGGCTGTACGGCGAGGGCCGGGCCTACTACTGCGACTGCACCCGCGACGCCGTCATCGCCCGCACCGGCAACCAGCACACCGGCTACGACGGCTTCTGCCGCGACCGGGCGCTGGGCCCGGGCGAGGGCCGCGCGCTGCGCTTCCGCACGCCCGACGAGGGCGAGACGATCGTCGACGACCTGGTCCGCGGCAAGCCCACGTTCGAGAACAAGCTCATCGAGGACTTCGTCATCGCCCGCAGCGACGGCTCGCCGCTGTTCCTGCTGGCCAACGTCGTCGACGACATGACCATGCGCATCACGCACGTGATCCGGGCCGAGGAGCACCTGCCCAACACACCCAAGCAGCAGCTGCTGTGGGAGGCGCTGGGCGCGACCCCGCCGGTCTGGGCGCACGTGCCGGTCATCGTCAACGAGAAGCGGCAGAAGTTGTCGAAGCGCCGCGACAAGGTGGCACTCGAGGGCTACCGCGACGAGGGCTACCTGGCCGCCGCGATGAAAAACTATCTGATGCTGCTCGGCTGGGCCCCGTCCGGCGACCGCGAGATCGTCCCGTGGCAGGTCGTCCTCGACGAATACCGGCTGGAGGAGGTCAACCACGCGCCGGCCTTCTTCGACGTGAAGAAGCTGCGGGCGTTCAACGGCGACTACATCCGGGCTCTCGCGCCGGAGGAGTTCGCCGCGGTCTGCGCGCCGTGGCTGAGCGGCACCGAGACGATCCCGGCCCCGCCGTGGCGTCCGGAGGCGTTCGACGTCGACACCTTCACCTCGGTCGCCCCGCTCGCACAGACCCGCATCTCGCTGCTTTCCGAAATCGTGGACTACGTCGACTTCTTCTTCCTCGACGAGCCGGTGCGCGACGAGGCGTCGTGGGTCAAGGCGATGAAGGGCGACGCGGCCGAGATCCTCGACGCTACCGCCGACGCGTTCGAGGCGCTCGACGACTGGTCGGCCGAGCCGCTCAAGGCCGCCCTGGAGCGGGTCGGGCTCGAGCGCGAGCTCAAGCTGGGCAAGACCCAGGCGCCGGTCCGGGTCGCGGTCACCGGACGCACGGTGGGCCTTCCGCTCTTCGAGTCGCTGGAGGTCCTCGGACGCGAGCGGACGCTGCGGCGACTGCGCGCGGCGCGCGCCGCACTCTGAGTCACTCCCTCTTTCGGGTACGCCTCCGGCGACTGATGTCGTCGGGGACGTACCCGTTTTTTCCTGCGATACCGCATAGGGCGGTCGGCCGCCATCGTTGCCCTTCATTCCGGTAACGAAATCGGCAGAGCGGGTGACCACGGCTCCTGTTCAGTTGCGTGCTGTGGGTACTATTCGGCCGCTGATCAACGGCCGTCGTCGTCTCGGACATCCCAGATGGCTCCAATTCGTCCCGGCTCGAGATGCGCCCGGACAGGGGTCCGGGAGAGGCTGAAGGCGTCGGCCGTTCGCGCTCCACCGGCGTGGGCGACCAGCGGTGCACCGAAGCCATGTCCACCACGGGGCGGGGAGGCCGGACTATGGTTCGACAGGCGATGAGACGGCTCGTCGCGGCGGTCGGCGTGACGGTCGCGGGCGTCGCACTGGCGATCGGTGCCGGTGGTCCGGCGAGTGCCGCGCCCAAGACGCCGGCGCCCAACGGTGTGCAGGTAGTGGGCGGTGATCTGCCCGGCGGCAAGGTCGTCGTGCAGCAGGCCACCCAGCCCCGCCTGTTCGAAAATCTCTACGACGAGGTCAGCTGGCTGGCCACGGCCAAGCCGCAGACCACCGCGCCGGCCGCGAGCAAGCTCGGTCCGAAATACACGGTCACCGTTCTGATCAAGAACACGCCGTCCCAGGTCTACGACCTCTACCCGACGGCCACCGGCGGCCCGCGGGCCCACCGCATGGCCAAGCAGCCGGGCAAAAAGGTCACCGACGGCTGGTTCTACGGCCGGCTGACGATGCCGGAGGCGCTGCGCGGGGCCGGCGCCCCGCTCAAGCCCCGGCCCGACACGCTCAACGGCGGCATCGGCGGCGGCATGGGCACCGACATCTCGCCCAGCAGCGACGACATCGACCCGGTCGCCGGCATGAACAGCTTCCTCGAGCAGATCCGCCGGCTGTTCCTGCTCAACGGCGCGGTCCTGGTGGTCGTCCTGTTCGGGCTGGCCGGCGTCGCGTACCTGATCCGCCGCCGGATCTGACCGCCCGCCGGCGTCTAGCCGGCCTCCGGCACCGGCACCTTGAAGACCGGGCAGGCGTTGGACGCGGCGCCGTCGCAACCCTCCCGTGAGCCGAACGCGGCGAGCAACCGCGGGTCGGTCGCGAGCCGCTCGACCTGGCTGCCACTGAGCGGGGACGTGGCGTCGGCCGGGTCGGTGACGTCCCGCTCGCCGGTCGCCATCAGCGCGACCGTACGCCCGTCACCGGCCCGCCGGGCGATCACCTCGTTGACCTGCCAGTCCGGGTCGGTGCCGGCGCCGTAGCGCACGTAGTCGACGCCGTCGCCGGCCCGGTCGGCCGGTGCGCAGCCGTCCTTGCCGTTGCGCCGTGGGAAGCAGAGCCCGGCCGGCCGGGCGAACACCGCGACCTGGATCGTCCCGCGCGGCTGCCCGTTCGCGGCCAGCACGGAGTACTGGCGCCAGCCGAAGCCCCGCTCCGGCGGCCGGGGCACGATCCGCAGGTGGGCGGCGTCGACCACGGGCGCGACCAGAGCCAGCACCGGGTCGGCGATCGTCGACGGCACGGGCACCGGCACGGCCGACGGCGCGGTCGCATGAGCGGCCGGCCGGACCGGCGGCGTGCCCTCGGCCGGCAGCAGCGTCGTGGTCAGCAGATAGCCGGCTAGCACGATGGTGGCGGCGATCGCGGCCCCCGCGATCAGCAGCAACCGCGTCCGGCGGCGGCGCAACGTCTCGGCCCGGCGGAAGACCTCATCGATCTCGTCGCTCAGCGCCGGCTCGCCCGCCAGCACGTGCCCGAGCAGTTCGCCCAGCGGCGCGGTCATCGGGCCACCGCGACTTCGGCCTTCGCCAGCAGGCGCTCTAGGGCGGACAGGCCGGCCTGCTCGTACGCCTCGACGCGGTCGTCGTCCAGGTCGAGCATCGCGCCGGTCGCGTCCACGTCGAAGCCGTCCCAGTAGCGCAGCACCAGCACCGCCCGGCAGCGCGGGGTGAGCTTGTGCAGGGCGTCGAGCAGCAGGATCGACTCGGCCTGGACGCCTTCGGCGCCGGCCGAGGCCACGAAGACATGCTCCCGGCGACGGTTGCGGCGGCGGCACGCCTCCATCAATTCGGCGTACGCGTAGACGTCCGGATCGGCCACGACGCCCCGGCGCGTGTCCGCAACGACCCGGGCCAGGCAGGCGAGAGTCAGCTCGGTCGCCAGCTCCCAGTCGCCGCACATCAGGAACGCCGAGCGGCGCAGGGGCGGCAGGCGGCCGGCCACGAACTCGTGCAGGCCATCGTCGACGCCGGACATATGCCCTTTATAGATCGGCAAATGGCATGACCGGTGCAGAACGGGATCATCCGACCCGAACAGTGACCTCGACCAGGCGTACGAGATCTTGCAGGTCCTCTTCGAACTCGGCCGCACCGGGCTCGCGGTCGCCCTGCCGTGGCTCGATGGCCGGAAGGCCACCGGTGACCTCGCCCGTGGTGTAACCGAGCAGGAACGCGCAGATCAGCCGGGCCAGCCGCGGGATCCGGGCGGCCGGCACCTCGGCGTCGTGCAGCACCCCGCGCAGCGCGGCGACCAGCCAGGACGCCGAGGCTCCGGCCGCTTCGCGGTTGAGGAGCAGCGGAAACGCCGCCGGATGGGCGTACGCCAGGGACCGCACCGCCCGTCCGAGCGCGACCAGACGCCGGCGCCAGTCGATGTCGGCGAGATCGTCGCCGACCGACGAGCCGAGTTCCAGCGTGAGCAGGTCGACCAGGCCGTCGAGCAGCGCGTCCTTGCCGCCGACGTACGGGTAGAGCGCCATCGAGGTGAGACCGACGCGCTCGGCGACCGCCCGCATCGACATGGCGGCCAGGCCGCGCTCGTCGACCAGCGCGAGGGCCTGGTCGAGGATCAGCCGTCTCTTGTCGTCCACCGCTTCAAAGTGGTCAGACCGGGCGCGGTCGCCGCTGGGGACGCGCCGAACAGCTCACCCGGTCGGGTTACAGGGCCGCGTCACCGGGTCGGCTCACCGCATCGGCTCACCCGGCGATCGCCGCCGGTGTTATCGCAGCTGATTTTCTGCCGCCCCGATTTTGGGCGGCAGAAAATCATCTCCGATGACACCGGGTCCAAGGCGATCGCCCGCGGAGCGAAGCGGAGCCAGATGACTCAGCACCAACGGCCCGGTGGCCGGCCGCGTCCGGCGGCACGACGGCGCGGCCGTACGGCACCGTGCAGGTGCGCACCGGCCCAGCCCCGCAGCTCGGTCCGGCACCCGACCCGGCTAGGCCCCGGCACCACCGGCTCGTCCTCGGCCGGCGGCGGCGTCGTGTCGTCGAGCACGGGATCGTTGTCGGCGGGCAGCGGCCCGTCCTCCCGTTCCACCATCTCGCCTCCCTCACCCTGCTGCTCGCGTCGTCTCATGGTGCTTTGATCGGCAGCCGGCCGCCGACCATGACGTTTGGCATCCAGTACGTCTGGCGCACCGGCGGTCCGTGTCACTAGCACGACACCATGCCAGGTCACCGACCGAAATCGCGGGAGGGGCGCACCGCTACACCGGACAAATCTCCCAAACCGTGCGGTTCTTCCCGCTTTTTCGTCCGTGGCAGGCTGTTGACGTGGCTGAGGCTCGGCGCGGCGCGGGACAACCCCCTCTGGCCGCCACCCTGCGCCGGATCGACCGGCACACCGGGGCGCTGGCCAGCACCGCCGTGGCCCGGATGGAGGAGACCCTCCCCTGGTTCCGGGCCCTGCCGGCCGACCAGCGCTCCTGGGTCATGCTCGTCGCGCAAGCCGGCGTGCACTCCCTGGTCGAGTGGCTGCGCTCGGGCGGCACGATCGCCGAGAGCACCCAGGAGATCTCCGACGAGGTCTTCGCCGCCGCGCCGCGGGCGCTGGCCCGGTCGATCACACTGACCCAGGCCGTGCAGCTGATCAAGGTCACGATCGACGTGGCCGAGTCGCAGGTCTCGTCCCTCGCCGCGGCGGGCGAGGAGGAGGCGCTGCTCCAGGCCATCCTCAAATTCTCGCGGGAGATCGCGTTCTCGGCGGCCCGGGTCTACGCGCGCGCCGCCGAGTCGCGCGGCGCCTGGGACGCCCGGCTGCAGGCCATGCTGGTCGACGCCCTGCTGCGCGGCGACTCGTCGGACGTGCTGGCCAGCCGGGCGGCCGCCCTGGGCTGGGCCGACGCCCCGCCGGTGGCGGTCGTGGTCGGCCGCTCACCGGGCGGCGACATCACGGCCGTGCTGCACGCGGTCTACCGGGCCGCCCGGCGGGCCCGGTTCGAGGTGATCGGCGGTGTGCACGGCGACCGGCTGGTCGTCGTCATGGGCGGCGCGACCGATCCGGTGGCCAGCGCGAGCGCCCTGGCGGTCAGCTTCGGCGAGGGGCCGATCGTGGTCGGGCACGCCGTACCCTCGCTCGACCAGGCCACCGAGTCGGCCCGGGCCGCCTTGGCCGGGTTCCGCGCGGCGCCGGCCTGGCCCGGGGCGCCCTCGCCGGTGACCGCCGAGGCGCTGCTGCCCGAGCGGGCGCTGGCCGGTGACATGGAGGCGCGACGGACGCTGCGGCACGATGCGTACGCGGCGCTGGCCAAGGCGGGCGGCGCGTTACTGGAGACGCTGGATGCGTTTTTTGCGGCCGGTGGGGTACTCGAGAGTGCAGCCCGCGAGTTGTACGTGCACCCCAACACGGTTCGCTACCGGCTCAAACGGGTCGCCGAGGTGACCGGGCTCTCTCCGCTGGACGGCCGCGACGCGTACGCGCTGCGGCTGGCGCTCACGATCGGGCGCCTCGATCCTGCGAGCTAAATCACCTGCGGTTTCACATGATCATTAGGCGGCCCGAGCGGTCATAAACTCGCCCGAATCGGTGGAAGTCGACGAGTCGTTTGTAGGAACCCCACAACAGTCGTCGTAGGGTTTCGTCGTCGGCGGCTACCGCTACAACCGCCCCGATCCGGAAGAGTCTCTAGACGTGCTCGCCGTACTTTCCCCCGGCCAGGGTTCCCAGAAGCCCGGCTTCCTCACTCCGTGGCTCGACCTCGACGGCTCCGAGGCCCGGCTGAAGTGGTGGTCCGCCATCACCGGCATCGATCTGCTCCACCTCGGCACGCAGGCCGACGCCGACGAGATCAAGGACACCGCCCGCACCCAGCCACTCCTGGTCGCCGCCGCGCTGCTGGCCGGCGGGCACCTGCCGCTCGAGCAGGTCGGCCTCGTCGCCGGGCACAGCGTCGGCGAACTCGGCGCAGCCGCGCTGGCCGGCGTGCTCTCCCCCGAGGCCGCCGTCGCGCTGACCGGCGTCCGCGGCCGCGAGATGGCCGCCGCCTGCGCGCTCCAGCCGACCGGCATGAGCGCGGTGCTCGGCGGCGACCCCGACGAGGTGCTGGCCGCGATCGACCAGCTCGGCCTCTACCCGGCCAACCGCAACGCCGCCGGTCAGGTCGTCGCCGCCGGCGCGCTCGACGCGCTGGCCAAGCTCGAGGCGGAACCGCCGGCCAAGGCCCGCGTACGCGCGTTGCAGGTGGCGGGCGCCTTTCACACGCCGTACATGGCTCCGGCCGAGACCGCGCTCGCCGCGCTCGCCGGGGGTGTGACCGTGCACAACCCGGTACGCACCCTGCTGTCGAACCTCGACGGCACCACAGTGGCCGACGGCCACGACATGCTCCAGCGGCTGGTGCGGCAGGTGACCGCGCCGGTGCGCTGGGATCTCTGCATGGCGGCGCTCAAGGACCTGGGCGTCACCGGCATCATCGAGCTGCCTCCGGCGGGAACCCTGGCCGGCCTGGTCAAGCGCGAGCTCAAGGGCGACGGCGCCCCCGAGATCGTCACCCTCAACACTCCCGACGACCTGCCCGCGGCCCGCGACCTGATCGCCCGCCACGGCGCCGCCTCCACGATCGCGACCGAAGGAGCAGCACGATGACTGCGGGTACCCGCATTGTCGCGATGGGCCATTACCAGCCCTCGCGCATCATCACCAACGACGACCTGGCCGCCACGATCGACACCAACGACGCATGGATCAAGGACCGGGTCGGCATCGCCGAGCGCCGCATCGCCGAGGCCGAGTCGGTCGCCGACATGGCCACCTACGCGGCCGAGAAGGCGCTGGCCGCCTCCGGACTCAGCGCGGCCGACATCGACCTGGTCACGGTCGCCACGTGCTCGTCGATCGACCGCTGCCCCAACGTGGCCACCCGGGTGGCGGCCCGGCTCGGCATCACGGCCCCGGCGGCGTACGACCTCAACACGGCGTGCTCCGGCTTCTCGTACGCGCTGGGCACCGCCGACCACGCCATCCGCGCCGGGGCGGCCCGCAACGCGCTGGTCATCGGCGCGGAAAAGCTCTCCGACCTGACCGACTGGACCGACCGCACCACCGCCGTGCTCTTCGGTGACGGCGCGGGCGCCGCGGTCGTCACCGGCGTACCCGACGGCGAGCAGCCCGGCATCGGACCGGTGCTCTGGGGCTCAGCCCCCGACAAGGGTGACGTGCTCAAGATCGAGGGCATCCAGCCGTATATCAAGCAGGACGGCCAGATCGTCTTCCGCTGGGCGACCACCGCCCTCGCCCCGTTCGCCATCGAAACCTGCCACAAGGCCGGCATCGAGCCCTCCGACCTGGCGGCCTTCGTGCCGCACCAGGCCAACACCCGCATTATCGACGGCATCGTGAAGCGCCTCGGACTCGGCCCGAACGTGGTCGTGGCCAAGGACCTGATCGAGTCGGGCAACACCTCGGCGGCTAGTGTGCCGCTCGCGCTGTCCAAGCTCGTCGAGCGGCGGGAGGTGCCGTCCGGCGCCCCCGTGCTGCTCTTCGGGTTCGGCGGCGGTCTCACCTATGCCGGTCAGGTCGTCCGCTGTCCGTAAGCAGCATTTCCCACCATTGAAAGGAAACACCAGAAATGGCAACTCGCGAAGAGATCACCTCGGGCCTGGCCGAAATCCTCGAAGAGGTCGCCGGGGTCAACCCGGACGACGTCGCAGAGGGCAAGTCCTTCACCGACGACCTGGACGTCGACTCGCTGTCCATGGTCGAGGTCGTGGTGGCGGCCGAGGAGAAGTTCGGCGTCAAGATCCCCGACAACGAGGTGCAGAACCTGAAGACCGTCGGCGACGCGGTCAGCTACATCGAGGCGAACCACTGAGATGAGCAATGTAGACGTCGTCGTCACCGGGCTCGGCGCGACCACCCCGTTGGGCGGGGACGTCGCGTCCACCTGGGACGCCATGCTCAACGGCCGCTCCGGGGTGAGGCTCCTCACCCAGGAGTGGGCCCAGCAGATGCCGGCCAAGATCGCGGCCGAGCTCGTGGTCGAGCCCTCCGAGGTCATCGACCGGGTGAAGCTGCGCCGGCTGGACCGGTCCGAGGCGGTCGCCCTGATCGCCGCCCAGCAGGCCTGGGCCGACTCCGGCCTGGAAGGCTCCGGGCTCGACCCGGAGCGCCTCGCGGTCAGCTTCGGCAGCGGAATAGGCGGTGCGCAGACCCTCCTGGCCCAGGACGACATCCTGGAGGCGTCCGGCCCGCGGCGGGTCAGCCCGCACACCGTGCCGATGCTCATGCCCAACGGGCCCGCGGCCTGGATCGGCATCGAACTCAAGGCCCGGGCCGGCGTACACGCCATGGCCAGCGCCTGCGCGACCGGCGCCGAGGCCATGGCGCTCGGTCTCGACATCATCCGCTCCGGCCGGGCCGACGTGGTCGTGGCCGGCGGCACCGAAGCGGTCATCCACCCGCTGCCGTTCGCCGGTTTCACCTCGATGCGCGCCATGTCGACGCGCAACGACGAGCCGGAACGCGCCTCCCGCCCCTGGGACAAGGGCCGGGACGGGTTCGTCTTCGGCGAGGGCTCGGGCGCGATCGTGCTCGAACGGGCCGATCACGCCGCGGCCCGCGGCGCCCGGGTGTACGCCCGGCTGGCCGGCGCCGGCATCACCTCCGACGGCTACGACATCGTGCAGCCCGACCCGGAGTGCCGGGGCGGCATCCGCGCGATGGGCAAGTCGATCCAGGACGCCGGCCTGACCGCCGCCGACATCGTCCACGTCAACGCGCACGCCACCTCGACGCCGGCCGGCGACATGGGCGAGATCGTCGGCATCAAGGCCGCGGTCGGCACCCACCCGGTCATCACGTCGACCAAGTCGATGTCCGGCCACCTGCTCGGTGCGGCCGGCGCGCTCGAGTCGATCGCCACAATCCTGGCGATCCGCGACAGCGTGGTCCCCCCGACAATCAACCTCGACGACCCGGACGACCGCCTCGACCTCGACGTGGCGGCACACAAGGCCCGCCCGCTCGACATCCCCGCCGCCATGAACAACTCGTTCGGCTTCGGCGGGCACAATGTGGCGCTGATCTTCACCCGCGTCTGACAGCTCGTCTCGAAGTGGCCCGGCCGAATTCCGGCCGGGCCGCTTTTCGATTCCGCCGACGCTGGGCAGGGGCCAGCGGACCTGTCGGGTCGCCGATCAGGACTCTGCCGGCTTCTCGGGGGTCGCGCGCTCGCCGCCATCACCGGCGGGCGGGCCGGCCTGCGGCGGAGCCGGCTGCGAACCCGGGGCGAACTGCTCGCCGCCGGGTGCCGACTGAGGGCCAGGGGCCGGGGACGCCCACGGGTTAGGGGCCGCCGCCGGGGTGCTGCCCCAGGCTGCCGGGTCGCCGCCCCACGAGCCGGGGCCGCCGGGGCCCGACGGGGCGGGCGGGGCCGGGGGCACCGGGGCCTGGCCGGTGGGGGCGCTCAGGTCGTACACGGGTAGGTCCTGGCCGAAGGCGGCCGTCAAGGGCACCTCGACGCCCTGGACCGCGGCCTCCGCACCCTCCCGGACCGCCGCGTGGACGGCCTCACGCATCGCGCGTACGCGCTCGGTGCGCAACATCTGGTTGACCGCGCCGGCCCGGCCGGCGAAACCACCCACCAGGTCCTTGAGGAAGTGACCCAGGATGGTGGCGCCGCGCCGGCGGCGCCACATCGTCCAGCCGGTGTAGAGGCTGGTGCCGTACGGGAAGACCGTGATGAAGACGCTGTACGAGCGCTCGGTGATCACCAGGCGGTTGTTGACGATCTCGCGGCCGAGTACGTCGCTGCGGACCCGCTCGGCGGACGCCTCGACGGGGATGCCGCGGCCGCGCAGCGTGCCGTAGATCGCGGCGTACGTCGAGTCGGCGGCGGCGAAGCGGTCCTCGATCAGGGCCTTCCACTCGGCGATCGGCTCGTCGATGCGGGCACCCAGCAGGACCACCCAGAACGCCACGAAACTGAGCACCGAGCCGGCCAGGAGCAGGCCGGAGCCGGGCAGAGCGGTGTCGAAGGGTCCGGTGTCGGAGAAGGCGTACACGATCGCGAAGAGCACGAAGAACACGACCGACACCAGGAACGACGTGACGAACGCCCACACGAACAGGCGCACCAGCGTGGTCAGGGGCACCCCCTCGTCCAGCCCGATCTCGACCGGCCGATATCTGAGGGTCTGCATCCGGTAAGCGATGTCGCCGCCCGTCGTGCTCACGAAAGCCTCCAGTGGAAGGTCAGCCGGCCAGGGACACCTGGATCCCGGTGGCGGTCAGTGTGGCGCTGCCGTTGACGGTGAAGTCCGAGTCACCGTTCTCGTGGCGCTGGTCGCCGGCGAAGGCGGTGTACGACACGTCCCAGTGCACCTTGCCGCCCGGGCCGCCGACCGCCACCACGACGCCGAACAGGCTCGCCCGGACCTGGGCGTCCACGGTCGGATAGGCGGTGACCGTCCAGCGCACGGCGGATGGGGTGCCCGGCACGTTGAGCCCGAACGGGCAGCCCGGCGGCAACGCCTGGCCGCCGGCCGCGCAGGCGTCGATCGCGGTGCGGACCTGTTTCTGGATCTCGTCGAGCGCGCCGGCCGCCAGCGTCGGCGTGCCCAGGTCGATCGGTGCGAGCGGCAGGGCCGGTCCGGGTCGCAGTGTCGAGGTGGCCTGGCTGCCGTCGAGCAACTGGTTGGCGGCCGCGACGGCGTGATAGCTGCCCGGGAACGCGAGCGTGTTGAGTTGCTGGTCGCCGAGCGCGATGCCGTTGACCGTCACCTTGCGTCCGGCCGCGTTCGCGACGGCCACCTCGATGAACGGCGACTGGATCCGGTAGGCGCCCTTGCTGTGCAGCACGATCAATGACTCCTGCACCGGGCTTCCGCCGGCCCGGAAGTCGACCCGCACCGAGGAGGCGCCGACGCCGGTCGGCGCGCCCGGGATCGGGGCGACCGCACCGACGTGGACGGCGCTCGGACGGGACGAGGTCTCGGTCAGGCCGGCGTCGCTGAGCAGCGGGTAGCGGTCGGCGGTGAACTGAGAGGGCGAGCTGACGTAGCGCAACGCCCGCCCGCCGTGGCCGGCCGACAGTGCGGAGAAGTAGTCGCGGACCGTGGTCGCCGCACCGGGCCGGGTCATGCGGACCGTCACCGCGGCCACTCCCCCGCCGACCAGCAGCACGAGGACGATCCCGATCGCGACCAGCGGACGCCGCCCGAGCCCGCGCTGCGCCTGCGGCCCCGCAGTCAACGTCGGCCCGGCCGCCATGCCCGGGGCGACCGACCCAGCGATCACGGCCGGCGCGACCGACCCAGCGGCAATGCCCGGCGCGGGCGGCCCAGCGGAGATGCCCGGCGCGACCGACGCGGCCGACCTGGCGGCCATTGCCGACGCTGCCGCCGTGCTTGGCACGGGCGATCCGGCCGCCGCGACCGGTGAGGGCGGCAGGATCACCGGCATCCCGCAGTAGGGGCAGGAGATCTGATCGGGAGCGACCGCGCCACCACATCGGAAGCAGAGGCCGGTCACGGCCGCATCCGGCGCGCTCATCCTGCCGACCCCCCCGACGACTACTCCGCGTGGCCCCGGCCGTTTTACGGTCAGTGAGGCGAACGCTACCGGAGTCCACCGGCCGCGCCACGGTCATCCAGCGGAATACCCTCCCACGAATCGACCGATGTCGTCACGTCGGCCGGCCGGTGAGCGAGACCCGGCCGGCCTCGAAAAGACCTCACGATGCCGAAGAGCGGTCCCGCAGCTGGATCTCGGCGGTGTTCTGCTGGAAGCTCTGCTCGGACACCGGCACCAGCACCGCCCGGTCGTGGAAGTCGGGCAGGGTCGTCGCCCCGCAGCTGATCAAAGTGGCTTTGATCTTGGCGATCGTGGTGTCCACGTTGTCGTAGAGGCTGCCCGCCCACGGCACGTAACCGTCGACGCCCTCCTCGAACGCCAGCTTCGACCCGCCGCCGTGCTCGTATCGGGAGACGTTGCGGGCCCGCGCCGACCCCTCGCCCCAATATTCCTTGAAGAACTGGCCACCGACCCGCACCAGCGGGGCCGGGCTCTCGTCGAACCGGGCGAAGTAGCGGCCCAGCATCACGAAGTCGGCGCCGAAGGCGAACGCGACCGCCATGTGTGAGTCGGTCAGAAGACCGCCGTCGCAACAGATCGGGACGTAGATCCCGGTCTCCTTTGCGTACGCGTCGCGCGCGGCCACCACATCGGCCAGTGCGGAGGCCTGGCCCCGGCCGATGCCTTTCTGATCGCGGGTGATGCAGATCGAACCGCCGCCGATGCCGACCTTGACGAAGTCGGCTCCCGCGTCGGCGAGGTAGCGGAACGCCCGCCCGTCGACCACGTTGCCGGCCCCGATGCGTACGGAATCGCCGTAGGTCTCCCGGACGAACCGCAACGTGTCCGCCTGCCAGACGCTGTAGCCGTCCGACGAGTCGATGCAGAGCAGGTCGGCGCCCGCCTCGACCAGGGCCGGGATGCGCTCGCGATAGTCGTGGGTGTTGACCCCGGCGCCGACCCGGAACCGCTTCTCGCCGTCGATCGACTCGTTGCGGAACCGCTTGTGCAGCTCGTAGTCGCGGCGCAGCACGATCGAGCGGAGCAGTCCGGCGTCGTCGACGATCGGCAGCACGTCGAGTCGGTGGTCCCAGATCAGCGTGTTGGCCTCGGAGAGGGAGATCGTGGGCGGCGCGGTAACGAGGTCGGCGGCCGGGCGCATGCGCGACTCGACGCTGTCGTTGAGGTCGTGCCGTCGCGGGTGGAAGTCGCCGGTCGAGATCAGGCCGAGGAACTGCCCGTGCGCGCTGCCGTCGTCCGTCACGACCGCGACGTCGCGTTCGGCCGATTCGAGCAGGGCGGTGACCTCGCCCAGCGTCGCGCTGGGCTTGATGTTGATGTCCGAGAACCGGAAGCCGGCCTTGTGCCGCTTGACCGCCGCCACCATCTCGGCCTGCGCCTCGACGGACTGATTCTGGTGGATGAAGCTGAGGCCGCCGCACTGGGCCAGCGCGATGGCGAGCCGGGGCGACGACACCGCGCCCATGATCGCGCTGGTCAGCGGCGTGGCCATCCGCACGGCTGATTCCTCGCCGACCCGGTGCCGCACCAGCGGCACGCTGAGGTCGACGTTTTCCGGAACGCAGTCGGCGGTGGTGAGGTCGGGAACCAGCAGGAACTCGTTGAGCGTTCGCGACACTTCGTCGAGGATCTTCACGACTCTCCTGAACAGTGGGCCGGACTTTGAATAAAGGGACGAAATTACCATCCCGCGGGAGCGTTCAGTCGCAGGCCGTGCGGGGCAGACCGGACATGGCGACCGGCGACTTCCCGGTCGCCTTCGCCTTGCCGGCAAGCACGGCAGCCAGGGCTTTCAGTGACAGCTTGCTCGACGAGTACGACGCGAGAAGGGTCCCCGACTTCGCACTCGCGAGCAGGTAGGGAGTGTCCATCATCACGGTCACGTCCGCCTTGGCATCCAGGTCGCCCGGCTTGTCCCCGTACCCCACCAGCCGGATGACCGAGCCGCCGGCGCCGGTCTTGATGCCCTGGTCCTGCAACGCCTTGGTCAGGTTGTCGCGGGCCGTGGCCCGCACCGCCTGGGTGCTGACCGTGACGGGGCCGTGGACGAGTGGTCCGTCGCACTTGCCGCGCAGCACCGTGATCGAGGCGGCGTCGAGCGCGGACACCGCCTGCTGGTGGGCCGGCGTGTTTACCGTGGACAGGTCGGGCCGCTGCTGCTGGGCCGTCGTGAAGTTGAGGGTCAGGATGCGGGTGACCGCCTCGACCAGGCGCGACCGCTTCAGCGAACCGTCCTTGAGCCCGGCCAGGATGCCGTCGCGGGCGGCGCCGATGTCGGGCGGCATGAGCAGCATGTCGTTGCCCGCATTGAGCGCGCGGACCGCCGCCTCGCCGGCCGGCCACTTCATCGCCGGCGGCATGTTCATCGCGTCGGTGATCGCCACCCCGGTGAACTTGAGCTGCCCCCGCAGCACGTCGGTCATGATTTTGTGGGAGAAGGTGGCCGGCACGCCCTTGTCGAGCGACGACACGTCGAGGTGGCCGGACATGACCACTCCCGCCCCGGCCTTGATCCCGGCCTGGAAGGGCGGAAGGTCCTGCCGGGTCCAGGCGTCGCGGCTCTGCGCGACCACCGGCAGCGTGTCGTGACTGTCCCCACTGGTGTGGCCGTGGCCCGGGAAGTGCTTGAGACCGGCCGTGATGCCGGCGCTCTGCAGACCGTCGACCGCGGCCGTGACCTGGGCCGCGTTGGCCTTCGCGTCACCGCCGAACGAGCGCGAGCCGATCACCGTGTTGGCCGGCGGCCCGAGCGTATCGGCGTCGGGTGCGAAGTCGACGGTCAGGCCCATCGCCGCCAGTTCCTCGCCCGCGGCGCGCCAGGCCGCCTTGGTGAGCTGCGGTTGGCCGGCCGCTCCGGCCGCCATCGCCGAGGGCAGCAGGGTCACGCCGTTGGTGACGCGGGTGACCACGCCGTACTCCTGGTCGGTGCCGATCATCATCGGGGCGCGGCCGGGCAGCGCGCGGGCGGCCGCCTGCAGGCCGTCGGTCAGCGCGCGGACCTGCTTCGGATCGTCGACGTTGGTCGTCGGGTTGGTCGTGCTGGTCGGGTCGGCCGCGCTGAAGCTGACCAGGATCAGGCCGCCGAGGTGAAATTCAGCGATCATCTCGGCGGGAGTGTCCACCCCGGCCAGGTTGTGGTTGCCGGCCTTGGACGCCGCGTCGACCGAGGTCGCCGAGTTGCCGTAGGCGTAGGGCATCAGCACCTCGCCGGCCAGGTCGGCGTCGCTCATCGCGGCGATCGCCTGTGCCGCGAGGGCGGCCGGGTCGCCGGGCGGCGGAGCGAGCCGGGTCGGCGTCACGAACGACGGCTGCGAATCGGCCCGCGACGGTTCGTCCGGGCCGCAGGCTGCGGCCAGGACAAGTAGCGGTACGGCGGGGAGGACGCGCAGAATCCGATTCACGCGGGTCATCGAACCAGCCCCGCGCCCGCCGCTCAACCGGGCCTGTGGATAACTCAGCCGACCCGGGTCAGGAGCGTGACCGGCGCGCCGTCGCCGGCGTAGCGGTAGGGCTCGAGCTCGGCGTCCCACGCCGTGCCGAGCGCCTTTTCCAGGGCATGGTTGAGTGCCTCCGGCGCACGCGCGGAGGCCATGATGGCGCGCAGCCGGTCCTCGCCGAGCTGGATGTCCCCCGAAGCGCCCATGATCCCGTGGAAGAGTCCGCGGCCGGGGACGTGCATGAAGCGCTCGCCGTCCATGCCCGGACTGGGTTCCTCGGTTACTTCGAAACGGATCATGGGCCACTGCCGGAGGGCAGCAGCCAGCTCGGCGCCAGTACCGGCCCGGCCGGTCCAGCTGCATTCGGCCCGCCGCGCGCCGGGATCAACCGGCTGGGCGGTCCACTGCAGGTTGACCGGCGCGGTCAGTACGCGCGCGATCGCCCACTCGACGTGCTGGCACACGGCAAGTGGGGTCGAGTGGACGTATACGACGCCACACGTTGGCACGGTGACCTCCCGGAGACCGAGGTGCGTCTTCCCCTACGACCTCGACCGCGGTTGATCGTGTCCCATGATGCCGGTTGGTACGGATGGTGCGCCAGAGAATCGGCAACATCGACATCGGGACGGCCGTAGTGGCACATCGTGTTCAACGGCTGGACCTGCTCGTACGGCACGGTCACCCCGCCATCGTGTAGGGTGGCTGCGGCCATTTTTCTGCTTTTCTCAAGGAGTACCGCCGTGGCGAGCAACACCTCGAAGACCGCCCGCGCATCAGTCCGCGCCGGCCAGAGCACGGGCGGCGCGCTCAGCGTGCTCGGTGAGTACAAGTACCTCATCCCGCTCGCCAGTGGCCGCTTCGCATACGTGCGCAACCTGACCAACGGCAAGACCCTGCACCTCAAGACCGACTCCGAGGCCTTCGTCGAGGAGATCCGCGCCCTGTCGGCCGCCGGTCACGGCGCCAAGATCCGGGCCGAGCTCGAGGCGCTCAACGCCGCCAGCCCGCAGGACGGCTGGTCGGACACCGAGAAGCGCCTCGTCGACGCGGGTGTCTTCGAGGGCTGAGCAAGGCGAAAGGCGCTCCCTGACCGGGGAGCGCCTTTTCGCATTCTCTGAAGATCATCACACGGCGATCATCGGGGCATGATCACCGCTTAAAATCCCATTCCGGACTTTTGGCTTCCAAGTCAGGGAAGCAGGTCAACCAGACCGGTGTCGAGGTCGTACGAGGCACCGACGATCTGCACCCGGCCCTCGGCCAGCGCGGCGGCCACACCCTCCTTGTCGCGGAGGCGACCGACCGTACGCCGTACGTGTGCGCGCATCGCCTGCTCGGCGACGTCCGGACTGCCGAGCCCGACCTCCTCGACCGCGGGCGCGATCTCGTCGATCAGGTAGCCGATGTCGCCACCCGGCCGGTCTCCGGCCAGCAGCGCCTCCACCGTGCCCTGCACCGCGCCGCAGCGCTTGTGACCGAGCACCATGATCAGAGGAACGCCCAGCTTGTCGACCGCGAAGTCGACCGAGCCGAGCACCGCCCGGTCGAGCACGTGCGCGCCGGAGCGGATCACGCAGATCGAACCGAAGGTCTGATCGAAGATCGCCTCCAGCGGGACCCGCGAGTCGATGCAGCCCAGCACCACGGCGTGCGGCTGCTGGCCACCCGAGGCGGCGGCCGCGGCCGAGACGCGGTGACCGTGCTCGGGACGACCACTGACGAATCGCTTGTTGCCGGCCAGCAGTTCGGCCAGGGCTTCCTCGGGGTTGGTGATCGGGGGATCCGGGGGGGCGGACGGGGCAATCGTCATAGTCGAATTCTCGCTGAGTTCGCCCCGGTCAGCAGCGAGTGCGAGGCAACTCACGCGGAGCAGCCGGTGATCTTCGTCCGATGGACCGGTGGATTTCGGCCTGATCGCGAGTAATGCTTATTACCCGCGGGTATTGCGGGACCCCTGCCACGAGCGGAGGTGCGCATGACCGAGCGATCGGAGCTGACTCTCGCCGACGGCGTCCGGTTACGCGTCGACGCGTGCGGGCCCGCCGACGCCGCGGTGACCGTGGTCCTTTTGCACGGCTGGTGCCTCGACCGGCGCACCTGGCACCACCAGGTTGCGGCGCTGCAGGCGATGTCGCCCCGCCCGCGGGTGATCGCCTTCGACACCAGGGGACACGGCCGGTCGGACACGACCGGACTGACCTCGGCCACGCTCGGCCAACTCGGCGACGACCTGGCCGAGGTGCTGCGCAACCATGCGGCCTCGGGCCCGGTGGTGCTGGCCGGCCACTCGATGGGCGGCATGGCGATCATGGAATACGCGTACCGGCACCCGGTGGACTTCGCGCAGCGGGTGGCCGGACTGCTCTTCGTCTCGACGTCCGCCGAGGGGCACACCCACACCCGCTACGGGCTCCCCCCGCGTCTGGCCACCCTGATGCGGGCGGGCGAGGTGCTCGGCGCCGGCGTACTGGCCCGCTCCGGCCCCTGGCGCCCGCACCGGGCGGTGCTGCCGGCCCTGCGCCCGGCCCTGCGCTGGCTGCTCTTCGGCGACCAGTACGACGACGACGCGCTGGGCATCACGATGCGGGGCGTCGGGCGGGCCTCGCTGCGGTCGATCGGCGGTTTCCGCTCCTCGATCGGCACCCAGCAGCGGCTCGGCACGCTCGCCGCGCTGGGCGACGTGCCGGCCGCGGTGCTGGTCGGCGACCGCGACCGGCTGACCCCGCCGCCGTGCGCCGAGTCGATTGCCGGGGCGCTGCCCGGCGCCGAGCTCACCGTCTGCCCGGGCGCCGGCCACATGCTGCTGCTGGAGCGGCCCGACGAGGTGTCGGCCGCCCTGGTCGCGATCACCGAGCGGGCGGCCCTCAGCACCTCTGCCGAGCGCAAGCGGCGCGCCCGGCGGGCGCGCCGGGCCGGGTACGACCGAGCCGCCTAGAGAACCGAGCCGCCTAGAGAACCGAGCCGCCTAAAGAGTGGCGTCGAGAGCGCCGAGAAGATCTTCGGTGCCCTGGCGACGCTGGGCCGGGTTGTCCAGGCCGTCCAGGTAGACGCCCTGCTCGGTGAGTACGAAGTCGGTCCCGCCGTCCTTGCCCGGCCGCATCTCGAGGGTGGCGACCGAGACCGAGATGCGCTGCCCGTTCATGGTCATCTCGTACGTGTAGACGATCCGCTCGTCCGGCACGATGTCGGTGTACGTCACGTAGTAGCCGAAGCGGGTGCCGTCGCCGAGGACCGACACCACGCTCTCGCGTCCGCCCTCGCGGAACTCGAACACCTCGTCCTCGCGCTTCATGTCCGGGCCGCCGAACCACTTGCCTTTGGCCTCCCGGTCGGCGAACGCGTGGAAGACGCGGCCCGGCGCGGCCTTGAAGTGGCGGTCGATCACGAAGGTGTCGTGGACGCTGGAACGGTCGGTCATGGTTGATCTCCTTCGGAAGATGACGAGTCGAGTTCGGAAGATGACGAGTCGAGGAACTCCTCGAGGCGGTCGAGGCGGTCGGCCCACAGCGCCCGCCGGTCGGCGAGCCACTGCTCGGCCTGCTGCAGCGCGGCCGGTTCCAGCCGACAGGTGCGCACCCGGCCGACCTTCTGCGACCGGACCAGCCCGCTCTCCTCCAGCACCCGCAGGTGCTGCAGCACCGCGGGCAGGGACATGGTCAGCGGCTCGGCCAGTTCCTTGACCGAGGCCGGTCCGCGGCTGAGCCGGTCGACCATCGCCCGGCGGCTGCCGTCCGACAGCGCGGCGTAAACGGAGTCGAGCCGGCCCGAATAGTTAAGCACTTACTTAACCTTTCCTATCGGCCGGGAGTTGTCAAGAAGTCGCCCCGCGTCGACCTCGCCGGCGCGGCCGGAGTAAGTTCGATTGCTCCCCTGAACGGGAGCGCACACTTCAGAGAAAGCAACCGACTTGAGCGACGCCACCGTCCTGCAGCAGGAGATAGCGGTCGAACAGGAGCACGTGGATCGGGTCTACACCCGCCTCACCGAGCTCCGCCGGGACGCTTCCCGCGCCGAGAAGGAGGGCTATCAGCTGGCCGGTGTCGGCACGTTCGGCGCCCTGGTCGAGCGAGATGCCATGGTCTTCCACGCCGCCCGCCGGCGGCACGCGCTCGACACCGAGTACGAGGGGCTCGTCTTCGGTCGCCTCGACCTGTTGACCGGCGCCACCCACTACGTCGGCCGGATGGGCATCCGCGACGAATCGTCGCAGCCGCTGGTGGTCGACTGGCGCGCACCCGCGGCGGCCGCGTTCTATCGGGCCACCGCCGCCGAGCCGCTCGGCGTGGTGCGCCGCCGCATGATCCAGTCGAGCCGCGAAAAGGTCACCGGCATCGAGGACGACCTGCTCGACCCCGAGGCCGCGCCGCCCGGCATGCGGGTCGTCGGCGACGGCGCCCTGCTGGCCAGCCTCTCCAAGGCGACCGGCCGGGGCATGCGCGACATCGTCGCGACGATCCAGCGGGAGCAGGACGACGCGATCCGCTCCCAGGCCTCCGGCGTCACCGTGGTGACCGGCGGCCCGGGCACCGGCAAGACCGCGGTCGCCCTGCACCGCGCGGCCTACCTGCTCTATTCCGACCGCAACCGGTTCGCCGGCGGCGGCATCCTCGTCGTCGGCCCGTCCGGCGTCTTCGTCGACTACATCGCGACCGTGCTGCCGTCGCTCGGCGAGGACACGGCCACGCTGCGGTCGCTCGGCACGCTGGTCGCCGGCTACGAGGCGACCCGGGTCGACCCGGGCGAGGTCGCGGCGATCAAGGGCTCCCTGCGCATGCGCCGGGTGCTCGAGCGGGCCTCGCACGACGCGGTGCCCGGCGGCCCGACCGAGTTGCGCCTGCTCTACCGGGGCACGCTGCTACGGCTCGACGCGGCCGACCTCGAGAAGGTCCGGCGCAAGGCGCTCCCCCGGGGTGCCCGGCGCAACGAGGTGCGCGGCCACGGGTTCGACGGCGTCTTCGACGCGCTCTGGGCCCAGGCCCGCCAGCTCAAGGCCAGCGGCCTGCCGGAGAAGGCCGACTTCGAGGCCGATCTGGCCGACCGCGGCGACTTCCGGGAGTTCCTGAAGGCGTGGTGGCCGCGGTTCACCCCGACCCGGGTCCTGCGCTGGCTGGCCGATCCGGCACGCCTCCGCGCGTACGCCAACGGCCTGCTCTCCCGCGAGGAGATCGCCACCCTCCAGGGATCTTTCGACGCCTTGGCGTCGGAAGGTCCGACGATCGCCGACGTGGCGCTGCTCGACGAACTCGACGAGCTCCTGGGCCGGCCGCGGCGGCCGGCCAAGAAGACGAAGAACCCCTTTCACGTACGCGACGGCATCCAGGAGGTCAGCACCTACTCCGACCGACAGGCGGCCGCCCGGACCCCGCACATGCAGCGCGACGAGGACTACCGCGACTACGCGCACGTCGTGGTCGACGAGTCGCAGGACGTCTCGCCGATGCAGTGGCGCATGATCGGCCGCCGCGGGTCGTACGCGTCGTGGACGATCGTCGGCGACCCGGCCCAGACCGCGTGGTCGGGCGACCCGGACGAGCTCGACCGGGCCCGTGACCGCGCGCTCGGCTCCCGCAAGCGCAACAGCTACGCGCTGACCACCAACTACCGCAACTCGTCGGAGATCTTCGAGGTCGCCGCCTCGGTGATCCGCACGATCATGCCCGACCTGCCGCTGCCCCGCGCGGTGCGCAGCACCGGGGTCGACCCGGTCGACGTGGTCACCGACCCGGCGGCGCTGCCCGAGGTGGTCCGCGAGCTGGCCGAGAAGCAGCTGAGCGACGTCGACGGCACGATCGGCGTGATCACCCCGGTGCCGCGCCGCGACGAGATGGCGGGCTGGGTACAGGGCCTGCCCGAGCGGGTCCAGGTGGTCACCGCACTGGAGGCCAAGGGCATGGAGTACGACGCGGTCGTCCTGGTCGAGCCGGGCGCTCTGACCAGGGACCGGTCCGGCATCCGTACGCTCTACGTCGCCCTCTCCCGCGCCACGCAGCGCCTGACCACCGTCGGCACCGACCCTTCCTGGCACCCTTAGAGGGTCACGGGATGGCCAGGCTCACCGCGGTGTACGCCGTGGTGGGCGTGGCCGTCGTGGTGAAGCGGGCGTTGGGCAGATAGAAGCGGCCGCCCCACTGAGCGATCGTGGTCGGCACGTCGAAGCGGGCGTCCTTGGTGCGCGACTGGACGGCGCCCCGGTCGCCGTCCTTGTCCATCTTGATCTTGGTGATCACGTTGTCGCGGTTCTGCACCACATAGAGGATGCGGCCGCGGAGCAGCATGCCGTCGCCGTAGAGCAGCGACTCGCCGCCGAGGTCGACCGCGCTGCTGCGGCCGTCGAGGCTCACCCGGAACAGCTTGCCGGTGTTGGACTGCACCACGAGCAGGTGACGACCGTCCGGCAGGGCGACGATCCCGTTGGCGTTGGTGCCCGCCTCGAATTCGAACGACCCGGTCAGCGGCACCCGGACCGCCTCGTCGGGCAACTCCCCGCCGGCACCGAGGGGCAGCTTGAAGAGCACCGGGTTGGCCGAGTCGGTGAACCAGGCGGCGGTGCTGGTCAGCACCACGTCGTTGATGAACGCGGCGCCGGTCTGCAGCCGATAGGTCTTCAGCACCCGGCCGGTCGCGGTGTCGATCACCCGGGCGTCACCTCCGGTGCCGCCGGCCACGAAGAGCCGGCCCCGGCCGTCCAGCCTCAGACCCAGGGAAGGAGTTCCGGTTCCGGCACTGAGCAGCGCATTCTTTCCCGTACGCAGGTTGATCCGGAGAATGTCGCCGGTGGCCCGTGAGCCGAGGTACGCGTACGGCTTCGCACCGATCGCGATCCCCTCGGGCGCAAAGCCGTCGGGCAGGCTCAGGGCGTCCGGGAGGGCGGCGATGGCCGGCCGGGCACCGGCGGTGAGGGTCAGCGCGGCGGCGATCGCGACCGCGAGGGCACGTCGGAGCAGGGTCATACCGTGATTCCAGCCGCCCGCCGGCGACCGGGCGGCCCACTTGGAAAAACTGATGTGGCGATCACCACTCCAAACGGTGCACCCTGATCACATCGGTCACCAGGTGCGTCGACCTCCGTCCTGATCTCGACTGCATCCCTACGCTTGGTGGCCATGCATACACGGAGGGAAAGCAACATGGCCGTCATCCACCAGCCCCGGGTCGCCTGGGACGGCGCTCGCGCCATCGTCCGGGCGGCCGGCAGCGCGCACTACGAGGGCTTCGCCAACCGCGTGCTGCAACAACTCGGCAGCGGGGTCTACGGCGACTTCGCCGACACCCGGCAGCGGCTGCTCACGGCGTACGTCGAGACGGGCGGCGACCGCTACGTCGCCGACGTCGAGGCCGGCAAGTGGCGGGTGCGCCTGGAGGACCTGCTGCACGAGCGCCCCGAACTCAGCGTGGTGATCCTCGGCCTGACCGAGGAGGCGTTCGAGCTCTGAACGACGGGCTGGGTGCAAAGACTCTCTCCGTCGGAATGGCACCTGTTTGGCGGAACGCGCCCGCGACTTATGGCTAAAGGCCACAATGTCGGATATGAGTGACGCTCGGGTCATGGTCTTCGCACCCGCCCCACAACTCACGGTCACCATCGAGCAGCAACACGATGATCCCGAACTGCACGTCCACCCGGGTGGCCAGGGCATCTGGCAGACCCGGATGATCACTTCGCTCGGTGCCGAGGTGATCCTGTGCGCCGCCGTCGGCGGCGAGGTCGGCCGGGTCCTCAAGCCGCTGCTCGACTTCAAGGGCGTCACCCTGCGCACGGTTCCCCGCGAGACCGGCAGCGGCTGGTACGTCCACGACCGCCGCGACGGCACCCGCCAGGAGATCGCCGAACGGCCCGGCACCCCGCTCACCCGCCACGAACTGGACGAGCTCTACAACCTGGCCCTGGCCGAAGGCCTGCGGGCCGGCATCGCCGTGCTCAGCGGGCCGGCGCACCCCTCGGTGATCCGGGCCGACGTCTACAACCGGCTCGCCGGCGACCTCCGGGCCAACGGCTGCAAGGTGATCGCCGACCTGTGCGGCAAACACCTCCAGGCGGTGCTCGAGGCCGGCCTCGACGTGGTCAAGATCAGCCACGAGGAGCTGATCGCGGACGGGCTGGCCGCCGACGACTCCGACGAGCAGCTGTCCGGCGCGCTGGTGAAGCTGCACGAGAACGGCGCCGAGACGGTGCTCGTCTCGCGCGCCCACAACGGCGCACTGGCCCTGTTCAACGAGGAGATCTACCGCGTCGGCGTACCCAAGCTGACCAGCGCCGACCACCGCGGGGCCGGCGACTCGATGACCGCGGGCGTCGCGGCCGTGCTCGCCCGGGGCGGCGACATGAGCCAGGCGGTCCGCACCGGGGCCGCCGCGGGCTCCCTCAACGTCACCCGGCACGGGCTCGGCACGGGCCACCTGGACGCGGTCCAGGTGCTCACCGAGCGGGTTCAGCTCACCCCGATCAAGAAGGCGCGATGACAACCAGTCTGAGAATCCTGGTCACCAACGACGACGGCATCGACTCCCCCGGCCTGCGCTGGCTGGCCCGGGCCGCGGCCCGGGAAGGACACGACGTCGTGGTCGCGGCGCCGGTCACCGAGGCGAGCGGCAGCAGCGCGGCGATGACCGCGATCGAGGAACACGGCAAGATCATTCTGCACAAGCGCGAGCTCACCGGGGCCAAGCACATTCCCGCGTACGCGGTGGCGGCGTCGCCCGCGTACATCGTGCTGCTGGCCCTGCGGGAAGCCTTCGGCGAGGTCCCCGACATGGTGCTGTCGGGCATCAACCGAGGAGCCAACGCCGGCTCGGCGGTGGTGCACTCGGGAACGGTCGGCGCCACCCTCACCGGCTCGTACGCCGGCCTGCACGGGCTGGCGGTGTCGCTGGACGTGCTGACGCCGCGCCAGTCGTCGGCCCGCAGCGGAGGGGCGGCGATCATCGCGATCGACCATGAGCTGGACGAGAAGCGGCACTGGGGCAGCGCGGCCGAGCTGGCGGTGCGCCTGATTCCGACACTACGGCACACCGCGACCGGAACCGTCTTCAACCTCAACGTCCCCGACCTGCACCTGGACGGGATCCGCGGGTTGCGGCGGGCGGCGCTGGCCCAGTTCGGGCAGGTGCAGATGAGCATCGCCGAGGCGGGCGAGGGCTTCGTGCGGACGGCCGTCCAGGCCGCCGACGAGACGCTGGAACCGGACACCGACCTGGCGGCCCTGGCCGAACACTTCGCCGTGGTAACGCCAATCAGAGCCCCGGTAGAGGCCGCAGACGTCCGCTTCAGCCTAGAAACCATCAAAGTCCAGTCCCCAGCGATCTAACTCCGAAGCGCGACCACCCACCCGCCTCTTGAAGCGCGACCACCCACCCGCCTCTTGAAGCGCGACCACCCACCCGCGATTTGCCGCCGGGGCAAATCGCCGCGGAGCGAAGCGGAGCCAGCAAGTACAGCAAACCCATCAGACACACCAAACCCACAAAACACACCAAAACGCCCGGCGGAGAACCTCCACCGGGCGTTTTGGCCGAGATCAGGCCCCTGTTATTGCGGGTTCTGCGTCCGCGCCGCCGAAGGGCATCGGGTTGCCGAAGAGGCCGAGCAGTCCGGTCACCCAGAGTTGGCGGTGAGCGAACCGGCTGGGCCGGGTCACGATCAGCTTGACCTCACTGACCCCGGCGAGCTGGAACGCGGCAACGAGCGCGCTGATGCCCACGGAGTCGATGAAGGTCACGCTCTGCATGTTGAGCTCGATGCGCTCGGGTAGCCGGCCCTCGGTGAGCTGGGCGGCCACGGCTTCGCGGATCTCGTACGCGTTCTCGACGTCAATCTCGCCGCTCGGTGCGACTTCCACCACGCCGTTGGCAAGCGTCGACGTCATTATCGACAGCGTCACGCCACTTCCCTCCACCCACCCGGAACCGGTCCGAGCGTCTGCTCCTCATGTGCGCGGGCCGCGACGCAGCGTAGTGCATCGCGTGCGCAGCCCGACGCCGGGGGCAACCGAGGCTACCCCCAGAAGGTTCGGTGAAACTGACCGAAAGGTTAGGCGCCGAACCTGTTAGCCACCTGAGTGACCCGTGTGAACCGCGTCAACTCTACCGGTCTCTGTCCAGTCGATTGGCCGAACGTGACGGCGTCCACACCGGACACGTTTGCCGAATAATGCGCTTGGGCAGGGGTAATGGCAACAGCCGCAGAGAGGTGACCGAGATGTTCTCGAGCAGGAACAAGGCCGAACGGACGACGGCGCAGGCCTGGGACTATCTGTCGTCGGCCATGACCACGGCCGGGGACACCGCCAACGAGCTGGGCGGACACACCGCCGACGCCGCGGCTCGATTCGCCGACCAGGCCGGCAGGATCGCGGACCGGGCCGGGCGAAGAGGTCAGAAACTGGCCGGAAAGGCGCAGAAGAGGGGCCGCAAGCTGGCCAGGAAGGCCAACAAGCGGGGCTCGACACTCGCGAGCGTGGCGAGCGGCAAGGCCGACGAGGCGTGGAGCCGGGCGAACGCCGCGGCCGACGCGCTCGCCGGACGCAGGCGCCGCCCGTGGGGGCTGCTCCTCGGGGCCGGGCTGGTCGGTGGGGCCGTCGGCTTCGCGGCCGCTGGGGCGATGCGGGCCGCCAAGGAGCGCGAGGCCGAGACCCACGAGCTGGAGATGGCCGGCAACACGGTGATCGTTACCCCCTCGTACGACGACTGAGCCCGTACGGCGGGACCCGTAGGGCCGCCGGACGGAGCCCTTCGCCGCCCGGCGGCCCTACCCTGTCCTGACGGGCGCGCGGTTCGTCGGGCCCGGCGACTTGCCAGCTCATCGCCGATTCGGCCGAGGGGCGGAAAGGTGCCCCCGCTCATCGCCCGACAGCGACAGCGCTCTGTACAGTTGGGCGTCGTTTCCCTGGCCGTCTCGCCGCTGTGGCGTGGCCACCTGATCAGATAAGGTCCGTCGGTGCTCACTGCGGGACACCTCCTCGGCAACCGATATCGGTTGGACGAGCGCATCGCCACCGGAGGGATGGGCGATGTGTGGAAGGGCACGGATGTCGTGCTCGGCCGAGTCGTCGCCGTCAAGGTGCTGCGCACCGCGATGCTGTCCGACCCCGAGTTCGCGGCCCGGTTCTACGGCGAGGCCCGCATGATGGCCGCCTTCCGGCACCCGGGCGTCGTCGAGGTCTACGACTACGCGAGCGCCGACGACACCGACGACGAGCAGGTCGCCTACCTGGTCATGGCGTACGTGGAGGGCGAGCCGCTCTCCAACCGGGTGAAACAGGGCCCGATGGGCGTCACCGAGACCATGACGATCGTCGCCCAGGCGGCCGACGCCCTGCACGCCGCCCACGAGGCCGGCACGGTGCACCGCGACGTCAAACCGGGCAATCTGATCGTCAAGCCGACCGGCGCGGTCGTGCTTGTCGACTTCGGTGTCGCCCGTTCGGCCGCCGTGACCAGCGTGACCCAGGCCAACGCGATCGTCGGCACCGCTCTCTACATGGCGCCCGAGCAGGTGGCCAAGGGCAACGTCTCGCCGGCCACCGACATCTACGCGCTCGGCGCGGTCGCCTACCACTGCCTGGCCGGCCACCCGCCGTTCGACGGCGACAACGCGCTGCAGGTGGCGCTACGCCACCTCGAGGACGAGCCCGAGCCGCTGCCCGAACACGTGCCGCTGCCGGTGCGCGAGCTGATCTCCCGGGCCATGGCCAAGCAGCCGACCGACCGGTTCCAGAGCGCGGAGGAGTTCGCCGAGGCCGCGGTCGCGGCGGCGGGCCCGCTCGACTGGAAAAAGCTGACCGGCACCTCGCTGACCGCGCCGATGAGCCCGGCCGGCACGAGCGGCACCCGGCTGACCTCCCCGATGAGTCCGGCGCCCGCGACCCGGGCCGTGCCTCTCCCCCGCGAGCTGCTGGTGCCGGCCTCGGCTCCGGCGCAGTCGGTTTACACCACCTCGTCCTCGCTCAACCGGCGGCCGCCGCGCAGTCAGACCGCGCTGCTGATCGGCGTGATCGCGATGGTCGTGCTGGCCGGTGGGCTGGCGCTGGCGATCGCCCTGCGCGGAGGTTCGAAGCCGGCCGAGGGCTCGGGCACCCCCACCGGCACGCCGACGGCCCAGCCGAGCGGCAACGCCCCGTCCGAGCCGTCCCTCGGGGTCGTCCCGCCGCCCGCGACGACCGAGCAGCACCGGCCCAGCGGGCAGACCCAACGGCCGAGCCACACCCCGTCGGCCAAGCCGTCGAGCACGTCGCCGTCGACCCCGCCGACGACCAAGCCCACGACCACACCGCCGACCACCGCGCCGACGACCGCGCCCACCACGACGCCGCCGACGACCCCGGCCACGACCGATCCGGCCGGGGGAACGGGCAACCTCGGCACTTGACCCTGACCCCGTGTCAGGGCGGAAGGTGAACACACCATGTTCACTATCGGAGACTTCGCTGGCCTGGGCCGGGTGTCGGTGCGGATGCTGCGCCACTACGACGCCATCGGCCTGATCCGCCCCGCGCGCGTCGACCCGCACAGCGGCTACCGCTACTACACTGCGGCCCAGCTCCGGGTGCTCAACCGGGTGATCGCCCTCAAGGACCTCGGCTTCACGCTCCAGCAGGTGAAGTCGATGATCGAGGACAAGGTCGAGCCGTCCGAGCTGCGTGGCATGTTGCGGCTGCGCCGGGCCGAGCTGGCCGCCCAGGTCGAACGGGACGCCGCCCGCCTGACCCAGGTCGACGCCCGCCTGCGCCTGATCGAGACCGAGGGCCACATGGACACCGGCGACGTCGTCCTCAAGAACGTGCCGGCGATGCGGGTCGTCGAGCTGTCGGCGACCGCGGCCAGCTACGACGACGCGGCGTCGATCTCGGAAAACCTGAGCCCGCTCTATCCGCGGCTGATGGAGCTCATGAAGCAGCACGGCATCTCGATGACCGGCGCGCCGATCGGCTACTACGAGCCGGCGCCGCTCGGGCCGGGCGACGAGACGATCTCGGTGCACGCGGCGTTCCCGGTGGCGCCCGGCGCCGGGTCGGAGGGTCACGGCTTCGACGTGGTCGACCTGCCGCCGCTCGGTCCGGCCGCGACCGCGCTGCACATGGGCAGCATGATGGAAGCCATGGGCACGGTTCAGAAGATCGCCAACTGGATCGACGACAACGGCTACCGGCCGGTCGGGCCCGGCTTCGCCCGCGAGATCTACCTCGAGTGCCCGCCCTCCGAGTTCGACAAGTGGATCACCGAGTTGCAGGTGCCGGTGATCGCACCCGAGAACTAACCTCAGGTCGCGTCGCGGGCGGCCGATCGAAGCGGGTGCTGCAACCCAGCCGCTACCCGCGGAGGCCCCTCGCGATGACGACCCAGATCCCGTACGACCACGGGTCGGCGCAGCCGATGCCCGAATATCCGGCGTCCCCGCCGTGGGCCGAGCCCGCGCCGCCGGCCGCTCCGGAACCGCCGCCGACCGACGACACCCCGCACACCCGGCACGGGCAGCTGATGGTGCCCTACCCCGAGCTGATGCACAGCGCGGGACGGCCGGACCCGCCGACCTGGCTGCCGGTGGCGCTGGTCAGCCTGGTCCTGGCACTGGCCGGCGGGATCGCCGCGGCCGCGCTGGCCACCGACCGTCTCGGCCTGATGTGGGGCGTGCTGGCCGGCGCCTGCGGTGGCGGCCTCGGGCTGCTCGGCGCCACGGTGGCGGCGCGGCGGGCCCGCAAGGCGCGCAGGCAGGGCAATCCGCGCTATCCGTACTGGCTGGCGTTCGGACTGACGCTGGTCGCGGCCGCGGTGCCCGGGCTGTACGCGGTGGGAGTCACCGCCGGCATTGTGCAGTCGCAGGTGGTCGAGCCGCGGGTGCAGCTGACGGTCGAGCAGAGCCTCGTGCACAGCGGCCGGGTGTCGGTCCCGGACGGCGGCACCGTGCAGAGTGCCGACTGCCGGCCGATCGGGGCGCGGCGCGCGAACGACGGGTTGCGGGAGTACACGTGCTCGGTCGCGTTGAACTCCGGACGGACCGGGACCCTGCGGGTGACAGCGGACCGCAAGGGCAACTGGACATCGATCGCCGCAAAATAGACGGGGCAGCGGGCAGGGCGGTTGTCGCGGTAGTCTCACGCGCCCCGAAAACGTGCTTCCACGAGGTGAAACGTGTCCCAGCCCCAGCCGCCCGCCGTGCCCCCCGGCTACGCTCCGCCGCCCGGTTACGGGCCGCAGCCCGGCTACCCGACGTCGCCCGCACCGGGCTACCCGGCACCGGCCTACCCCCCGCCGGCCCAGCCCGGAGAAAACTTCGCGGGCCAACCGGGACCGGCCTACCCCGCCCCGGCCCAGCCGGGACAGAACTTCGCGGGCCAACCGGGACCGGCCTATCCCGCCCCGGCCCAGCCCGGACAGAACTTCGCGGGCCAGCCCGGACCGGCCGCCTACCCGATGGCCGCGCAGCTGCCGATGGTCTCGTGCCGGTTCTGCGGCAGCGTACCGGCCGTCGCCACGACCTTCCGCGGCCACCAGGGCATGATCGTGCTGATGCGGTTCCTGCGGACGGAGGGCCCGTTCTGCCGCGACTGCGGTCTCGGTACCTTCCGCCACATGACCTCGCGCACGCTGGTCCAGGGGTGGTACGGCTACGGATCGTTCATCATCACGCCCATCACCGTGCTGATCAACCTGTTCAAGCGCAACAAGGTGGCCAAGCTGCCGCCGCCGCAGCCCAACCCGTTCGGGCCGAGCCGCCAGCCGATGAATCCCGGCCCGCGGCTGCTCGCCCGCCCGTTGACCTGGCTCGGCCTCTGCATCCCGGTCGTCGTGCTCGGTCTTCTGATCACCGCGATCGCGACCAGCGGCAGCTGACGGCGCTCACATCTCGTCCGGCAGTTCGATGCCGAGCAGCGTGAGTCCCTGTTCGAGGGTCCGGGCGGTCCGGTCGGCCAGCGCCAGCCGGCTCGCCCGGGTGGCCCCGTCCGAACGCAGCACCGGGCACCTCTCGTAGAACACCGAGAACGCGACCGCCAGGTCGTGAAGGTAGGCGGCCAGCCGGTGCGGTTCCCGCCGGTCGCCCGCCGCCTGCACGGCCGGTTCGAAGCCGAGCAGGGCCAGCGCGAGCGCCCGTTCCGCGGGTTCGCCGAGCGACACCGGACCGAACACCACGTCGGTGCCGGCTCGGAAGAACATCGAGCGGATCCGGGCGTACGCGTACTGCAGGTACGGCCCGGTGTTGCCGGTCGTCGCCAGCATCCGGTCCCAGTCGAAGACGTAGTCGCTGCGCCGGTCCGACGACAGATCGGCGTACTTGACCGCGGCCATCCCGACCGCCTGCGACGACGCTCGCGCATCGGCCTCGTCGAGCAGGCCGCTGAGCTTGACCGAATCCCCGGCCCGGGTCCGCAGCATCCGTCCGTCGGTGCCGAGCACGGATCCGAAGTCGACGTGCTCGGCCGCGACCTCCGGGGTCAGCCATCCGGCCATCCGGGCGACCGCGAACACCATCGCGAAGTGGGTGCTCTGCGGGGTGCCGACCACGTACAGAAGCCGGTCGGCCTTCAGCTCCCGGACCCGGTAGCGGACGGCGGCGAGGTCGGTCGCCGCGTACCCGAAACCGCCGTCACTCTTGCGCACCAGCAGCGGCAGAGGATCGCCCTCACGACCGGCGAAGCCGGGCGGGAAGGCGCAGAGGGCGCCGTCGCTCTGAACGAGCAGGCCCTTCGCCCGCAGTTCGTCGAGCACCGACGCAAGCTGGTCCTGATAGAAGCTCTCGCCGACGAAGTCGTCCGGTTGAAGCGTGACGCCCAGCCGGTGATAGGCGTCCATGAATGCCTCCTCGGACTGCGCGACCAGCCGCCGCCACAGCTCCCGCGACCGCGGGTCGCCGCTCTGCAGCGCGACGACCCGCAGCCGGGCCCGCCGCTGGAAGTCCTCATCGGAGTCGAACCGCACCCGGGCCTCCCGGTAGAGCCGGGTCAGGTCGCCCAAGGAGTGGCCCGAGCCCTCGCCGGTGTCGACCAGATATTCGATCAGCATGCCGAACTGGGTGCCCCAGTCGCCGAGATGGTTGACCCGGACGACCTCGTGCCCCTGCCATTCGAGGATCCGGGCCAGCGCGTCGCCGATGATCGTCGATCTCAGGTTGCCGACGTGCATCTCCTTGGCGACGTTCGGCCCCGAGTAGTCGAGGACGATGCGCTCGCCGCCCGCCGGTTGCGGCTCGGGGAAACCCGCGGCCGCCGAGGCGAGGAAGTCGTCGTCGACGGTCAGATTGAGGAAACCGGGGCCGGAAACCGAGATCGTGGCCAGGCCGGACAGGTCGGCGGCGGCCACCACCTCGGCCGCCACCTCGCTCGGCGGCCGCCGCAGCGCATGAGCCAGCGCGAGCACCGCATTGGACTGGAAGTCGGCGTGCTGGGAGACGCGTACGGCCGGATCGACCGGACGGCCCGCGACCGCACCGAAGGCGCCGGCCAGCCGGGCGGCGAGGAGAGCTTCGAGATTCATGACCGTTCCCGTCGGTGAGAGACGGGTCGCCGGTCGGTGTCACGAACGAGCGGGGCACCGGCGGGATCGACCCGCCGGTGGAAGTGCAGCAGTCAGCGGCGGTCGTCGGGCCGCCGGCGTCGCTCGCTGAAGAACTGCATGGCGCAGACTGTAACCCATGTTGTGGGAACCGGGGGACGCCGGCGCGTTCCTGCTGCCGTCCGGCCGGACGATCCGCGGGCGCGGGCTGCGCGACCCGATGCCGTCCGGCCACGCACCGACGTACGGGGTCTATCTGCTCGGTGCGGAGCCGCCCGAGTTCGGCTGGACGAGCCGGTGGATCCGCTGGCCCGACTTCCGGTTACCGGTCGATCCGGCGTACGCCAGAAACGTTCTGATCGAGGCCTGGCAACGCACCGCAACCGACCGGGTGGAGGTCGCCTGCGGCGGCGGCCGCGGGCGCACCGGAACCGCCCTGGCCTGCATCGCCGTGCTCGACGGTGTCCCCGCCGAGAAGGCCGTCGCGTTCGTGCGCGAGCACTACCATCCGCGCGCGGTCGAGACACCGTGGCAGCGGCGGTTCGTGCGGCGTTTCGCGGCCGACGGAAACTAGGGCAACGATCAGAAGCGGCCACTAATCTGGAGCCCGGACGCCAGTGCCGACCCTGGGGGCATCATGATCGTCGTTGAGCGCACGTTCACCGTCGAGATCTCCCCCACGGCGGCGATCGCCTACCTCACCGACTTCGGCAACACCCAGGAGTGGGACCGGGCCGCCCAGCACACCGTCCGCAACGGCACCGGCCCGCTCCAGCCCGGAGCGACGTGGCGGCAGGCCTGCCGCATCTTCGGCATCACCACCGAACTGACCTGGACCCTGATCGAGGCGACCGGCGAGCGTCTCGTCTTCCACGGCCGCAACGAGGGCGCCACGTGCACCGACACGGTCCTCGTGCGGCCGGCGCCGGGCGGCACCGAGGTGACCTACCGGGTCGAACTGGAGATGCACGGCCTGGCGAAGCTGGCCGCCCCGGTCATGAAGATCGAATTCGAGAAGCTGGGCACGGAGAGCGCGGCCGGTCTCAGCCAGGCACTCAACCGGCTCTCCGCCCCGGCCTGGCGGCCGTCGGCGATTCCGCCTCCGGCGCCGGCGTAATTCCGGCGGACTATCGGTGGAGCAGCACCTGGACGTACGCGGCGGGAAGCTTCGCCGTGCCGTCGGTGGCGACGTTGTGCCGTTCCGCCAGAGCGACCAGATCGTCGTAGAGGGCCTTGCCGTCACCGCCCAGCGCCTCGAACGCCTTGACGGTCGGGCCGTAGTACGCCTTGAAGTAATCGGCGAACGCGGCCGGGCTCTCGAAGCGGAAGACGAACGTACGCGGGACGACCTGGACTTTGCGGTCGAACAGCTCCCGCAGCCGCGCCTCGCTCCCCCACTCGACCGGGCCACGGACGCCGGGTGGCGGCGGTACGCGGCGGCCGACCGTCCGGAACATTTCTCCGATGAAGCCCTCCGGGGTCCAGTTGGCCATCGCGATCGTTCCGCCCGGACGGCACACCCGCACCAGTTCGGCCGCGGTCTGCTCCTGGTCGGGGGCGAACATCGCGCCGACCACCGACAGCACGGCGTCGAACGCCGCGTCCGGATAGGGCAGATGCTGCACGTCGGCGACGGCGGTCTCGAGGGGCAGGCGCTCGGCGGCCGCCCTCTCGGCGGCCCGATCGAGCAGCGCGGGCACGTAGTCGGTGGCGGTCACCCGGCACCGGCAGCGGGCGGCCGCGATCGCGGCGTTCCCGGTGCCGGCCGCGACGTCGAGGACTCTCGCTCCCGCAGAGAGATCGGTGGCCTGTACGAGTTCCTCGGCGATCGGGTGGATGAGCGCGGCGACGGCGCCGTAGTCGCCGCTCGCCCAGGTCTGCTGCTGTCTGGCGGTCAGGCCGGTCAATGTCATGGGGAAAACGCTAAAAGCCCGGCCCGGACGGCACATGGGGAGAACTCCCCAGGTTGGCGCGGAACTCGGCGGCGGCGTGACCGCGGGAGCGTACGCCCAGCTTGGCCAGTACCGCCGACACGTGGTGATCGACGGTCTTGGGCGACAGGGTGAGCTTCTCGGCGATCTGGGCGTTGCTCAGTCCCTCGGCGATCAGCGCCAGCACCTCGCGCTGCCGGCCGGTCAGCCCGGCCGGATCGCGGGCGGTGGCGGGACGTGGGCCGCGTGGGGCGGGCTGACCGGCCGCACGCAGCCGGGCTCGTAGCCGCGCGGCCGGGCGGACCGCGCCGAGCCCGTCGAAGATGCGCAGGGCGCTGGCCACCGCGTCGGGGTCGCCGTAGGAGAGGGCCTCGGCCTGGGCCCAGGGGCAGCCGCGCGCCACCCACTCGCGCGCGGATGCCGCCCAGTCCCCGGCCAGCAGCAGCCGGAACGGCCTTGCTGCCGAGTCTCGCCGGCCGCCGAGGCGGCCGCCTTCCAGCGGGCCGACCGGACCGCCGCCGACGCCTTGCCGCCGGGCCGGGTCGGTGCCGCCGCGCCCGGCCCGGTCGGTGCCGCCGCGGTCGGCCGGATCGGTGCCGCCGCGCCCGGCCGGATCGGTGCAGCGCCATTCCCAGAACGCCAGTTCGCCGGCGAACCAGGTGTGGCCGACCCGGTCGGCGACCGCCCTTCCCCGGCGCGCCGCCTCGGCCGCCCTGGCGTCTTGTCCGCACAGCCAGAGGGTTTCGGCCAGTGCCAGTGCGGCCGGGCCCACGAACTGCACCTCGTCGGCCCGGTAGGCCCGTTCGGCGGCGAGCGTCGCGTCGTCGAGCGCGCCCGGCTCGCCGCGGCGGGCCCGCAGCAGCGCGCGCACGGACAGGGCCGTGACGAGCGCGGCGCCCGGCTGCTCCGGCCCGGCCAGCGCCCGCTCGACGTCGTCGTCGGCCGCCTCCCAGCTGCCCTTGAGCAGGTGGATGCGGGCGCGGTAGCCGAGCACGTGGCCGCCGTAGCCGTCGAGGTCGTGGGCGGCCAGGTAGGGCAGCAGACGATCCATCGCGGACAGTGCGGTGTCGAGGTCGTAGCGGTCGGTGGACAGGGTGGCCAGGTTGACCAGAGCCCGGGCGGCGTGGTCGTGGAAACCGGCCGCGGCCGCCCGCTCGTGGGCGTGCAGCAGGTCGGCCACGCCCTCGGGTTCGCCCGCGGTCAGGCGGCTCGAGCCGATGTTGACCAGGGCGTGCAGTTCGGTGCCCCGGTCGCCGAAGCGGGCAGCCAGCGCCATCGCGCGCGAGCCCCAGTCGATGGCCGGTGTGTGCTGCTCGGCCAGCATGAGCAGCTGGGAGAGGTTGCTGTAGGCGGCGGCCAGGGCGGCCGACGGGGGCACCGACCGGAGCACCTCGACCGCCCGGCGCCCGGCCGCCATCGCCTCGTCGGGGCGGCCGTTCCACCAGTTCAGCCGGGAGACCCAGCGCAGGTCGTCGCCGATCGCCACGGCGTCGTCACCGGTCTCGCGCAGGGCCAGCGCGTCGAGCCGGGCGGTGATCGCCTCGGCCGTCGAGCCGGCCAGGTAGGCGGCGTGCGAATAGCCTTCGAGCAGCTCGGCGCGTTCGGCTGCGGGCCGGTCGGCGGCGACGGCCAGGGCGGTCCCGTAGTGCGCGACCGCCTGCTTGTGCGCGCCCAGGTCGGCCGCTCGGCGGGCCGCCACCGGCGCCCAGCGCAGCACCGCGGCGTGGTCGTGGGCGTGGTGGGCGTGGTGCACCAGGCGGGCCGGGTCGACGCCGGGGCGGTCCCGCAGCGCGGCCAGCACACGGCGGTGCAGGGCGGCCCGCCGAACCGGGGACAGCGCCTCCTCGACCGCGCGGCGCAGTAACTCGTGGCGATAGGCGAGGTCGCCGCCGGATTCGGTCAGAACGCCCCGCGACAGGCACTGATCGGCCGCCACCGCGAGGTCACCGGCGGACGACGGTTCCGGCGTCGAAGAGGGCGTGCCACGAAAAGGCCCGGAACCGGCCGGGTCGGCGGCGTCGAGGAGCCACGGCTCGGCGCGGCCGGGGACGACGGCGACCAGGCGCGCCACCTCCCGGGCGGGGGCCGGAAGCGCGGCCACGCGGGAGAGGATCAGGTCGCGTACGGTCGGCGGGACGTCGCCCGGCGGGACGGCCAGCATCTCGGTGACCAGGAGGGGGTTGCCGCCCGTCGCCGCGTACACCTGGGAGCCGGACCGGTCGGTGCGGCGGGCGAGAATCGCAACGGCCCGGCGGCTCAGCGGCGGCAGGGGGATCCGGCGGACGATGCCGGGCGGCAGGCCGGCGAGGACGCCGCGCAGGCGATGCTCGGGGCCGACCTCGTCGTCGCGGAAGGTGAGCACCAGCAGGGCGCGGCAGAGGGCCAGCCGGCGGCCCAGGAACGCGACCATGTCGAGGGTGGCCTCGTCGGCCCAGTGCAGGTCTTCGAGGACGAGCACCGGCCGGGCGGTCTGCGGCGGCCGGTCGAGGGCCTCCAGCAGCAGGTCGAAGGATTCGGCGCGGGGGCCGTGGCCGAGCGAGTCGCGCAGGCGTCCGCCGAGGCGGCGGGCGATGTCGTGCAGCGGACCCAGTGCCCGCGGGGTGAGCAGCGGGTCGCAGGTGCCCAGCAGGACGTCGGCGCGGGGGCCCGCGGCTTCGGCGAAGGCGGCGATCAGTGCCGACTTTCCGGCGCCGGCCTCGCCGCTGAGCACGGCGACCCGGCCGCCGGCGACGCTCTCGGCGAGCAGGCGTCGCAGGTCGGCCTCGGCGTCGGCCCGTTCGAGAAGCTCCATCCACGACGACGCTAGGCCGGACCTCCGGCTGTCACTAGCGTCTTTTGGACAGTCGACCCGGTTCATGAAGGTGAATGGTCGGCTAAGGTCGGGCGCGTGCCGGTGATGACTGTCGCCTCTGAGCGGACCCATGCGCGCCGCAGCCTCCTCGCGTGGCTGTCGACCGTCCTGGTCGCCCTGACCTGCGCGGCGGCCGCGGCGGCGGGTGCGGCCTGGGTGGGCTGGCGGGCCGCCGGGCCGCTGCCGTCCGATGTCCGGGCGCGGGAGATCGTGGCGCCGCTGGTGCCCGCGGCACCGGTGCGGCTGGGCGAGCGCGACGACTCGCTGTTCGGCTATGCGGGTGGCGGTTCGCTGAGCTGGCTGCTCGGCGATGACCGCTTCAGCAGCGGCTACGTCGACGTCGCCCTCGGTGGGGCGTCGTCCGACCAGGCGCAGGCCGCCATGAAGGCCGACGGCTGGCAGGTCGACACCGACCGCACCCTGGGCGTGAGCGCCCGCCGGGGCGAGGACGCGGCGCTGCTCTACCAGCAGGGCGGGTCGGTGACGATCCGGTTGGAGCGGGCGCGGCCGGGGCCGGTGCGGCCGCTCGAGCTGGCCGGCTGGGTGGCCGGGCTCCTGCTCGGCTGGGTGGTCGCGCGGCGGCTGATCCGGGCCCGGCGGGCGGCGTTGATCGTCGGGGCGGGGTCGGCGGTTCTGCTGCTACCGGCCACCGTGCTGACGACCGGGCAGTTGTTCTCCGAGTCCGTGCTGCCGTCGACGATCACGCCCCCCGCGCTGTGGGGCGACTACGCGTTCTTCGTGGTTCACCCGATGGCGCTGGCCGGGGCCGTGCTGGGGGTTTTCGCACTCGCCCTGGCATATCGGCTGAGGACGGCGGCGCCGGTCGGCTCGGCGGACAGCGTTCGCCAATAGGCGGGTGCCGTGCCGTCGGGGAACAGCCGGCGGCCGCGGCCGACGACGGTCGGGAAGGTCAGCAGCCGATACTCGTCGACCAGGTCGTGATCCATCAGCGCGTGCACGACCCCGACGCTGCCGGCGACGACCACATCGCGTTGCTCCTGCTTCACCGCGTCGGCCAGGTCGCCGTCGAGCAGGCTCGAGTTGGACCACGCCGACGTGTCGGTCAGCGTGCGCGAGACGACCAGCTTCTCCACCGCGTTCATGCGCCGCGAGAACGGGTCGTCCCGGGTCGGCCAGAGACGCGAGAACAGCTCCCAGGTGGTGCGCCCGAGCAGCAGGACCCCGTCGTTCAGCAGCGGGCCGAGACGGAACTTGTCGCCGGCGACCGACTCGGGCCCGTGGCGGAAGGCCCAGCCGCCGGTGGGCGTGCCCCCGGAACCGTCCGGATCTTCGATGACGCCGTCCAGGGTGATGAACTCAATGACGATGACTCTCATGCCGATACATACCGGCGGGGCCGGGTGAACTCATCGCGGCGGCAGCGCAAAGATTTCCAGGACGGCCGGGTCGGCGAAGACGACGTTGTGCGCGACGAGGCCGTCGGCGACCGTCAAGACCTGCAGGGAGTGCAGCCGATGGCCACCATCGGCCTCCGGGGCGTACGCGGCGAGCGCCGGCTGGCCGTTCGCCGTGAGCTCGGTGATCAGCCAACCCGGCCCGCGCATCGCGAACACCCGCTCCATGAACCGGCCGTAGTGGTCGCGGCCCTGGTACCACAGCGGCACCGGCGGCATCTCCATGATCGCGTCGTCGGTGAGCAGCCGGACCAGCTGAGGAACGTCGGCCGCCTCGAAGGCCTGTGCGTATCGCCGGACCGTCCGGCGGACCTGCGGGTCGTCCGGTTCGGCGATCTCGCCCGGGTCGCCGACCCGGGCGAGCGCCGCCCGGGCCCGCTGCAGAGCGCTGTTGACGGCCGGGACCGTGGTCTGAAGCTGGATGGCGACCTCGGCGCCACTGAAGTCGAGCACCTGGCGGAGCACGAGCACGGCCCGCTGCCGCGCCGAGAGGTTCTGCATCGCCGCGACCAGGGCCAGCCGCAGGTCGGCCCGCGCGTCGACCTCGGACCGGCCGTCCGGGAACGGCTGCAGCCACGCGATGTCGAACGCCGGGGTCAGCGGCGCGCCGGGGTCGTCGCTCCGGTCGACGAGCCCCGACGGCAGCGGCCGTTTGGCGGCTCCTTCGAGCGCGGTCAGGCAGACGTTGGTGGCGATGCGGTAGAGCCACGTCCGCACCGACGCGCGGCTCTCGTCGTAGCGGTCGCGGGCCTTCCAGGCGCGCAGCATCGTCTCCTGGGCCAGGTCTTCCGCCTCGTGGAAGGAGCCCAGCATGCGGTAGCAGTAGGCGATCAGCTCGCCGCGGTAGGGCTCCAGGTCCACCCGTTCAGTTTCCCGCGCCGTACGGGAAAACGCCCTTGATCGTCACCGGAAGGTGACCCGTAGTTTTGATCTTGCCCTGCACAACCTCGGCGAGAGCGGTGATCGAGACCGGCTGGTAGTCGTAGGCCGCCAGGTAGCTCGGGGCCGACGGGAACGAGGCGATGTCGTAGGGTCCGCCGACCGAGGCGACCACGATCGGCTTGCCGGTCGCCAGCAGGGCGTTGACCAGCTTCTGCTGTGCGGTGTCGCCCCAGGCGTTGTACGTGGTGACGACCGTGACGTCGGCGGCCCGGGCGGCGGTGACCGCCTGGGCGATCACGGCGTCGCTCGGCGAGCCGGTGTAGAAGCGGGTCGCACCCAGCGCGGACGCCAGGTTGGTGGTGGTGCTCGCACCCCAGCCGGTGACCAGCACGTTCTGGCCGTCTCTGAGGGGCAGGCCCGCGCCGCGGAGCTTGGTGATCGAGTGCGCCGCGATGTCGGCCATGGTCGCGAGGTGGGCCGGAGTTCCGACGACCGGTGTCGGACCGACGATCGGGTCACGCGTCTTCGTCGCCAGGATCCGGCGCACCGACTGGTCGATGCGCGACTCGCTGATCGTGCCGTTGCCGACCGCGTCGATCAGGGCCTGGATCGCGCCGGGAACGTCGCGCGGCATCAGCAACTGGTCGACGCCGGCGTTCACCGCGCCGACCACGATCTGCTCGTTGGTGTAGCCGTTGAGTGCGGCCGCGTCGAGCGCGTCGGTGATCACGACACCGTGGTAGTGCAGCTGGTTGCGCAACAGGCCGGTGATGATCGGCTTGGACAGGCTCGCCGGTGCGCCGGACGCGTCGAGCGACGGCGCCACGATGTGCGCGGCCATCACGCTGGTCGTGCCGGCGGCGATCGCGGCGACGAACGGCGGCACGTGGGTCCGCACTATTTCCGCGCGGCTCTCGTCGGTCACCGCGACCCCGTTGTCGGTGTTGACCGTGGTGTCGCCCAGCCCCGGGAAATGCTTGGCCTGGGTGCCGATCCCGGCCGCGCGGTAACCGGCGATCGCCGCGGCCGAGTCGATCGAGACCGGGACGGTGCGGTCGCCGAACGAGCGCACCCCGTCGGCGCTGTTCTGCGGGTTGGTGTTGACGTCGACCACCGGCGCGTCGACCTCGGTGATGCCGAGCGCGCGCAACTCCTCGCCGCTGACCCGGGCCGCCCGGTAGGCGTTACGCGGGTCGAAGGTGGCGCCGATCGCCATGTTGCCGGGACCGACCGCGAGCGGCGCGCCGATCCGGTTGACGACCCCGCCCTCCTGGTCGGTGCTGATCTGCAGCGGGACGCCGGTGTCGGCGAGCGCCGCCGCCTGCAGCCCGTTGGAGAGGCCGGCGATCTGGGCCGGGCCGGTGAGGTTGTCGCTCCAGGTGAAGTAGATGACGCCGCCCAGGTGGTATTTGGCCACCGCCTGGGCCGGGGTGGTCACGTCCGAGCCGAACTTCGCCTGGTTGGCCGCGGCATCCGCGGCGGTCACGCTTGTCGCATTGCCGCCATAGACGTACGAGACGACCATCTGACCGATCTTTTCGGCCAGCGTCATGCCGTTCAGCGGATCACCCTTCGGTTGATCACTGTGTGGTGGGCTCACGATCAACGTCGCGGTCAGGGTCGCCGTCAACCACCGTCGCATGCGAAACGTCCTCCTCGGGTTCCCCGGTGCCGGACAGGGCCGACTTCGGGGTCGACTGGTAAGAGCGGTAGGTGAGCCAGAGCGCGACCACGGCGGTGACCGCGGCGGCCACGCTGGACAGCTCGTCGGCCAGCGAGGGCCCGAGCGCCACCACGAAAGAGATCACGGTGATGACGACCAGCACGCCGAGCCCGCCGGTGCGCACCCAGTTGTGCAGGATGACATTGATGTCGCGCTTGAGCAGATAGTTGACCCCGGCCTCGGCGATGACCACGAGCGCGGTCACGACCAGGCAGATCTGCCACGCGTCCAGCTTCGAGTGGGTCATCGCAGCGCCGCCTTCATGTCCTCGACGAACTGCGGGCTCAGTTCGCGGTCGGTGTAGAGGAAATCGTGGACGTGGCGTTTTAGCGCGTCCGAGAAAGCGGCGTAGCCCTGGTGGATCGGGCGCGGCCGGGACTGCTCGACCGCGAAGCGGACCAGGCTGAGTTCGGGCCGCGCCTCCTGCACGCCGGCGTCGATGTAGGCGTCGACGCCGGTCGGCGCGAAGCCGTAGGTGGCGAGCAGCTTCTGTGCCGGGGTGTCGGTCAGGAAGTGGATCGCCCGCTGGGCCTCCGAGCGGTGCCTGCTGTGGGCCGAGACGGCCAGGCCCTGCCCGCCGATGATGCCGATCGGCAGGCGGCCGAGCGTGATCTCGAAGGTGCCCGGGTCCTCCCGCTCGGAGTGGTCGACGGCCGGGAAGTAGACCGGCCAGTTGCGCATGTAGCGCAGGTTTTTCCGTTCGTACGTCAGGATCGTGCCGGCCTCGCCGGCCTCGGTCACGACCCGTTTCCGCCGCACCGCCTCGCGCAGCGGGCTCAGCGCCTCGGCCCACTGGCCCAGGTTGGTCGAGACCACGCCGTCGGTGTCGAGGATCGCGTCGTCCTGGGCCAGCGCATGCTCGAGCACGTTGATCACGAACGCCTCGTCGGTCTGCGAGCCGACCGTCTCCAGCTGGCCGACGAACTGGCCGGGCGGCGCGTTGAGCATGGTCTTGAGGGTGGGCTCGCCGCCGGACGAGTTCCGGTCGGTGACCCGGCGGTAGAGCATGCCGACGTCGGCGTTCCACGGCGCGGCCCAGAACTCGGTGTCCGAATCGTCGAACGCGCACAGGCGCTTGAGGGGCGGCAGCAGGGAGATGTCGTTCCCCGGCTTGATCGGCTTGATGCGGCCCTCGGCGGCGAACCGCGGGATGTGGATGACGTCGAGGTTGAAGATGTCGGCCGGCGACTGGCTGAACTTGTCGTACTGATCCTGGGTCGTGCTGTTGATCAGCAACGGTTTGATCTGGGTGTCCGGGTTCAGTTCGTTCCACATCGTGATGAGCTGCCCGCGGCCGCCCGCCGAGTCGTCGACGCCGGTGGCCAGCGTGAGCGTGATCGACTCGCGACGGGTGAGCAGGAAGCTCGCCGCGGTGGACAGCATCCCGGCGGTCAGCGCGCCGGCCAGGAACGACCGTCTTGAGTAGAGCTCCCCCATGAACCCACCGTACCGCCCAGTGACGCTCATCACTGGGCGGTACTGCTTCCGGGGTCTAACTCACTGGGGTAACCGTCCAGTCCGGGTGACCCGGCATCGGCGGCGTGGTGGTGCCGTAGAGCCAGTCGGTCAGGAACGGGCGCAGGTTGCGGTGTGCGACCCGCGAGGCGAGCGCCATGAAGTCCTGCGTCGAGGCCGACCGGCCGCGGTAGACCGTGACCCAGTCCCGCTCGATCTGCTGGAACGTGGCCACGCCGACTTTCTGCTGTAGCGCGTAGAGCGCCAGCGCGCCGCCGTCGTAGACGTTGGCGTTGAAGACGTCCCACACCGAGGTCGAGTCGAGCGGGGCGGCCACCGGGCCGAAGGCCGCCCGGTATTTGTCGCCGTCCGCGTAGACGTGCTTGAAGTACGCCTCCCGGTTGGCGTAGCCGCGCTTGTACTGACTGAAGGTGCCGCTCTGCTCCGCGTAGAGCAGCTCGTACCAGGTGGCGTGGCCCTCGTTCTGCCAGACGTCGCTCCACGACTCGGGTGCGACGCTGTCACCGAACCACTGGTGGGTCAGCTCGTGGACCATCACCGGGCCGAGGTAGTACTCGGGCGCCCCGAAGAGGCCGGTGTCGTAGAGCGAGAGGGTCTGGGTCTCCAGCGCGAAGCCCAGGTCGGCGTCGATGACCAGGGTGCCGTAGTCCTCGAACGGGTACGGCCCGACCTGCTTCTCCAGCCAGCGGAGGTGCTCGCGCTCCTGGGCGGCCCGGGGAAGCAGCGTCGAGGCGAGCCGGCGCGGGACGACGTCGCGAATCGTGGTGTGCCCGACCGACGGGCGCTTCTGAACGGCGAAGTCGCCGACCGCCACCTGCACGAGTTCGCTGGCCATCGGCTTCGACTCGCGATAGGTCGAGCTGACGTACCCGGCCCGGACCCGGTTCCGGACCAGCACGCCGTTGGCCGTGCCGGTCCAGCCGACCGGCTCGGTCAGCGTGATCGTGTACGTCGCCTTGTCGCTCGGGTGGTCGTTGCCCGGGAACAGCAGGTGCGCCGAGTTGGGTTGCCCGGCCAGCACCGTGCCGTCCTGAGTGGTCACGAAGCCGACCGGCGAGTCGGCGTTGGCCTCGATCGGGGTGGCCTTGAAGCCGCTGACCGTGACCCGGAACGGGTGTCCCTTGGGCAGGTAGTGCCGCGGCGTGACGACGAGTTCGTCGCCGCTGCGCGAGAACGTGGCCGGCCGGCCGTCGACCGCGACGCGCGCGACCGAGTCGCCGCCGAAGTCGAGGTCGAAGCGGGAGAGGCTCTGCGTCGCGATCGCGGTGACGGTGACGTCGCCGGAGACGGTCTGCTTCGGGTCCTTCGCGGCGTAACGCAGCTGAGCCCCCACTTTCCAAGGTAGACGTGAGAGATTACTCTCGAAACATGTCTCTCACGAATCCGCTGAGCGATGTCCCGATCTCCGACCCCCAGGCGATGCGGGCGCTCGCTCATCCCGTACGCCTCGCGGCGCTCTCCTTCCTGCAGCGCAACGGGCCCGCCACCGCGACCATGCTCGCGCCCGAGGTGGACGCGACACCCTCGGTGACCAGCTGGCACCTGCGGCACCTGGCGACCTTCGGCCTGGTCACCGACGCCGACCCGGACGAGGTGCCGGGCGACAAGCGGCAGCGCTGGTGGAAGGCGGCCGCCCGCGGCTTCCGCATCGAACCGGGCGACGGGCCGGAAGCCCAGGCCGCCTACGAGGTGCTCGGGCGGCGACTGTTCGAGGTCGCGCGCGAGCAGATCGACACCTGGTTGCGGGACACGGCGCCGGGGCTCTCCCCCGAATGGCTGCGCGTGGCCGGCCTGTCCAACACCCAGGTCTCGCTCACCCCCGACGAGCTACGGACGCTGGACGCGCAGATCGATCAGCTGCTCGGGCCGTACGTCATGCGACCGGAAGCGGACCGCCCGGCCGGCGCCGTGCCGGTCCGGGTCCTCCGGCACTTCCTGCCGTCATGATCAACAAGAGCTTCCGGAAGCTCTGGACCGGCGACCTCATCTCCCAGTTCGGCGACCGCATCACCGAACTGGCCCTGCCGCTGATCGCGGTGGCCACGCTCGCCGCGACCCCGGCCCAGGTCGGGCTGCTCACCGCCGCGGCCTGGACGCCCAATCTGCTCGGCGTGCTGGCCGGTGCGTGGGTCGACCGGCGCCCGCACCGCAAGGCCATCATGATCGTGGCCGATCTGCTGCGGGCGGCGGCGCTGTTCAGCCTGCCGATCGCGCACTGGCTCGGCATGATCACCCTGACCCAGCTCTTCGTGGTGGCACTGCTGAGCGGAGTCGGCCAGGTGCTGTCGATGGCCGCCTACCAGTCGTTCTTCGTCACGCTGGTGCCGCCGTCGGAGTACGTCGACGCCAACAGCAAGCTCAGCATCAGCCGCTCGGCGTCGTTCTCGGCCGGCCCGGCGATCGGCGGCTTCCTGATCCAGTTGCTGACCGCGCCGGTCGCGGTGATCTTCGACGCGTTCTCGTTCCTCGTCTCGGCGGCGTTCCTGTCCCGCATCCCGTCGACGCCGGTTCTTCACAAACAGGTGGGCGGCGTCGGGCACGGCGTCCGCTACGTCTTCCAGCACCCCTACCTGCGGGCCGCGCTCGCCTGCGTGACCACGCTGAACTTCTTCACCTTCATCGCCCAGGCGCTCGCGGTGCTGTTCGCCAGCCGCACGCTCGGCCTTTCGGCCGGCGTCATCGGCGTCTCCTTCGGCCTCGGCGCGGTCGGCGGTCTGGCCGGCGCCGCGCTGGCGCCGCGGCTTTCCCTGAGGTACGGCGTGGGCCGTCTCGTCCTGATCGGCTCGATCCTGTTCCCGGCCCCGATCGCCGTGATGGCCCTGGCCACCGGCCCGCACTGGCTGGAGGCGACGATCATCGCGGCCGGCGAGGCACTCAGCGCCGCCGGCGTGATGGTCTTCGACATCAACCTCAACGCGGTGCAGACCGCGGTGACCGCCGACCACATGCGCAGCCGGGTGTCGGGCGTGTTCAGCACGATCAACTACGGGTCGCGGCCGCTCGGGGCGGTGATCGGCGGGCTGCTCGGCTCGTGGATCGGCGTACGGCCGACGTTGCTGCTGGCCGCGGCCGGCGGGGCGCTGTGCTGCCTGTGGCTGCTCCCGTCGCCGATCCCTCACATCCGCACCCTGGCCGACATCGGCTCGGCGCCGGAACTCGTACACAATGAGGCGTGATCGACCTCGACGTGGCGCCGCCCCCGCGGGCAACCGTGACCCGGCGCCCGTCGATCCCGCTGCTGCTCAGCCTCGCAGCGGTGTTCCTGCTGCTGGGAGCGTCCGCCCCGAGACCGCGCCCGGCCCCGGGGGTGATCATCCCGGCGACGTCCCGCGACGACACGTTCGTCGACGGCGACCGGCTGTTCGTGATCAACCCGGCCGGGCTGCTGCGGATCTTCCGGCTGCCCGGCGCGCATCTCGTCCGGCAGATCCGGATCCGCCCGCCCGGGCCGGTCAGCGAGGTACGGCAGGCCGGCGAAGTCCTGCTGATCACGACGAGCGGGCCCCCGGCGACGGTGGCGGTCGACGCCGGCTCGGGCCGGCCGCTGTGGTCGGCCGAGGCGCACCCGGTCTCGGCCGCGGACGGGCTCGTGGTGCTGACCGACGACCTGTCCACCTGGGCCGTCGACTCCCGGACCGGGACCGTCCGCTGGCGTCTCGACCAGCCGGTCGCCGGCTCCCGATATCTGGTGAATGCCTCGTTCGACGGTATGACGGCGTTCGACGGACGCACGGGCGCGATGGTCGCCACGGCACCGATCCACCTGTCGGGTGTTGTCTACAGCTACCTCGCGGACGACCGGTTCGTGATCGGGGATTCGACCGGAATCACCGCCTACCGCCTGCCCTCGCTGACGGCGCTCTGGCACGTGGCGACCCCCACCCCGCCGGACCGTCTGGAGCCGCGGTGCGTCCAGGTCCTCTGCTACTACACCGGCGACCAGGGCGTGACCGTGCGCGACCCGGCGACCGGACGCACGTTGTGGAGCAGCCCCCGATGGGCAACGGTCGCACCACTCGGCGCCGGCATGGTCGCGGCGGCCGACAGCGGCCCGCTTGAGGCCGTACGCCTCACCCTGCTCGACCCGGCAACCGGCCGCATCCGCGGCGACTTCGATGGCTGGCACGCCATCGACGACCACCTCCGGTACGCCCTGCACCCGGCGTCCACCCGGCACGACTACTGGTTCGGCGCATTCGACCCGGCCCACGCCTCCGTCCGCATCATCGGCGAAGTGCCGCAGATGTCCGGCTCGTACCTCGCCGCGGCCGGCGCCCTCGTCTATCACCGGATCGACGGGTCGATCGCGGTCTGGCGCTTCGGCTGAGGGAGTTCCGCCTAGCCGGCGACTAGCCTCGCGGAGGCATGGAACCCTTGTCCGTCGGGGTCCGTGTGCTGGCGCCGGAAGCCGACGCCGAAAGCGTGCAGGACCTGACCCACAACCTTCGCGAGGCCCTCCTCGACGCGGACGTCGACGACGTCCGCCCGGCAACCGCCGGCCCACCACCACCCGGCGCCAAGTCGGCCGAGGCGGTCGCGCTCGGCTCGCTGGTGGTCACGCTCGCACCCACCGTGCTGGAAAACCTGTTCGGCATGGTCTCGTCCTGGCTGAGCCGCCAGTCCGCCGACGTCCAGGTGGAGATCGACGGCAACCGCTTCCAGGGCCGGGTGACCAGGTCCCAGCGCGACGAACTGCTGAGGGCCTACCTGTCCCGCGTGGACCCCCGCCCATGACCGGGTCTGTGGGTTACCCCTGGTCGGGCTCGGCGTGCTTGTCTATCTCGACCTGCGACGTGCCCGCCGGCGGCTCCGATGAACCGCCCCGATGGTGTTTCTTGACGAAGGTGTAGCCGGGGGCGAGCGGCATCTCGGCGATCTGTTCGTGCAGGCTGACCTGGCGCTCCGACGGCTGGGCGCCGGGCGGCAGGCGGCGGACGAAGCCGCTCACCCAGTGTTCGCGGCGTTCGGCGCCGGCGTCGTCGCCGAGGAGGTCGAAGTCGGGGTCGCCCGGGTAGGGGGCCGGCTCGACCATCGGGGCGTAGAACAGCATCCCGGCCGTCTTCTGACCCTCGACCGCCGGGTAGCTCGCGTAGCCCGACGGGTCCACGCTGCCGTCGACGCGGGTCAGGAAGCCCTCGCGGATCAGCTGGTCGAGCGCGTTCTTCAGCAGGAAGGCGCCCTTCGCGCCCCGGCCCAGCCCGCAGTGCCGGGGCAGCTCCGCCTCGGCCAGCACGGCACTGCCGTCCTCGAAGACCCGGCCGACCCGGCGTACCGCCCGCAGCGCCTGCCCCCGGTTGGACTTCCCCGCGTCGAAGGATCGGGTGACCACCCGCGGGTCGTACTCGTGGTAGTAGGCCACGCCGTCGACCCGGATCGGCTCGTCGAGCGGGGCGGTGCGGACCACGATCTCGTCCTTGGCCGCCTGCCAGGACACCGTGACGTGGGCGCCGGGGCGCAGGTCGGGCGGCCACACCAGGCCGGTGAACTGCCACTCCACGTCCTGCCGGAGCTCGGCCTCGAAGACCTGGGTGGTCGCGTTCAGCCCGAACTCGCGGTGTTCGAGAACCACCTTGACCTGGTCACTCTCGCGGAGGAACGCCACGCATTCCTCCGGTACGGCGCAGACCCCGCCGTCGAGGTCGGCCTGCCAGAGGGCGAACCGCCGAGTCCCCTTCCGCATCCGACGACGATACCCGCCCGGACTACATTGACCCGGTGACGTTCCGTGGCTGGCCGAGCGAGGCTCTCGAGTTCTACGAGGGGCTGACCGCCGACAACTCGAAGTCGTATTGGACCGCGCACCTTTCGGTGTACGAAAACCAGGTGCGCGCGCCGATGGAGGAACTGCTGGCCGCGCTCGAGCCCGAGTTCGGAACCGGCAAGATCTTCCGGCCCTATCGCGATGTGCGGTTCAGCAAGGACAGGTCGCCGTACAAAAACCATCTGGCCGCGTCGCTGCCCGCGGCCGGCTACATACAGTTGTCGTCGGACGGGCTGGCGGTCGGCTCGGGCATGTACCACATGGAGCCGGCACAGCTCGACCGTTACCGCCGCGCGGTGGCCTCCGACGCGACCGGGGTCGTGCTGACCGCGCTGATCGAGAAGATCGAGAAGGCCGGCATCGGGGTGCTCGGCCGCGACACCCTGAAGACCGTGCCCCGCGGCTGCCCCATGGACCATCCGCGCATCGACCTGCTGCGCCACAAGGGCCTGGTCTGCTGGCAGGAGTGGCCCCCGGCGGCCTGGCTCGGCACGGCGGCGGCGAAGGACCGCATCGTGAAGTTCCTGCGAACCGCCCGCCCGGTCCGGGAGTGGTTCTCAGACCACGTGGGATAGCGCCCGAGCGACGTATTCCGGTTTCTCACCGACCGGGGCGACGTAGTGCAGGGCGCTCTCGGCGGCGGTCCGGTTCACCAGCCGGGCGATGATCCACGCGGCCAGGTAGGGCGAGGCCAGGCAGCCGCCCGCCGTTGCGACGTTGTCCCGGGCGAAGAAGGGCTGGTCGCGGACTTCGACGCCGGCTGCGATCACCCAGGGTTTGGTGGTGAGGTCGGTGCAGGCCTCTTTGACGAGGCCGAGCTTGGCGAGTACGAGCGCGCCCGAGCACTGGCCGGCGATGAGCTGGCGCTGCGGGTCGAGTCGTTCGAGGGTCGACATGATCGCCCGGTCCTCGACGACCTCACGGGTGGCGGCGCCGCTGCCGACGATGACCGCGTCCGCTTCGCAGGCCTCGTCGAGGCCGATCATCGACTGGATCACCACACCGTTCATGGATCGCACCGTGGGTGTGGGACTGGCGATGGCTACGTCGAGCTTTGCGCGGTTGAGCACGCCCAGCGCGATGAGGGAGTCGAGCTCGTTGTAGCCCTCGAAGGTCAGGATGGCGATGTTCATGCCCCGACCATTCCATGACAGTCAAAAAATTGTCATGCATACACTTCGAGGGTGCCCGCACTCCGATACCGAGCCCTGGTCGACTCGTTCGCGGCCGACATCCGAGCCGGCCGCCTGGCCGCGGGCACCCGGCTGCCGACCCACCGGCAGCTCGCCGCCTCGTCGGGCATCGCGCTGGTCACGGCCACCCGGGTCTACGCCGCGCTCGAGGGACTCGGGCTGGTCAGCCGGGAGCAGGGGCGCGGGACGTTCGTACGCTCCCTGCCGGCCGGCCACGGCGTCGACATGTCCTTCGCGGCCGAGGACTTCGTCGACCTCAACTTCAACTACCCGTCGGTGCCCGGCCAGACCGACATGCTCCGGCAGTCGCTGCGGGAGCTCGCCGGATCGGGCGACCTCGAGGCCTTGCTGCGCTATCAGCCACATGCCGGTCGGCGGTCGGACCGCGCGGTGATAGCCGACTACCTGGGTGCCCCGGCCGACGACGTCCTGATCGTCAACGGCGCCCAGCACGGCCTGGCGGTGACGCTCATGGCCCTGCTGAAGCCCGGGGACCCGGTCGCGGTCGACCCGCTGACCTATCCCGGGTTCAAGGTGCTCGCCGAGATGCTGCACCTCGAACTCGTGCCTTCGTGGCCGTCCGGCCGCCCGGTCCGGGCCGTCTACACGATGCCGACCGTGCACAATCCACTCGGCTCGGTCATGCCGGCGGCCGACCGGGAGCGGCTTCTGGCGACGGCCCGGAGGCAGGGGGCGCTGGTCATCGAGGACGCCTCGTACGCCTTCCTGGAACCGGACCCGCCGCCGTCTCTGCGGGCCCTCGCGCCGGACATCACCGTGCACGTGTCGGGCTTGTCGAAAAGTGTCGCGACCGGGCTTCGGGTGGGCTTCGTCGTGGCACCGCCCGCTCTGGTCCCGGCCCTGGAACGGGCCATCCGGGCCACCACCTGGAACACCCCGGCCCTCGCGACGGCGATCGCGTGCCGATGGATCACGGACGGTACGGCCTCCGCGCTGGCCGCCCGCAAACGGTCCGACGCCGCAGTTCGTCAGGCCGTCGCCCGTGAGGAACTGGCGGGGCTCGGGCCGGTCGGCCACCCGTCGTCGTACTTCACCTGGCTGCCGCTGCCCCCGGATGCCCGGGCCGACCGCCTGGCGGCGACCCTCGCGGCGCAGCGCATCGCCGTGTCCACCGCCGAGCCGTTCGCCACCACGACCCATACGCCGCAAGCGTTGCGGCTCGCCCTGGGCTCGGCCGACCTGGTTTCGCTGCGGACATCGCTGCGTACGGTCAAGGCGACCGTCCTTGAGGACGCCGACCGCTGACGCAACGAGTCACTCGGACGGGGGAGGCTGTTCGCCGGATTCTCCGTACTACGCCGAATTCCTAGGCTTTCGGTGTGGAAAGCGTTGACGACTTCCGGCCGGCGGCCGTGGGCGATCGGTCCATCATGGCCGTGGCCGAGCGGGTTCTGGCCGCCGTCGACCCTGGGCACGAGGCGGCGCAGGCGGCCCGGCTGCGGATGGTCGGGCTGAGCCTGTTCGGATCGATGGCGGGCCGGCGCCGGATCGCGCGGGCCGTGTTCGACCGGCCGCGGCGCTCGGTCGGCGGCGGATTCGGCACCGAGCAGCTGGAGCTGGCCGGCCAGATCCTGCTTCTCATCCTCAACGGCGTCGGCACCGAACTGCTCGCCGACGTGGCCAAGCACCGGCTGGACGGTGCCGGGGGCTGGCTGCGCCGGCGCCGCGCGGCCCGCGCGATCTCCCGGGCTTCGGCCGCGCAGGGCGCGTCGACCCCGGTTCCGTTGCAGCGTCCCACCGACGCGCGGAACATCGGCGATCTCGTCACGCAGCTCGCCCTGCGGAGCGGGTGCGGTCGCGAGCAGGCCCAGTTGCTCGGCACGCAGATCGCGGCCGAACTGAGCGACCCGCGGCCGATGCGTGACTGAGGGAGCATCGGGGCGCCCGCCGCGGTTCGACTCGTTCACCCTTCCCGCCGCCACCGCGGCCCGATTCCTGCTGCTGATCATCACGGCACTCGCGGCTTCCGCGTACGTCTATGCCTGGCTCGTCGGACGTCTCGCCGCGGTGAGCGGCGCCCCCGCACTCTGCGCCGATGCCGCGCGGAGCGCGGCCGGCCGGGTGCAGCCGGACCGGCTGATCGACTGGTACGGCTCCTGCCAGCGCTGGGCCAATTTGCGGGAGGCCGGCTACATCGCGGCCATGATCGGCCTGCTCGTCGCGGCGACGGTGACGATCTACCTCCTCCGGCCTCGGTGGATCGCCCGCGGTACCGAGCCGGTCTCGGCCGTACGGCAGGTGTCCGGCCCGATGGACGTCTTCGACGCCGTGGTCAACGAGCTGCCGGACGCGAACCGGGTACGGATCCTGGTCGACACGGCGAGCCTGGACGGTCTCGGGCGGGCGTTCGGAGCGCTCGGCCGTTATCGCATCCTGCTGTCCGTCAACCTTCTGGGCGCCGGCGAGCAGGATCAGGTGGCGGCCCACGCCCGCCTGCGTACGGTGCTCGCCCACGAACTGGCCCACATCCGCAACCGCGATGTCGACCTGACCCAATTGGCGTACGCGATCTGGTGGGCCTTCCTGGCCGCCGCCGCGGTCCCATTTGTGGTGGTCGCGGTGCGGGCGCCGGCCCTGCTGCTCAGCTTCAGCTGGCGGCTGGCCGCGCTCCTCGCCCTGCTGTACGCCGTACGCGCCGGCGTGCTCCGAACGCGCGAGCACTACGCCGACGTGTACGCGGTGACCCGTTCGAGCGCCGACCTCGGCCTTCTCGCGAGCCTGGCCGGGGAACCGGGCCGCACCTTCGCCCCCAACCACCCGGGACGGGATGTCCGCGCCGCCGTCATGGCGAACCCGCGCCGGCTCTCCGCGCTCAGCACCCCGGCGGCCGCCGCGACCGGCGCCCTGGTCGGGATCGCCCAGCCCCCGGCCTTCTTCCTGGCCCGGTTGCTGCTTCCCGGCAACGCGCAGGTCGCCGGCTGGCTGGTCGGCCTGATTCTCGGCGGGCTGGGCGCGGCCGCGCTCACCGGCTCGGTGTGGCGCGCCACGCTGTGGGCCCTGGATCACGAGGAGGCCCGCCCCGGCACCTGGCCGAGCACGCTCGCACTGACCGGCGGGCTGCTCGCCGGCCAGCTGCTCACCCCGGACCTGCCGGCGATCGGCACCTGGCGCGGCATTCTGGTCGGCGAACCTCTGCTGGGTATCGCCATCGCGGCCATGCTCGCCGCCGGCCTGCACGCGTTCTTCCGATGGACGGTGCTGTGCGCGGGAACCTGGATGCCGTCGAGCCGCGTGCCGGTGCGCCCCTACCGGTTCGGGGTCGGCCAGGCGGTGATCGTGGCGGCGGTGTGGCTGGCCACCTGGTTCCAGCTGGTCGACCTGCTCAGCGACGGTGGTCTCCGCTGGGGGGTCGCCCTGCTCGCGCTGCTCTCCGGCGTACTGAACCCGGTCCTGCTGATCTCGATCGCCTGGGCCTGCCTCTATCCGCTGGCCGGCGAGTCGTTCTCGGGCCGTCGGGTCCCGCTGACCGGCGTGTACGCGGCGAGCGCCGGCACGATGCTGCTCTACGCGGCCGCTGTGGTGCCGTTCTATCCACAGCTGCGCGCCGCGTTGCTGCGCAGCCAGCAGCCCGGCATCGCGGCCGCCGACGCGCTAATGCCGATCGTGCTGATCCTGATCGTGCCCGCGCTGGTCACCGCGGTCGTCGGCGCGGTGGTTCTCGGGCTGTGCGCGGGCGGGCGTGGCCGTACGGGCTACGCGGTGGCCGCCACCGGCTGCAGCATGCTGATCTCGTCGATCGGCCTGCTGGTCATCGCGCTGGCCCACCTGACGTACGCGTTCCCGCTGGTCCGGCGGCTCGGCGTGCTGCTGACCGGGCTCGCGGGCATGGCCACCACCTCGGACGCACCGCGGAACCCGTCGCTCGGGCTGATGTTCCTGCTGCTCTACGGCGGTCTGCTGATCGTCGGCATCCCGGCCGCGATGGCCGGTTCCGGGATCCGCGCCCTGCTGCGCCCGGCTCGCCCGCGGCCGGCCCGGCGCTCGTGGCAGGTGGCGCTGCTGGTAACCCCGTTCGCGCTGGTGGCCTGCGGTTTCGGCTATCTGTCGGTGACCGAGTGGGTGCTGCCGCCGCGGGTGTCGGTGCCGGTCAGCGTCGACCACGCGGCGGTCGAGACCATCCTCGCCCGGGCCGGCACCAACACGGTCCCGCTCGGCCAGGCGTGCGGGCACCTCTACGCCCTGTACGGCCGGATGGAGCCGGCCGAGGCGGTCACCACCGGGCTGGCCGACCGCCTCGCCGCGGGCGCGGCGGCCGGTCTCTCGGCCGACGACGAGACGCTCAACACTATGGGCGAGGGTACGGCCGAGGCGCTCCGGCTCTCCGAGGTGACCCGGGCGTCGTCGGGCATCTCGGCGATGCTGCAGTACTGCGCAGCCGGCTAGGCGGCCGGCTAGACCGTCGCGGCTTTCGCGTACGCACGCCGGACCAGGTCCTCGGTGCCGCTCACCTCGGGCGAGTCGAACTGCATGAGCACCAGCAGCAGCACCAGGCCGCCCCGCCGCACGGCGACGACGTGGGCGTACACGGCCGCGCCGGCCTGCGCGACGGTCGCGGTCATGCGGAACGCCGCGGTGTCGTCCCCGACGCGCGGGAAGGTCAGGTGCCCGATGGCGACGTCGAACTTCATACCGCCCGGCGAACCGCCGTCGAACGATCCGCAGTTCTTGGTGACCTGGGTGAGTCCCTGCACGAGCCGGGTCGCATCGGCCTCGCTCATCGCCATCAGGGTTTCGCCGAAGAACGGGCCGGTGGGTCCCGCCTGGAGCATGACCCGGGCCTGACTGCCGGTCGCGGACGGGTCGTTCTGGCCGGCGCACTGCGTCATGCTGCTGCCCATCCCGGCGACCGGGCTGGTCTGCAGTGGACTCTGCACATATCCCGGGAGGTCGGCCGGGCCGAGCAGGGCGGAGCCGAGGCGCGCGTCGTCGGGCGGCGGCGTCGATCCGGTGACCGGGCCGGCCGAGACGGCGGGCGCGGGTGAGTCGGCCACGATGTCCGGCGGCTTCGCGGAGCATCCGGCGGCGGCCATCGCCAGTGCTACGGCGGCGGAGATGACAGGGTAATGGCGATGCATTTTCCGTCCGTTACCAAGAAAGGGAATTAGGTGTTCTCAAGGATGGCAGGGAGGCATGCCCGACACAGTTACCCGAACGCCGTCGTTCGACCGGAGATACGGCCGGACCAGCAGGTGATCAAGTTATACCGTAACGGATGAGGTAGTGCGGGAAACCGCAGCACAGCTCTTTCTCCGACGGCGGACCAGGGCGTTTCGCGATTGTCAGCGGCAATGTCCTATGCGTACGGTGAAGCGCAATTGCCTACCTTTCCCTAAGGAATTGATTTTATGTTTCGGATGAGGTCGATAGCGGCCGTCTCGTTGGCGGCCGGGCTGCTGGCCTGTGCGGGCTGTGACTCGTCGTCATCGGCGGGGACGCCGGCCGCGGGAGCACCGGTCGCCAACGAGCCGTCGGCCGCGGACTGCGACAAGATCGCCCAGGTGCCGCCGCCGGCCGGCAAGCCCCCGGTCGCGCTGGTCGTCGACAACACCGCCTCGCAGATCGGCCATCCCTTGCCGGACGGGCTGCTCAAAAAGCTGGGCGACGCGCAGCACGCCGGGCAGCCGCTGGTGATCGTCGCCGTCGACGGCCAGAGCCCGAGCGTGGTGCGTACGGCCGCGCTCGATCCCAGCCCGGACAAGGACAGCAAGGCCGGCGACAACGCCCGCGCCGAGGCCCTCCGGTGCGTCAACCGCTGGGCGCACGCCACCGAGTCGCTCCCCAAGCACCAGGGCAGCGACGTCCTCGAGGCGCTCAACGCGGCCAGCCGGCAGCACCCCTCGGCGGTCTACGTGGTCTCGGACGGGCTCGGCAACACCGGCGCGTTCAACATCGACGCCGTCGGCTTCGACGCCGAGCCGCAGGAACTCGCCACGTCGCTCCGCGAGGCCAACGCCCTGGCGCCGACCCTGAACAACCTCCAGATCACCTGGTACGAGCTCGGCGAGTCGGCCAAACCGCTCCCCCAGGCCGCCCGCACCTCGCTGCAGAACCTCTGGCAGGCGACGCTGAAGAGCGTCGGGACCACGGTCACCTTCGACCTGGCCACCGGCGGCCGCGTGGCCGCGCCGAGCGGGCTGCCCGCCGACGACGTGTCGATCCCCGAGGCGGCGACCGTCACCAGCGCCTGCGGCACCAGGATCACGGTGCCGGCGGCCCTGCTGTTCCACCCCGGCAGCGCCGAACTGCAGCCGGACGCCGCCGACGTACTCAAGGGCGTGGCCGGGACGCTGAACGGCCACCCGGACTGGTCGGCCAAGATCACCGGCCACACCGCCGACTACGGCACCGCCGACAGCCGCAAGCAGCTGTCGGTCCAGCGCGCCGGGGCCGTACGCGACTTCCTGGCCGGCGCCGGCATCGACCGGTCCCGGCTCGCGGCCGACGGCGTCGGCGCCACCCAGCCGGCCGTACCGGAGATCGTCGGAGGCCGGCACGATCTGGCCGCGGCGGCCAGGAACCGCCGCGTCGTCATCGAGATCGGACCCGGCGGGTGCGGTTCATGAGCCGCAATCTGTTCGGGCGTCTGTTCGGCATCCCGCGCGACGGTTCGGTGGAACGGCGCCGGATGAAGCAGCTGCGGGCGGAACAGCAGCTGATCGGCGAAACCGCACCCTCCGAACTGTCCAACGCCGAGATGTCGGTGCTGCTCAGCGTCAACGACACGCTGGTCACCGACGACATCCGCCGGGCCAGGAAGCTGCTCGACGCCCAGCTGCGCCTGATCGGCACCGCGCACCGCGGCGTACAGGCGAGGCAGCGCCTGCAGACGGCGCTGGCCGACGCCCGGTGGGTCAACCACGACGCCGCACCCACCCGGGACGGCGACGCGGCGGCCGACGACACGTTCCGGGAGAGCTTCGACCCGCACCGCCCGCTGATCGCCGAACGCACGCTGCTGATCATCGAGTTGATCTTCGTGGTGGTCGAGTTCTTCTTCTGGTACCAGGTCTTCAGCGAGGACGTCAGCCGCAGCGCACCGTGGTGGGACCCCACCCGGGTGGGTGCCGTGCTGCTCGCCGTCCTGCTGCCGATGTCCGGCATCATCGCGGCCCGGGTGATCGGCGCCCTCGCTCACCGCTGGGTCTCCGGCTATAGGAGGATCGGCCGGCGCGAGAAGCTCGGCACCGTGTTCAGCCTGCTGCTGGCGGGCGCCGCGATCTTCGCGATCTACCGGCTCGTGCACGACCGGTTCGACGAGACCCACCGGGCCATCGGCACGACCCAGCTGCCCGCCTCGGCGATGGCCCTGGTCTTCGTGGTCGTGCTGGTCGGCGACATGATGGCGCGGGTCTTCCTGCTGTCGGAGATCCGCAAGCAGACCGTCCGGTGGACCCGCCGGCTCAACCGGCTCACCGACAAGGCCACGACGGCCAACAAGGAGCACGCCGACGCCTGGGTGCGGCTACGCGGGGAGACCTCCGAGCAGCTCGACCGCTGCGAGCGGATCGTCGGCACCGGCGCGCGGATCATCACCGACTCACGGGCCGCGTTCGAGCGGGCGCCGCGTCAGGCCGGCCTGGGCGAGGCCCGCCCGGCGCACCACGGCACGTTCGACGACGTCGTCGGCTCCGGGACGATGGCGGTGCCGAACCCGGCCCAGCTGTCCATGTTCGACGCCGGCCCGCTCGCGCTGGGGCCGCTGCGCTGCGTCAGCGATGCCATCGACACGCTGCGCCGGTGGCCGCCGCTCGACCAGGAGAAGCTGGTCGAAACGCTGGAGCCGATGGTCGTCCGCCTCTACCGGCTCGACCCCGAAGACCGGCTGGACTCCGAAGAGAAGCCGGAGCCGACGGAGAAGACCGGGCCGGCCGAACCGGCGACCGCGAAGCTGACCAACGGCGCCGTGATCACGCAGAAGCTGCCCAGTGAGGCGCTGTGAGCGGCATCCTCCGCGACGGCGCCCCGCTGGCCGGACCGGCCGGTCTCGTCGAACCGCCCGGCCGCTACCGATTCCTGCTGCTGCCGCTCCTGGCCCTGGCCGGCCTGTTCGCGCTCTGGTGGTTCTGGCCGGCCGGCAAGGCGGCCCCACCGGCCGCGGCCGCCGCGGCGTCGCCCGCCGGCCTGGCCCACCGCGCGCTGGCCGGCCCGCGCGGCCCGTCCTGCATCCGGCTGGTCGTCGGGCTCGACGTCTCCGGCTCGATGCAGGCCTACGCCGGCGCCCGTGACGCCGCGCTGGCCCAGCTCATCGACTGGAGCCGGGCCAACCTGCGGCCGGACGACGAGCTCGCGGTGGTCGACTTCGCCGCCGACAGCGTCGCCCGGATCGGCCCGACCCGCCGCGACAAGCTCACCGGCGTCGGCTCGGCGGCCGGTGCCAACGACGGCACCTACACCAACCTGCTGCCGGCCCTGAACGCGATCGACGGGTTCCCGACCGGCCGGTGCGACACCGAGCTGGTGCTCATCTCCGACGCCCAGCTGGCCGACCTGCCGCTCGGACCGGCGGCCGCCGGCAACCTGCTGCGCGGCCATCACATCCACGACGTACGGCTGCTCGTGCCCGGCGAGGACATCGACGTACCCCAGCAGTGGGTCGTCGACTTCCCGGAGGCGTACCCGGACCGCTTCGACGGCACCGACCCGGACGCGACGGCGCTCGCCTTCGGTCAGGCCATCGCCGGCTTCACCGGCCAGACGCTGAAATAGCGGCGACCGTGCGGCGGGCGTCACGCCACGCTATCCAGGCGGTGCGCCGGCGCGGGGAGACGACCGGCTCGCCGCGGCGGCGGGCGGCCAGCTGGTCGATCAGCCACCGCGGTGCCGCCGCCTGCTCGATCGCACGGCTCTTGGTGAGCAGCTCGCCCGCGCGGAACGCGTGTCGCCCCCGGGCCATCGACGTCAGGCCCAGGTCGGCGATCTCCGGGGAGAGCCAGATCCAGGGCCGGCGGGCGGCCCACGCCCAGTAGCCGGTCACCTCCGCGAAGGCCGCGGCGCGGATGTCGGCCGCGGTCACCGGCGGGAAGAGCTCGGCCGGTGGCCGGCCGAAGACGGCGTAGCCGTGACGCGACAGCTCGGCCCGGGTCACCCCGGAGAGGATGCGGTGTACGAGCCGGCCGTGGGTCCACGTCGGATGCTCGGCCCGGCGATCCGGTATCGCGGCCACGGGAACATAGACGCAGCCCAGTTTCAGGCCGCGGGCGATGCCGGCGTCGAGGTCGCGGTGCAGCGCGGTGAGGTCCGGCCGGGAGACCGGGCCGTCGGTCACCGCGACCAGGTCGAGGTCGCTCACCCCCGGGACGTAGTCGCCGGTCGCCCGGGAACCGGCCACGAGCAGGCCGGTCACGCCGCCCAGCGAGGCCAGGCGGCGACCGAACTCCGAGACGGCCGGCAATTCGTTCATCGGTCCCGACAACCTACGCCAGCCGCGGCCAGCGGTGCCACAGAACGGTGGCCGCCACCGCGCCGGGTCTCGACCGGCCAGACCGGGCACGGGTAGCGGTGCCACAGAACGGTGGCCGCCGCCGCTTGGTCCGGACAACCTACGTCAGGCCCGGGTAGCGGTGGCGGAGGACAGCGGCCGCCGCCGCGCCGGCCGCGACGATGAGGGAGCCGGTCAGCAGCGCGGGGGCGTAGCCGTCATTCAGGAGCGGTGTCACCAGCAGCGGGCCCGCGATCTGGCCGACCGCGTAACCGGTTGTCAGGACGGCCGCCGAGTGGGCCACCCGCAGATGGTTTCCCACGGCCAGGGCCAGCGTCACCGCGCCCAGGAAGGTGCCGCCGAACAGTGCCGCCGACAGCAGCGCGGCGAAGGCGCTTCCGGAGAACACCGGCAGCGCGATGCCGATCGCCTGCGCGGTCAGCACGGCCAGCAGCAGCGTCGGCCGCGACCACGTGCGGCCCAGATGGGCCCACCACGCCGCCGACGGCAGCGCGGCCACCCCGACCAGGACCCAGGCACCGGCGCCGAGCGCGCCCGGTGCCCGCTCGTCGATCGCCGCGACCAGGAAGGTGCCGGCGATGATGTAGCCGATTCCCTCCAGCGTGTGGCAGACCACCAGCGCGACGAACCAGCGTGACCGGCCGGTGGCCGCGGCGGCCGGGCGGGAACCCGGGGTCAGCGACCAGGACAGGGCCGAGAAGACCGCCGCCAGAACGGCCGCGGCGAACCAGGCCGACCCCCACGAACCCCAGGAGCGCAACACCAGCACGAGGACACCCGACAGGGCTATGCCCAGCCCGATCCCGCCGAACGCCCACCCGGCCAGGTGGGCGCGGAAGTCGGCCAGCACGGCCTGGGCGGCGACCACGAAGACCACGGCACTGGCCACGCCGGCGACGAGCCGCAGGACGAGCCAGGCACCCGCGTACGGGAAAACGGGCATGAGCGCGAGCGTCGCGACCAGGGTGACCAGCGACGCCCGCAGGGCCGGCCGCGAGCGGGTGAGCGCGGGCACGGCGATGCCGGCCGCCGCACCCACCAGATAGCCGACATAGTTGGCGGTCGCGAGCGCGGCACCCAGGTGCGGGCTCAAGCCCATCATCGGAAGAATCGGCGTGAAGACGAAACGGCCCACGCCCATTCCGGCGGCCAGGGCCGACGCGGCGGCCAGCAGTCTCCCCATGCGTCCGAGCGTGCCCGGCGGCGAAACGACCGGCCACGACCGGCTTCCTCCCGCCTGCAAGGCAGCGCCTACCAGCGGCCTACGCTGGGCGGATGGAGCTTCGGCAGGTGCGCTACTTCGTCGCGGTGGCGGAGGAACTCAGCTTCACCAGGGCGGCCACCCGGCTGCGCATCGCCGGGCCGTCGCTGTCGCAGCAGATCAAAGCCCTCGAGCGGGACCTCGGCACGCGGCTCTTCGACCGGGACCGGCGGACGGTCACGCTGACCGCGGCCGGCGCGGTGCTGCTCCCCCGCGCCGCCGCGCTGCTCGAGCAGGCGGACGAACTCCGGCGTACGGCCGTGGGCCTCGCGAAATCGGACCCGGTGCGGCTCGGCTATGTGAACTGGAAGCCGCCGGACCTCGAACGGCGTGCCGCCGGCACCGCCCAACTCCTGGTCGACGCCTGGGTGATGCCGTCGCACGCGCAGGCCGCCCGCGTCGCGGACGGCAGCATCGACCTGGCCATCTGCTGGGTGCCAACCGCCACGATCAGCGATGGGTCGCTCCAGGCGCGCCTGCTCGGCGCCGATCTGCTGTACGCGGTGAGCCCCGGCCCGGAGACGACGGCCGTCGATGCCAAGGACACCGTCGTGCTGATCGACGCCGACGAGACCTCATGGTCGTCGTGGAACCGGTACGCGTACGAGTTGGCGGCCGAGACCGGCGCCCACCCGGTGTCCATCTCGGACGGCGGCGTGACCGGCCCGGCCTTCTTCGACCACGTACGCCGTCTCGGCCGTCCCGTGGTCAACTGCCCGAAGGGCCAGACCACGCCGGTGCCACCCGACCTGGCGGCCCGCCCGATCGTGCACCCGTCGCCCTACTGGACGTGGTCGCTGGTGTCGAGGCAGGAGGAGCAGCGGCCGGTGGTGCGGGCGGTCGTCGAGGCCCTCACCCGCCACATCGGCCGGCTGGGCCTCGACGACCCGGACGCCTGGCTGCCGGCCGACGACCCGTTCCGGCGTTAGACGCCCCGGCTGCGCAGCACCCGCCGCATCAGGTCACCGCGGCCCAGCACGGTCTTGCGGACCACCGGCGCCGAGCCCTCGGACACCTTCTCGGCCCGGTCGATGAAAGCCGCGTCGATCGCGTACAGCGGGAAAAGCCGGTTCGTGTACTGCATCGCCGAGATCATGCCGCGCTTGTCGAGGTGACCCAGGAGGGCGACGAAACGCTCCCCGTACGGCGCGAGCACCTCGTCCTGGCCGGGCCGCCAGAACGCCTGGCTCACCGAGGAGAGCAGCCCGATCGGCACCTCGCGGTCGTCGGCCATCGCCCGCCACGCGTCGGCCTTGCGGTCGGCGTCCGGTGCGGCCGCACGCACCGCGACCGCCCGGAACTTGGCGTCCGGGTCGGGGTCGACGGCCAGCAGGCGCTGCGCCTCGTCGTCGGTGTCGGCGCCCAGCTCGGACGCCCGCACCAGGATGCGCCACCGCAGGTCGACGTCGTCGCCGGCCAGCGCGCGGACCTCGTCGAGTTCGGCCGCCGAGGCGCCGACCGACGCGAGCATGCGCAGCGCGACCCGGCCCCGGTCGGGATGCCCGAGCATCGCGCGGGCCGCCGCCGCCACCTCGGCCAGCAGGGCCGGCCGCCGGAGGTCGGACGCCCACAACTCGGCCGCCTCGTGCGCCAGCTTCAGATAGGGCTGGACCAGCGCCTCCGACGTCTCGACGGCGAGCACCCGGCCGACGAGACCGACCAGTTCGGCCGGGGTGGCCTCGCCGGTCGTCAGCATGTCGCGCACGCCGGCGACCGCCACGCCGCGCGAGATCACGTCGGGCAGCCCGGCCGCGTCGGCCAGGAACCGTTGTTTGCCTACGATGTCCGGCCGGGTCGTGGCGAACGTCAGGTCGCGGTCGTTGACCAGGTAGAAGTCCGCCCCGGCGGGCAGGTCTACCGGGGTTCGGCCGGACGCGACCTCGACGGTGGCCGACGCCGTACGCGTAAGCCCGGCCCCGCGCGTACCGAAAGCACTCACCGCAAGCACCTGCGGCCTCGGCGGGCCCTCGGGCCCGGCGCCGGTCAGCACCAGGCCGTCGCCGTCGGCCGACAGCGTGAGCCGGTCGGTGCCCGCGGTTTCCAGCCAGCCCGACCGCCACGCGTCGAGGTCGCGACCGCTCGCCTCGGCCAGCGAGTCGATCAGATCCTGCAGCGTCGTGTTGCCCCAGCGGTGCCGGGCGAAGTACGCCTTCATGCCGGCGACGAAGTCACGCTCGCCGACGTACGTCATGAGCTGGTGCAGCACCGACGCACCCTTGGGATAGGTGATGGCGTCGAAGATGGACGCCGCCTCGGCGACGTCCGGCACCGGCAGCCGGATCGGATGCGAGACCGGGCCACGGTCGGTCAGATAGGCCCGCAACTTGTCCTCGATCAGGAAGGTCGCCCAGGCGTCGGTGTACGAAGTGGCGCGCTCGGCCGCCCAGTAGCACGCGAACTCGGCGAACGCCTCGTTCAGCCACAGGTCGTCCCACCAGGTCATCGTCACCATGTTGCCGAACCACATGTGCGCCATCTCGTGCAACAGGATGCCGGCGGTGCTCTCCCGCTCGGCGGCCGTCGACGGGGTGCGGGTCAGCACGGTGTCGGTCCAGGTGACGCACCCGAAGTTCTCCATCGCGCCGCCGAACTCGGGCATGAAGACCTGGTCGTACTTGGCCTGCGGGAACGGCAGCCCGAACACCTCGCCGAAGAACGCCAGCCCCTGCTCGGTGACGGTGAAAAGCTCGTCGGCGTCCCGCTCGAGCACGTCGGCCAGCGACCGCCGCGCGAACAGCCCGAGGTCGTACTTCTCGGTCTGCCGCCGGACCTCGTGCAGCGGGCCGGCGTTGACGACCGTGTTGTACGGCGACAGGCGCGGCGTGTCGGGGAACGTCCAGCGGTTACCCTCCCGCGCCGGGCCGCCGCTGTTGCTGACCACGGTCCAGTCATCGGGCGCGGTCACGACGAACCGGTGCGGCGCCTTGAGGTCGGGCTGGTCGAAACAGGCCCACACGTGATGCGCCTGATCCGGCTCGAACGTCGTCCACAGATAGACGGCGCCGTCTGCCGGGTCGACCGCCCGGTGCACGCCCTCGCCCTCGGTGGTCTCATCCTGGACCGACTCGACCCGCAGGACATTGCGCTCTTCGAGCGCCGGCAGCAGGATCCGCCCGTCGGCGGCGGCTTTCAGCGGTACGCCGTTCAGAGTCGCCGACAGCACACGGGCCGCGCAGTCGACGAAGGTTTCCGCCCCCGGCTCCCGGCACGTGAACGTCACCGTGGCGACGCAGCGCACTTCGGGCCCGCTCGGCAGGGCGGTGAGGTCGACCTCCACGTCGTACCGCTCCACCGCGACCAGCCGGGCCCGCCGACGCGCCTCGTCCTGCGTAAGGCTGCGAGTGATCACCAATCCTCCTCAACGAGGTCCGTCCCGCGATCGATCGTAGGCCTTGCTACCGATCCACCCGACCCCGTCCGGTTTGAGCAGCTACGCCGACAGCGCTAGCATTGCTGGCAATGATGTCGGCGCGAGGAGATGAGGCTATGGCCGCGCTCAGCATCCGGGACCTGGACGACTCCGTGAAGGAGAAGCTCCGTCTGCGGGCGGCGCAGCACGGCCGTTCCATGGAGGCCGAGATCCGGGCCATCCTCACCGAGGCCGTCGACGACGAGGCGCCGCGTGCCGACCTGTTCAGCGCACTCACCGCGCGGTTCTCCCAAATGGGAGGCGTCGACCTGGACATCCCGCCACGGTCCACACCACCGCGAGCGGCAGATCTGCCGGAATGATCGTCCTCGACACCAACGTGGTCTCCGAGCTGATGCGCGCTGCGCCGGCGCCCGAGGTCCTCGCATGGCTGCGGCAGAACTCCGCGCAGAGCCTGTACACCACGACCGTCACGGTCGCCGAAATTCGCTATGGCGTCGGCCGCCTGCCTGCCGGGCGACGCCGGGAGTCGCTGCACCAGGCGGCCAACGAGATCTTCGCCGCTTTCCCTCGTCAGGTCCTTCCTTTCGATCTGGCAGCAGCCAACGCCTACGCCGATATCGTCATCGGCCGCGAAGGCCGGGGCATGCCCATCGACGGCTTCGACGCCCAGATCGCCGCCATCTGCCGCTCCCAGGCCGCCACCCTTGCCACGGGCAACACCAAGGACTTCGCCGAGACCGGCGTCGCCGTCATCGATCCGTGGCAGATCCCGCCCCACTGACGTTCGTGAGTTGGGGCGGCCGAGCCGCCCCAACCTTCTACGGCTACTTCGCGGTCAGGCTCTCGACTTACATCCTCGTGCCCGGGACGACGCCATCCGCCGGCCGGCCGTCGTCAGGTCCTGGACCAGCGGCGGCGCCGTCGCGTCCAGGAGAAGCCGACCAGGCCGCCCACCGCGGCCAGGATGCCGCCGGCCGCGGTCCAGACCCAGCGCGACGAGAACTCGGGCAGTGCGAACGTGGAGCGGTCCGGTTCCGCCGAGGCCGCCGGCGACGGCGCGTCGGTCACCACTGCGCCCGGCCGGTTGATCTGGGTCAGCGGCGCCGAGAGTTTGCCCTGGTCGTCCCCGGTCGATCCGGTCGGTGCGGCCAGTGACAACTCGACCTGCACCGGCAGGCCCAGGTCCTTCTCGGGCAGTTCGGTCGACGAGATCCGCACGAAGTACTGGCCGGGCAGCGGATCCAGGTCGGACGGCTCGGCCCACGACCGCACCTGGCGCAGCCGGCAGCCGAGGGTGATCTCGGTGGCGCCGGCCGCGGCGACCGGGCTCTGGTCGCCGGCCACGCACGGCTGCCGGCGGCGCAGGCCGTCGAAGACCTCGACGATCCACGATTCGGGTCCGCCGCGGTCGGCCGGCGGCGGCAGCGTGACCTTGGCCGTCAGCTCGGGCTGCTGCGCGGCCTCGGCGGTGAACGACCAGTACAGATAGTCGCCGGTGACCGCGGCGACCCGGGCGGGCTGGTCGGGCGTCAGGGCGGTCGCGGTGAGGAACGTGGTGCCGGCGCTTCCGGCCGGCACCGCCAGCAGGACGGCGGTAAGGGCGGTGAGCATCAGTTCTCCCTCCAGGCGGCGACCCACCAGCGGGTCAGCCAGCCGGCCAGGACGCCGGCGATCAGTCCGGCGGCGGTGAGGACGAGCAGCAGAAGCCAGCCGCGGCCGAGGCCGGGCGCGTCGGGGGCGTGTGAGGCGTTCACCGTGTCGACGCTGAGCTCGATCGGCATGCCGGGCGCGTCTTTCGAAGTCGCCGACGCGAACGAATTGCTCACGATCAGGCAGACCGCGTCCGGCGATTCCGCCGTCCACCGCAGGCCGGTCGATTCCACATCGGACCGGCTGCTGCCGGCATCAAGACCCCGGACCAGCTCACGGCCGTCGTTGGTCACCGCTTTCAGGAGTACGCCGTAATCACGGTTGACCGGCCGGTCGAGGGCGACGCTGACCGAAGCTCGCAGCTCCTGGCCGGGCTGCAGGGGCACCCGGTAGTACCGGTGCTCGCCGATCGTCTCGCGGTCGCTGTAGACGCCCGGGCCGAGCTGCGGTGCCTTGTCGCACGACTCCGCGCCGGCCACGGCCGCCGGGACAACCGGCGGGGGCAGGGCGGCGCGACCCACCAGCTGCTGCACCCGGCCGGAGAGCTCCTGCTCGCTGCTCGCCGACGCGAACGTCCCGCCGGTCGCGGTCGAGATGCAGACCAGCTGTCTGCGGGTCTTCTCGTCCGGGGTCAGGCCGAGCGTGTCGATGACGAGGCGGGTGCCCTGGGCGGCCAGGTCGCGGGCGACCTCGCACGGGTCGGGCGGCGTGCAGGTGTCCTCGCCGTCGGTGATCAGCACGATCCGGCGGGCCGAGCCACCCTCGCCGAGGTCGTCGGCCGCCTTGCGCAGGGCGAGCCCGATCGGGGTGAACCCGTGCGGCTTCAGCGTGGCGATGGCGTCCTTGGCCTGCTGCGCGTCGACCGGGCCGACCGGAACGATCTGCTGGGTGTCGGTGCAGCCCAGCTTCTTGTCGTCGTTCGAGTATCTGGCGCCGAGCACCCGGATGCCGAGCCGGGTGGTCTCCCCCAGGCCGTCGACGACCTCGCCGAACGCCTTCTTGGCCACCGAGATGCGGGTCGCGCCGTCGATGTCGGCGGCCGCCATCGAGCCGCTCACGTCGAGGACGAGCTCGACCTCGGGCGCGTTCCGGGTGTCGTCGGCCTGCGCCGGCGCCGCCCCGAACAGCACGGATATCCCGATCAATCCGGAAGAGACCACTATGGACAGTCTTTTGTGGATCACGCGGCAAGATCATAAGGCCTAGCGGGGTGACCAGGCCTCCACCGAGGCCAGCAGGCGGTCACACCAGAGCCGGAACGGTTCGAGATTGCCGCGGCCCCGCAGGATGCGGTTGCTGAGGATCACCACGCCGTAACCGCGCTCCGGCTCGATCCAGATGCGGTTGCCGACGAAGCCGGAGTGGCCGTAGCCGCCCGGACCGGGGTTCGGCCCGCCGAGGCCGCGGGTCGGTGCAAGCCACCAGCCGAGCCCGTAGCGCTCGCCGTCCGGGCCGGTCGACCAGCACTCGGTGGCGCGGGAATGCTGGTTCAGCCACCACTGGGCGGCCCGGGTCACCAGGTCGAGCGTGCCGAACGCGCCGGCGTGACCCGACGATCCGCCCATCGCCCAGGCGTTCTCGTCGTGCACCTCGCCGACGATGAGCCGATGACGGATCGGACACCGCTCGGTGGGGACGGCCGGGCCTCCGGGCCCACCCAGACGCAGGTCGCTACGTTGTCCGGCGAGCGCCGCCAACGGCGTACCGGAAAGGTGCTGAACCAGAGCACCGAGAAGGAGAAAGCCGATGTCGCTGTAGACCGCGGCGGCCCGATTCTCGATTCCGGTCTCCAGTGCCGCCTCGACAATCGCGTCATAGCCCTGGAGACGCTCGAAGAAACGGACCGTCGCCGGGAGGCCGGCGCGGTGACTGAGCAGATCGGCAATCGTCGCCGCACCGATCGGACGGCCGGCCGCGCGATCCCAGACATCGCCGAGCCGCACCGAGACATCGGGGCACAGGTCCAGCACCTCGGGCAGCGTGACCAGCACCTTCGTGAGGCTCGCGAGATCCCACCAGTCGTCGCGACCGGCGCCGCGAACGGTTGCCGCCAGCACCTTTCGCCGATCGAAAACGCTGACGGCGACGGCCGGAACCGGAGCCTCCGCCGCGATTGCGTCAAAGCGCGCAGGCATCGTGCAGCCGCCTCATCGAGAGGATGCCGGAACGGATTTCCTGCAGGTACCGGTCGGGTCCGGTGGCGCCCGGCGCGAGCGGCACCGTCACCCGCCCGGGGTCGAAGCCGATCGTGTCGATTCCACAGCGGTACCGCAGGCCGAGAATGCGAATCGCGTCGCTGTGCTGAAACGGCACGTAGATCGGCGAGGTGATGACCAGAATCCGGTCGGTCGCACGCAGATGCACCCGCCGGGCCCAGAATTCGTAGGTGTCCGGTGTGTTGGCCCGCCGGATCCCGGGCTCGCTCGACGGCGCCGCGAGCACGTGGATCTCGGGGCGCCCGGCGCGGCGATAGGTACGCACATCCCACTCGCCCTCCGCCCCCTCCCGCCGGTCCGGCCGATCGAGGTCGAAGCCGGCGCGCATGCCCACGTCGATGGCATCGACCTCGAAGGCCGCCGCGTCCAGCCCGGGCAGTTCCCGCTCGGTCTCGGTGAGCGCCCGGAAGCTGCCCAGCGCGGTCAGCTCCGGCACCCGCACGGTCCCGGAAAGCACCAGCTCGGCGGTGTATTGCGACCGTTGCAGGCAGGCCCGCCCGAGGCCGCCGAGCACCAGCGCGTGCTCGTAGTCGGCGCGGGGCGGAGGGGCGGCCTCGACCAGCCGCAACGCGTTCGCCACGGCATTGATCAACTCGGTGCGCCCGGCGTCGAAGGCCGGCGCCTCCACCTGATCGCGCTCCACCCGGCCGTGCCGCCGGAAGTCCCAGCGCTCACCGGAGAAGGCGTCGAGCCAGGCCAGGAGGTCGCCGAGGCCGGCGTCGGGCAGGCTTCCCCCGTACGCCGCGACCAGCGCTTTCATCGGCTCGGACGCGACCCAGCCGCGGATCTCGTCGTCGAGCCGGCCGGGCCGGAACCCGGGCTCGCAGGCCGGAAGATCCACCGGCGCGAACGTCACCACGTCCGAATCCTAAGCGGCCGGTCACCGGGCGACGGGTATGGTGTCCAGCGGTAATCGACGGGCCGAAGGAGCAGCGGTGCACCTGCAGGAACTCACGGGCCGGCGGGTTGCGGTCTGGGGAACGGGCCGCGAGGGCATCGCCGCCGCCGAGGCCATCCATCCGCACCGGCCGGGCCGCCTGATCGCCGTGCAGGACAAAACGACAGTCCTGGCCACCGAATGGACCGGTCGCCGGGCCGCGATCGCTCCCCTGTTCACCGGCGAGGACGCGCACCGCGAACTCCAGTCGATCGACGTGATCGTCCGCTCGCCGGGCATCGCGCAGGTCCACCCGTGGATCGTCGAGCACCGCGCCCGTGGCGGCATCGTCACCGGCGGCACCTCCCTGTGGATGGCCGACCACGCGTCGCGCACCATCGGGGTCACCGGCAGCAAGGGCAAGAGCACCACCACCACCCTGATCCACCAACTGGTCGAGGCGGCCGGACGGCCCAGCACGCTCGGGGGCAACATCGGCATCGCCGCGCTGTCCCTGCCCGAGTCCGACCACTACGTGCTCGAGCTCAGCGCATACCAGTGCGCCGACCTCGACGACTCGCCGCGGGTGGCCGCGCTGACCTCGCTCTTCCCGGAGCACCTCGACTGGGCCGGCAGCGAGGAGCGCTACTACCGCGACAAGCTCAACATCGCGATGCACGGTGCCGAGGCGGTCGTCTACAACGCCGACGACCCCCGCCTGGTCGCGATGCTTCCGGCCGACCTGCCGCTGGTCCCGGCCAACTCGCCCGAGTCGTTCCACGTCGCCGACGGCTGGGTCCTCCGGGCCGGCGAGCGCCTCTTCGAGCGGTCCCGGTTCAAGCCGGTGGGGCGCCACAACGCCGCCGACCTCTGCGTCGCGCTGGCCGCCGTCGAGGCGTCCGGCATCGACGTCCTGGCCCACCGGGACGCCCTGGCCGAGGCCGTGGCGGCCTACGAGCCGCTCGGGCAGCGCCTCACCCCGATCAGCGACCCGTCCGGCCTCACCTTCGTCGACGACTCGCTGTCGACGATCCCGCAGTCGGCCATCTACGCCATCGAGGCGTACGCCGACCGCCCGCTGACCGTCATCCTGGGCGGCGAGAACCGCGGCGTCGACTACGCCCCGCTACGCGCGTTCTTCGAGGAGAACAAGGTCGAGGCGACCCTGATCGGCATCCCGGACAGCGGCGAATTCATCCTCGGCACCCTCAAGGGCCTGCCGGGCGTACACACCCTGCTCGCCGAGGACCTGCCCGAGGCCGTCCGGCTGAGCCGCGAGCACACCCCGGCCGGCGGCGTGGTCCTGCTCTCCCCGGCCGCGCCCAGCTACGGCCGCTTCGACAACTGGCTGCACCGCTCCCGGGTCTTCCTGGAAGCCATCGCGGCCACCGCTCCCGGCGCTTAGGCGGCCTACCGCACCACCGGTTCACAAACAAGTAGTGATACCGGGCACAACGGATTTATGACCGGCGGGTACGGCTGACCGGTCGTCTACAGGGCTCGGCCGTTCGTCCCCTTCTGTGAGCACCACCTCGACGATCCGTCGATCATGCACAACCCTGTGATCCGCTGCCGTCACCGCGAGATCAGGGACGATCCGATGACCGATTACGTTCCCGGCACGAACCCGCCCGAATCCTCGCCGAACCCCCACCGACCGGGTCGCCGCCGCGCCTGGCCGTACGTGGCCGTGATCCTCGTTCTCGGCGCCGCCCTCGCGGCGGTCTTCGTCTGGCCCCGCGTGAAGGGCAACGACCCCGCGTCGCCGGCCGCCGCCGCGGGCGCCACCGTCTTCACGGTCAACGGCATGCTCGCCCTGGGCCCCGGCCAGTTCGTGCCGATCGACGGCACCAGTTGCGCCGGCACCCCGGCCTACAAGGACCTCGACGTGGGCGCCACGGTCACGATCACCGACGGCGTCGGCGGCGTGCTCGGCACCGGCAAGATCAGCTCGCTGACCCTCGACGGTCTCGGCACGGCCGGCACCTGCGACCTGAAGTTCGCGGTGCCCGGCATCCCGACCGGCAAGGGCTCCTACGGCATCGAGGTCGCCCGCCGCGGCGCCATCAAGTACGACGAGGCCAAGGTGCGGCTCGGTCAGCTGCAGCTGTCGGTCAACTGATTACTGTGCATGGACGCATTGACTCTCCTCCCCCCGTGAGGCAGCCTCGTCGAGTGCGGGAAAACCCTTGCCCAGCCGCTGCTCGATTGGCTTGAGGCACAACTCGGCGTAGTCGCTGTCCGCTCGCTGCACGGCGGCGAGAGCCCGTGGTGGGTCGACGCCCGAGGGGCGTCCCCGGCGATCCTGAGAACCCCGAGCAGCCGGATCACGGCCGATCAGATCGCCACCAACGCGGCCGCGCTGTCCGTCGCCGAACGCCATCACCTGCCGGCGCCGCGCCTGCTCGCGACCGACCTGGTCGGCGGCACGCCGGTGACGCTGGAAACCGTCATCCCCGGCACGAGCACCTGGCCGGCCGTACCCTCCCGGGAGTTGCTGCTGGCGGCCGGCGCGGCGATCGCCCGGGTGCACGCCGTCGCCCTCGAGCCGCAGCCGAACCTTCCGTTCCGGCCCCGCCCGATCGCGGTCGACGACTTCGCCGCCGACCGCCGGGGTGGCCGCATGCCGACCACCCCGTTGCTCCGGCTGGCCGACCAACGCGTCCGGGCGGCCACGCCGCCCGACGGGCCGATCGGCTTCGTGCACGGCGACGTGTGGCCCGGCAACACGGTCGTCGCCGGGCGGCGGGTCCGAGCCCTGATCGACTGGAAGACGGCCGGCGTCGGCGACGCCGGCGTGGACGTCGGTGAGCTGCGCAAACAGGTGGCGATCCACTACGGCCGCGACGCACCCGAGCTCGTCGGTGCGCCCTATTGGGACGTCGTGGCCGCGCTCAACACGCCGACCGAGCTGTACAGCCCGCAGGCCACCCGCCGCCGCGACGAGTTCCTGCGGGCGGCCCTTGACCGGCTGTGACGTCGCCGGGCGCGCGATGTCCGACCTGACGTTGCTGTCGATGCCCGGGCGGCGGAACGCGCCGGCTGGCGCCGGGCCGCCTTCGCCGACGCCGTCGGCCGGCTGACGGCCTACTTCGCCGGCGAACTCACCCGGTTCGACATTCCCCTCGGCGGCAACGGCACCGATTTCCAGATGCGCGCCTGGCGCGTGCACTCAAAGGCGCCCTGCAGCCGGCTCTCCTGCCGTGACCGAGGCCTTCGGCCTCGACGCCCACGCCCCGCCGGCTTGGCCGGATTAAAAGTCCGATGTTTCGGGCCACGCTCAGCGGACCGCGCCACCGACCGAAAAGATGATCGTGGTGCTACCCCGCCTGACGATCAAGCTGCGTCTGATCATCTGCGTCGTTCTGGTCACCGGGCTCTCGCTGCTCCTCGTCGCCACCGTGATTGCGCGGCGCAATCTGGCGGAGGCCCGCCGGACCGGTTTCGCGTACGCGCAGGAGGTCGCGCAGCGCAACGCCGCGCAGGTGCGGCAAGCGCTGATGGAGCCGCTCGGCACGGCGCGGGACCTGGCCGAGGTGATGGCCGCCGACGCGGCCGGCGGCGCCACCCGTACGCGGGCGGACGCCGAGCTGAAGGCGGTTCTGTCCGCACACACCGACTACCTCGCCACCTGGACGGCGTTCGAACCGGACGCCTTCGACGGCCGGGACACCGACTATCGCAACGCCGACGTGCGCAGCGACGCGACCGGCCGGTTCGTGCCCTACTGGTTCCGCGACGGCGACACGATCAAGTCGAGCCCCCTCACCGACTACACCAAGCCCGGCGCCGGCGACTACTACCTGATCGCCCGCAACAGCGGGAAAGAGAAGGTGATCGAGCCGTACCAGTACGACGTCGGCGGCAAGACCGTGCTGATGACCTCGCTCACCGTGCCGATCAAGGTGAACGGCAAGACGGTCGGTACGGCCGGCGTGGACCTGCCGCTGGGCGCCCTCGGCACGGACCTGGCGGCGATCAAGCCGTTCGGCACCGGCAGCGCGGTGCTGATCAGCACCGGCGGCCAGCTCGTGGCCGGCGGCGAGAGCGCTCAGGCCGGCAAACCGGCCGACGCCGGCGCCACCGCGCTGGCCCGGAAGGCCGCCACCCAGGGGTCCCCGGTGCAGCAGCTGATCAGCGGCGGCCCGGAGAGGGTCCAGATCGCCGCCCCGCTCGCGCTGGGCGCCACCGACACCTGGACGCTGATCGTCAGCGTGCCGACCGCGACGATCCTCGCCGCCGCGCATGCCTCGCTGGCCGTCAGCATCTGGATCACGCTCGGCGCGGTGCTGGTGGCCGCGCTGATCGCGCTGCTGATCGCGCGTTCGGTGGTCCGGCCCATCGACCGGCTGCGCGATCGCATGGCGGAGATCGCCGACGGCGACGGCGACCTGACCCAACGGGTCACGGCCGACCGCAACGACGAGGCCGGTCAGCTGGCCACCGCCTTCAACCGTTTCGTCGAGAAGGTGGCCGCCACCGTGCGGGCCATCGCCGGCTCGGCCGACGAGGTGCGCTCCGCCGCCGACCGGCTCGCCGACGCGACCGAGCGCCTCAGCGGGGACGCCGCCCAGGCCTCCGAGAAGTCGGGCACCGCCGCCGAGGCGACGCAGACGGTCAACGAGGGCGTGCAGTCGGTCGCGGCCGGCGCCGAGCAGATGAACGCCGCGATCGCCGAGATCGCCGGGAGTGCCGCCCAGGCCGCCCGGGTCGCCGCCGACGGCCGGGCCGTCGCGGAAAGTACCAACAGCCAGGTGGCGCAGCTCGGCGCGGCCACCGAGGAGATCGGCGACGTGGTCCGGCTGATCACCAGCATCGCCGAGCAGACCAACCTGCTCGCCCTGAACGCGACGATCGAGGCGGCCCGGGCCGGCGAGATGGGCAAGGGCTTCGCCGTGGTGGCGGGTGAGGTGAAGGAACTGGCCCAGCAGACCGCCCAGGCCACCGAGGAGATCACCGGCCGGATCACCGCGATCCAGGCGATCAGCGGCACGGCCGCCACCGCGATCTCCGAGATCGTCCAGGTGATCTCGACGATCGGCGACTACACCACCTCGATCGCCTCGGCGGTCGAGGAGCAGACGGCGACCACGAACGAGATGAGCCGCGGCATCTCCGACGCGGCCGGCAACAGCATCCTGGTCTCCGAGTCGATCTCCGACGTCGCATCGGTCGCCGCGACCGCCTCGGCCAACGCCCGCAACGCCATGGCCGCGGTCGCCGACCTCAACCGCCTGGCCGCCGAGGTGACCACCACCGTGAACACCTTCCGCTACTAGGCCATCAGCGCGGCCGCCAGGTCGGCCACCCCGGCGCCGGTCATGCGGAGCAGCAGCCGGTACGCCTGCTGCTCGGCCGCCGGCAGGAGATCCAGCCGTTCGTTCACACCGGCACCAGCCTTCAGCCGGCCACGGCGCGGCGGGTCGTTCGGAACCGCCGCTGGTAGGCGGCCGGGCTGATCGACAGCTTCCGGGCGAAGACCCGGCGCATGCTCTCATAGCTGGGGAAGCCGGCCCGGGACGCGGCCTGCGTCGCCGTGTGCCCCTGGTCGAGCAGCGCCCGGGCCATGTCGAAGCGGATGTTCTCCACGTAGCGGGCCGGTGTCGTGGACAGCTCGTCGCGAAACAGCCGGGTGAGCTGGCGGGTGCTCACGTTGAGATGTTTCGCGAGTTCGTCGAGCGAATGGTCGCCCCGCGGATTCGCGGTCACCAGATCGGTGATCTTCCGCAGTGCCGGCGAGCGGGGCGGCGGCCCTTCCAGCGGGGCCGAGAACTGGGACTGGCCGCCGGCCCGCTGCATGTAGACCACCATGGAGCGGGCGACCGAGCGCGCGACGTCCGGCCCGTGATCCTCTTCGACCAGAGCGAGCGCCAGATCGATACCGGCCGTCACGCCGGCCGACGTGTAGGTGGTGCCGTCGCGTACGTAGATCGCGTCCGGCTCGACGTGGCACGTCGGGCACCGGGCGGCGAGCTCGCCCGCGACCTTCCAGTGCGTGGTCGCGCGCTTGCCGTCGAGCAGCCCCGCGGCGGCCAGGATGAACGCCCCGGTGCAGATCGACACGACCCGGCCGGCCCGGGCCGCCAGCATCCGCGCGGCGTCCGCCAGATCGGCCGGGACCGGGGCGCGGGGATAGAGGTCGGAGCCGGGCACCAGAAGAACGTCGGAGGCCCGCTCGGCGGAGACCGCGCCGTCGACCGCGATCCGAACCCCGAGGTTCGACGTCACATCGGAACCGGTCGGCGACAACAACACGGTCCGGTAGGCCCCGGCCTGTTTGAACACCTCGGCCGGACCGGCAACGTCCAGCAACGTCACGCCGTCGTAGACGAGTACCGCGACCATGGCCACCGGCCATTGGTAGCACAGCGCGTCCGGATCTGAGTGGTTCCTGGCCGGACGAGGGCGGCGCCGGACGTCGTACGAAGGGCAGCATGGAGGTCATGCCAGAGGTCATCGCAGGGCTGACGGTTCCCCGGACGGCCGCGGTCGCCGAGGCGACCCGGCTGATTCAGGACACCACCAGCCCCCTCGTCTACCACCACTCCCGGCGGGTCTTCCTCTTCGGCCTGCTGCACGCCGGTCGGCTCGGCCTGGAACCGGACCCGGAGCTGCTCTACCTGGCGGCCATGTTCCACGACACCGGCCTCCTGACCCCGTTCTCCGACGTCGAGCAGCGCTTCGAGCTCGACGGAGCCGACCATGCCCGCAAGTTCCTCGCCGGCCGCGGTTTCCCGCCGGCCGCCACCGATACGGTGTGGGCGGCGATCGCGCTGCACACCACGCCCGGCATCCCCGGCCGGATGGCCCCGGAGATCGCGGTCACACACTTCGGCGTCCTGACCGACGTGGCAGGCTTCGGCTGGGGCGAACTCGACCACGATCAGCTGGACGCGATCGTGGCCGCCCACCCGCGAGGGGACTTCAAGAACGAGTTCCTGAAAACCTACTTCGATGGGCAGAAGGATCGTCCGGAAACCACGAACGGCACCGTGAACGCCGACGTGGTCGAACACTTCGACGCCGGCTTCCACCACACGACGACGGTCGAGCGCGTCCTCGGCTCGCCGTGGCCCAGCTGAAAGGATCCACCATGCAAGCGATCACCGTGAACGACCGTGACGCGGGCGTCGACGGCCTGACCCTGACCGAGATGCCGTACCCCCACGCGGCGGAGAACGACGTCATCGTCCGTGTGCACGCCGCCGGGTTCACGCCCGGGGAGCTCGCCTGGCCGGCCACGTGGACCGACCGCGCCGGCCGCGACCGGACGCCCAGCATCCCCGGGCACGAGCTGTCCGGCACCGTGGTCGAGCTCGGCCCCGGAACCACCGGCCTGACCGTGGGCCAGCGGGTGTTCGGCATGGCCGACTGGGCCCGCAACGGATCCCTGGCCGAATACACCGCGGTCGAGGCCCGCAACCTCGCTCCGCTCCCGGCCGACATCGACCACACCGTGGCCGCCGCACTGCCGATCTCCGGGCTGACCGCGTGGCAGGCGCTGTTCGACCACGCCCACCTCACGACCGGCCAGACCGTCCTGGTCCACGGCGCGGCGGGCGGCGTCGGCTCGATCGCCGTCCAGCTCGCCCGCGAGGTGGGCGCCGTAGTGATCGGCACCGGCCGGGCCGCCGACCGTGACGTCGTGCTCGGCCTGGGCGCCCACTCCTTCCTCGACCTCGACGCCGACGATCTGAAGCAGGCCGGCGAGGTGGACGTGGTGCTCGACGTCGCCGGCGGCGACATCCTCGAACGGTCGGCGGAACTGGTCCGCCGGGGCGGCACCCTGGTCAGCGTCGCCATGCCGCCGAAGGTTCAGCCCCGGGACGGGCGGGCCGTCTTCTTCATCGTCGAACCCGACCGCGTACGCCTGGCCGACCTCGCCGATCGCGTCCGCACCGGCCGCCTGAAGCCGATCGTCGGCGCCGTACGGCCGCTGTCCGAGGCGCCCTCCGCGTTCGGCCGCAACCGCCGCCGCACCCCCGGCAAGACGATCATCGCCTGACCTGTCCCGGTTCCGACGGCGATCCCGTGCAGGCGGCCAGTTCGTGGAACGCCGCCCGCACCGCACCCGGCCGCTCGATCCAGGGAAAGTGCGCGGCGCCCTCGATCCGGCGGTGCAGGACGTGACCACCCCGGAACCGGGGCTCGTTCCACAGCCGCTGGGCGACGATCCGGTCCTCCGCGCCGCTGACGATCAGGGTCGGGACCGAGGCGGGCCACCACCGCATCTCGTACGTGCGGTCGAAGTTCCGCGCCGACCAGTCCACTGCGCCGGCGTTGTACGGCATCCGGCCCAGCAGTTCCGCTCCCGCGGCCACACCACCCGCGGCAAAGTTCCAGGGGGCCGACGCCACCGCCAGCCGCCCGAGATTCGCATCGGTGGGGTCGGCCTCGTAGACAGCGGCGGCCGCGTCGACCTCCGGCAGCGGGTTCTGTCTAGTCATCCGCTCGAAGTCGGCCAGCCACCCGGCGTGCGGCGCCGAGCTGACCAGCACGAGCCCGGCCAGCAGCGGCTCCAGCGCGGGCACCGACAGCAGGTACATCCCGCCGGTCGAGTGGCCGACGAACACGGCCCGGGGCAGCGCCTCGGCCGCCTCCACAAGCACACCCGGCCACCCGGCGAACGGGTCACCACCGCCCGGGTTGGACCCGTCACCGGGCAGGTCGACCAGCCACGTCACACCCGGCACGTCGATCGCCTCGGCCAGCCCGTACAGGCTCTCCGACCCGATTCCCGGACCACCCGGAAGCAACAGCCAGTTGAGTCCACCCGGCCGCTCACCCACCGCCCGCAGCCGCACCCCGGACCCGGTCCAGAACTCCCGCATAGTCACGCCGCGGGATCTTCCACCCCGCCGGCCCTCTCGCGCGAGACAATTTCCCGACGAGGAGCCGCTGAGCGCCGACGAACGGACCTGGCGGACATCCGCGGATATCGACAAGCTTTGGGCTACGACCTCCGCCGGCTGCGGGAGGAGTGCCGACGCTTCCGGACCGGATGGGCTGGTCAGCGAGCCTTGATGATCGTCGTCCCCCGGTTCAGCAGCTCGGCGATGACCGGATTGTCGTCCGGGGCGTCGGTGATGATGCCGCTCACCGACGTTACCGGCAGCACCGTGAACGGCGACGCGGTGCCGATTTTTTCGCTGCTGGCCAGCACGTAGGTGTCGGCCGCCTGCCGGGCGAGGGTGCGTTTCATCGCTGCCTCGTCGGCGTCGCCGGTGGTCAGGCCGGCCTCGTGGTGCACGCCTGTGACACCGAGCAGGAACAGGTCGGCCCGCACCTGGCCGGCCGCCTCGGCGGCGGCCGCGCCGCAGGTGACGGCCGAGTGTTTGAAGAGCCGCCCGCCGATCAAAAGCACCTCGGCGGCCGGGTGGTCGACCAGCGCGGCGGCCACGGTCACGCTGTGGGTGACGATCGTGACGGCCAGGTCGTCGGGGAGGGCGGCGGTGACGGCCAGCGCGGTCGTACCCCCGTCGAGCAGCACCGTGCTGCCGGGCCGGATGAGGGCGGCGGCCGCGGCGGCCACCCGCTGCTTGCTCGACGTGGCGACCGTCGTACGCGTCGCGTAGTCGGCGGCGGCCGGCGAGACCGGCAGGGCTCCCCCGTAGACCCGCTGGCAGAGCCCGGCTGCGGCCAGCTCGCGCAGGTCGCGCCGGATGCTGTCCTCGGCGATGCCCAACTCGACGGCGATGTCTTTGGCGACCAGCTTGCCGTCGGCGTGCAGCCGGGTCAGCAGGAAGTCGCGTCGCTCCGCGGCCAGCATGCGCGTTTATCCTCACTCTTATCGACTGTTGCGTGTTTTGCAGTGTAGCGTGCCGACCATGCTGATCCTCATCGCCGGGCCCTACCGCTCGGGCACGGGCGACGACCCCGACCTCATGGCCGCCAACCTGGCCCGGCTCGAAGTGGCGGCGTGGCCGATCTTCGAGGCCGGCCATGTGCCGATGATCGGGGAATGGGTGGCGCTTCCGGTGCTGCGGTCGGCCGGGGCGACCGGGGTGTCCGATCCGTTGGCCGAGCGCGTGCTCTACCCGACCGCCGAGCGGCTGCTCGCCCACTGCGACGCGGTGCTGCGGCTCCCGGGCGCCTCCACCGGCGCCGACCAGGACGTGGCAATCGCGCAGAAACACGGACTTCCCGTCTACTACCGGGTGGAAGACGTCCCGATCCATTGATCGAACCCGTTTGACCGTGGCTGGTAGCGTGCCGCGCGATATGAGGATCATGGGGGGAAAATCAATGCACTGGACCCGGCTCGTCCTGAGTGGCTCGGCCATCGCGGCAGTGATCGCGATGTCCGGTTGCGACCCGAAATCCAGCCCGGAAGCATCCGCAACGTCGCCGTCGGCGGCCGCCTCGCCGGCCCCGGTGGTTTCGAGTGCCGTTGCCCCGACTGAAGACCCGGCCACCACCAAAGCCTGCGGCGAAATGAAGAAGGACATCAAAGACAACGCGGCCAAGATCACCAAGGCCAAGAAGATCGGGCCACCGGCCGGGAACATCGCGGTCAGTGCCCAGTGGGCGGCCGGCTCGGCCGCGGTCATCGCGCATTCGATCGGCGCGAGCGAGACGGTCAGCACCGCCGCCGACAAGGTTCAGAAAGAAATGATGAACCTCAGCGACGAGTACAACAAATCCGCCGGCGCGAAGCCCAGTGAAAAGAAGCTGGAAGCCGCCATCAAGGACTTGAACACCGCCTGCGCGGCAGCCTGACCACAGGGAGCAGGCTGATCGCGTACGGCATCAAGCGCAACCGGCGACGGCCGTGACCGGACCGCCCGGGTCGGCCGGCTCGCGGGTCAGGGGTGCTTCGGCAGCGAGTCGAGAGCCCATTCCACGGTGACGTTCACCGTCACCCGCTGCCGGCCCGGCTCGATCGGAAACCGTGAATCCATTGCGGCCGGACTGAACTGTCCGACGGGCACCCCGTAGCTGGGCGCCGTCTCGTTCACCTGGACGACCCGGCCAAGCGGTCGACCGGCCTCGCGGGCATACAGTTCGGCCTTTTGCCGGGCGTCGGCGAACGCCTTCTTGCGGGCCTCGGCGAGCAGTGCGGCGTCATTCTCGATGGCGAACGACACGCCATTCAGCCTCGCCGCGTTACCTCCGGCGGCGATGGCGGCTGAGATAAGGTCCCCCGCGCGCCGCAAGTCCCGGATCTTCGCGGTGAGCCCTTGATTCACGGTGTAGCCGGTAATTTGCTGGTCGTTGTTCACTTTCGAGCCGATGCTGAAATTCGACGTCTGGAGGTCGGCCCGGGCAATCCCGGCCCGGACGAGCGCGTCTCGCATCTCCACGGCCGCGACCTTGGCGCCGTCCAGGGCCTGGCCGACCGTGGAGCCGCCGGCCTCCACCGCGAAGTCGACGGTGAGCGTGTCCGGCTCACCGGATACCTCGCCCGTGCCGGTGACCAGCACATTCTCCAGGAATTGACCGGCCGGCGGGGAATCCGCCGGGGCGGCGGCCGAGGCGAACGCCGGACGACCGCCGAGCGGCCCAGGCGACAGCAGGACAACCGATGCCAGCACGACGAGTACGGGCGTTGTGACACGTGACCGGATCATTCCGCCTATTCAAGGCGGCCCGGCTTCCGGCCGATGCCGTTTGCCGCACAAATAAGCCGTCCGGGCGAAGCGAACGACCCGATGTCAGCGTGCCGTTACGGCGTCGGCGGTGGCCGCCGCGACGATCCGGTCCCGGCCGGTGTGCTTGGCCTCGTAGAGTGCGGCGTCGGCACGGGCGATCAGTTCCTCCGACGTCTCGGTCCCGTCCCAGGCCGCGACTCCGGAGGAGAAAGTCTGCTCGGCGGGCGTTGCCGGGCGCAGCCGTTCCATGATCGCGCAGCCTTCGAGGACATCGGTGCCGGGCAACAGCACGATGAACTCCTCGCCGCCGTAACGGGCGAGGATGTCCTGCTGGCGCAGCCGGCTCAACCAGGCCGCAGCGGCCTCCTTGAGCAACCGGTCGCCGGCCTGGTGCCCGCGGGTGTCGTTGAACGCCTTGAAGTGGTCGAGATCCATCATGCAGACGCTGACCGGCCGGCCGCTCTGGCGGGCCTGCTCCAGCACCCGGGGCAGCTCGTCGGTCCACGCGCGGCGATTGGGCAGGCCGGTGAGCTCGTCCCGGCGGGAAAGCTCGCGCACCTGCTCGGCCTGCCGCTCCACGAAGCGCAGGAGCACCGTCAGACGCGTCACCACCAGCACCGACATGATCGTCGACCCGGCGGCGATCGCCACACCGTGCCGGAAAGCGCCGTGCGACATCTGCATGACGAGCACGGCCGGGGCCATCAGCAACGCCAGGAGCAGCATCGACATCAGCGGAATCCCGGGCGGGCGCGGCAGGGCGCCGGCGCGCTGCTTGTCGGTGGCGGTGGCATGCCGCATGGCGTACGCGAGGATCGCGAACGCGACGAAGTAGAAGATGTCGATGCCGCGGACAACCCAGGCCGGCACACTGTGGTCGCCGACGAGCAGCCAGATCAGATCGCCGAACAGGAAGCAGAGCAGGCCGGTCGCGAGCCACGGCGGCGTGGTGCCCCAGCGGCTGCGCCGGGGACCGGCATGGTCGCCGCTGCGCACCAGGATAAGCGCCAGGAAGATCAGCAAAAGGTCACCGACCGGGTACGCCACCCGCACGACCTCCCCGAAGGCGGTGTAGTCGCTGTCCTGCAGGGCCGGCGCGACGGCGTACACCCAGGCCAGCACCCCGATGCCCGAGGTGATCGTGGCCGCGTCGAGCGCGGCGGGCCGGATCAACCGGGGCGGCCAGCGGCGGATCATCAGTCCGATGCTGGCCAGAACGGCCGGATAGAACAGCAGGTAGAAGGCGTCGGCCACGGTCGGGTAGGTGTCGCTCTTCAACACCTCGGACACGATGGTGTTGGGCACCACGGCCGTCCCGTTCGCGAAGATGCCCAGCGCGAGCAGGTACCACGGTAGACGCGCGTTGCGGGGCAGCCGGGTCGCGGCGATCACGATCGCGGCAACGGGGCCAAGGGTGTTGACGAGTGACCAGACCAGTTCCGACCACGGACCGAGCGGCAGCACGAGATAACCGACGATAGCGAGCGCCATCGCCACGACGTACGTCTTCCACCCCCTACGACCCATAGGACCAAGGAAACCGCATTTCCGGTGCCCGCAGCGCGCGATATCAGGTGCAGAACGGGAGCAAGGAAAGCACGGCGAGCGAGTTGTCGTATCCGGGCCGCGTTGTTCGTAGCTAGGTTGAGAGGCCGCCCCCGAGGGCGGCGTCACGACCACAGGAGATGCCGACCGATGCCACACCCCCAGGCCAAGGTCCACCGCATGTTCGAGCTCGTCGAGCCGATCGCCACCGTCACCTTCTCCGAGGTGCCGAACGAGGCGTTCCTGGCCCTCGGCATGCGCAACTACTGGGACGGATATTTCGCGGGCCGCGCCGCGCCGCTGGGAATGGCACCGGCCGAGGTGGTGCACGCGGTCTTCTACAACTTCGCCGACGGTGAGGTGGCGCGCCACATCCCGTGGGTGTGGAGCAGGACCACCCCGCAGGAGGCGATCGCCGTACGGGAACGGGGCAGCGCCGCCGCGCTGCGGCAGATGATCGGCGAACTCGCCGGCTCCCCCGGTCTGGTGCGGGTCGCCGACCTGGCTACCCGGGCAGCGGTCAGCGCGCCCACCGAGGGCCGGGTGCTGTACGCCGGGCTCCGCGCGCTCGACGTCCCCGACGAGCCGGTGGCCCGGCTATGGCACGCGGCGACGCTGCTGCGGGAGCACCGCGGGGACGGCCACAACGCCGCCCTCGTCGCCCACGGCATAGGCGGCACCGAGGCCCACGTCCTGCTCGCTCTCGCCCTCGGCATGCGGGCGGAGCAGTTCGGCCGCGTACACCACCTCCCGGAGAAACAGCTGGCCGCTGTCGTCGACCGGCTGCGCGGCCGCGGCCTCGTGGACGCCGCCGGCGGGTTCACCGACGCCGGCCGGGACACCCGGGAGCGGATCGAGGCCCTCACCGACGAACTGGCGGCGCCGGCGTACGACGCGCTCACCGCGAACGAACTCGACGAACTCATCGCGGGGCTCGAGCCGATCGCCGCCGCGGTCGAGGCCGTCGAGGACTGACGACCCCGACTCGCATGGCAGCGCCGTCCGAGATGAGCCGCCGCCTGACCATGATCGGCTTCAGCTCGCCGCTTCGGGGGCCGGGTGGCTCACGCGCGGCGCCGGAGTGAGCGTCTTCAGCATTGCCACGGCGACGAAGCCGGCGACCAGGACGACGTTGTCGAGCACGGCCAGCCACTTGATGTCGGCGATGTGCGCAACCGGGAAGACGAGCGCCGCCACGGCGATCGCGGCCGTCGTCCAGAGCGGGGCTAGGCGGCGCAGCGCGACCGCACACATCAGCAGCGCGAGCGGGAAGCAGAGGCCCAGCGGTTTGATCAGGTTGGCGGCGCCCGGAGCGTCGACGAGCGCGGTGTCGCCGAGCGACACATGGATGGTGTCGAAGCCGTAGGCGACGTTGCCCGCCACGCCGAGGGCGCCCACGACCAGGAGGGTCGTGGCAACGATGCCATCGACGCGGCCGACCACCCACAAGATGACGAACTGGTACGCGACCGAGCCGAGGACCTGGATGACGCCGGCGGTCGGGTCGGCCCAGCCGCGCGCCGCGTACAGGCAGTCGGCCAGCAGGTAGATCAGTGGGGCGAATACCAGCGAGGAGGCGAGCAGGCGATCTTTGCTGTTCATGGCGGCTCCTGACCCGAGGGACACGCTGTCCGGCACAGCGTCTCCTCCACCGGTCAGCCGGGGCATCCGGGCCAGCCCGCCGACATTGCCGGGTTAACCCTGGTCACAAGCGATCGGCACGCTGGCACGATACAGACGTGTGGATCGGAGCGGCCCGATGGGCGGCGGGGACGGCAACCGCGGTGCTGGTTGCCGGCGGGTTCGCGCTCGGCCTGCACCTCGCGAACTTGCACAACGGCCTGATCGCCGTCTCGTTCACTCTGGTCGGGCTCTATGTGGTCGGCCGCCGCCCGGGCCATCGCGAGGGCCGGCTGTTCGTCGCGACCGGCGTCGCGCACGCGGTGATGTTCGCCGGCCGCCAGTACGGCCTGCACCCCGGCCCGCTGCCGGCCGCGTCCTGGATCGGCTGGCTGGGCGTGTGGCCGTTACCGCTCGTGCTGGTGCTCAGCTTCCTGACGCTGATGGCGTTCCCGACCGGCCGCCTGCCGTCGCCCGGATGGCGTCCGGTCGTCGTCGTCCTCGCGGTGGTCGGCGCGGTCCTCACCGCGGTGTCCGCGCTGTGGCCGGTCGAGTACGCGCGGACCGCACTCGTGGCGCCGCACCCGCTGCACGTGCCCGGCGACCACCTGGCCGAGGCTCTCTATCCCGGTTTCCGGTCGGCCGCCTATCTTCTGTTTCAGCTCATCGCGGCCGCCTGCGTGATCGTCCGGCTCCGGCGGGCGCGCGACGACGAGGCACGCCAGCTGCGTTGGTTCGTCTGGTCCGTAACGTTGTCGGCCGCAGTGATGGTGCTGGGCCTGATCGTGCTGCACTCGCCCGTCCCCGGGACGTTGACCGTGCCGCTGGTGGCGGCCGTCGCGGGGGCCGCGATCCTGAAGTACCGCCTCTATGACATCGACCCGGTCATCAACAAGTCGTTGGTGGTCGGCGCGATGGCGGCCGTGGTGACGCTGGGCTACGCCGCCGTCGTGGTCGGCGTCGGGCGGTTGGTCAACGGTGACGGCACGCTGCTGTCGTTGCTCGCCACCGCGCTCGTAGCGGTCGGGTTCGAGCCGCTGCGCCGGCGGGTGCAACGCCTGGCCGACCGTCTGGTCTATGGGCATCGGGCCACGCCGTACGAGGCTCTGGCCCGGCTGTCGGCCCATCTCGCCGCGCCCGCCGGCTTGCTGCTGGACAACATCTGCGCCACGGTGGCCGACGCCGTCGGTGCCCGCGAGGTGGTGCTGTGGGCGGGGCCGCCCGAGGCGCTGCGGGCCGTTTCGGCCTGGCCTGCGACTGTACGGCCGGTCGCGCCCCCCGACCTCGGCGACGGCGCGACCGTGCCGATCCGCCACGACGGACAGTTCCGTGGTGCGGTAACGGTGACGAAGGCGCCCGGCGACGCGGTTTCCCGGACCGAGCGCCGGCTGGTCGCCGACCTGGCGGCCCAGGCCGGGCTGGTGCTCGAGCTGCGGGCGACCGCGCAACGGCTCGTCGCGGCGGGCGACGCCGCCCGCCGCCGGCTCGAGCGCGACCTGCACGACGGCGCGCAGCAGCGGCTGGTGACCGTGGCCCTGGAGCTCGGCTCGGTGGTGCGGCTGGCCCGCGACGCCGGGTCGGTCGAGGTGGCCGCCCGCGCCGAACAGGTACGGACCGGGCTGCTCGCGGCGACCGCCGAGCTGCGCGAGATGGCACGAGGGCTGCACCCGGCCGTGCTCACCCAGGACGGTCTGGAGGCAGCGGTCGGCTTTCTCAGTGACCGGTCTGCAGTACCGGTCCGGTTCGTCGTCGATGTGGCGCGGCGGCTGCCGGCCGAGGTGGAGGCCACGGCGTACTTCGTCATCAGCGAGGGACTGACCAACGCGGCCAAGCACGCCGCCGCCGGGCATGTGGCCGTGCGCACCGAGCTCACCGCGGACGGGCTCGTCGTGGAGGTGACCGACGACGGCCGGGGTGGTGCCGCGATCCGGCCGGGCAGCGGCCTGGAAGGGTTGGCAGACCGGCTCGCCACGCTCGACGCCCGGCTGCGCATAGACAGCGGACCGGCGGGCACCAGCCTGCGGACGGTGATCCCGTGCGGGTGATGCTCGCCGACGACGCGGTGCTCTTCCGCGAAGGCATGGCCCGGATCCTCGCCGACTCCGGCTTCACCGTCACCGGCCAGGCCGGGGACGGGCCGGCGCTCGTCGACCTCGTCCGCGCCGACCCGCCCGATGTCGCGGTGATCGACCTGCGGATGCCGCCCGGCCACGCGGCTGAGGGCATCGATGCGGCCACCGCGATCCGGGCGCTTCAGCCCGCCGTCGGCCTGATGTTGCTGTCGCAGTACGTCGAGGTGCACCATGCGCTGCGGCTGATGACGGAATTCGACGGCGGCGTCGGCTACCTGCTCAAGGACCGCGTGTCAGATCTCTCCGCGTTCGGCGCCGACGTACGCAAGGTGGCCGGCGGCCAGACCGTCATCGACCCGGAACTGGTGGCCCGGCTGGTGGCCCGCCGCCGCGAAAAGGATCCGCTCGACGCGCTCACGCAACGGGAACGGGCCGTGCTCGCGCTGATGGCCCAGGGCCTGTCCAACGCGGCGGTGGCGGCGGACCTGCACCTCGCGGTGAAGACCGTCGAGGCGCACGTCACCTCGATCTTCACCAAGCTGCGACTCGCCCCGCACGACCGCGAACACCGCCGGGTGCTCGCCGTCCTGACCTTCCTGCGCGCCTGAGAAGTACGGTGGGCCGGATGTTGCCGTGCCGTCATCGCGCTGTTTCGAGGAATGCGGCGGCAACAAGCGGGGCAGCCGAGCATTGAGGAAGACCACGGTTCAGCATCTCGGAAAGCGAGATCTTGCTTCGGATCTGTGCCAAGTGATCCTCCAGCCGGGGCCGAACGTTGCACCATGCGAACCATCCGGCGGCAAGGGTGGGTGCCACTAACGGTCAGTCCGACGTCATTCACGGCGGGCACACCGGATCGCGAGGGATCGGTGCCGCCGACCACTTGAGCACCCCGTAGTCACACGACTATAGTCGTGTGATGGAACGCAGTCGCAGGACACCGACTGGCCAACCCTCATTGGCGCGCTATGGTGCCTTCATGGCCGAGCTTCGCCCCGTTACCGTGCCAGTCCTGGTGGAGCGCGACGAGGATGGGGTCTGGTCCGCTCATGCCCAGCTGCGTCCGGGTGTGGGCGCGCACGGCGAGGGCGAAACCGAGGAAGCCGCATTGGAAGATCTCCGTGAGGCGCTCGTCGGGCTGATCGAGGAGTTCGGCGTTCCTCGGGAGCTTTCGGTCACCGTGGCTGCATGATGTCTCCGGTACTTCGGTCTCCGGCTCACGAATCGTTCGGGCACTGGAGCGGCACGGCTTCAAGACCGCGCGGGTGAGCGGCAGTCATCAGGTCATGGGCCATCCAGACGGGCGGGGAACCACCGTCCCGGTACACAGCAACCGCGACGTCGCCAAGGGAACGTTGCGAGGCACCCTCAGCGATGTCGGCCTGACGATCGATCAACTCGCCCCCTGATTTCGACGGGCGGCACTGGCATTGCCCTATCACCTGACGAGTCACAGCAGGTCCGCCAAATCTGTGGGCCGAACGTTGGGCCAATCGAACTGCGCTGCCCTAGTTGCAGGCGATCTCCTGCCTGCACCTTGGGCCTGCTCACTGGCCTGAAGTGCTGGGCCCTGACCGGGCGACGGCCGACCTGGATGGCGGGCGGCTCGCGTGGACCGGGGCCGTTACGATGCCGGGATGTTCGACGGTGAGTCGGCAGATGAGGCGTTGGAGCGGATTGACGCGTGGGAGCGGTCGCTGGGTCGCCGTGCTGAGCAGGCGCAGGAGTTGGCCCGGCGAACTGCGGAGTTGACGGCGACCGCGCGCAGCCGTGACGGTCTGGTCGAGGTCACGGTCGGCGCCGAGGGCCGGGTCGAACGAATCCATCTCGACGAGCGCACGCGGCAGCAGCCCGCCGAAGACACCGCGCGAGATCTGATGGAAACCGTGCACGCGGCCAACGCGTCGTTGTTGAAGCAGTTCCAGGAGATCACCGCCGAAACGGTCGGGACGGATACCGAGACCGGACGGATGCTGATGGCCGCCCTGCAAAAGCGGCTCGGAGAGCGCGATGAGTGACCCCGGCACCTTCCAGGTCAACTCGGCATCGCTGATGTCACACGCCGGGGAGGTCGGCACGATCGGTGACGGGCTCACCGCTGCCGCCCAGGCCGGGCAGACCGTCCGGACGGACACCGGGGCGTACGGCCAGTTGTGCCAGTTTGTGCCCGCCCTGCTCAACGGCCTGCAGCAGGCCATGGTCGACGGCATCAACACGGCGGCCGGGTCCGCCCACGACACCGCGGACGCGTTGCGGTCGGTGGCCGCGTCGTACGACTCCACCGACAGGAGTGCGGCAGACCGGATCCGGAACACGCGATGATGCCGGTCCGGCCGCCGCTTGTCGCGGTGGCCAACCCGGCCGGTAATACCGACCCGTGGGCCGGGGTGTGGATCGCCGAGGACATCGAGACGATCCTGGCCGGGATCAAGGACGGCAGCTGGATCGACACCACGCTCGGTGCGGTATCGGCCGGGCTGGACGCTCTGGCGTTCATCTCCGACCCGATCGGAAGCCTGCTGCAGTACGGCGTCGCCTGGATCATCGAGCACGTCAAGCCGCTGTCCGAGGCCCTGGACTGGCTGGCCGGCGACCCCGGCCAGATTTCGGCACACGCGCAGACCTGGCGCAACGTCGCAAGCACGCTGCACGACCGCTCCTCAGATCTGGATCGCGCGGTGCGCTGGGACACCACCGAATGGCAGGGGGCCGCCGCCGACGCGTACCGGACCTGGACCGGCCAGCAGAAAGACGCCGTCGCCGCTTTGGCCGGCGCCGCCGAGACGATGGCGGCGGTCACCGAGGGCGCCGGCATGCTCGTCGCCGGCGTACGCATGATGGTGCGCGACGCCATCGCGGTGCTGGTGTCTCGCTTGATCACGTACGCGGCGGAGGAGGTCTTCAGCTTCGGGCTCGCCACTCCTCTGGTGGTCGAGCAGGTCAGTACCCTCTGCGCGTCATGGGGCGCCCGGATAGCCAAGTGGCTCCGTGGCTTGGTCAGCAGCCTCGAGCATCTGCGCGGCCTGACCGGGAAGCTGGGCGATGCGATCGAGGCGATCAAGAAGCTGCTCACCCGCCTCCGCCACGGCGACGCTTCCACCCTCGACAGGGTCAAGAAGCGCGGAGCCGGACCGACCCAGTTGTTCAACCATGAATCGGCTCGTAACATCGCGGCGAAGTACGGCATCGACATCTCGGACTTGAACATCTCGCTAGGCAGCAAGACCACCCGCGGGATCTGCGGCCGGACTCTTCCGAACGGCTCCATCGTGCTTTTCCCTACCGGCTTCCGCAGCGAGGAAGACTTGGCCAGAACGCTGGTCCACGAGAGGTTCCATCACGACGAGCTAGCGAGCGGAAAGCCGTTTCCGACGACGGCCGAAGAGTTCGATGCTTTTGAGGACCGCGCTTACGCACACGAGGAACAATGGTGGAACAGTCAACCGATCCGGCCGGAGCCGAGAACCCGATGACGGCGACCTACGACCAGTGGCTCGACGCGTTCAGCACCGCATACGACGCCGTCCCGGGTCCGCCCGGAAGTGCCTGCCCCAACTGTGGGCATCACTGCCTTCAGCTGGTCTTCACCGGTGACCTCGACGGCGCGATCGGGTACGCGCACTTGTGGTGCAATCACTGTCTCCAAGGCATCGGCATATCTCGCACCGCTATCCCGGACCAGGCCATCGTCCAGGACATCCGCCTGCCCCGCGACCAAAGGCGGCCGGAAATCCCCAACTACCACCTCGTCCAGTGATCGGCGCAGAACGCCCCAGCCGGGCCACGGCTGCTTCGGCGTAGGTATGGACGCTGAGCACCACAAGGTGCTCGACGAGAGCGCCGAGAATTGTGCCCTCAGACAGGTTGGTGTTGCCTTGCTCGGCGCCTAGCAGCGCGGCCGCATCGAGCCCCAGCAGTCTGACGGCCAGCACCGGGCCGGCCAGATCAAGCTGATTGCGGCTGGGGATCCAAGACGCGCAGCCATCAGACACGCTTGGCTGTGTGCAGCCAGGCGCCGAACGCGGCGACCGCTTCGATCACCTGGGTGTAGCGCAGGGAGTAGAACAGGTCGAAGGTGTGCTGGGCGCCCGGCAGTTCGGCGTACACGACGGGCTGGGTGCTGACTTCGCGCAGCCGGGTGACGAATGCGCGGGTGTCCTCCACGAGCGTCGAGCTGTCCTTGTCGCCGTGCAGGAAAAGGAACGGTGGCGCGTCGCGGAGCCGGTCCAGCGGGGACGAGCCAGGGCCGTCGACCCGGCCGTAGTACCCGTAGAAGCCGATCGCCGCGGCGACCGACGTGTCCACGCCCTCGAATCCGGGCTGGAAAGCCGGGTCGTTCGCGGTCAGCGCGGTCATGGCGGCCAGGTGGCCGCCGGCCGAGCTGCCGGACACGATGACCGTACGCGGGTCGCCGCCGTGGTCCGCCGCGTGCGTACGCACCCAGGCGATCACCCGTTTCGCGTCCACGTGGGCGTCGGGGAATTGGTGCGCCGGCGCGAGCCGGTAGTTGGCGCTCACACACACCCACCCCCGTGCGGCGAGCTGGTAGAGCAGGGCGCGGCCCTCCCAGCGCTTGTGCCCGACCCGGAAGCCGCCCCCATGGAAGTACACCAGGACGGGGCCGCCGGTGGGGCGGTCCCGGCGGTGGTACACGTCGAGCAGGTTGCGCTTGCCGGCGTCCCCGTACGCGATGTTGCCGACCCGGACGACGTCGCCGCGTCGCACGGCGAACGGGGCCAGCAGGATGTGCGCCCACGGCCGGTGTGCCGGTGGTAGCTCGATGCCGGCGTCGGCGGCCAGCGCGCGCCGCAGCACCGCGCCGGTCCCGAGCGCCCGCCGGATCAGGACGGCGAGGCCGGCCGCGGTGAGAACCGCGACGGCGAACGCGATCAGACCAGCGGGTGAGGAGAGGTCACCTTCGCTGAACGCCAGAAGGCTGTCCGCGGCGAGCGCGTACAGGGCGAGGAACGGCAGCTCGTTGATCATGAACGTGACCCAGAATCCCCAGTAGCCCTGGGTCGTATGGGCGGGTCGTGGCCCGATCAGGGCGGTGACGGTGCAAAACGTCAGGAGCGCGACCGAGATGACGTATCCGAGTGGCACGTTGTCCATCCTCACCGATAGTTCCGACGGCCGGGCAACCCGATGATCAGGGCGGCACCGACGGTCATGTGTATGGCGAGCAGCACCAGCCGGCTGCTCGTGCCGACGCCGCTGCCCAGCGGGCCGGCCAAGGAGAGGATCAGCACGATCGACGCGATGATCCGGTACGTCCGGACGGGGCGGCGGACGGTGCGCTCCAACAAGGTGAGCAGGCCCCCGGCGGCCAGGCCCGCGACCAGCGCGGTGAGCGCCACCGCGGCCGGGCCGATGTGCCGGGTGGTGTCGCCCTGGTGGACGGCGAGGTCGAGGCCGGCCCACGGGCCGTCGACCGTCCAGAGCAGCAATGCGCCGGCCGCGGCGGCGACGATGGTGATCGCGCGGCCGGTACGCCGTACGGCGGTGTGCTGGATGTCGTTGGTCATGCCGGAAAGCATCGCGGTTCGGGCCGGACGACCACATCGGACCAGGGGCGACACCGGTGCTCTCTTTGGATAGGCCGACCACCAACTTTGGATGGTGTCGGCGGCCGGCGCCGTCCGGCTAGCCTCGCCGGGTGAACACCTTGCCTCCGGGGCCGGACGACCGTGAACGCCACCTGCGTGCCAGCGTCGCGGTGGTCGTCAGCATCGCCGGGGCGCTCATCGGGGCGACGCTCCTGGGTTGGTGGAACGGCCGCTCGCCCGGGCCGCTGCTTGTCCTCGACGTCGCGGCCGGTGCGCTGAGCTGGGTGTTGGCGCCGTTGACCCTGTGGCGGCCGGTCGGCGCCACGGCGGTACTGACCGTGCTGGCCGCGTTGTCACCGGCCGCCACTCCCCCGGCCACGATCGGCGCGCTGCAGGTGGCCCGGCGCCGGCGCTTCCCGGTCGCGGCGGCGGTGGCGGCGGCCGGGGTCGCCGCGCACGCGGTCCAGGGCGGTTGGCGGGCCAACGGCGGCTTGTCGTACGGCTGGTGGCTGGTGCTGGTCACGATCGGCTATGGCGCGCTGCTCGGGTGGGGTGCGTGGGCGAAGGCCCGGGAGGCGTTGATCCGCTCGCTGCACGAGCGGGCCCGGCGCGCCGAGGCGGAACAGGGCCGCCGGGTGGCCGAGGCGCGGATGCTGGAACGTCGCAAGATCGCCCGGGAGATGCACGACGTCCTCGCGCACCGGTTGTCGCTGGTGGCCACGTTCGCCGGTGCGATGGAGTACCGTCCGGATTCGTCACCCGAGCGGCTGGCCCGGGCCGCGGGAGTCGTCCGCGACGGCGTGCACCAGGCACTCGACGAGCTGCGCGAAGTGATCTCGCTGCTGCGTGACGACGACCCACCGGAGGGTGAGGGCATCCGCCCGCAGCCGGTTCTCGCCGACGTCCCGCGCCTGGTCGAGGAGTGCCGTGACGCCGGCACCGAGGTGCTGTTGCGCGAGGCGGTGGACGAGCCGGCCGAGGCGCCACCGGCGCTGGCCCGGACGGCGTACCGGGTGATCCAGGAAGGCCTGACCAACGCCCGCAAGCACGCCGCCGGCCAGCCGGTCCACGTCGCACTGCGCGGCGGGCCCGGCACGGGCCTGGAGATCGACGTCCGCAACCCGCTGGCGCCGCACCGCACGACCCAGCCCGGCTGGTCCGGCGGCGCCGGCCTGGTCGGGCTCACCGAACGGGTAGAGCTGGCCGGCGGGCGGCTCGACCACCAGACGGTCGACGGCGAGTTTCGGCTGCACGCATCGATACCATGGCCGGCATGACCCCTCCGGTACGCGTGCTCGTCGTCGACGACGACGCCCTGGTGCGCGCGGGCCTCACCATGATGCTTGACGGCGCCGACGGCATCGCGATCGTCGGCGAGGCGGCCGACGGCGACGAGGTCCCGGCCGCGGCGGACGCGCACGCGCCCGACGTCGTACTGATGGATCTGCGCATGCCCCGGGTCGACGGCATCACCGCGACCCGCCGCCTGCGGGCCCGGCCGCGCCCGCCCGAAATCATCGTGCTGACCACGTTCGACACGGACGAGAACATCCTGCACGCGCTGCGCGCCGGGGCCAGCGGCTTCCTGCTCAAGGACACCCCGCCGGCCCGGATCGCCGAGGCGGTACGGCAGGTGGCCGACGGAGAACCGATCCTGTCACCACAGATCACCCGCCGCCTGATGGACCGGGTCGCCGTCCAGGCCGGCGCCTTCGCCCGCGCCAAGGCCGCCCTCGCCGCGCTCAGCCCGCGCGAGCACGACGTGGTCGTGGCGATCGCCCAGGGCCACAACAACACCGAGATCGCCCGGGTGCTGAACATGACCCTGGCCACGGTGAAGACCCACGTCTCCCACATCCTGACCAAGCTCGACCTGGACAACCGCACCCAGCTGGCCCTGCTCGCCCACGACGCCGGCGTCTGAACAGGTTCATAGAACAACAGTCGCCCGTCACGGGTCTGCGGGCAAGCAGAACGAAAGACTTGGTCGACTCGTACGGCCGGTGAGACAGTCGTTCCGCGGCCGTACGGCCGTCGGCGTCGAGCGCGGCGCTGTCGTCCCCGCCATTGAAGCAGCCGATGCTCGGCGAAGAAGGCGAAGCCGCCGTCGTACCAGGTGTTGATCTACCGGTGGTGGCCCAACCGATTGTCGCGGTGCCATCCGCAGCGAGGATGGATCGCTCAGGGTGGCCGGCTCATCGGCCACACAGCACCAGGCTTCAGCTCGTTAACGGATCGTTCAAAGCCGACGCGAGTCGCGAGGTAAGCGACGCGCGCCGGCCTTGAACCGCGCAGTGACTAATCCGAGGCCGGCGAGCATGTCATCGATGCCCGTCGCGGCCCCCATGCGAACCGCTTCCTGATTGCAGGCGCTCGCTTGTCAGAAACTCTGACCGCCTCAAGGCGGCCAGACCGCCGGCGCAGTTGACCGTGCTGCGAGCGCTCGGCCGGCAACGGGTACCGCGGCCTACGCGGCCGTCGGCGATCACCTTCGTCATCGCTGAGGTGCGGAGTGCTTGCGCAGCGCAAATCCGCGGCAGTGCCCGAATTCGAACCGCGTCCTGCCGGCGTCACGGGCCAACCAGCGCCAACGGAACGACGGCAACGTCGTCGCGGCGACGATAAGCATGCTCGCCGGCATATATGACGACGGAATCGATCAGGTCTTCACCGATCCGATCGCGGAGCCAGTGCAGGTGCCTGGTGTCAGCATCCTCAACGCGGTCGGCCAGCTTGACCTCCATGCCCAGCACCCTTCCATCAGCCTGCTGAACTATGAGATCCACCTCGTGGTCGCTGTTGCGAGTCCGCAGGTGACTGACCCGGGCCTCAGCCGCCTCGGCATAGGTGTGAACGCTCAGCGCCACGAGGTGCTCGAAAAGGGCACCGAGAATCGTGCCCTCGGACAGGTTGGTGTTGCCTTGCTCAGCACGTAGGAGCGCGGCGGCATCAAGTCCTAGAAGCCGGGCGGCCAACGCCGGGTCGGCCAGTTGGTGTCTGGCGGATTGACCGAGCCGGTCAAGATGATTGCGGCCGGGAATCCACGGTGGCAAATCATCGAGCAACCACAGTGACGACAGTGCGTCACGGTAAGCGATAGTGGTTTCCTTGGCCGGTTTGTTCGCCAGCCCGGCTGTAGCCGCGTCGAGAATCTTCGAGTACGCCGCCGTTGACGACGTCGCGGCTGCATAGGCTGCAAGCCAGGCGCGCAGTACTGCCGGACGCCGGACCGGGTAACCCTGTTCGGAAAATTCACGCTGAACAACGTTCTCGAGATACGCGTCCAACTCAGCTCGGCGAACCCGAGGCGGCAGGCCTCGAATGGCAGGAAATCCTGAGGCGACGATCTCTTCGACGTAGTCGGCCAGCCGGAGCCCGGTGGTTCCCCCGACATCCCGGTTGCCGGCCAGGAGCGCGGCCAGGCTCACGGTGGGGGTCTCGATACCGCGCTCCGCCATGCTGAGCGGGCGCATCCGCATCGGGACGATCCGCCCGGCACCCGAGTGGACCACCGCACCCCGAGGTGCCGAACTACCGGCGATGATGAAATGCCCCGGCGGAGAGCCGGCGTCAACGGCGTGGCGGACCTGATCCCAGACCTCGGGAAGCCGCTGCCACTCATCAACCAGCACAGGCCCCGGCGATCGAGTCAAGATCGAGGGATCGGCAGCCACTATCTCCCGCTGGGCAGGAAGACTCAGGTCAATGACCGACACGGCGCGCTGCATGGCCGTCGCTGTCTTTCCCACGCCCTTCGGCCCGTGGATCGACAGAGCACGCAGGTGCGGCTGAAGCTCGTCCAGTGCATCGTCCAAGACTCGGCGCCGGTAGTCGACCACGCGCGTACTCTACCAAATGCAGGCCCCGTAGTCTTCCATTAGCATCGCTTGTAGTCTACCGATCGCAGGCTCCGATGCGGCTTCGGGCTGGTCAGGCCAAGGGGGCGCCATGCCGCTTCGGCTCAGGGCGGTCGGTGCATCGGCCATGGAACGCCCAACGATCAGGTCAGGCTTCGCTTTGTCAAGGGATCGTTCAAGGCCGACGCGGTCGGCGAGTTGAGCGACACGCGCCGGCCTTGAACAGATCAGTGACTAGTAGGTGAGGGTGGCCGCCGGCGCCGGCGTGGACATGGTCGCCGGCGTCACCGGGGTGACGGTCCAGTCCGGGTGACCCGGCATCGGCGGGGTCTTGGTGCCGTAGAGCCAGTCGTTGAGGAAGCCGCGAAGGTCCTGCCCGGAGTCCTTCGATGCCAGGGCGATGAAGTCCTCGGTCGACTTCGACTTGCCCTTGTTCCGCTGCACCCAGTCGCGTTCGATCTTGGCGAACTTGCGGTCGCCTACCTGCTGCTGGAGGGCGTAGAGAACGATCGAGCCACCCGCGTAGACGTTCGGGTTGAAGACGTCCCAGATCGAGTCCGACTTGAGCGGGTGGGCCACCGGGCCGTACTTCGCGCGGTACTGGTCACCGCGGGCGTACCGGTTCTTGTAGTACGCCTCGAGCGTGTCGAAGCCCGCGTACGCCTTGAGCGTCCCGTGCTCGGCCGCGTAGTGGATCTCGTAGTACGACGCGTGGCCCTCGTTCTGCCAGACGTTGCTCCACACCTCGGGCGCCACGCTGTCGCCGAACCACTGGTGCGCCAGCTCGTGGGTCAGCACCGGGTCGAGTCCGGCCGAGTCGGACGGGAACGAGCCGGTGTCGAAGAGCGACAGCGTCTGGGTCTCGAGCGCGAAGCCGAGGTTGCCGTCGATGACGACCACGCCGTAGTTCTCGAACGGGTACTTGCCGACCTTGCTCTCCATCCAGCGGACCTGCTCCGGCTCGTTGGCGAACCTGGGCAGCAGGGTGTCGGCGAGCCGGCGGGGCACCACGTCGCGGATCGGAATGCCGTCGACCTTCCCCCGCGAGTACTGCAGGAAGTCACCCACCGCGACCTGGACCAGCTCACTGGCCATCGGGTTCTTCTCGCGGTAGGTCCACGACTCGCGACCGTGGCTCTCGCTGGTGCGGACCAGCTTGCCGTTCGCGGTGGCGGTCCACCCGTCCGGCGCGGTCATCTTGATCGTGTACGTGGCCTTGTCGCTGGGGTGGTCGTTGCTCGGGAAGAGGTTGTGCGACGAGGCCGGCTGACCGGCCAGCACGGTGCCGTCCGGGGTCTTGACGAAGCCGACCGGCGCATCCGCGTCGGGAGCGACCGGGGTGGCCTTGAAGCCGCTCACCACGACCTTGAAAACGGCGCCATCATGGATGGCGCGGCCGGGCGTGATGACGAGCTCCTCGCCCGTACGGGTGAACGCGGCCCTCTTGCCGTCGACGGTGACCGCGCCGACCGCGTCACCGGCGAAATCAAGGTCGAACCGGGACAGGCTCTGGATGGCTCGCGCGGTGATGGTCACGTCCCCGGTGATCTGCTGGGCCGGGTCCTTGCGCGCGTAGTCGAGCGACAGGTCGTAGTTGCGGACGTCGTACCCGCCGTTTCCGAGCGTCGGGTAGAGACGGTCGCCGACGCCCGCGGATCCGGGTGACGGCTTGTGAGCGGCCGCGGATGCGGGCGCCACGGTGAGCACACTGCCGCCGGTAACCCCGATCAGGGCGGCGACACCGGCGGCCAGGACGGATGGCAGGCGATCGCCAGTCAACACAGTCATGGCCGTTGATGCTACTTCGGACAGTGGCGCTAGCCCATCTAGATAGCTGTGGATTTCTGGTCCGGGCCGCTCATGCGTAGTCGCACTCCGGGTTCGGCCTCGACGTCGCGTCGATGATGTCGTTCAGCCTGTCGCGGGCGATGGTCAGCTCGGCGATCTGCGTGTTGATCCGGTCCCGCTCCGCCGCCAGCCGCTCCCGCGACTCCGGCGTGCTCACCTTGGCGTCCACGCACGGCAGCAGCTCCGCAATCGTCTTGCTGGACAGTCCCGCGCCGTACAACTGCTGAATCAGCCGCACCCGGTTGACCGCCGCGTCCCCATAGAGCCGCTGCCCGCTCTCACTACGCGTCGAGGCGAGCAGCCCCTGCTCCTCGTAGTACCGCAGCGCCCGCACACTCACCCGCGTCGTGGTCGCCAGATCCCCGATCCGCACAGTGATCCACCTCGCAACACTTGCCTCTGACGTCAACGTGAGGTTTTAGCCTAGCGGCATGCAGATCAACGGCACAAAAGCTCTCGTAACCGGCGCCAACCGCGGCCTCGGCAAGGCCTTCGCCGAGGCTCTCCTCGCCCGCGGCGCCACCACCGTGTACGCCACCGCCCGCCAGCCGGACCGGATCAACATCCCCGGCGTCGTCCCCCTCCAGCTGGACATCACCGACCCGGCGTCGGTCCAGGCCGCGGCAGCCGAGGTAGGCGACCTCAACATCCTCGTCAACAACGCCGGCATCTCCACGAACGCCCCGCTGCTCGGCCCGTCCACGGAGAACATCCGCCGCGAGTTCGACACCAACTTCTGGGGCACCCTCGCCGTCACCCGCGCCCTCGCCCCCCGCCTCGCCGACGGCGCCATCCTCAACGTCATCTCGGCGCTGAGCTGGTACGCCTTTGCTCCCGCCAGCAACGGCTACGCCGCATCCAAGGCCGCCGAATGGTCTCTCACCAACGGCATCAGGCTCGAGCTGGCCGACCAGAAAACCCAGGTCACGGCACTGGCCCTAGCTATTGCCGACACCGACATGATGGCCGCGTACGACATCCCTAAACTCCCACCCCACGAGGTGGTCGCCATGGCCCTGGACGGCCTGGAAGCCGGCAAGCTGGAAGTGATCGCGGACGCTCCCACCGCCAACGTCAAGGCCTCCCTCTCCCGCGATCCCGCCCTCTTCTACGCCGACATTCCCGCCGCCCTCTTCGGCTGACACGACCCGCCGGAGCCGGCGCGGGCGGTGAACAATCCACCGAGCCTCACCGACCCGCTGGGTCGGTGCCGGGTAGCGCCGCGAGGTGCGTGCGGATCTCGTCGGCGTGGTGCGTGCCCAGGTCGGTGTAGAGGGCCAGGGCTTGTTGCCAATGGTGGTGGGCCTGGTCGGCGTTGCCCAGGGTGCGATGGGCGTGGCCAAGGCCGGTGTGGGCGCGCGCCTGCTGCACGCGATCGCCGACATCCGTGGCGATGATGACCGCGGCCGTGTGGTGAGCGATGGCGTCGCTGGGGCCGGCGGTTTCGCCGAGGCCGTTGAGCGCGCAGGCTTCGCCGTAACGTGCGCCGATCTCCCGGAAGATGGCCAGGGCCCGCTCGTAGTGCACGGTGGCCTGGTCGGGCTCGCCGAGGCGGGTGTGCAGGATGCCGATGCTGTCCAGCGCGTGGGCTTCATTCGTACGGTTGCCGAGCTGCCGGTACAGGGTCAGAGCCTGGCCGAGATGGTCGGCGGCGGCCCCGTAGCGGCCCATCCGCATTTCCGCGTCGCCGAGGTTGATCAGCGCATTGGCTTCGCCGTGCTGGTTGTTGGCCTGCCGGTACAGGGTCAGGGCCTGCTCGTGATGTGCGGTGGCCGGTTCGTAGCGACCCAGCCGCGCCTGGACGAGGCCGAGGCTGTTGACGGCGCGGGCTTCGCCGTGCCGGTCGCCGGCCTGCCGGTACAGGGCCAGTGCCCGCCTGTAGTGCTCGGCGGCGTCCTGGTAGTGGCCCAGCCGCTCATCGACGCCACCGAGGTTGCCAAGGGCGCGGGCCTGGCCGTCGAGGTTGCCGGCCCGCCCGAACAGGTGCAGAGCCTGCGTCAGGTGGTCGGCGGCGTCCTGGTAGTGGCCGAGCTGAGCGTGGATGAAGCCGAGGTTGGTCCGGGCCTCGGCCTGGCCGTCCGAGTCGCCGGATTGTCGGGCGGCGTGCAGGGCGTGGCCGTGGACAGCCAGGGTGTCGGCGTGGTCCCCGCCGGAGAGGCTGCGGAGCAGGGTGGTCGACAGGCGGGTGGTGTGGGTCGGCCAGCCGTGGGTGGCGGTGTACGCGGCGACGGCGACCAGGGTGGGACGTTCGAGGTCCAGCCACGCCCGTGCGATCCCCGGGTCGGTCAGGGTCGGGGTGGGTGTCTTCGGTGCGGGGATCCGCGGCCGGCGGTGCTTCTCGGCCGGGTACAGGGTGTCCATCGCGGCGGCGGCGGTGGCCAGGAAATAGTCGAACAGGCGGGTGAGGGCGGCGCGGCGTTCGTGTGGTGGATCGTCGTCGACTGTGTGGTTCATGGCGTGGGCGCGGATCAGGTCGTGCTGGTTGTACCGGTCGGGGCTGACCTGTTGCAGCAGGTGGTCGCGGTGTGACCGGTCCAGCACGGTGCGGGCGGTGTCGAGGTCGGTGTCGGCCAGCGCGGCAGCGGCGTAGGCGTCGAGGTCCTGGCCGGGGTGTAACGCGACCAGGCGCAGCAGCCGCTGCTCCGCCGCCAGTAGCTGCCGGTAGGACAGGTCCAGGGCGACCTGGACGCCGGTTTCCATGCGGCGGTGCTGGTGATGCTCGTCGAGCCGGTCGGCGTGGTCGGTCAGCGTCCAGCCGGGTTTGGCCCGGATGTGCCCGGCGACCAGGCCGAGCGCGAGCGGCAGGTGACCGCAGCGGGCGGCGATGCGCGCCACGGCGTCGGGATCGTCGCCGACCGGCACCCCGGGCGCGGCCCGGGTCAGGTACTGGCGTGCTTCGGCGGAGGTGAACACGTTCACGGTCACGTGGGTGGCCGGGCGCAGCAGGTCGCCAAGGTCGCGTCGGCTGGTGACCAGCACCAGGCAGCCCGGGCTGCCGGCGGTGTCGGGCAACAGCGGCCGGACCTGCTCGGCATCGGCAGCGTTGTCCAACACCACCAGGGCGCGGGCACCGGCCAGCCGGTCGCGGTACAGGGCGGCCCGGGCGGTCATGCCGTACGGGATCTGCTGCCCGGGGACGCCGAGCAGGCGCAGGAAACCGTCGAGGACGGCGGCCGGGTCGGCGGGCGGCTGGGCGGGGTCGGGGTGGAAGCCGCGCAGGTTGACGAACAGCACCCGGTCGAAGCGCTTCTCGCGCAGCAGGTGATGCCCGAGGCGAACGGCCAACTGGGTCTTGCCGACCCCAGCCATCCCGGCGAGCGCGGAGATCACCACCACGCCCGTGTCGGACCGGTCCTGGCCGAACGCGCGCCGCAGCCGGCCCAGCTCGGTGGTACGGCCGGTGAACCCGGCCAGATCCGGCGGCAGCCGGTCCTGCACACGGACCTGCCCAGCCGGCGAGATCTCCCCGGCGATCATCCGCAGCGCCTGCTGCCACTGCGCCGCGTACCCGGCGTCCGGGTGCAGCGCCGACACCACCGCGGCCACCAGATCGGCGTTCAACCGCCGCCGGCCCGCCCTGAAGCAGTCGACGACGGTGGTCTTGCCCGGCACCTCCGCGGCCGGTCGACCGGCCGCCGTCCACCCGGCGGCGACCCGGCCGGCGATCTGCTCGTAGGACGGGTTACCGGCCCACACCTTCAGCCGCCGCAACCGTTCCACGAGATCATCGACGGTCCTGGCCTCGCCGGGATCCGGCAGCGCCGTGAACCTGTCGATCGACTCGCGCGACGGCATCACTCACATCCAGCGTGTCACTCGATAGCTCGGCCGGGGTTCCACAATAGCCACCCCGTACATCCGATCATTCGAATCGTCCCCACCATGCTCGACGGGATTCGGATCCGCCCAGTGGCCGGTCGCGTACAGCCAGAAGCGCAACCACCAACGGCCGGCACCGACTCGCCCAGCGCGGTCACCGTAACGGCTGAGACGGCAGGCAGCACTGATCGAGCACTTTTCGATCAACGACCGGTGGTAGTTTCATTACGCGAATCTTGGCTGTCGCGATACGGTCATGCCAGGAATCAGAGACCACGGTGGACTGTGGTCGAGGTTTGGTTCGTTCTCCTGAGCACTACCGGTTGGGAGTCGATGGGCTGCCCGTGGACGACGACTTTCGCACGTACGCAGCACAGAGCACCCGGTGGTTCGACGTCGGGATCAGCTCGGAGACCGATCCCCATCGTGCCGGGGCCGCGGCGGCTTCCCGCGCGCTCGCGGGCCCGGATCCTCGCCTGCTGGTCGTGTTCTGCTCGATCCGTCTGGACCCGCACGCAGTGCTCGCCGGCATCAAAGAGGTTGCCGCCGGGATCCCGCTGATCGGCTGTTCCTCCGGCGCCGAGATAGGCGCCGATGGTCCGGGCACGGGCCTTGTAGCGGTTGCTGCGTTCGGTGGCTCCGGCTTCTCGGTACGGACCAGCGCCGCGACCGGAACCCGGACGGCGCCGCGTGAGGGTGGCATCGCGGTGGCCCGCTCGGCCTTCGCTGGGATGGACGGCACGAACCAGCTCATGTTGCTGTTGACTGACGGCCTTGTCCAAGACCAGGACGAAATCATCGGCGGGGTTTACGAGATGCTGGGCGCCGGCGTCCCGCTGGCGGGCGGTGCCGCAGGTACCGCGCTTCTCGCCGACGGCGCAAATGCTGACACCTTTCATATGTACGATGGCGCAGTTCTCACCGACGCCGTCGTGGGCGCGGCAATCACTTCTGACGGACCGTTTGGTCTGGCGATGCGGCACGGTTTCCGGGAGGTCGGGGAGCCGATGGTGGTGACCCGCAGCCGCAAGGGCCGCATCTACACGCTTGACAACCGACCGGCGCTGCACGCCTACCTGGACCGACTGGGCGCGCCGGCCGAGGCCTACCACGACAAGAAGGCGTTCGTCGCGTTCTCCCGGCTGCGGCCACTGTGCGTCCTGCGGCGCGCGACGGAGGAGGTCCGCTTCATCACCGAGCACGTCGACCTCGACGAGGGTTCGCTGATGTGCGTCGGCGACGTCCCGGAGGGAGGCGTGGTCTGGCCGCTGGACTCCGACGCGGACAGCACCATCGAAGCGGTCGACCGCGCCTGGCCTGCCGCCGTCGAGGCGCTACGAGGCCGGCAGGCGCTCGGTTTCCTCGCCTTCGACTGCGGCATCCGGCAGGACATCCTGAGTCAGGCTGCCACCGGCAGTCGGGTGGCCGAAGAGGTCAGCTCAATGGTTCGCCAGGCGAGGGACCTGCCCTTCATCGGCTTCTATACCTGGGGTGAGATCGCCCGCGTTCGCGGCGTCAACGGACTGCACCACCAAACCCTCGTCGTCTTGGCCGTTGGCTGATCGCACATGTACGACATCGCTGCAGCCCTCGTCGTACAGCAACTCGCGGAATTCCTCGGCGCACTGTCCGAGGTTTCGGACGTGCCGAATGCGTACCGCATCGCCACAACGAGCGCGGCGCGCGCTCTGGACGCCGAGGTGGTCGCGGTGTTGCGCGGCGGTGCCGTAGCCGCTGCCATCGGGTTCCCGGCGGGTCAGGCACCGGTGCGGGATCTGTCAGCGGTCGTTTCCGGTGAGCGGGCCACGGTGGACGTACCCGGCTGTGGCCCGTGCCAGGCGATTTTCGCGCCCAGCGGCGTCGAGCCGGCCGAATATCTGGTAGTGGCGCGCGCCGGCCCGGAGGGCTTCACCGTCGAAGAGGCGAGCCTCGTACGCGGCATGGCACGGGTATTGGAGTTGCATGTCCACATGGTGCAGAGCCTGGCCGCCGAGCGTCGCCAGGCGGCACTCAACAGCGAACTCGTCGATTCACTGAGCGAGCGGCAACGCCTGCTGGAGCACTTGTCCGGAATCCAGCGCGCCATCGCCCGCCGCGCATCGCTGCCGCGGGTCCTCGACATGATCACTGCCGGTGCCCACGAGATGCTCGGCGGGGACGGCGTGGTGCTCTGGCTGCTGGACAGTGACGAACCGGACATGCTTGTGATGACTTCGGAGATCGGACTGCCCAAACCGGTCGCGCGGCGACTGTCCCGGGCCACGGTGGCGGAGGCCGGGACGGTGGGTCAGGCCGTCGTTGAGGACAAGCTGCTGACGGCTACCGAACCGGATGAAGCCGGCATGGCGGTGCCCGTACACGACAGCGGCACGGTCGTCGGCGCCCTTGCGGTGACAGCACACGGTAGCGACCGCAGGTACGAGAAGCGGGACCGGGACATCCTGCACGCCTTCGCCGAGCACACCAGCCTCGCCATCACGGACGCGAAGACGTTCCAAGCTCTCAACAAGGCTCACCACGACCAGGTCACCGGGCTCGTGAGTCGTAGCCCGTTCATGGAACAGCTGCAACGTGGCCTTTCCATCGCCTGCCGTGCGGGCGATCGGCTCGGCCTGTTGTTCGTCGACCTGGACGGATTCAAGCTGGTCAACGATTCGCTCGGCCACGCCACCGGCGATGCGGTGCTGGCGGAGGTCGGTGCCCGGTTGCGGGCCTGTGTCCGCAGCATGGACACCGTGGCCAGGCTCGGCGGTGATGAGTTCGCGGTCCTCCTGGCCGGTTTTGAGACCGACGATGAGGTGATCGCCGTCGCCGACCGGGTCCTCGACCAGATGAGCCGGCCGTTCGATCTGACCGGGCAGGAGGTCTTCATCGGTGCGAGCGTGGGCATCTCGATGAGCGACCCCGCCTCGCCGGACGCCGACGCGCTCATACGGGACGCCGACCTTGCGATGTATCACGCCAAACGCACCGGCAAGGCGCGGTACGAGATCTTCCGACCAGAGATGCAGGAAGCCTTCGAGAAGACCGTGAACCTCGCGACGGACCTTCGCCTGGCACTGGAACGCGACGAATTCGTCGTCTACTACCAGCCAATATGCACGCTTGCGGACGGGGAACTGACCGGGCTGGAGGCGTTGGTTCGCTGGCGGCACCCGACGCGCGGAATGGTCGCTCCCATGGAGTTCATCCCGGCGGCCGAGGAAACGGACCTCATCATTCCGATCGGTCGCCGGGTGTTGCGCGAAGCCTGCAGTTCCACATCCGCGTGGAATCAGCGACGGGCACTCGCCGGGCTTCCCGAATTGACCGTTCACGTCAACGTCTCGACTCGGCAGCTTCGAGGCGACACGGTGGAGATGGTGGCCGACGCGTTACGCGAGACAGGGCTGGCGGCATCAAGGCTGGTCCTGGAGATAACCGAATCGCACCAGGCGCTCGATCTCACGCAGGTCTGCCATCAGTTGCACCGGTTCAAAGACCTGGGCGTCGGGCTCGCCATCGACGATTTCGGAACCGGGTACTCGTCGCTGCTTGCCCTGCGGCAGTTTCCGATCGACACGATCAAAATCGACAAGTCATTCGTCGACGACCTCGACGGGTGTGACGATCGCTCGGATCTCACCCGGGCCATCGTCCAACTGGGGCGCGCGGTGCGGCGGGACGTCGTTGCCGAGGGTGTCGAGTCGGAGCGGCAGCGGCGGGCACTGCTGGACTGCGGCTGTCGCCTCGGCCAGGGCTACCTCTTCGCCGAACCATTGGACCACGCGGCAGCGACGGCCCTGGTACTGGAGGCGCGGGCGACGGTTGGACCGGCGGTGCTCGTCGAGGGTCGGCCGGACTGACCCGAACAGCTACACCTGGATGTCGCTGCGCGGGTGTGCTTACCGGTTGCCGTAGTGGCCGGACAGTTCACCGCGGAGAGCCTCGGGCTTGCCGATGTATCCGTTACGCATGATTTCTGCGATGAGGTCGTTGGCCAAGGGCACGATGACGACCGGTTCATGTCCCGAGCGGGTCACTACGAGTTCCTCTGCGTCGTCGGTAACGCTGTCGAGCTCAGCGGCCAGGTTTTGACGCAGCTGTGTGAAGTTGACTGTCCGCATGGCCGATGCGACGGCCGACGAAGTCTCCAGGCCCACTGTCCCGGCTATTGGGCCAGCTCGAGTACAAACCGACAGGATTGAACCGATCATGCAACTTGGCCATATGGCCGTGATCACCGACGGCCCTGCATCGGGACGCCCAGCGCGCCACGCAACGTGGGTCTGGGGTCGCCCCCAGGAGCAATCAGCGGATCCTCAGGTCCGTTGCTCGCCGCCCGGCCCGGCTGGCAGCTCGACCGTCATGGCGTTCCGATCGGGGCTGCGCAGACGCGTTGTCCTCGCTGAAGCATCCGGAGCCGCCGACCGCGCCCCAGGCCCTGGCTGACCGTCACGCTGTTTACGCCCAGCATGGCGTGGCGAACGCACGGTCATGGCGATGAGAGAGCTACCCCGCCGGTCACCTCGACCAAGCCTGGCCGGGCTGCGGTCGTAGATCAATTAGATAAGTAGCCGATGAGCGGATGCACTGGTTGATTAGCGTCGAGGCGCCAAGGCATCGCGGACGTGGTTGGCGATATGAGCGGCAAGGTCTTGAGGCGGTGCGGCCATCCGATTATGCGTGAAAGCAATAGCGAGGTCGCTTCCGGGATCCGCGAAGGCGATGCTTCCGCCACTGCCCTTACATCCGAAGGCGCCAGGGTGGCTACCAAACTCGGGGAGTCCGGAGAAATAGCCGAGACATTTCGGGATGGGAGCGCCCAGGACGAGGTCGACATCGGTGGTAGCGACGTGGGCGACGTGGGCGAGACGCTCGGCCGAGATCAAACGGACGCCGTCAATGTCTCGCGTCATCGCCGCATACATTCGAGCTGCAGCGTGGGCGGTCATCGTGCCGGCGCACGGAACATCGATGGAGAGGTAGTCGGGTCGGTTGCCGAGGGCGGCACAAGGTTGGACAGCGCGGGGAGCGGCTCGGAAGAACAGCGAATCGGCGGGCCGCGCCGTCAAGGCGTCCGACCAGTTGCCGTCCTCCAACCGTGCTATCCGGTCGTGGTGCGCTGGGGGAACCCCGAAGAACAGTTCGTCCGCGATGCTCAGCGGCTCCGCGATGTCCTTGCGAAGCACTTCGGCGATGGGCCGGCCGGTGGCTCGACGGACGACCTCACCAAGGATGTAGCCAAAGGTCAAGGCGTGATATCCGGTCGCGGTGCCAGGCTCCCAAAGTAGGGGCAGCGCCGCGATCCGTGCACACATGCCGTCCCAGTCACCCAGGTCAGCGGCGCTAGTGCCGTCCGGCGCCTGCGGCACGCCGGCGCGATGGGTGAGAACATGGGCGACGGTGACTCGGTGTTTGCCGTGGGCGGCGAACTCTGGCCAGTAGTCAGAGACCGGTGTGTCATAGTCCAGCAGCCCACGCTCGGCCAGCACGTGGATCACGGTGGATGTCATGCTCTTACCCGTCGACCAGCTATGGAACAGTGTGCGGTGATCGACCGTGCGACCGGTGTACTGGTCGGCAACACCCGCGGATGCATTTACCACCGGCTGGCCCCGCACGTACGCGGCAACCTGCAGACCCGTCTCCTGTCCGCCCTCGATAAGGTGATCGAGGTACCGCTGCACCCGCTGCTGGGCGTTCACTCCAAGCCCCTTTCCGATGACGACACATGCAACTCCATGGCGTTGTACAGATCCCGGCGTAATGGGAATGTTGCCGAGTATCGGCTGTGGCTGAGCTGAGCAATTCGTCCTTGCCAGTCGAATCGCCCCTCGGAGCGAGGGACAACAACATCCGCTGATGCCGCAGAGCGCGGCCTGGCGAAAGGTGCTGGCGGATCTGGGACCCGGCTCCGTGGTCGGCCAGCGCTCCGAGGCGCCTGGCGCGGTTACCACCTACACCGCTGACGGCCAGAAGCTCCATGACTTGAACTGGCGCACGGATCTGCCGCAGATTAAGCGCGCTGCCCGCTACGCGAAGAGTCGACCGGGCCCCGGTGACGTTGGCCTCGCCTGTCACACGCGCAGGGTTGCAAGGCACCAAACGCAGGCGTTTTCGCAGTTCAGGCATATTTCGCCGAGGCGGTTCGGCTACCGCCGCACCCCGTTTGATGTTTACCCGGCTCAGGGGTTCTTCGTCAGCCGGATTGACGCTCCACGTCTCGGGCCATCGCTCGCAGGGTTGCCCCGAAGCCGATACGGCCGGCGAAAGACAGCAACGGCCCAGCGAATCTTGTGACGCGATGAGGAGTCACGGTCACGTCCTCGTCCCAATCGACTCGGCACCGGCCGGAATGCAGCGGCACCACCGAAAACCCGGCTCGGCCGAACACCACCCCGCCCCGCTTGACCACCTCGCAGCGGCCTGGCCCATCACCCGGCGCGTTCCCGCCCGGCGGCTGCCACAGCTTCACTGTCATCGGGTCGTCGAAGGCCAACAAACCGATCCCCGTCCGGGCGACGAACTCCACACCGACACCATCGGGCAGGGATGTCGTCACCCGCACGGTCGTCAACGGCGCCCAGTCGCCGTGCCGCCGCCAGTCCACCATCGCGGCCCAAACCGACCGGGCGGGCGCAAGCACCTGTTGGGTGACGGTAAACCGGGCCATACGGCGACTCCTGTACTCCGATGAGGTTCGAGGTCAACCGGCGTTGCCCGGTCGGCCGCCACAAGCAAAACACGCGATCACCACGTGAGGTTCCGCTCGCGCCGGACCCGCTCCACCAGCCGTACGGGATGTCTCGAATCAGGCTGCCGGTTCGCATGAAAGATCATCGTGAGCCGACGTTGCACCATGCGAACCGCATTCTCACCGTCCAGGCGTCGCGTTGCCACCGCTGCCCCCGTTTCGGATCGCCAGGTAGAAGCCCCGAACTCGGCCGAGGCTGGCGAGAACGCTGGACGCCGAATCTGATTAGATACCGTCGGTTCATGCGGACCATGACCGCGACGGAAGCGTCCCGGAAGTTTTCGGACCTGCTCGACGCCATCGAGCGGGGAGAGACCGTGACCATCACGCGAGGCAACCACGCTGTCGCCGAGATCGCACCGGCCCGTCGGCGGACCGGTGCCGACCTTCACGCGGCGCTGGCCGACATCCCGCCTCCTGATGACCAATTCGTCGAGGATGTCACCTCGGCGGTCGCGTTCCTGGAGTCCGACCGAGGAGACCCGTGGGCCGACGCCTGATCCTCGACACGAACGTGCTGATCGCCTACGAGCGCGGCACCATCGACCGCTCGGCCCTCGATCGCGACGAACTCGCCCTTGCTGCGATCACCATTGCCGCATATCGCTTCGGCATCGAACTCGCCGACAGCGCCGAACGCGCCGCGGCACGGGCGCGCGCCTTGACCGCCATCGAAAGCGTTGTCGACGTCCTGGCCTACACAGACACGACGGCTGCGCACCACGCCTGCCTGATCGCCCACGTTCGGCGAACCGGAGCGCCCCGAGGCGCCCATGATCTGATCATCGCGGCCCACGCCGCCGAGACCGGCCGGACGGTGCTGACCCGCGACATCAAAGCCGGCTTCGCCGGACTGCCCGGCGTTCTCGCGATCGATACGCCTTAGTCGACGCCGCGCCGCACGACTGATCACATGCATCAGTAGCGACAAGAAACCGGTGTCGGTTGGCGGAGCAGGGTGGTACAAAGCCGCGTGGAGAAGACTTTGGAGTTCGCTGACCTGTTGCGGCTGATGCAGGAGCGATCGACCGCTTTCCAGGCGGCGGTCGCCGCGGCACCCAGCCTCGACGTGCAGGTGCCGACCTGCCCCGAGTGGACATTGCTCGACCTGGTGCAACACCTGGTGGAGGGGCGCCACAAGTGGGCCGCCACCGTCGCCGCGGGGCCCGCCGACGCTCTGACGATCGTGTCCGCCCCGGTGGCGCCGCGGGAGCGCGAGGCCGTGCTGGACTGGTTCGCCGCCTCGGTTCGGGAGCTGCTGGACGCGCTGCGGGAGGCCGGACCGGACCGTGGCTGCTGGACGTGGTGGGGCACGTCGCAGTCGCCGCAGACCAGCGGTGCCGTCGCTCGCCACCAGCTCCAGCAGCTCGCCGTGCACACCTACGACGCCCAGGTCACGGTGGGCGTCCCGCAGCCGCTGTCCAGCGAGGTGGCGCTCGACGGGGTCGACGAGTTCCTGACCACCTGCTGCGCAGGAACGGAACCCTGGCCTCACGAGCCGGCGGTCGTCGATTACCACGCCACCGAGGGCCGCTCATGGCGCCTCCGGGTCTCCGACGGCCGCACGCGCGTCACCCGGCTCCCAAACGGTGCTACCGCCGGTGTGGACGCAGAGCCGGCCGACGTAGCCGCCTGGGGCACCGCAAACGAGCTGGTCATGTTCTTCTACGGCCGGATTCGCACCGAGTCGCTACGCACCGAGGGCGACCGGGGCATCCTCGACCAGCTCCACGCCTAGAAGCCGGGACGGCCGCAAGGACGTTCTGGGGCTGTGGGCCGGCGTCGGCGGTGAAGGCGCGAAGTTTTGGATGGGTGTCTTGGTGGACCTGAAGAACCGGGGCGTACGGGCCCGAACAGTACGATCGTGGCCCGGCGCCGTCTCGTCGAGCACCGTCTACGAACGCAATTCCGCCAAGGTCGCGCCGGCAACGATGCGTGCGATGTTCCCGTCATGGTCGCGACCGGCCAATCGCCTGGCGAGGTCGTCCAGGTCGGCAACGTCGCCGTACCTCGCCCGCAAGAGTGCCCGCATCCCGTCGACGCGGCCTTGCTCCAAGCCCTGCTCCCGGTTTCGGCGAGCGATCTCGCGGCCCGACTCCGTCTGCTCGAGAACGTCGTTCATGCCTCTCCTTCGCAGTGCTTCGAGAACCTGGGCCGCCAGCGAACCTCCCACGAGCATACCCAGCTCGACCTGGACCAGTTGCTTCTCGAGCGCAGCTGTCGCGGCAATCCGATCGGCGACCCGTTCCACAAGGTCGCGCGGTGGTTTCTGCGACCACAACGCGAGCGGCGCGAGCGGGCTGCCCAGGAGGATGCCCGGATCCAGGTCGTCGGGTACGTTGACCGACCGGTAGTCGAGCCTGGCCTGGTCACGGCGGAAGCGACCCGGATATCCTCCGCCCAGCGGCCAGACCACAACCTGGTGGATTCGGTGTTCCGTGCGGCGGTACTTTGAGCGCCAGGGCCGCCCAGTAGGCCACCATCCGCTCCTGGAAGTCCTCGGTGCGCTGGACCTGGACCTCAATATGGTAAAAGTCGGCCGGAACACCGTCACTGCGCCGAACCAAGAACACCTTGTCGCGCTGGCGGCTGCGTTGGCGCGGCTGCTCGGTCGGCCCGTCGAGGACGACCGCCACGCCCTCGAGTCGCGCGCCGCACAACAGATGCAGCGCTTCCCGGGGGTGAGCCTCCAACGGCGCCTTGTACAAGCCGTCGAAGTCGCGGGCCGGTACCTGCCGCGAAGATGCGACATCGGAAGGCACGCTGTCGGTCATTGTTCCTCCTTCGCGCCTGCCATCGGCGCGAAGGACAGCTTCGCGTAGGTCATGACTACTAGTCAAGAGACGGGCTGTCTCATGCCTAGGGCCGCCGCGTATCGGAACTTTTCATTGAGTGTGCGACCCCCCGCACCCGGGCAGACCGAAGGCGGTCAGCTCAGATGGCCCGAGCCAACCTCCGCCTTTCGTTGAGGGCGGCGGTTGCGTTGCGGGCAGCGATTCGACGAGCTTGCATGGATGACCCGCGTCGAAACGCGACCAGACTGCCTGACGCGTGGGCCGAAGGCCATGCCTTGGTAATCGCTACTGGGCAAGCGTCCAACCAATTCTCGCCACGGCAAGAGGCGCGATTCGCAATAACTTGAATAAGTTTCACGATGATGGTTTCGCTCGAGCGAAACGTTGCTCGATGTCGACTCAGTAGACACGCGCGAAGTCTCGCCGTGCTCGCCCGCTCTCGTAGACCGGCCGATCCGAGGCTGACGCCCGACAGGGCCAAATTTGCTGTCTTGACGCGAGATGAAACAGTGGACACGTGGCATTTCCAGAAAAAGCAGACCACGCAGATCAGAATCGCCGTTCAGTCAAGTTGTTGGATAGGCTTGTCGTATCGGCGGCAGCCGTAGGCGGACTCGCGGCCGCTACATGGCTGCGGCAAAATGCACGTCTTCTTTTGAAGATGCTCACCACGGGCCTAGCGGTGGCGTCGTTCGGGGCCGCAATACATCTTTTCCTTACTAATTTGTGATCGTCGGCAGCTTTCCTTCATCCTTGGTGGTATTTCGTTGGCAGCGCTTGGATGCAATATATAGGGAAGCCCCTCGAAAGATTTCGTCTGGAAGTTTCCCGTAGCCTACGCGATGAGCACCAGGTGCGGATTCCTTGCAATGGCTGCCGGTTGATATTCATACAAATTGGACTCAGCATCGCCATATTGGGCAACCCAGCCGCCAGCACCTCTTGCCTTGCCCGAGCATTTTGCGCCCAGCTGGCCGCACTGGCCTGCTTCTCTCGAAACCGGTCTCTGTTCGCCACCGCCGCCATCGGGTGGGGTCTCAGCACTATGTCAGAAGGGATTACCTGGGCATTCCATGCTCGGAGTGCACTGTTCGGAGCCATCGGGATTGTTCTGGGCATGACAGCTTCCAGCTTCGCTCTTGGCTACTTTCGTGAATATATTCGACGCCAGTATCAGAAGATCCTGGCGCTCTTCGAGGAATCTCAGGCAGAGGGGATGGCATCCGGTGGTACCCCAGGACGACTGATTGGCCACCGCCGATCAAAGCCGAAGTGGTAGCACTCGCTCATCATCCGGCGGGACGAGATCGCCAAGGCCTCCGACGACGAACTTGCCCCCTCGTCGCCCGACACGCTCAACCCCATCCGCAAGCACTTGGCGAATGTCATTGCCGACGGCACCTCAGCGAAGTGCGAGGCAACCCTCGAACGGCCGGCCACCTGCGCCAGAGAAGCGCGACCAGCGACGGCCCGGCGCCCGACCGCCCAGCGCCACCACCGTAACGTGGGGTCTGGGGGTCGCCCCCAGGCTAGTACGGTGGGGCGGGCGGGACTCGAACCCGCGACCGAGGGATTATGAGTCCCCTGCTCTAACCCACTGAGCTACCGCCCCGTACCGGCGGCGATCCTAACCCGCGACCTCATCGGCAAGCCACTGATCAAACCGGTAGGCGTGCCCCCAGCCAGGAAAGCACCGCCCCCGCGGTTCGCCAGCCGCCGGCCATGGCGCCCTGGAGGGAGGGGCTGTCGCGGTGGTCGCCGGCGACGAACAGGCCGTCGCCGAGATCGACGGGCTTGCGTAGGCCGCCCTGCGGGACGCGGGCCGCGGGCAGCGCCGCGGGTAGTGAGACGACTTCGAGCAGTTCCCAGTCGTCGGCCGGGGAGCCGTACAGGCGGCCCAGTTCGACGCGCATGACCTGCTCGGATGCGGTGGACGGGGCGGAGACGCCGACGACCGAGGCGGCGATGAGGGATTTGCCCGAGGGCGCGTATTCCGGCGCCGCGTTGCTGACGACGACCGTGTTGGCGATGATCTCGCGGCGGTCGCCGTCCAGGAGCAGGGTCGGTTCGTCGAGCGGGGCGTGGTCGGCGCCGAAATAAAAGGTGGTGAGGCCGTGCATGTCCGGGCGCGGCAACTGCGGCAGCAACTCGGAGGCGGTGACCGGATCCGTGGCGACAATCACCGCCCGGCAGCGGATTTCGCCGCCCTCCGTGACGACCAGGCGGGGGCCCAGTGACACCGTGCGAGCGCCGATCAGCAGTTGCGGGAACGGCAGCGGGCCGGCGATCGCGGCGGGCAGGGCGGCCATGCCGGCGGCCGGCACGCCGATGCGGCCTCGGAAGAACGAGCGCAGCACCATCGCGAAGACGTGGCTGGAGGTCTCGAGCGACCGGTCGGCGAAGACGCCGGAGAGGAACGGCCGCAGCACCTCCTCGATCATGCGGTGGGACAGGCCGGCCCGGCGGAGCATCTCCTGGGTCGTCGTCTCGCGCGCCGCCAGCAAACGGTGAGCGGGCGTGGTCGCGCAGTAGGTGGCGAGCGCGGCGAACTTCAGCCGGTCACCGAGGGTGCCGACGCCCGACGTCAGAGCGTGCGGGGCGGCGAGGGGTTGTCGCAGCGGGTTCTCGAGGCGGTGCAACTCTCCGCCACGGCGCACGATCACGCCGGAAGTGAAATAGCGCAAGTCGAGCGCATCCACGTCGACCAATGCGGAAAGGCGCGGATAGGCGGTGTTGAGCACCTGGAATCCGCGATCGAGATGCCAGCCGTCCATGACGTCGGTGGCGACCCGCCCGCCGATCCGGTCGGAGGCCTCGACCAGCAGCCATTCGACGCCGGCACGGTCGAGCCGGCGGGCGGCGGCGAGGCCGGCGAGACCGCCGCCGACGATGACGACGTCCACCTCAACGGGTTGCGACACGGGCACCTCACAAGGGGACGAACCAGGCAGGCAAGCCTCAGACTAACGGTGGTCGGTGGTTGCGGCAGGAGAAACAGGCGTACGCCCTACGCGTACCCGCCGCAGTCAACGTCATCCCACGCCGAACCGGATCCTCGCTGCCCGCCCCGCCCTTCCCGGGTAGGGAGGAAATACCCCGTTTCCGGCATCCGCCAGGGCTCCAGCGGCGAGAATCCTCCCGAATGATCCTCCTCGGCTAGGAGCTCGCATGGCGTTCGGCACCCGCAGGAATGATCTCCAGGCCTCCGCGAGCGCCGCCTACACCGACGACGCCGTCGCCCGCCTGACCGCCGAGAACGACGAACTCCGCCGCCAACTCACCGACCGGCAGGCCGAGCACGCGATCGCGATCCAGCGCTACGAGCTGATGATCGAGGCGGCCGGCATCGGCCTGTGGGACATGGACGTCAACCCCGACGATCCGGTCAACCCGGACAACGAGTTCCAGTGGTCGCAGGAGTTCCGCCACATGCTGGGCTACACCGACGAGCGCGACTTTCCCAACGTCCTCAGCAGTTGGGCGTCCCGCCTGCACCCGGACGACGTCGACCGCACGGTCACCGCGTTCATGAACCACCTCAACGACCGCACCGGCCGTACGCCGTACAACATCGAGTACCGCCTGCAGCTGAAGACCGGCGAGTACCGCTGGTTCATCGCGACCGGCGCGACCAGCCGCGACCGCAGCGGCGTGCCCCTGCGGGTGGCCGGCGCGCTGCGTGACATCGACAACGAGAAGACCCTGGCCGAGGCCTCGGAACGCCAGGTGGCCCAGCTGTCCGCCTCGACGGCGCGGCTCGGCGGGGTCAGCGCCGACCTGTCCAAGGCGGTCGACGCCGCGGTGCGCCGGGCCTCCGCGGCCACCGAGACGATCGCCCACCTGGACGCCAGCAGCGCCAAGATCGGCGAGGTCATCAAGATCATCACCGGGATCGCCTCGCAGACCAACCTGCTCGCCCTGAACGCGACCATCGAGGCCGCCCGGGCCGGTCAGGCCGGACGCGGCTTCGCGGTGGTCGCCCACGAGGTCAAGGAACTGGCCAACGAGACCAGCCAGGCCACCGGCAACATCTCCCAGCAGGTCGAGACGATCCGCACGCAGACCAGCGAAGCGGTCCGCAGCATCGAGGAGATCCAGTCGTCGATGCAGGCGCTCACGTCGACCCAGCAGGCGATCGAGAGCCTCATCGAGGGCGTTTAGCGACCGGCACGCACCATCAGCCGCTGAATTTCGCCTCCTCGGGGCGCCGGTCGGGGCGCAGGCCACGCCACGAGGAATGCCGCAGCCGGCCGTCGGAGGTGAAACTGCGGTATTCCACCTCACCGACGATCACCGGCTCGACCCAGATGGCACCCCGGGCGTCGCGGCGCGGCACATCGTCGACCGGCGGCGTCGCACCGGCGCGGATCAGAGGAGTCAATTGCTGCTGCAGATCGTGCAAAGCCGCATCGGTGAAACCGGTGCCGACGCCGCCCGCGAACGACAATTTCCCGCCCCGGTGCAGCCCGACAAGGAGCGCGCCGATCGTGCCCGCCCGACGGCCCTCGCCCTCCGTGAATCCCAGGATCACCACTTCCTGCGTACGGATAAAGGGTGCCTTTATCCAGTCGGGTGACCGACGCCCGGGCTCATAGCGTGAGTCCAGCCGTTTCGCGATGACGCCCTCGAGCCCCCGTTTTCTCGACTCGTCGACGACCGCGTCGGGCGTGTCCGCCACGAACGACGGCGTCAACTGAAGGCCGGTCAGCGTCTCGAGCCGCGCGCGGCGCGAAGTGTAGGGCGCATCGACGAGCGACTTCCCCTCGAAATGCAGCACATCGAAGACGTTGTAGTGCAACGCGAACTCCTCGATGAGGGCCGGCGTCGGCTGGTGCACGTTCATCCGGCGCTGCAGCCGCGCGAACGACGGCCGCCCCTTCGCGTCCGGCGCGACGATCTCGCCGTCGAGCACCATCTCGGTCCGGCGCCCGGTCAGGTCACCGGCGACATCCGGGTACGCCGTGGTCACGTCGCGCTCGTTACGGCTCAGGACGCGTACGCCGGAAGCCGTCACGTAGATGACGGCCCGCACCCCGTCCCACTTGTATTCGTAGGCCCATCCGCCGCCGGTCGGCAGCGTGCCCAGCGTGGCCAGCATCGGCGGAATCGGATCGAGGAAGCTCACCCGATCATTGGACACCCTCGGGCTGATCAATTGGTACGCTCGCGCGGCGTTCGAGCTTCGATGTGTTCGACATGTGTGGAGAGGGCTTCATGGCTGACGGTGTGAGCGGCGTCAACTCGGTGTCGCGCGAGGTCGTAGAGAAGATCGCCGCGTCCGCGGCCCGCGAGGTGCCGGGCGTGGTCGAGCTGGGCGGCGACGTGTCCCGCTTCATGAACAAGATGCTCGACGCGGTCGGCCTGGACGAGGTGGGCGACGCCACCCGCGGCACCCACGCCCAGGTGAAGGGCGCCGCCGTCGACATCACCGTCGTCATCGTGGTCGAGGCCGGCAAGGTCGTCGGCGAGGTCGCCAAGGCCGTCCAGCTGGCGGTGACCGAGGCGGTCTCCGGTTACGGCCTGACCGTGACCGGCGTCAACGTGAAGGTCGACGACATCGCGATGCCTTCTTCGCCGGCCCCGTCGCTGTAGCCGCCGAAGGTACCGTGGTGGTCATGAGCCAAACCGAGACCGCCATCCTGGCCGGCGGCTGCTTCTGGGGCATGCAGCAATTGATCCGCCGCCGTCCCGGCGTGCTCAGCACCCGGGTCGGCTACTCCGGCGGCGACGTCCCCAACGCGACCTACTACAACCACGGCACCCACGCCGAAGCCCTCGAGATCGTCTTCGACCCGGCCGTCACCTCGTTCCGCGACATCCTGGAATTCTTCTTCCAGGTCCACGACCCGACGACGAAAAACCGGCAGGGCAACGACATCGGCCTGAGCTACCGCTCGGCGATCTTCTACACTTCCGACGAGCAGAAGCGCGTCGCCGAGGACACCATCGCCGACGTCGAGGCCTCCGGCCTGTGGCCCGGCAAGGTAGTCACCGAGGTCGAACCGGCCGCCCCGTTCTGGGAAGCCGAGCCCGAGCACCAGGACTACCTGGAACGCCTCCCCAACGGCTACACCTGCCACTTCCCGAGGCCCGGCTGGGTACTCCCGAAGCGCAACACCACCCCGGCCTGACCGAGCCCACCGACCTGCACGGCCGAGGGCCTCATGAACCCTCGGCCGCGGAGCCATGAGCAGCAACCCGCTCGTAGCGCAGAGTCAGTCGCCACCGACCTGGCCGGCGGCCCGTGGGATCTCGGCGTCCGGGGGCGCCCCCGCGACATTGGCGGATCTTCGGTCCCGGCCCGCTGGATCAGTCGGCGCAATGTCTACATTGGTGACGCTCTAAGCTGCGCCTTTACGGGTGTCTCCACACACATCGACGGTGCTAACATCCCTCGCCGCCCGCCGTTCGGGTGGGCGTTAACGGGGAGAAAGCCATGGGCACATTGCGTCGTGGGCTGGGGATCGCGACGGCGGTTGCGGTTGGGCTCGGGGCGGCCGCGGTCGGGTTTGCGGGACCCGCGCAGGCGATGAACATTCAGTCGGCGAAGCCGGTCAGCTGGACCTGGACCGACTCGGCGGAGCCGGGGACCGTGAACGCCGATCCGGACGGCAACGTGCGCTGTGGCCGGTCGAGCACCCCGACCAGCGGGTCCAGGCGACCGGTTCGGGGTACGACCCGCGCGCCACGTTCGATCTGCGCGGCTACCCGGACGGGACGATTCTCGCCTGGCAGGCGCAGGCCTCCGACTACGACGACGCCGGGCCGTGGGGTAAGACCTGCTATCTGACCGTCGACAACACGGCACCCGCCGCGCCGAAGGTCTACTCGCGACGTAAGACACCGATGAATATCCGGGCTCGGGCGGTGAGGGCGTGCCGGGTACGTTCGTCTTCGACGCGCTCGGCGACCGCGACGTGGTGGCCTTCAATTGGGTCGACGAGACCACGTTCAGCAACGGCCAGGTTCCGGCCAAAAGGCCGGGCGGCCGGGCCAAGCTCACCCGGGTTCCCTCCCGCGGCGGGGAGAACGAATTTCGCGTACGCGCGGTGGACGCGGCCGGCAACGTAGGACCGTCGACGTCGTACAAGTTCGTCGTCGTGCCGTTCAGTGCGCCCGGCGTCGCCGTGACCGTGGGCGGGATCGGGCTGCCCAGCCACATCCGCCTGCACTCGGCGGCGGCCGGGATCACCTCGTACGGCTATTCGGTCGACGGCGGCCCCGAGACGGCCCTGCCCACCGGTGCGGGCGACGTGACGTTCACCAGCACCGGCGTGAAGACGATCGTGGCGCATGCCTATGCCGGGACGAAGCTGGCCGGGGCGAGCACCCAGCAGGTCACGGTCAGCGACTCGCCGCTCGTGGCGTCCAGCCACTTCAACCTCGACGCCGACCCGGAGCCGGTCTCCGGCGAGGCCGGCACCTTCACCTTCGCGCCCCGGCGCACCGACGTGGCCGCCTACCAGTACGACTTCGGGGACGGCGTCCAGCAGCGGATCGACGCCGACGCCGACGGCCGGGCGACGCCGGCGTGGACACCCGATCACGGCACGCTGTTCACGCTGACCGTACGGTCGGTGAACGCCGACGGCACCACCTCCGCCCCGGCGACCTGGGCGTTCCGCGTCATCGACGCCCGGCCGACGGTCGTCTCGGACGCCGGCGCGAACTGGCCGCGCACCGACGGCGTGGGCCTGCCGGCGAACGTCTACATCTCGACCGAACTGCCCGACGTGACCGAATACGTCTACCGCTACGACGGCGGCCCGGAGCGTTCGGTGCCGTTCGACTCGGAGGCGACGGTCCAGGTCGTACCGACCCACGCCGGCGACTCCACGTTCACCGCGTGGGCCCGCCGGGCCGACGGCAGTCTCACGCCGGCCACCACGATCACGATCAGCATCTCCTCCGGGCCGACTCTCGCGCTCGCCGCGGCGTACGGGTCTCCGGCCGTCGCCGGACGCACCGGGACCGTGACCTTCTCGCCGGGCCTGCCGGATGTCGTCAGTTATCGCTATGTCTTCGACGGCGCCCAGGGTGAGCAGACCGTCGACGCCGCGGCCGACGGCACCGCGACCGTCCCGTTCGCGCCGGGCACGCCGGGCTGGTGGGAGCTGACGGTGTCCAGCGTGAGCGCCAACGGCACGGTCTCCGACACCCGCCAGTACGACCTGAACGTCGACGATCCGAAGGTCTCCGTCTACAGCGCCTGGGACGACTGGGCGCCCTGGGGCGCACCGGGCGAGGCGGGCACGTTCGAGTTCTCCGGCGACCTGACCGCGGCCACCACCGAATACCTCTGGCACGTCAACGACGACCCGGTGCGGACCGCCGCCGCCGCCGACAATCCGACGGTGGTCGGCTACACCCCGGACCGCTCCGGCGAGAACACTCTGTACGTCCAGCGACGCTTCACCGACGGCACGCTCTCCGCGATCACGGAGCACCCGTTCCTGGTCGGCTAGTGCTCGCGAACAGCCGAGGGGGCGCTGGTCAGCGGCCCCTCGGCGCCGGGCCGATCGGTAATCCGACAACCTTTTTCGTGAAAGGTTTTCAACATTCTCGCAACGTAGTCGGCCGGGAACGCAGAAGGCATTTTCCGTCACTTAAAGCACATCGTTTTATCACCGTGCGCGGCGGTAAGAAACCGTTAAGCAAGAGCCGCATTGTCGGCCCGGCACGCGTGTCGTACGGTGATCATCGCCATCTGGTGACAGCCGTCATCTGATCGACCTGTTGGCCCCCAGGTCGTTCCGGCACTGAAGGAGATATCCATGCGGGAGGGGTCAAGGAATTGCGGGAAGACCACGCACGAATGGTCGAATTGCACGCCGAACACAGATCGGCGTTGCTCAGATTCCTCATCGGGCTGACCGGGGGCGAGTGGTACGCCGCCGAGGATCTGGTGCAGGAAACGATGATCCGGGCCTGGCGCTCATTGGAGAGCGTGCCCGCCGACAGCCACGGAAGCCGGCGCTGGCTCCTCACGGTCGCCCGCCGGGTGGCCATCGACTCGGCGCGGCGGCGGCAGGCCCGGCCCGCCGAGGCCGGGCCCGTCGACGCCGAGCGCATCGCCTCGGTCGACGACACCACGGAGATCGTGGTGCTCGCCGACTCGTGGCGGAACGCGGTGCACCGCCTCAGCGACACGCACCGAACCATCCTGTCCGAGCTGTACTTCCAGGGCCGCTCGCTCGACGAGACGGCCCGGACGCTCGGCATCCCGCTCGGCACCGTGAAATCACGCGCCCACTACGCGGTCCGCTCGCTCCGGGAGGCGGTCGCCGGGTAGAGACTCACAGCTGAGCAATGGCGTGCGCCGGGTTCTCGATCGCATCTGCGACCGCCCGCATGAACCCGGCCGCCGTCCCGCCGTCGCACACCCGGTGGTCGAAGACGAAGCTCATCTGCGCGACCTTGCGTACGCACAACTCCCCCGCCACCACCCACGCCCGGTCGATGATCCGGCCGAAGCCGAGGATCGCGACCTGCGGATGGTTGATGATCGCGGCACTCCCGTCGACCCGGAACGCCCCGTAGTTGTTGAGCGTGAACGTGCCCTCCCCGCTCACCCGGCCCGCGCGCGCATCCGCCACGACCTGCCGGATCGCCGAGTCCAGTTCGGACGTCGTCATCGTGGAGGCACCGCGCACCGCCGGAACGACGAGGCCGCGCTCCCCTTGCACCGCGATGCCCAGATCGACCCGGTCGAGCTGCACGATCTCCTGCCGGTCGACGTCCAGACGAGCGTTGAGCACCGGATATTGCCGCAGACCGGCAACCACGAACCGCGACAGGTAGGCCATCAGCCCCGGACCGGCCGGCAGACTCTCGCGCAGCTGCCACAGCGCCGTGAAATCGACATCCACCCAGACGGTCGCCTCGGGGATCTCGGCCCGGCTCCGCGACAGCGCGGCCGACGCGGCCTTCCGGAAGCCGGACAGCGGAATGCGCTTCTCCCCCACTGTGGACAACGGCGGGAACTTGTCGCCCGCAGCTGCTTTACTCGACCCACCCAGTGCCGGGGCGGGGGAGGCGGCGGCCGCGGCGGCAGGAGCGGAAACCGGCAAGACCCGCTCGATATCAGCACGGACGATGACGCCGCCGGCTCCGCTGGGCTTGACCGTACGCAGGTCCACCTCATTCAACCGCGCGAGCCGCCGCACCAGAGGCGAGCTGACCAACGGCACCCCGGAGCCAGATGCGGGCACCACGGTGACCGCCCCGTTCCGAGGACGCCGACGCCGCCCCGACGCCGCCACAGCCGCCGTCCCGTATCCAATCAGGACATTGCCCGATCCGGCCCGCTCCTCCTCCCGATAGACGTCGGCAGGCGAGGAGGACGAGGAGGACGAGGTGGGCAAGGAGAGGGACGAGGGGGAGGTGGCCAAGGAGGGCGACGAGGGCGACGACGGTGCCGACGGGACCGGGCGGACGGTCAGTAACGGCTTCCCCACGTCGACCGTCGCCCCTTCGGGCGCGTGCCGCACCGCGATCACCCCGGCGAACGGTGACGGCACCTCCACCAACGACTTGGCCGTCTCGACCTCGACCACCGGCTGATCGACGTCGACCACGTCACCGTCGGCGACGAGCCATCGCACGACCTCCGCCTCGGTCAGCCCTTCGCCGAGGTCGGGCAGGTTGAAGATCTGGTCGCTCATCCCTCGCCCCACTGCAGGTCGTCGACGGCGTCCAGGATCCGGTCGACGCCGGGCAGCTGGAATTTTTCCAGCTTCGGCGGCGGGAACGGGATGTCGAATCCGGTCACCCGGCGGATCGGCGCGGCCAGTGAGTGGAAGCATCTTTCGGTCACTCGGGCCACGATTTCCGAGGCCACGCTCGCGAACCCGGCCGCTTCGGCGATCACCACCGCCCGCCCGGTTGAAGCGACCGCCGCGCACACCGTCTCGTCGTCGAACGGCACGATCGATCGCACGTCGACCACCTGGAGGCTTCGGCCTTCCTGCGCGGCCACGTCGGCGGCTTCGAGGGCGACGGGCACGCTCGGCCCGTACGCGATGAGCGTCGCGTCGGTCCCGGCGCGCCGGATCACGGCTTTCCCGATCTCGGAGGAGAAGCCGGCGGAAAGGTCGACCTCTTCCTTGCTCCAGTAGAGCTTTTTCGGTTCCAGGAACACGATCGGGTCGGGCGAGGCGATGGACTCGCGCATCAGCGCGTACGCGTCGGAAGCCGTCGCCGGTGCAACCAGCTGCAGCCCGGGGGTGTGTGCGTAGTAGGCCTCGGACGAGTCGCAGTGGTGTTCGACTCCGCCGATGCCGCCGGCGTAGGGCACCCGGATGACCATCGGCAGCGTGACGCGCCCGCGGGTGCGGTTCCGCATTTTCGCGACGTGGCTGACGACCTGTTCGAAGGCCGGGTACGCGAACGCGTCGAACTGCATCTCGACGACCGGGCGCATGCCGTTCATCGCCATGCCGATCGCGACGCCGACGATGCCGGCTTCGGCGAGCGGGGTGTCGAAGCAGCGGTTCTCGCCGAATTCGGCGGTGAGCCCGTCGGTGATGCGGAAGACGCCGCCGAGCGCGCCGACGTCTTCGCCGAACACGACGACCGAGTCGTCCGCGGTCATGGCGTCGCGCAGTGCACGGTTGAGTGCCTGCGCCATGGACAGCTTCTCGTGGGTCACAGCGCTGCCTCCCGGGAGAGTTCGTCCGCGAGCATCGCGGCCTGTTCGCGCAGTTGCGGGGTGGCCCGCGCGTAGACGTCGCGGAAGAGCGCGGACGGGTCGGGTTCGACGTCCGTGTTGATGCCGTCGCGCACGTAGGCGGCGACGCGGTCGGCTTCCGCCCGGAACGCGGCCAGCTGGTCCTCGCTGAGCTGCAGGTACGCCGACAGGCGGGTGAGCGGGTCGCGCGCGAGCCACGGCGTCACCTCGGACTCGTCCCGGTAGCGGGTCGCGTCGTCGGCGTTGGTGTGCGCCTGCACCCGGTACGTGTGCGCCTCGATCAGCTGGGGGCCGCCTCCGGAGCGGGCCCGGGCCACCGCCGCCCCGAGCACCGCGAGCAGCGCCGCCGCGTCGTTCCCGTCGACCCGCTCCCCCTGGATGCCGTAGCCGATGCCTTTGTGGGCGAGCGACGGCGCCGCGGTCTGCTTGGCCAGGGGGACGCTGATCGCGTACTCGTTGTTCTGCACGAAGAAGATCACCGGCGCGCGGAGGACGGCCGCGAAGTTGAGCGCCTCGTGGAAGTCGCCCTCGCTGGTTGCGCCGTCGCCGCACATCGCCATGACCACGGTCGGCTCGCCGCGCAGCCGGGCCGCGTGGGCCACGCCGACCGCGTGCGGCAGCTGGGTGGCGAGCGGTGTCGCGTGCGGGGCGACCTGGTGTTCGTTCGGGTCGTAGCCGCAGTGCCAGTCACCCTTGAGCAGGCTGAGCGCCTCGACCGGGTCGACGCCGCGGGTCATGATCGCCACCGTGTCGCGGTAGGTCGGGAACAGCCAGTCGCCGTCGGCCAGCACCTGCGCGGCGGCGACCTGGCACGCCTCCTGCCCGTGCGACGACGGGTACACCGCGAGCCGGCCCTGCCGGACCAGCGCGTTCGCCTGCTCGTTGAATCGCCGCCCGGTGACCAGGGCCGCGAAGGCCACCATCAGCGCTTGATCATCGGGCCGGGGGAAGGCCGGGTTGTCGACCGTCCGCCCGCTGGGGTCCACCAGCGTGACCGGAACGTCCGAGGGGAGAAGGTGTCCATCACCTGTCATGGCGCAATCGTCGTAGCGTTGCCATTCGGACTCCACAACTGCCGGAAAAGCGAGATAACGTTCCCGGTCACCGGGCAAAAAACCGCCGAACGTCCAGCGACGGGAGGCCCCGAAAGAGGAGGATGAGACGAATGGCCGAGCCTCTGGACGACATCGACCGCGGCATCCTCGACGAGCTCGTCGCCGACGGGCGCATGTCGATGCGCACGCTGGCCGAGCGGCTGCACATTTCGCGCGCCAACGCGTACGCCCGGGTCGAGCGGCTGCGCGCGACGAACGTGATCCGGGGTTTCCGCGCCGACGTCGATCCGGTCGCGGCCGGCCTCGGCACGTCGGCCTACGTGACGATCAATCTGCGCCAGACCGAATGGCGGGTCGTACGGGAGAAGCTCCGCGCCCTGCCGGGGGTGGTGCACGTGGCCCTGGTCGGCGGCGAGTTCGACGCCATCCTGCTGGTCCGCATGACCGACAACGCCGAGCTGGGTCGCCTGGTTCTCAACGTCATCCAGGACATGCCGGGGGTGGTCAATACACGGACGCTGCTGGTGTTCGAGGAAGCGGAAGCTCCCGCTCACTTTTTGAGCAACTAACGCTCAAACCGTGAGCACCTGGCAACCCTGAGCCCGGATCGCATCCAGGGCCGAGGCACTCGCCCGGCCGTCGGTGACCAGCACGTCCACGTCGGACATCTTGCAGACCTGGGCGAGCGCCACCCGGCCGATCTTGGTGGCGTCGGCGAGCACGACGCTGATCCGGGCCTGTTCGCGCAGCACGGCGTTGACCCGGCAGCCGACCGGGTCGTAGTTGGTGCAGCCGGCCACCGCGTCGACCCCGTCGACCCCGATGAACGCCACGTCGATGTTGTAGCCGGCCATGAAGCTCTCGGCGCTCGGCCCGACCGCCTCCTGGCTGCTGCTGCGCACCTCGCCGCCGGCCGAGAAAACCCGCAGCCGCGGGTTGGACACGAGGTAGGTCGCCACGTTGAGCGCGTTGGTGACGATGGTCAGCCCGTCGCGTTCCATGAGCAGCCGGGCGAACTCGGACACCGTGGTGCCACCGGTGGTGCCGATGACCCGGGCCCCGTCGAGGAACCTCAGCGCCTGCCGCGCGATGCGCCGCTTCTCGCCCGTGTCCTGCTCGGTCTTGTAGGACAGCGGCAGGTCGTTGAACGAGGCGTGCGTGGTCGCCCCGCCCCGGGTGCGGCTGACCAGGCGCTGTTTCTCCAATACCTCGAGGTCGCGGCGGACCGTGGCGTGCGAGACGTCGAACAGTTCGGCCAGGTCCTCGACCTCGAGGCCGCCCTTCTCAACGATCGCCGACACCATCTCGCGCAGGCGTTGCTTGCGTTGCATGGCGGAGACGCTAGCACCGCGCCCGCGCATTTCGATACGGCCCTTCTGCACCTTTACTCATCTCAGATGCGCGTAACGCGCAGCTTTACCGACCTAAGCTGCACGTTACGCAACAACTGCGCAATCTTGTCTTGACCGTGCGCATACCCGGTGCCATCGTCGTCCCCACTGCGGCCCCCGGTTGCGCATGTGTGCACCAGGGTGCGCGTCGTCAGTACGAGAAGGGCTGACCGTGATGACTTCCTCCAGAATCCTTTTGAGCGCCGGGGCCGTGGTGCTCGTGGGCGCCCTGACCACCGGTTGCGGTGGCAAGAGCAAGAGCAGCGCCGAATCCTCCAAGACCACCGGCGTGACGATCACGGTCGCCCTCGCCACCGAGCCCCCGCCGCAGGCCTCGATCGACGCCTTCACCAAGAGCACCGGCATCACGGTCAAGTGGACCAACACCGACTGGGACAGCCTGCAGACCAAGATCGCCGCGGCGGCGACCGCGAAGACCTACTTCGCCGACGCGACCGACGTCGACTGGTCGCGGGTCGGCCAGCTGGGCAAGCTCAACTGGTTCTACCCGATGGACAACTACCTCGACACCAAGTCGCTGGCCGGCGAGATGCCGCAGCTGACCTCGTTCACCTCGGACGGGAAGGTCATCGGCATCCCGTACGACGCGTCGTTCCTGGTCACCACCGTGAACAAGAAGCTGTTCACGAAGGCCGGCATCACGACCATGCCGACCACGATCGACGAGTACACGAACGACCTGAAGCAGATCAAGAGCAAGGGCGTCGTGCAGTACCCGCTCAACATCCCGTTCGCCGCGGCCGAGGGCCTGTCGACGAACTGGTACCAGACCACCGCGGCGTTCGGCGGCACGATCCTCGACGGTTCCGGCAAGCCGCAGTTCGCGACCGCCGACTCCCCCGGTTACAAGGCCGCCCAGTGGATGGTCGACGCGATCAAGAAGAACGGCCTGGTGCCGCCGGGCAACATCAACGTCGCCGACAGCCAGGGCCAGCAGACACTGATGGCCAAGGGCCAGGTGGCCAGCACCTTCGGCGACTACTCGGGCAACGTCGGGAGTCTCTACAGCGTGCCGGCCTCCTCGACCGTGGTCGACCAGGTCGAATACCTGCCGACGCCGGGCGTCAGCGGGATCGGCCCCAACATGAGCAACCCGGACGGCATCGGCATCCCGCGCCAGGCGAAGTACCCGGCCGCCGCGGCCAAGTTCATCGACTGGTTCACCAACGGGCAGAACCAGGCCGACTTCGCCGGGGCGAGCGGTCCCGACAAGGTGATGCCCGGCTACTTCCTGCCGTCGCGGCTGACCGGCATGACCGAGCTGACCCAGAAGGGCAAGCTGATCGGCGGCCAGCAGCTCGGTGACCTGCTCAAGAACAGCGCGAAGCCGGTGTTCCCGCAGGGCGCGCCCTCGTGGTACCCGGAGTTCTCCAAGTCGGTCTACACCAACCTGCACGCCGCGGCGACCGGTTCGATGAGCGTCGACGACGCCATCAAGGCGATCGCCGGCACCGCGAACAAGCTGTCGAGCTGATGGTCGGTACCCACAGCGAGGTGCGGCCGGCCCGCACCGCGGCGCCCCGGAAACCCGGGCGCCGCGGGCGGCGGTTCGACCTTCTCCCGTACGCCCTGGTCACGCCGCTGGCGGTGTTCATCGTGGCGCTGGCGCTGTTCCCGGCCGGCGTGACGATCGTCCAGTCGTTCTTCCGGGTCGACGAGCTCAACCCGCCGACGACGTTCAACGGCCTCGACAACTTCCGGAACCTGTTCGCCGACAACGCGATCCGGTCGAGCCTGGTCAACACCGGCCTGTACGTGCTGATCGGCGTGATCCTGTCGACGCTGCTCGGGATCATCATGGCGGTCACCCTGCAGCGGCCGTTCCGCGGCCGCTCGATCCTGATCGCCGTACTGATCCTCCCGTGGGCGCTGCCCGGCGTCGTCGAGGGCATCGTCTGGACCGGCATCTGGGACAGCAACACCGGCCTGCTCAACAGCGTGCTCACCTCGTTCCACCTGATCGACCACTATCAGGTCTTCCTCGGCCAGCACCGGTTCCTCACCATCTTCGCCATCGAACTGGTGCAGGTCTGGCAGATGACGCCGCTGTCCACGCTGCTGATCCTGGCCTCGCTGCAGAACATCCCGGGCGAGCTCTACGAGGCGGCGGTGCTCGACGGCACCACGCCCTGGCAGGCGCTGCGGCGGATCACGCTGCCGCTGGCCCGGCCGGGCATCGCGATCGCCATGGTGCAGGCGGTCATCGCGACCCTCAACGTGTTCGACCAGCCGTACGTGCTCAACGGCTCGGCCGACACCGGGGCCTCGCTGACCATGCAGACCTACTTCATCAGTTTCCAGAACCTCGACTTCGGCGAGGGCTACGCGCTCTCGCTGCTGATCACCGTCGCCACGCTGATCGTCTCGCTCGGGGTCGTGAAGCTGGTCTACCGGCAGGTGGAGTTCTGATGCCAACAAGCCGTCGTCACTGGATCCGCACGATCGGGATCGCGTTCATCGTCCTGTGGTCGCTGGTGCCGCTGTACTGGACGCTCAACACCAGCCTGCAGACCGACTCGCAGATCAGCGCCAAGCCCTCGCACTACGTGCCGCCGACGCCGACGCTGCACAACTATCGCGCGCTGCTGTCGGGAGCGGGCGAGATCCCGGACACCATCCGCCAGTCCTCGATCAACATCTCCATCGAGTGCGCCGCTGCCACGATCATCACGGTCGTGCTGGCCACGCTCGCGGCGTACGCCTTCGCGCGGATGAAATTCCGCGGCCGGCAGCTGCTGTTCTATGCCGTCCTGGCGACCATGGCGTTCCCGGCCTACACGACGCTGATTCCGCTCTATCGGATCATGAGCGTGTTCGGGCTGGTCAACACGTACACGGGCATCGTCCTGGTCTACGTCTCGGGTTTCCTGCCGCTGGCGACCTGGATCCTGCACAGCTACATGATCAGCCTGCCGATCGCGATCGAGGAGGCCGGTCAGGTCGACGGCGCCGGCCGCATGCAGATCCTGTGGCGGATCGTGCTGCCGCTGGCCTGGCCCGGCATCGTCTCGACCGCGATCATCACGTTCCTGTTCGCGTGGGCCCAGTTCCTGTTCCCGCTCGTGCTCTCCAGCGACATCTCGACCCAGCCGCTCACCGTCGCCATCGCCGCCCTGCAGGGCCGGCACGTGGTGCCGTTCGGGCTGCTCAACGCGGCCGGCGTGCTCGCTCTGGCGGTACCGGCCGTGATCGCGGTCGCCCTCAATCGCTTCATCGTCAACGGCCTGCTGAGCGGCAGCGTCAAGTAACCCTCGACTCGAAGGACGTCTCGTGACCGACACCTCTTTGAAACTCGGACAGACCACCGCTCAGGAGATCGGCAGCCAGCCGGAGTGCTGGGAGCGGGCCTCTTCTCAGAAGATCACCGGGCTGCCGGCCAAGGGTCAGCGCGTGCTCGTGCTGGGCTGCGGCACCTCGTACTATGTCGCCGCCGCCTACGCGTGGCTGCGCGAGCAGGCAGGTCACGGCGTCACCGACGCTCTGATCGCCTCCGAGCTGCCGCCGATCGTCCGCGACTACGACCGCGTCATCGCGATCAGCCGCTCCGGCACCACCACCGAGGTCGTGCAGGCCCTCCAGGCGCTGCCCGCCGGCACCCCGGTCACGGCCGTGCTCGGCGAGCTGGGCACGCCGGTCGGCGACCACGCGACCGACATCGTCGACCTGTCCTACGCCGACGAGAAAAGCGTTGTGCAGACCCGTTTCCCGACCACCCTGCTCACGCTGCTGCGCACACATCTCGGTCTGGAGACCTCGGACCTCCCCGGTCAGGCCCGCTCGGCGCTGGCCGAGGCGACGACCACCCCGGCCCCGCGCCAACTGGTCGTGCTCGGAACCGGCTGGGCGGCCGCGCTCGCCCAGGAAGCGGCCCTGAAGTGCCGCGAGTCGGTCGGGATGTGGGCCGAGGCCTACGCGAGCGGCGAATACCGCCACGGCCCGATCAGCGTCGCCGGCCCGGGCACCCTGGTCTGGGCGCTGACCGAGCTCACCCCGGTGCAGGTCGAGGCCATCGAGGCGACCGGCGCGACCGTACGCCAGGGCACCCGCGACCCGCAGGCCGAACTCGTCGCGATCCAGCGCCACGCCGTCGCCTGGGCCACCGCCGCCGGGCGCGACGCCGACGTACCCACACATCTGACCCGGTCCGTCGTGACCCTGTGATACTCGCGGTCTGCCTCAACCCGGCGGTCGACGTCACCTATGTGGTCGATGCGGTGCGCCCCGGCGCCTCGCACCAGGTCTCGACGGTGCATCGGCGGCCGGGCGGCAAGGGCGTCAACGTGGCCCGGGTGCTGGCCCAGCTGGGCGAGCCGGTCACGCTCTGCGGTTTCGCCGGCGGCGCCCCCGGCCGGTGGCTCCGCGCTGCACTGGCCGGCTCGGGCGTGATCGACCGGCTCACCGAGATCGAGGCCGGCACCCGTCAGACGATCACGGTGGTCGACGACGCCGACGCCACCGTCTTCAACGAGCCCGGCCCCCCGCTGACCACCGACGACTGGACCCGCTTCACCGAGACCTTCGACGAACTGGCCAAAACCTGCGAGGTGGCGGTCATGTCCGGCTCGGTGCCGCCCGGCGCGCCGGGCGATGCCTACGGCCTTCTCGTACGCCGGGCCAAGCACCACAAAATCACGACGGTGGTCGATGCGTCCGGAAGTCAGATGCTGGCCGCGGCCGAAGCGGGCCCCACCGTCCTGGCCCCGAACCGTGCCGAGGCCGGCCTGCCCGACGCCGGCCCGGCTTCGCTGTTCGCCGCCGCATCGACCCTGGCCGGGCGCACCGGCAGCGCCGTGGTGATCTCCGCCGGCCGCGACGGCCTGGTCGCCTCGGACGGCCGCCACGGCTGGACCGCCACCCCGCCCCGCCAGGTCTCCGGCAACCCGACCGGGGCCGGCGACGCCCTGACGGCCGGCATCGCCCGGGGCCTGGCCCACCGGTCGCCGCTGCCGGACGTGCTCGCCGACGCCATGGCCCTGGCCGGCGCCGCCGTAGCCGCCCCGGTCGCGGGCCAGATCGACGAACCCCTGTACCGCGAACTAGCCGCATCCTCATCCGTCCAGGAGGTGGCCCCGTGCCCCTGATCTCCCTCTCCGACCCGGTCAGCGAGGTGGCGTCGTGCCGCTGATCCCCACGTCCGAACTGGTCCGCGAGGCGTGCGAGCGCCACTCGGCGATCGCGGCGTTCAACGTGATCACGCTGGAGCACATCGAGGCCGTGGTCCGCGGCGCCGAGGAGGCCGGCGCCCCGGTGATCGTCCAGATCAGCGAGAACGCCGTGAAGTTCCACGCCGGCCGCCCGATCCCCCTGACCCGCGCCGCCGCCGCACTCGCCGAGTCGGCCACGGTCGGCGTCGGCCTGCACCTCGACCACGTCACCGACATGGCCCTGCTGCACCAGGCCGCGGACGCGGGCTTCTCCTCGGCCATGTTCGACGCCGCCCACGAGTCCTATCCGGACAACGTCGCCCACACCGCCGCCGCGGTCCGCTGGGCGCACGACAACGGCCTGTGGCTGGAGGCCGAACTCGGCTACGTCGGCGGCAAGCCCGACGCCCCGGCCAGCGCCCACACCGCCGGCGTACGCACCGACCCGGACGAGGCCCGGCAGTTCGTGGCCCAGACCGGCGTGGACGCCCTGGCCGTAGCGGTCGGCAGCTCGCACGCCATGACCACCCGCACCGCCACCCTCGACCACGACCTGATCGCCGCCCTGGCCGCCGCGGTCCCGGTGCCGCTGGTCCTGCACGGCTCCTCCGGGGTCCCCGACGAGGACCTGTCCCGCGCGGTCGCGGCCGGCATCCGCAAAATCAACATCGGGACGGCGCTGAACATCGCGTACACCCACGGCGTACGGGAATTCCTCGACCACGACGCCAAAGTGGTCGATCCCCGGAAATACCTGTCCCGCACCCGCACCGAGATGACCGGCGTCGTGCGGCACCTGCTCGGCACGGTCGGCGCCTGAGGCCCTATCGGCCGCGCACCACGCCCTCGATGGTGAACAGCCGAGGTCACCAGCCGCCGGCGAAGAAGCCTTCGAGGCCGGGTTGCGGGTGGGCGGCCGTGGTCGCGTTGGCGACCACGATCACGGCCAGGGTCAGCGCGAGCAGCGGCGTGAAAACGCCGTACGCGGCCAGCAGCCGCCGGGTTCGCCGGGACGAAGCCCGGGTGAACCGGCGCCACAGCAGGACGGTCAGAGCGAGCAGCACGGGAACCACGATCGCGCCCTCGATCGCCATCACCGCGTGGAACTTGATGTAGTCACTGGTGATCGCCTCGAGGGCGGGCGGGTGGTGCCCGTCGGCCAGCTGCTGCCTGACCTGGCTGAGCGTGGTGGCCAATCCGGCGTCGGAACGGGTGCCGGCGTCTCCGAACAGCATCGGCAGCAGCGAGCCGAACGGCGCCGCCATGCCGTGGATGTTGGCCATCACGGCCGCCAGCGAGAGCACCGCCAGGCCCGTGACCACGGTGCCACCGGTCGCCAGCGCGGCGGCCCGCAGACCGCCCGCCCGGAGAAAGCGCCGCCAGATGGCCACGCCGAGCCCGAGGAGCGCGACCAGCAGCGCGGCCGCGAGCGCGGCCTTGGCCACGTGGTAGCGGAACCAGTAGTCGACCACGCTCCGCATGGCCGGGTCGAAGGCCCGCTCGCCGGAACCCCAGTACCCGACGAACGCGCCCCGGAAGGCGGCAACGAGGCGACCCTGGGAGGTCAGGTCGGTGGTGGAACCGTTGGCCGCCAGGGTGGCCGGGGCGAGAACGAACGCGACCAGGAGAGCGACCGTGAGGGCGGCAAGCCTTTTCATGATTGACCTCGTAGATAGGTGAGTACGGCGAGGACCCGCCGATTGGTGTCGTCGCTGATCGGGAGGTGCAACTTGGCCAGTAGGTTGCCGATGTGCTTGCCCACGGCGGCTTCGCTCAGGTCGAGGGTGCGGGCGATCGCCGCGTTGGAGTGGCCCTCGGCGAGCAGCGCGAGCACTTCGCTTTCTCGCGGGGACAGGCGGCCGAGTGGGTCGCGACGGGCGAGCATCATGCGGCGTACGACCTCGGGGTCGACGACCGTGCCGCCGTCCGCCACCCGGCGGAGTTTCTCGACGAACTCGGCCACGTCGGCCACCCGGTCCTTGAGCAGATAGCCGATCCCCCGGCCGTCGCCCGAGGCGAGCAGCTCGCCGGCGTAGCTGTGCTGCACCCACTGACTCAGCGCCACCACCGCGAGGCCCGGGTGGGCGGCGCGGAGGGCCACGGCCGCCCGCAGCCCCTCGTCGGTGAAGCCGGGCGGCATGCGCACGTCGGTGACGACCAGGTCGGGGATGGTCTCCTCGACGGCGGCGAGCAGTGCGGGCGCGTCGCCCACCGCGGCGACGACGTCGAAGCCGAACCGGGCCAGCAGGCCGGCCAGCCCCTCGCGGAGCAGGACCGAGTCTTCGGCGATCACGACGCGCACGGCAACTCCACCCGCAGGATCGTCGGCCCGCCGGGCGGGCTCGACATCAACAGCCGGCCCCCGGCGGCCGCCGCCCGGTCGGCGAGACCGGTGAGACCGGTGCCCCGCGACGGGTCGGCCCCGCCCGGCCCGTCGTCGCGGACCTCGACGGTCAGCAGATCGCCCGAGCGCCGGGCGGCGACGGCGGCGTGGCCGGTGGCGGCGTGCTTGGCCGTGTTGGCCAGAGCCTCCGACACCGCCGCGAACGCCACCGTCTCCGCTCCGGGCGCGAATCGGCCGGCGACCACGTCGACCGTGATCCGCAGCGGGCTGCCGGCCGCCAGCTCCTCGACCGCGGCCCGCAGGCCGAGCTCCCGCAGGGTCAACGGGCTGATCCCGCGTACGAGATCGCGTAGCTCCGCCATCAGGGCCTTGCCCTGTTCGAGAGCCGAGGTCAGAGCCTCGGCGGCGGGCGATCCGGCCGGCAGGTCGAGCTTGGCCAGGCCGAGCTGCATGGTGAGGCTGACCAGCCGCTGCTGGGCGACGTCGTGCAGGTCACGCTCGATCCGCATCCGCTCGGCGTCGAACGCGTCGGCCATCCGCGCCCGCGAGCGGGTCACCTCGACCAGCCGGGCCTCAGCCGGGTCGGGCAGGGCACCCAGCAGCCTCCGCGCCACCGCGGCGTGCCCGGAGGCGAACACCGACGCCAGCCCCAGCACGACCGGGACCAGCACCAGCCCCAGCGCGAGGCGGCCGGCCACGTCGCCGATGGCGTTCGCGGTGGCGATCCGGTGATAGACCGCGATCGGCGTGGAGACCACGAGCGCACCGGCCAGCGCCATCACGCCGAGCCACGGCGGCGCGACGACGACCAGCAACAGGGTGTACGTCAGCGCACGCCACGCGCCGGGATCGGGGGAAGCGGCCGGCAGCCGCAGGCGCCATCGCTCGACCACGGCCACCGCCGTCGCGAGCCGCGGACCCAGAAACACGAGCAGGCCCGCGCTGACCAGCCCGAGCACCGCCGCGATCACCAGGTGGGTGTCGGTCGGCCGGTCGCGCACCAGCAGCACGGCCACGACCAGCGGCGTCAGCGGGACCGACAGCACCACCCACAGCAGGCTCGCGGCCAGCGCAGTGGTCACGGTCGCCGCGAGCGCACGCCACGTTCTCGTCATGGCGACCAGCTTGGCGAATCCGCGCGGCGCAAACCATGACACCAGGGCGACTCTTCAGGTATGCCTAGCTATACCCCGTCAGGCGCGGTACGCGGGAACGACGCCCAGATGTGCTTGGTGGACCCGGTCGCGTACCAGCCGACGTCCAGCGAGAACGACCGGGCGATGAGCAGCCCGCGGCCGCCCCCGTCGGCCGGCCGGGCGTCCACCAGTTCGGGAAGGTTCTCGAGGTCGTCGTCGGCGACGTCGAGAACGAACTCGTCGTCGGTACACAACAGCCGGATCACCGTGGGCGGCCGGCCGTGCCTGATCCCGTTGGTGGCGAGTTCGGTGGCCACGAGCACCACCCGTTCGGGGATGTCGTCCAGGCTCTCGCCGGCCACCAGCGGGTTCCCGGTCAGCGCTTCGTACAGGTTCGCCCGCAGCATTCTCAACTCGGCCGTGGTGTTGAGAACCCAGGCGTGCAGCTCCTGGGCCTTCGGCGGTGGCTGTGATGTTCGGAGGTTGCCCATTCGCAATGAGATGCCCAACTCACCGTGGTTCCATTCCGACCTGCCCCGATCGGGGCCCGGCTTGGCAGGTAATGACAGGACCCCTCTGCCGCCCGCCGCGGACCGTACCGTGGCTGGCATGGACACCCAGGGCGACGTACGCGAGTTCCTGGCCTCCCGGCGCGCCCGGATCACGCCCGAACAGGCCGGACTCCCCAACTTCGGCGGCACCCGCCGGGTCGCCGGGCTGCGCCGGGCCGAGGTGGCGATGCTGGCCGGAGTCAGCCCCGACTACTACACCCGTCTGGAACGCGGCAACCTGTCCGGCGTCTCCGACAGTGTCCTCGACGCCATTGCCCGCGCCCTGCAACTCGACGAGGCGGAGCACTCCCACCTGCACGACCTGGCCCGCGCCGCCAACACGAGCCCGCGGGCCCGGCGGCGCCCGCCGAAGCAGCAGATCCGCCCCGGGATACGGATCCTGCTCGACGCCATGACCGACGCCCCCGCGTTCGTCCGCAACGGCCGGCTCGACGTCCTCGCGGCGAACCTTCTCGGCGAGGCGCTCTACTCGCCCGCCTTCGCCTCCGGCCCGCGACCGGTCAACCTGGCCCGGTTCTGCTTCCTCGATCCGGCCGCCGACGACTTCTATCCCGACTGGAAGGGCGCCGCGGACACCACCGTCAATCTGCTGCGCACCGAGGCCGGCCGCGACCCGTACAACAAAGCACTGAGCGAACTGGTCGGCGAGCTCGCCACCCGCAGCGACGACTTCCGCACCCGCTGGGCGGCCCACAACGTGCGCCTGCACCACACCGGCGCCAAACAGTTCCAGCACCCCGTCGTGGGCCGGCTCGACCTGGCGTTCGAGGCGATGCCGCTGCCCGCCGACCCGGGACTGACCCTGACCGCCTACAGCGCCGAAGCGGGCACCCCGGCCCACGACGCGCTACGCCTGCTGGCCAGCTGGGCCACAGCCAGCAGCCCGGCGCTGCACACCTCGGCCGAGCAGTAACCACCCGCCGCCCATTCGTCAGGGCCGGCTAGGGGCCGGAACGAGAAAAGGCCACCCAAGGTGGCCTTCGAACTGCTGCTCTGGCTCCCGCAATAGGACTCGAACCTATAACCTGCCGGTTAACAGCCGGCTGCTCTGCCAATTGAGCTATGCGGGATCGTGCTGGCACCCACCCTTCCTGGTGCCGGGGAACAGAGTACATGACGGGCCGGCGTCCGCGCGAAGGGGTTCCCCGGGCGCGCCGTCGCCGGGGAAACTCGGCCCGCAGGAGTATCCGACGGGAAGGATGGGTATACCCGCAGTGACGCAGGCGCGTCACCGAACGGAAGGAGCCGCCATCATGCGCGGAAAGCTGATGTTCATCACCGGTCTCGCGGCGGGCTTCGTCCTGGGCAGCCGTGCCGGCCGGGAGAAGTACGAAGAGATCCGGGCGAACGCGAAGAAGGTCTGGGAGAACCCGACGGTGCAGGAGGCCGCGGGGGTTGCTCAGGCGCAGGCCACGAAGCTCTACAGCGAGAGCAAGGACAAGCTGCAGTCGACGAAGTTGGGCGAGAAGCTGCAGACGTCGTCGTCGGACTCTCAGCCGCTGAGCTCGTCGAACAGCACCACGTCCGGCAGCACCGTCTAACTCTGCCGGATTTGCCGAAGGCCGTTCCCCTTCCCCCCGGGGGGCGGCCTTCGGCCTGCCCGGGGGTCGGAATCAGCGGGCCGCGCAGGGTTCGTTCTCCGGCGCGAGGCCGAGGGCGGCGAGCTCCGCCCGGAGGTACGCGAGGTCCGACGCGATCTGTTCCGCCGAGGGGTCGTCGACGTGCCGGGCGAGCGTCAGATATTCGGTGCGGGGACCGTCGGGGCCGAGCAGCATGGCGAGGGCCGCGCGCCAGGCGTCGAGCCGGGGGCCGGGGGCCGCGGTGAGGCGGACTTCGATGATCGAGAGCCCGGCGTCGAAGAGCGTTTCCAGGCCGGCGACCGGGTCGTCCCACGTGCGGGTGACGTGGTCGAGGTCGAGGCGCACGCCGAGGCGGTCCTTGTCGATGCGGGCGAGCGCGGCCACGGTTTCTTCGGGGCTGTCGAGCGCGTACCCGGAGGCGGTGTGGAATCCGACCCGGACCGCGCGTCCGGTTTGCCAGGCGATGTCGGCGAGGCCGCCGGACAGGCGGCGGAGGATGCCGGTGCCGGTTTTCGCGGTCTCCTCGTCCCAGTGGTCCTTGGGCGCGAGCCCGATGGTGTTGACGGCGCCGCGGACGGTTTCGTCGGGCAGGAGGTCGACGAGGACGCGGGCGAGGTCGAGCGTGTATTCGCGCCGGGCCGGTTCGTCCCAGAAGAGCTGCTCGCCGCCGCCCTCAGCGAAGGGTGAGCCGTTCTCCTCGTCGAAGGACAGTCCGCTCAGCGTGACGACCTCGAGCCGTCGGGCGTCGAGTTCGGCACGCAGCCGGGTGCGGATCCGTGCTCCGGTGGCGAGGGCGGCGGCGAGCGCGGGCGGAAGCCAGAGGCTCACGCCGAGCGAGTCGGCACCGATCATGGTGCGGACCGCGGCATAGGTGTCGAGCTGGGCGATCACCTGGGCGACCCGGCGGGCGGGCCGGGGGGTGATCTCGTAGCCGAGGTGCACGATGCGGCCGGTCGGGTGTCGCAGCCGCATCAGAGTCCTCCCTGGACAAGGGCACCGGTGCATCTGCACGTGCATTCGCGCGTGCTAGCTGATCCAGTATGGACCATGTGGGCCCCGGTGCTCGAAGTGCGCGCCGCGGGCCGACGGGTTGCCATGACGCCCTCCATCCGTGGGTCACTTGCCCACGAATACGAGCGTCATGTGCCACCGGGATCAGCGGCGTACGGTCCGTGCGATGCGGTGACCGGCCCGGACATGATCCAGGAGGGCCCACCGAATCGGCATCCATGGATGACTGGGGCAGCGGTGACCAGCCGGTAAGAGTGTTTCCTGGCAAGCCGCCACGCCTCAGAGTGCGAGAGCGGATGTGCGCTAATTGCACACTCGGACACGCACGCGACGATCACTCGTGCGGGTGCACCGGTCGGGAAATCTACGGGTCGTATCAGCCCGCGCTCAGACCGTGCTCGCTGCCCTTCTTGATCTTGCGATCGTCCCGGAGCTCGAGGAACGGCTCGTCGTTCGGGTCGTGGCCGGCCGCGATCGCCCGGCCCCGCTCCAGCTCGGCGTCGAGCTCGGCGCCGAACAGGATCGCGATGTTCGAGATCCAGAGCCAGACCAGGAACGCGATCACGCCGCCGAGGGTCCCGTACGTCTTGCTGTAGTTGGCGAAGTTGGCCAGGTAGATCGCGAACGCGCCGGACGCGATCAGCCACAGCACGACGGCGAAGATGCCGCCCGGGCTGATCCAGCGGAAGCCGCCCGTCTTGGCGTTCGGGGAGGCCCAGTAGAGGATCGCGAACATCAGGCTGACCAGGATGATCAGGACCGGCCACTTGGCGATGCTCCACACGGTCACGGCGACGCCGCCCATGCCGAGCTTGCTGCCGACCACCTCGGCCAGGGAACCGGTGAACACGACGATGACCGCGGAGAGGATGAGCATCACGCCGATGACCGCCGTCACGCCGACCCGGATCGGCAGCGTCTTCCAGATCGGCCGGCCCTCGGGCACGTCATAGACCGCGTTGGACGCCCGCATGAACGCCGCGATGTAACCCGACGCCGACCAGAACGCCAGCACCACACCGATGATCGCCGCGAAGCCGGCCGAGCCCGAGCCCTGGACCTGACTGAGGACGGTGTCGACCAGGTTCTCGATCTGCTTGTTACCGGCGATCTGGCGGACGGTGTCCTGAACCGTGCCCTTACCGTTCGGGCCGAGCAGACCCACGATCGACACCAGCACCAGCGCGCCCGGGAAGATCGACAGCACCCCGTAGTAGGTGAGCGCGGCGGCCCAGTCGCCCAGGTTGTCGACCGAGTACTGCTTGAAGGTCCGCTTGACCGCCGCCATCAGGCCCTTGGCCCGCAGCTCGCTCGGCTTGTCCGGGCCGGCGTCGGGCGGCAGCGCGTTGATGTCCTTCGCCTCCACACCCGGGGTCTCGGTGGTGGCGGCCGCCTCGAGGTCGTAGTCCTTCTTACCGCGCTCCCAGGCGTCCTCGTCGTCGCGGTGGCCGTGCCGGGGCTCCGAGGCCTCGGCCCCTCCGTGCGACGTCTTCGCGTCGGCCGATTCGTGCTTCCGGTGACCAAGGAGCTTCATCGCGGGTGCCTCCAGCGCGGCAGGAGTCGGTCATATGCCATCGGCCGCCGCCCGCACGGGTCACTCCCCGCCGCCGCGCGACAGCGGCCTGACCTGCTCATGCCCGCCGCGTCGCACCCTTAACCACACTCCGTAGCCCACCCGTGGCGATTCGTGCCCACGAGGACCAGATGTCCGTTACTTGCACAGGAGGGTGTTCATGCGCCGCCCCGCGATGGCCAGGCCGACCGCCATGAGAGCCGCCAGGTAGGCGACGTCGATCAGCTGGGTGCGGCCGAACGCCCCGGCGCTCAGCGCGCGGATCAGATCGACCGCGCGGTAGAGCGGCGAGAACTCGACCAGCCAGCGGAGCGCGGCCGGGTACGAGGTCGGCGGGACGAACGTGCCGGAGAACAGGAACAGCGCGAACTGGGCCGAGGCGATCAGGTCGAACTCCTGCCAGCTGCGGATCAGCGTCGACACGGTCATGCCGAGCGCACCGAAGGAGAAGCCGACCAGGATCGTCGCCGGGAACATGGCCAGGGCGTGCAGGGCCGTGGTCAGATGCATCAGCACCATGATGATCAGGAAGGCGGCGGAGTAGAGGGCGCCGCGGACCATCGCCCAGCTCAGCTCGCCGAGGGCGATCTCGATCGGGCGTACGGGCGTGGCGAGGATGCCGTCGTAGAGCCGCATGAACTTCATCTTCCCGAAGAAGTTGAACGTCGTCTCGGACAGCGCCCCGGTCATCGCCGAGGACGCCAGCATCGCCGGAGCCACGAACTCGGCGTAGCTGACCACCCGGCCGCCCGGCAGCGTCAGGTCGCCGATCAGCGCACCCACCCCGACGCCGATCGAGAACAGGTAGAGCACCGGCTCGACGAAGCCGGAGATCATCACGATCCAGTACGCCGAGCGCAGCGCGGCCACGTTGCGCTCGGCGACCCGCGCCGAACGCCGCCCGGTGCCCTCGAAGGCCACCAGTCGCGGCAGAACAAGTGTCACCACGGTCGAGCCCTCCTCAGACGACGAGCCGGCGACGGAACCGGCGGTGAGCGATCCACCAGCCGGCCGCGCACCAGGCGAGCAGATAGACGACGTGCCACAGCCCGGCCCAGCCGGGTGCCCGGCCGAGCGTCGCGTCGCGGCTCAGCTCGACGCCGTGCGACAGCGGCAGCACCCAGGCGACCCAGCGCAGCAGCACCGGCAGCGACTCGACCGGGAAGAAGACCCCGGAGAAGAGCGACATCGGCAGCACCGCGAACCGCAGCAGAATGGCCAGATAGCTGTCGGTGGTGACGGTGGCGCTGTAGGCGGCCGTCGGCGCGGCGACCGCGAGAGCGGCCAGCACCGAGGCGATCAGGGTCAGCGGCGCCCACCACGAGTGCAGCGAACCGAAGAGGGCCGCGATCACCAGGAAGACGCCGGCACTGGTCACCACCCGGAAAATCATGAAGGCCAGGTGGCCGCCGAGGATGTCGGCGACCCGCAGCGGGGCCGCCGCCTGGGCGAAGTAGACCTTCAGCCACTCGAAGTTGCCCAGCACCGGCCAGGTCGCCTCGCCGATCGCGCTCTGCACCGCGGTCGAGGCGATCAGGCCCGGCACGATCCAGTCGAGGTAGGACGCGCCGTCGATGCCCTGATCGACGTAGGAGCCCACCCCGAGGCCGAAGCCGACCATCGTGAGCAGCGGGATGACCAGCGAGGACAGCGCGCTGCCCCGCCAGGTGCGCTTGTAGTTGACCAGGTGGTATTCGAGCACGTAGACGCCGGGGGTCATCTCGGTCCACCCCTTCTTAATCGACCAGGGTGCGGCCGGTCAGGTGGAGGAAGACGTCCTCCAGGCTGCTGCGGCGTACGAACACGCTGACCGGGCTCAGCGAGCCCCGCTGCACCTCAGCCACCGCGGCGTCGCCGTCGGGCACGTAGAGCAGGATGCGGTCGGGAAGGACCTCGAGGCGCTCGGCCAGGGACTGGAGCTTCTCCGCGTACGCCTCCTGGCTGTCACCGGCGAACCGCAGCTCGACCACCTCCCGGGTCGAGTAGCGCTCGATCAGCTCCCGGGGCGACCCCTCGGCGACGATCCTGCCACCGTCCATCACCACGAGCCGGTCGCACAACTGCTCGGCCTCGTCCATGTAGTGCGTGGTCAGGACCAGCGTGACGCCCTGCTGCTTGAGCCGGAACAGCCGCTCCCAGACCAGATGACGGGCCTGCGGGTCGAGACCGGTGGTCGGCTCGTCGAGCAGCACGATCTCGGGCTCGTTGACCAGCGCCCGGGCGATCGTCAGCCGGCGCTTCATGCCACCCGACAGCGGCTCGACCTTGCTGTCGGCCCGCTCGCTCAGCTGCACGAACTGGAGCAGCTCGTCGGCCCGGCGGCGGGCCACCTTGCGCGGGATGCCGAAGAAGCGGGCGTACGTCGTCAGGTTTTCCCGCACGCTCAGCTCGATGTCGAGGTTGTCGAGCTGCGGGCAGACGCCGAGCTTGGCCCGGATGCGCGGGCCGTCGCGGCGCGGGTCGAGCCCGAGGATCTCGAGAACCCCCTCGGTCGGCGGCGAGACACAGCCGATCATGCGCATGGTCGAGCTCTTGCCGGCCCCGTTGGGCCCCAGGAACCCGAACGCCTCGCCCCGCTGGACGTCGACGTCGATGCCGGCGACGGCAGTGAAGTCGCCGAACCGCTTGATCAGGCCGCGCGCGCGAATGAGGGAGTCCACGCCTCAGACCCTAGACACCGGGTCTGACATATTTGCCGGCTCCGCTTCGCTCCGCGGGCGATCGCCTCAGTCAAGCGGCGCGATCGTGGCCTGCGCGGACGAGACCAGCTCGTCGGTCAGCTCGGCCACGGCCGGCAGCTCGACCGGGGTGCCCGCGTCGTAGCGGACGGCCCAGCTCAGGCCGTTCTCACCGCTCACCCGGCGGCCCACGATGCGCACGCCGCCGGTCGGCATCGGATGGTGGGTCGTATAAGCCACCGAGCGTGTCACCCGGGCGCGCACCTGATCGGGCATGTCACCGGGCGCCAGCAGCAGGAACGACACCACCGGGCCGTCGGCCAGCACCGCGTAGCCGGAGCGGGTCTGCGCCACCTCGGCCGGGGTGATCCGCAGCTCCCGGCCCGACCAGGCCGCCTTGTGGATCTCGTGCCAGCCGAGCCGCTTGCCGTCCGGCAGCCACAGCCCGCGGTTGGTCGCCACCAGCACGGTGTCCCCCGAGTCGCCGACCACCGCCCAGGTCAGGATGCGCTCGTCGGACTCCAGCGGCGGCCGGCGGTCGGCCGGAAGCTTGGGACGACGTCGAAAGAGGCTCACAGTCCACCTACTGCCTGATCGCGGAGGGCGCGCGCCTGCTGCTCCAGCGACACCAGATCGCCGGCGAGCGCGAAGTATTCATCCTTGTGGACCACCGGGTTGATCCGCTGGATCTTCGACTTGAGGTCACGGATGCGGGTGGTGACCGAGCCGACCTGGAGCCGGGCCATGGTGACCTGCACGTAGCGCGGATCGACGACCCCGTCGACCCGCAGCGGCTCGATCGCCAGCTCCGGGATCGAGGCCTTGGCGCCCAGGTCGTCACAGAGGTCACGGACCTTCTCGATCCAGACCACCCCACCGGTCGACGCCGACGACGCTCCCCCGGCCGCCTCGATCGCCACGCGGATGGCCTGATAGACCGGGTCGGCGTAGTTTTCCGGGCCGACCGTGTCGAACATCGGGCCGGCCATCACCGGCTCCTGCAGGGCCAGCTTCACCGACTCACGCTCGACCAGACGCTGCGGCGACTCCGCCGCCTTGCGCGCCGCCGCGGGAGAAGCATCGGCGCCGCGGGCCGCGGCATTCACCGCACGTTGTACGGGTTCCAGATCCATCCCGAGATCAGCGGCCAGCTTCCGGGCGTACTCCGGCCGCTTCTCCCGGTCCTTGATCTTCGCCACCAGCGGGGCGGCCTTGCGCATCGCGTCGACCCGGCCCTCCACGGTGTCGAGGTCGAAGCGGGCGATCGTGTGTCGCAGCGCGAAGTCGACGAGCGGCTCCCGGCCGGCGATCATGTCGCGTACGGCCAGATCGCCGCGCGCCAGGCGCAACTCGCACGGATCCATGTTGTCCGGACTGACCGCGATGAAGGTCCGCCCGACGAACCGCTGGTCCTCCTCGAAGGCGCGCAGCGCCGCCTTCTGCCCGGCCGCGTCCCCGTCGAACGTGTAGATGATCTCGCCGGTGAAGCTGTCGGAATCCATCAGCAGGCGCCGCAGCACCCCGATGTGATCGATCCCGAACGCCGTCCCGCACGTCGCGACCGCGGTCGGCTCGCCCGCCTCGTGACAGGCCATCACGTCGGTGTAGCCCTCGACGATCACCGCCCGGCCGCGCTTGGCGATCTCCCGTTTGGCCTGGTCGACGCCGTAGAGCACGTGGGACTTCTTGTAGAGCGGCGACTCCGGCGTGTTCAGGTATTTCGGGCCGTCGTCGTCGTCGAACAGCTTCCGCGCCCCGAACCCGATCACCTCGCCGCCCAGGTCCTTGATCGGCCACAGCAGCCGCCGCCGGAACCGGTCGATCAGCGACCCGGACCGCGCCGGCTTGGTGAGCCCGGCCGAGTTGAGCTCCTCGGCCGTATATCCCTTCTGCCGCAGATGCTTGGCGAGCGCGTCCCACGAGTCGGGCGCGAAGCCGCACCCGTACCGCTCGGCGGCGTCGCGGCCGAAGCCGCGCTGCGCGAGGAACTCACGCGCCTTGCGCGCGCCGGGCGTCCCCAGCTGTTCACGGTAGAAGTCGGCGGCGTCGACGTGCGCGGCGAGCAGCCGCTGCCGCTGCCCGCTCGGGGGCCGCGGCCCGGCCGGCGCCGAGTTGTCGGTCTCGTAGCGCAGCTGCAGGCCGGCCCGCGAGGCGAGCCGCTCCAGCGACTCGACGAACGACAGATGCTCCGCATCCATCAGGAACTTGATCGCGTCCCCACCGGCCCCGCAACCATGGCAGTTGCCGGTGAGGATGTTGTCCTCGAGAACGAAGGAGTGCGTGCCCTCGACCACGGGGCAGAAGACCTCTTCGACCTCGCCATGATCCTCGATCGCCTCGACGACCCAGCCGCGTCGCTCGTACTTCTTGCGGGCCCGGAGGAAGCGCTCGCGATGGGCGGCGATCAGGAAAAAGTCCTCGGGGAGGTCCTCACCCATCAGGGTGAGGCGGTACATCGGGCCGGTGCAGCCGATCTCACCGTTCGACCGTTGCAGGTCTGCGAACCCGGTGCGGATGTACTCGCGGATGCTGTAGGTGCCGACGCCGATCCGGGTGCACAGGTCGCGGACGTACTCCAGATGCTCGCGGTGGGCCGAATTCAGCGAAATACAGCCGTCGGCCGCCACGTCGCCATCGGCCGCGAAATAGCCCGCCAGCCACCCGAAAAGATAAGTCAGGGACTCGGTGAGCGGTGGCAGGTCGGTCTTGAAGTAGGCCGGGAGGTCGGTGACGACGATCTTGCCCGGCGACGAATAGGTGTCGCTGAGCGGGAACCACTTCAGCAGGTCACGATCTTTGTCCCCGTAGAGGACGGCGATGCTGCCCTTGTTGAGCAATGTGCCGTCGCCGAAGACGATCCCCCGAGCCACGCCGAACGGCGAGGGCGCCAGGGAATGGCCGCAGTCACGGGTCTTCAGAGCCCGCGGGAAGGCGTATGCCAGGCGATCGCCGACCTTGAGCTGGGAAGTCGTGCGCTCGGCCCGTCGTTCCGGACGACCGCCGCCACGGGTGCGCACGAACCACCGGTGCTCTGGGGTCGCCCGGATGGTCTTCCTGATGCCGTTGCGGGTGAGCCGCACGTGGAGCAGCGGCTGCTCGCCGAAGGAAAAGAACGGTGCTTCGACGAAGCGGCCGTGCGTGGTGATCACCCGATGGTGACCCCCGGCCAGCTCCCGGATCTCGCGGATGCCCTGGTCTGTGATCACCCTCGTCTCGCCGGCCAGGCAGTAGTACACGTTGCGAGCTGGGGAAACGTTGAAGGACGGCGTCTTCTCGTCGTGGAAGGGGCAGAGGCCCTTCAGGTTGCCACCGCCGGCTGGGCGCAGGGTGACGGATTCGCCGATGATGTCGGCGATGGTGGTCCGGTCCCGGACCAGCGCGATGTCCTCGTCCTTGACCCTGGCCACGGCAGACATCTTGCCTCGCGTCAGCCCGGCGCCGCCACCAGGGTCCGGTGCCAGGCCACGGCGGCGTGGTCGGTGAGCGACGCGACCTGGTCGATCACCACGCGTAGTGCCGCGGCATCACTCTGGGCGGCTTCGAACAAAGGCCGGAAGACCGGGTCAAGAGCTTCCGGCGTACGCGGTAAGACGTCGACGAGCTCAGCCAGGATCGTCCGCTGCTTCGCGTACCAGTCCTCGGCCGCCCGGGACCGCATGACGTAGCGCAACGCCATGCCCTTGAGCAGCGCGCACTGATCACGGACCGTGCGGGGGACGATGAGGTCGGCCTGGTAGCGCCGCACCGAGTCGGTGCCGTAGTGGCTCTGGGTGGCCCCGACCGCCGAGGCCACGAAACGGCCGGTCAGCACGCTGGTCATCCGTTTGAGGGCGACCTGGGAGCCGAACGTGCCGTCGTAGTCTGCGACGGCCGTCACGATCGGGTCGGCCAGCAGGCCCTCCAGGGAAACGACGAGGTCGTCCGCGGACTGGTCCGAGTAGCTGGCGGCGACATCGGCACAGAGCGCGGCCCGCTCGATCGGATCGTCGAGCAGGGGACGCAACGAGATGTAGGCCCCGTGCACGCCGTCCTCGACGTCGTGCACCGAGTACGCCACGTCGTCGGCCCAGTCCATCACCTGGGCTTCCAGGCAGCGCCGTTCACCGAGGCCGGCCGGGTGGATCCACTCGAACACCTCGAGGTCGTCGGAGTAGACCCCGAACTTGCGCCGCCCGGGCTGCCGCGGCCACGGGTATTTGCAGGTGGCGTCCAGGGAGGCGCGGGTGAGGTTGAGGCCGGCCCCCGGCACCTTGGCCTCGAGCCGGGTGAGCACCCGCAGGGTCTGTGCGTTGCCTTCGAAGCCGCCGCACGGTTCGGCGACCACGTGCAGGGCCGCCTCGCCGTTGTGGCCGAACGGCGGGTGGCCGAGGTCGTGGGCGAGACCGGCCACGTCGACGACGTCGGGGTCGCAGCCGAGGCGGGCGCCCATCTCGCGGGAGATCTGCGCGACTTCCAGCGAGTGGGTCAGCCGCGTACGCAGGAAATCGTCGGACCCGGCCGTGTGCACCTGGGTCTTGGATGCCAGCCGGCGGAAGCCGGCCGAATGCAGCACGCGGGCCCGGTCGCGCTGGTACGGCGTGCGTCCGTAGCCGCTGTCCTTGGCCGCTTCGGTGACCCACCGCCGGGCGTCGGACGCCGTCATGGATTCAGCCTAAGCGGGACGTCGTTGGTGCCGATGAGGAAGCCGTGGAGTCCGATTTGTCGGTAAAGAGCGGTCTGACGATTGTCGGCCGCCTTGTTGCCATGGTCGTAGCCGGCCTGGTGGCGGTCGTTCTGGTAGTCACGTTCGCGGTCTACAGCTCGTCGCGCCAGGCGGCCTCGAACCGGGACATCGCGCGGATCAGCGACGGCATGTCGCACCAATGGAACGCCGACATGATGCACGACGCCCTGCGCGCCGACGTGATGTCGGCGCTCTATGCGAAGGCCCCGGTCGCCGAGGTCACCGACCACGGGTCGGAGCTGCTGGACAACTACGACGCGGCGGCCGTCGAGGCGCCGGCGAGCCTGCAGGACGACTACACCCGGATCCGGCCGCCGCTGGTGGACTACGTCCGGTCGGCGACCGAGCTGGCGGAAAAACCCGCCCCCGCAGGACTGGCGGCCTATCTCGCTCTCTATCACCAGCTGGAGACCGACCTGTCCCAGCTGGACGACGCGATGATGGCCGCGGTGGAAGCAGCGAGCGCCCGCGGCACCCAAACCTCGCACACCAGTGATTGGATCATCCTGCTGGCCGGTGTGCTAGGTGCGCTGATCACCGCCCTGGTCGGATTGCGCACACTGCAGGCGATCCGCCGGCCGCTGCAGCAGATGCTGGCCGGGCTGCGCGCGGCCGCCCGCCGAGACCTCACCGCCGAGGTGCCGGTCACTCGGCGCGACGAACTGGGCGCGATGGCCCAGGCCCTCAACGACGCGCTCGGTTCCATCCGCACGACGGTGGCCGCCACGGCCGCCCGGGTAGGCACGCTCACCGAGGCGAGCGGCGACCTGCGTACGCTCGCGGGCCGGCTCGACGACTCGGCCGAGCAGACGTCGTCCCAGGCCCGGACCGCCGACGCCTCGGCCCGCAACGTGTCGGCGACCGTGCAGGACATGTCGGTCGCGACCGGGCAACTGGCCGGCTCGATCCGGGAGATCGCCCGGCAGACGACCTCGGCCGCGACCACGACCAACGCGGCCAACCAGAGTGCGGCCGAAACCGCCGAGGCAGTGGGCCGGCTGAGCGAGGCGAGCCGGGAGGTCGGCGCCATCGTCCAGCTGATCACCAACATCGCCGAGCAGACCAACCTGCTCGCCCTGAACGCGACGATCGAGGCCGCCCGGGCCGGCGAGATGGGCAAGGGATTCGCGGTGGTCGCCACCGAGGTGAAGGACCTGGCTCAGGAGACCGCGCAGGCGACCAGCGACATCACCGCGAAGATCTCGGCGATCCAGGAGATGACGGCCGGCACCGCGGACGCGATCGCCCGGATCACCGACATCATCACGGCGATCGACGACGGGCAGCGGACGATCGCGGCCGCCGTCGAGGAGCAGTCCGCGACGACCGACTTGATGTCACGCAACGTCGCCGAGGTCTCGTCGGCGGCCGGCGAGATCAGCGGCACGCTGTCGCACATCACCGCCTCGACCGAGCAGACCGCCGAGGGTGCGAACACCACCCGGCAGTCCGCCGAGCGGGTCAGCAGCGCGGCCGGCGAGATCCGCACCCTGATCGGCGAGTTCCGCTACTAGCCCTTTTTCGAGGCCAGCACGCAGAACTCGTTGCCCTCCGGGTCGGCCAGCACGACCCAGGTCACGTCACCCTGGCCGATGTCGACCGGGCGGGCTCCCATGTCGACCAGCCGCTCCACCTCGGACTCCTGATCGTCCGGCCGCAGGTCGATGTGGAGCCGGTTCTTCACCGTCTTGGCGCCGGGCACCGGTATGAACAGCAGGGCGGGCGTGCGGTCGCGGTCGCGGCGGATCTCCACCTCGTCGGGCGAGTCGTGCACGATCACGTACCCCAGCGCCTCGGCCCACCACCGGGCGAGCCGCGCCGGGTCCTCGGCGTCCACCACGATCTGCTCCCAGCTGCTCGGCATCGGGCCTCCTGCGCGTCACCGCAAAGTCATCGAAAAGTGGCGATCATGTTACGCGCCCGGGGTGATTCCGCCGCCCCGCCGGAGGGGGACCGCACCGGCCGTGCGACACACCCCGCGCCGCGCGGACTGAGGATGACCGATGTGATACCAGGCTCATCTGCGACCGCGACCCTCCGACGTCGACTCACCGAACTGGGCGAGACCGGCCGGACCGGCGCACTGCACGTCGGCGGACACCCGGGCGGCGTGCTCTATCTGGCGGCCGGGAGGATCGCGTACGCCGAAACCCCCGCCTGCCCCGGCCTCGGCGACCGCCTGGTGGCCAGCGGACGGGTGTCGGCCCGGGACTGGGCGGCCGCCGTCGCCGAGGGCCGCGGCGCCCACCGGGTCGGCCGGGTTCTGGTGCGCGACGGGCTGATCGGCGAGAACGAGCTGGCCCGGCGCGTGGTGTCGACGATCGCCGACGCCACCGGGGAGCTGCTGCAGGCCGAGACCGAAGGGCCGGTGCGCTTCGTGCCCGGCGAGCGGCACTGGCTCGGTGACATCACGCGGGTCGAACTCGGGGGCCTCGGCCATGCGACGGCTCAACGGCTCCGCGGCGTACCCGAAAAGCGCAAGCCGGCACTCAGATGAACCCCGCCGACGATGACGCACACCGGGTGCGACCGTCCGGTCGCACGGCACCTCAGGATGGCCAGCGGTGACGGCGCGTCGGCGCCGCCGCCACGGGGACAACCGCGCTGAGGGAGAAACGTGCCCGGCGTCGATCATTGCTTGCAGGAGGCCATGGCGATACCTGGCGCGGTCGGCGCCAGCATCGTCGACTACACCACCGGCTTCCCGGTCGCCACGACGGGAGCCGCACCGAACTCCGATCACGAGGCCGCAGCAGCGGGCACGGCCGACGTGGTGCAGGCCGCGACCAGCCGGTCGCTGTTCGTCTCGGCCATGCCGCACGACCTGCTGGAGGACCTCATCATCACCACCGCCGGGGGCTACCACCTTCTGCGGATCGTCCACACCGAATTCGACAGCCGACTGGTGCTCTATCTGTGGCTGGACCGGCAGCAGGGCAACCTCGCGGTGGCCCGGCGCCGGATGCAGACACTCGCCGCCGAACTCGTCGCCCGATGACCCACCCGGACGGAGGAACCGTGTCGTCCTCGAACGCGCCGGTCACCCTGCTCCGGCAGGCGGCCGGCGAGGGGTGGACGGGCGCACTGGTCGTCGGCGGCCATCCGGGCGGCACGGTCTACCTGGTCGAGGGCCGGGTCGTGCACGCCGAATCACCGGCCGCGCCGGGCGTCGGGGAACTGCTCACGTCATCCGGCCGGTTGGCCGCCCGCACCTGGCAGAACGCGCTCGACCTGGGCACCTCGACCGCCCGGGTCGGCCGGCTGCTCATCGAACAAGGTCATCTCACCCAGGGGGAGCTGGAGCTGTGCGTACTCGGGGCGATCTACGACGCCGCGTACTTCGTTCTCGCGCCGTCCCTGCTGCCGGCTCCGATGGAGTTCCTCGAGGGGGCGGCGCACTGGCTGGGACCGATCGTCCACATCGACCCGGCCGCGGTGATCCTCCAGAGCCGGCGCCGGGTGAAACTGCTCGACGAGATCTTCCCGGATCGGCGGGTGGACACCGCCCCGGTCAACCCGGTGCCCCGGCCGCCCTGGGAGCGGGTCTGGCTGACGGCTCCACAGTGGGAGCTGCTGGTCGCCGCCGACGGCCAGCGGACCCCGGCCGACCTGGCCCAACTTCTCGGACGGGCCGGCTTCGCGACGGTCCAGGAGCTGCGCCGCCTGGCGGCGCAGGGGTTGCTCGAGCTTCCGGAGGTACGCGCGGACGCGCCGGAGTTCGTCCGTCTCCCCCGGGCCGGCGGCACGGCGGCCGACGTGAAGCGGCCGCCGATACGGATGGACGACCCGCCGGCGCCGATGACCAGCGGACGAGCACCGGTGGTGGCTCCGGTGATCTCGGCGCCTCCGGCCCCCGTGGTCCCGGCGCCTCCGGCCCCCGTGGTCCCGGCGCCTCCGGCCCCCGTGGTCTCGGCGCCTCCGGCCCCCGTGGTCTCGGCGCCTCCGGCCCCTGCGGCTTCGCCATCTCCGGCACCGTCGGCGCCTCCGATGCCGGGGCCCCCGGTTCCTTCGGCCTCGGCGATGCCGGCTCATTCGATGGCGGGACCGCCGGCTCATTCGGGCTCGGCACCGCCGGCTCCTTCGACCCCGGAGCCTGCCGTCGACGGCGGCGCCAACCCGGGCGCCTACCGGCCGCCGCGGCTGGCCCGCCGGAAACCGGGCGCCAAGCTGCCCAAAGAACTGGCGGGCGAGCCGCCGCCGGTCCATCCCGGCACCGACGAAGTCCTGCTGAAGCGCATCCGCACCGCATTACGGGCCCTGCGGTGACGCGCGCACCCCCTGGAACCAGCCTGTTAAGGAGTGACCGAGGATGACGGTGGATCCGGCGGTGCTCGAGGAACTCGACCGCCTCCGCGGGCGGATGCCCGAACTGTCCGGCAGCGTGCTCGCCACCACCGACGGGCTGGTGGTCGCGCACGACGCCCACGACATCGAGCCGGACAGCCTGGCCGCCCTCGCCGCCGCACATTTCGCGCTGGCCCGCCGGTTTGCACACGCGGTTAACCACGGGGACCTGCGCGAGGCGGTGGTGGAGTGCGACCGCGGCTACATCACCACGTACACCGCGGGCCCGAACGCCCTGCTCACCCTCGTCACCTCGGGCGACGCCAACCTGGCCATGGTGCATCTGGAGGCGCGTCGTTGCGTACGGCGTCTTGTAAAGATCTTGGCGCTGGAAGCGCCCCAACCGCAGCTCCGGCCCGGGATTCCCACCCAGGCCGGGCCTCCGACGCCGCTGGCCCGGCGCACCCCGATGGCCACCCTGTCCAACAACGTCCGCCGCCACCAGGCGGCGGGTTGAGGTCCCACCGGTACCGCCACTGATCGGCGGACCGCCATCCCACCGCATAACGGAGGAACTCATCCATGGCTGACATGGACACCGCGCTCAAGGAAATCATGGAGATCGACGGCGCCATCGGTGTCGCCCTCGTCGACCACACCAGCGGCATGGCGCTGGGCACGATCGGAGGCGGCAAGGAACTCGACCTGACGGTCGCGGCCGCCGGCAACACCGACGTCGTGCGGGCCAAGCTGCGTGCGATGGAGATGCTCAACATCTCCGAGAAGATCGAGGACATCCTCATCACCCTCGACACGCAATACCACCTGATCCGGCCGCTCACCAGCCGCGCCGGCAAGGGCCTGTTCCTGTACCTGGCGCTGCGAAAGGACCGCGCCAACCTGGCGATGGCCCGCCACCACCTGCGCCGGGTCGAGAACGACATGGATGTCTGATTCGTCGGGCCGGCCTTTCCGGGCCGGCCCGGCTCCGTGGCATCCTTTTCTGTTGTGACCCCTTCGCTCAAGCTCGGCGAGCACGCCGTGAACCCGCCCGTCGTGCTGGCCCCCATGGCCGGCATCACCAACGTGGCGTTCCGGCGACTGTGCCGGGAACAGGGCGGCGGCGTCTACGTCTGCGAGATGATCACGACGCGGGCGCTGGTCGAACGGATCCCCAAGACGCTCAAGATGATCGCCTTCGCCGCGGACGAGGGTTTCCGCAGCCTCCAGCTGTACGGCGTCGACCCGGACGTGACGGCGGCGGCCGTACGCATGGTCGGCTCGGAAGGGCTGGCCGACCACGTCGATCTCAACTTCGGCTGCCCCGTACCGAAAGTGACCCGCCGCGGCGGCGGCTCCGCCCTGCCCTGGCGCCGCCGCCTCTTCGGCCGCATCGTCTCCCAGGCCGCGGCCGCCGCGGCCGAGTTCGGCATCCCGCTGACGATCAAGATGCGCAAAGGCATCGACGACGACCACCTGACGTACGTCGAGGCCGGCCTGATCGCCCAGGAAGCCGGGGTGGCGGCGGTCGCGCTGCACGCCCGCACCGCCGAACAGCGCTACTCCGGCAAGGCCGACTGGGACGCGATCGCCACCCTGAAACAGGCCCTCGACGTGCCGGTGCTCGGCAACGGTGACATCTGGGAAGGCTCCGACGCGCTCCGCATGGTTTCGCACACCGGAGTCGACGGCGTCGTCGTCGGGCGAGGCTGCCTGGGGCGGCCGTGGCTCTTCGCCGACCTGGAGGCGGCGTTCACGCAGGGTGCCTCCTACCAGCCGGTGCTGCCCACCCTGGGCGAAGTCGCCAAAATCATGGCCCGGCACGCCGCGCTGCTGGTCGACGCGCTGGAGGACGAACGCCACGGCTGCGCCGACTTCCGCAAGCACGTGGCGTGGTACCTGAAGGGCTTCCCGGTCGGCGGCGACCTGCGCCGCTCCCTGGCGATGATCTCGTCCCTGGCCGAACTAGACGATCTGCTCGGCAAGCTCGACGTCTCATTGCCGTTCCCGGTCGAGTCGCTGGGGCAGCCCCGCGGCCGGATCAACGCGCCGGGCAAGGTTTCGTTGCCCTACGGGTGGCTGGACAGCCGTGATGACGAGGCTGTGCCGCACGGGGCTGAGATGGAGAATTCCGGCGGGTGAGGGCGGATCGCTCTCCCGCGCTCTGCCTTTCCGCGGCCCGGCCGAGCCGCCCGTCCGTGGGCGGCTCCATCAGCGGCGGTGCGGCATGTGGGTGACTACATGCCGAGCGGAACCTGGATTCCGGTGGCGACGATGCCGGAGACCACAGTCGTGGCGGGGGCGGAAGCCGGCTCGAACGGGACCGACACGCCGGCGTCCGTCTCGGGCGCGCTGCCGCTCGCGGGCGTGGCCGGCGAGGTCTCGGCCGGGCCGGCGGAAGGCTCCTCGGCCGCCGGTGCGCCGCCGGCCGTCGTCTCCGTGCCCGGCGTCGTGGCGGCTGCCGGCTCGCTGGCCGGCTCGGTCGCGGATGCGCCGCCAGCCGTAGTGTCGGCCCCCGGCGTCGTGGCGGCTGTCGGCTCGGTGGCCGGCTCGGTCGCGGGTGCGCCGCCAGCCGTAGTCTCGGCTCCCGGCGTCGTGGCGGCTGTCGGCTCGGTCGCGGGTGCGCCGCCAGCCGATGTCTCCGCGCCCGGCGTCGTGGCGGTCGCCGGCTCGGTGGTCGGCTCAGCCGTCGGGGCAGCCGTCGGCTCGCCCGCGGGTGCCCCGCCGACCGTTGTCTCGGCGCCCGGCGTCGTGGCGGCCCCCGGCTCGGTGGTCTGCGGGGCGGCCGGCTCGGTCGTCGCCGCCGGCGCACCGCCGGCCGTGGTGGTGGGTTCGGTCGTGGCGGTCGAGGTCGGCTCGGGCGTCGCGGTCGGCTCCGGTGTCGCGGTAGCGGTCGGCTCCGGCGTCGCGGTCGCGGTGGGCTCGGTGGTCGGTGTGGCCGTCGGCTCGGTGGCCGGCGTGCCGCCTGCGGTCGTCGCGGGCTGAGCTGTCGGGTTGGCGGCCGGCGATTGGCCGCCGCTCACCTGATCCCCCGGGTTGCCCGTCGGGCCGCTGGGGTTACCGACGGGACCGCCCGCGTTGCCCGTGGCACCGCCCGCATTGTCCGTCGGACCGCCCGCATTGTCCGTCGGACCGCCCGCGTTGCCCGTCGGACCGCCCGCGTTGCCCGTCGGACCGCCCGCGTTGCCCGTCGGACCGCCCGCGTTGCCCGATGGACCGCCCGCGTTGCCCGTGGCACCGCCCGCGTTGTCGGCCGGACCACCAGCGTTGCCCGTCGGACCGCCCGCGTTGCCCGTGGCACCGCCCGCGTTGTCCGCCGGACCACCAGCGTTGCCCGATGGACCACCCGGCTGGCCTCCCTGAGGTCCGCCCATGCCGCCCTGGGGTCCGCCCGGCTGGCCGCCCATCCCACCCAGCGGTCCGCCCATGCCACCCAGGGGTCCGCCGAGCTGGCTGCCCATGCCGCCCATCGCTCCGCCCATGCCACCCAGCAGGGGCCAGCTCAGGTTGCCGTGGAACAACATGATCAAGAGGCCGGAGAAGTCGCCGGAGGTCTGTGGGCCGCCGCAGCCGGTCGGTGCGAACGACTCCTTCATCGAGTCGCAGATTACGGTTGGACGCGTTCCGGGCCCGTCGGCCGCGAACGCTGCCGTTCCCGGTCCGGCGACCATCGCCGCCCCGGCCGCCAGGCCCATTCCTGCGCGGCCAAGACTCCTGATTCCGCTTTTCATCACAATCCTTTCGAGGAGGTCTTCGACCCGCAAAGTTCAACACCGGCGGCTTGCAATTTCCGGCATATCCCGGAATCCGGCATTAATCCTCTGGCCTCGATATACGACTGTGGCCGCTGGTGTTCATGCACGACTGCGAGGCTGCATTTCCGTACGGAAGCCCGCATTCACCAGGCATATGCGGGTATGACGGTCGGCTACCCGAAATAATTCCGACGACAAATACGACACTTATCGCGGATTTCCCGGAAGGGCATTCGGCGGCCCAATCGATTCGCTATCGGGGTGCGCGTAACCACGCTCGCGAGGAGACGTTTCTCGGCGCGGCAGGCCGGGCACGGGGTGAGGTTGGCCACCCACGGCGAGTTCGAGGCGCTGATGGGCGCCGGTGGGGCAGGCACGGTTGTGCACAGAGGCGCAGGCGGCCCCACCGGGCATGGCTCCCAGGTCCCCGCCCAGCGACCTGCCCGGCCCGCTCAACCAGCTCCCACGTCGTGCCGACTGGCGGCTGAACGCACACCTCCCGGGAGCCACGGGTCGAGGACGGCGCGCGGACCGCCCTCGCCGTCCTCGAACAACCCGCCTGGTCAGGCGACCGGCGACTGCTGCTGGAGCGCGTCGGCCAGCTGCTGGGCGTTCTTCTTGTCGATGCGCGGGAAGGTGAGCGCCACCCCGTCCCCGTTCGGGCCGAACGCGAGGCGCACCAGGCTCACCGTCCCCATTTTGATTTCGGCCACGCCGATCGCGGCCCGCGGGACCTCGCCGATGATCCGCTTGCCCGGGCCGCCCATGAAGGTCTGCGACATGAAGATCATGCGGTGCGTGGTGAGGACGAAGAACTGCTTGCTGCTGCCCGACGCGATCGCCGCGCCGAGCGCCCCACCGGCCTCGACGAGCACGGCCTGCTTGACGACCGCCCCGAACCGGCTCGAGTCGAACTTGCCGACCAGCGCCCGCGCACCCACGAGAGGCTGTTCGCCCGGCTGAAGCATGCCCGCGACCTGCTCGAAGGCGCGCGTCTGAAGCTTTTCCTGCACTTTGACTCCCCGTTGCTGAAATCCGACCGCGTGACGCTAGCGGCCCCCGACATCGACGCACATCATATTTTCGGGTGCTTTCCGCCGGTTCTCGGACGCGCGGCGGGCGCATCGAGGCGACGCCGCACGGCCGCCCCGGGTCAGAGGTGGCGAGCGGTGGCGAGGGCGGTCGCGGCCAGCGGAAGGGCGCTGAGCGCGAACAGCGCCGGGAGCGGAGCGTCCAGCGCGAACAGGCCGTAGAGGGCGACCGCGAACACCTCGCTGAGGAAACCGCTGATCGACAGGACGGTGGTGCGGGCTCGGCCGGTGATCGCCTCCTGCAGGCGGGTCTCGGTGAGGATCAGGGCGAACTGGAGGAGGCCGAACGCGGCCGAGACGGCAGCCATGCCGAGCAGGGAGCGGGTGAGGGCACCGGCCGCGACCAGCGCGGCCGCGAGGGCGAGGAGCGCCGCCAGGCGGCGCGGGGCCAGGTCGGGGAAACGGCCGGCGACGGCGCTTCCGGCGGCCATCGCGAGGGCGGTCAGGGCATAAAGCAGGGGTACGACCGTGGTCGCGGCACCCTTCTCGCGCGACAGCAGCGGCAGGTATTCGTCGAGTGCGGTGAACCCGGGAACCAGCGCGGCGATGACCACCGCCCAGACGACGCGGCGGTTACGCACCGACGCGCGCAGGCCTTCGCGGAGGGTAGCGGCGTACGTGCTCGGACCGCTGTCAGTGACAACTCCGGCGTCACCCAACGGCTCGGAGGGTTCGGGGACTGCTTCCGGCGTACCGGAAACGGCCGGAGGCAGGCGAAGCGCGAGCAGCCCGCCCAGGGTGACCGTCGCGACGCTGGCGATGCCCACCAGGCGGTAGCCGCCGACGGCATAGACCGGCGCGGCCAGCAGCGTCGCGGCGAGCATGGCGAGAATGCCGGCGGTGCCGGCGCGGCCCATCACCCGGGCGTAGTCGGGTGAGCCCAGATGGTCGTAGACCAGGGCCTCGAGTGTGCCGGACGCGCAGGCGCCACCGATGCCCCAGAGGACGAAGCCGAGCGCGAAGCCCGGATAGGCCGGCCAGAGGATCCACAGTGCATAGCCGGACGCGGTGACCCCGGCGCCGACCGCGAAGAGGCCGCGCTGGGACCAGCGGTCGGCCAGCGCGCCCGAGGGCACCTCGGCCAGGAACGACACGATCGACCAGATCGCGAACAGCGACGAGATCGCGCCGGTGGACAGCCCGGCGTCGGCGAACAGGAGCGCGTAGACCGGGTAGAGGAGCACGCCCTCCTGGCAGGCCCGGACGGCGTACAGATGTCGGGTTCAGCGTCAAGCCGGATGCATGCCCTCATCCTGCCGCACGTGTCAACGGATTTCGGCCTCGTCGGCGGCGGCCCGCCCCGACTCCCACCCCTCGAGGCTGTCGATCCGGCGGCCGCGGGCCCGGACGGTGTGCGGGAAGACGCGATCCATCGCCTCGCGTACCTGCAGGTCACGGTTGCGCAGCACCGGCAGAAGGTCCATGTGCTGCTCGATTTCGGCCCGGGTCGCCTGCGCGAGGCGCTCGCCGATGCGCACCGAATAGGCGACCAGGAAGCTGCGCCGGAACGCCTTGATCCGCGCCTTCCCCTTGGCCGGCTCGTCGCGCACCATCGCCCGGTTGGCCTGCACCAGCAGCGACGTGTAGACCAACTCGACCGCGTCGATGTCGGCGTCGAACCCGAACACCGTCGAAAAGCCGAACTCGGGCGACCACACCGTGCGGCAGTGATTGGCGCGCGCTACGGCGTCGAGCAGGCCCGCCTTCTCGCTCTCGTACGGGTGATCGACGCCGATCCGCTTGGCGTAAGGCACCACCTCGACGCGGTCACGCGCGGTGAGCGCCTCCTCGATGCTGTGCCGCGCGATCAGCTCCTGCGCCTTGGCCGAGTAAGCCTCGGCCTCGGCCGGAAAATCGGTCGATTCGGCCTTGGCGAGCAAGGCACGCACCCGATCCAGTACGCGGGTGTCAGCGCTGCTGTCGGCACGGGCCGGGGCGACCGTGCCCGGCGGCGGGAGAAGCACCTCGATCGGGGGTAGTTTGCCCAGCTCGATCAGGAGATCAAGCTGCGCGTCGAGCAGGTCGAACCGGTCGGCGCTCCGGGTTGCCCGCGGCAGCTCTTCCGCCTGGGCGAGCCAGCGAGGGTCCACCGGGCTGCTCGCCTTGGCGGCGTTGATCGCGGCTTCGGCAACGATGTCGCCCTGCAGCGGGTTGCCGCGCCGGGCCACGACCCGATGCAGTTCCGCCGGCTGCCACCCGCCGCGGAACAGCCGACCGAAGGCATCCTTGAGTGCCGCCGCAAGCGCCGCATCGACCTCACCGACGGCCGCGACGCCGAGCGCAACCACCGCGTCCTCGAAGGCGACGGCCCCCGACCGCACCCCGCGAATCGTCTCGGCCGGGCTCACCATGCCGAGAATCCTCCCCCATCGCCCGCCGGCCACCGACCGCGGGCCAAGACCCACCGCGGCCCCCCGCAGTGCAGCCAAGCGCGCCGCAGCCCAAGCGCCACGCGGCCCACCCGCCACGCAGACCAACCGCCACGCAGACCAACCGCCACGCGAGCCAACCGGGCGGCGTAGGCCAACCCGGCAGCACAGACAAACCCGGCAAACAGGCAGCCGGACCACGGACGGAGACCCCCGCGGACCCAAAGGCCGCGGGCGGAACTCATTCAGTCGCGACGGGTGGAAGCCGGGCGTCGGCGGGTGGGGGTTGCCGGGTGGTGGCTGTGGCAGAGTCGGCGGTATGGGTGACGACGGGCGGGCTCGGCGGCTGGTGGCAGTGTTTGCGTCGCCGGTGGCGGAGATGCTGCAGCGGTTCGGGGTTGAGCTCGGGTTTCAGTCGGTGCTGGTCGAGCCCGATCCGACCAAGCTGATGGGTGCGCCCCGGCCGCACGGTGACCTGTTCGTGCACGACCTGGCGGCGGCCCACCTGGACGACGACACCGACGTCGTGCTGACCGATCATCACCGGGCCGAGATCGGGGACGTGCTCAAGGAGGCGCTTGCCTCGGACGCCCGGTGGATCGGCATCGTCGGCAACCCGAAGGCGGAGGCGCCGCACGTTGCCGCCCTGCGGAAGCTCGGGGTGGGTGACGCCGAGATCGCCCGGGTGCACCGCCCGATCGGCCTGAACATCGGCAGCCGCACCCCGGCCGAGATCGCCGTGGCGACCCTGGCCGGGCTGATCGCGGACCGGAACGGCCGACCGGGCGGGTTCGAGTTCTAGAAACTAGCCCGAAATGCTCGGCCGGCCGGTTTCGACGTGGCCGGCGAAGCGCTGCGCCCAGCCGTGGTCCGAGCCGGCCGAGACGGTCAGGTCGTACCAGCCGTGGCTGAGCGACGGCACGTCGATCGTCACCGTCCGGCTGCCGCGGGCGGCGACCTTGACCGCTTGCGGGCGGGTGTGGATGTACTGGTTGTGGGCGACCGTGAACGCCACCGGCGCGTGGCCGTCGTTGTGCAGGGTCAGGTGGAGTTTGCCGTCGTGGTAGGACGACTCGACGCGCAACTGCCGGCCGGCGGTGGCCGTGTCGCCGACGAAGCGGCGCAGGAAGCGGTTCGGGCCGACCACGGTCAGGTCGTAGCGGGTGCCCTGGATCGGGCCGGTCGCGGTGGCCGCCTTGCCGGCCGCCACCGTGTGCTGGCCGGGGAACGCCGCCGGGTACTGGGAGAGCGCCGGCGCGGCGGCCAGGTTGTCGTAGACCGCGAAGTGGCTGGCCCGGGAGACGAACGGCGCGACGTTGCTCAGCGCCAGCCGGGCGACGCCGCCGGCGAAGCCGGTCAGGTACGCGTTGGGCTGGAACGGCAGCGGCCGCGCCTTCCGCGTGCCCGGTTCCTGCGTCGGCATCTTCGAGTCGGCCGGCTGCGGGTTGTACCGCATCTCGGGGATCAGCGGACCGGTCGACGGGAGCTTCGGTACGCCGTACACGGGGGAAGCGAAATCGAATGCGGCCGTGAGGTCGCCGCAGACCTTGCGCCGCCAGGCGCTGATGTTGGGTGAGACGGCCGGGGTGCCGAGCGCGGTGGTCCACTTCTCCAGGAGCTGGATCACCGAGGTGTGGTCGGTGACCTCGGAGGTCACCCAGCCGCCCCGCGTCCAGGGGGAGATCAGAATGAGGGGGACCCGGAATCCGAGGCCGACCGGGAGGCCGGCGACGAACTCGTCCGCCTCGCCGGTGGCGGGCACCGGCGGCGGCACGTGGTCGAACTGCCCGTCGTTCTCGTCGTAGTTGACGATCACCAGGGTCGAGTCGAAGACGGCGGGGTCGGCGGCCAGGGCGTCGAGGACGCCGCGCAGGAAGTACGCGCCGTTGCTCGGCGCGGTGACCGGGTGCTCGGAGAAGAACTGGTTGTTGACGATCCAGCTGACCTTGGGCAGCGTGCCGTCCAGGACATCCTTCTTGATCGCGGCGGCCAGGTTGTCGGCGTTGCCGGACAGCCCGGTGAGCGGCTCGGGCACGTTGGCCACGCCGTTGTCGTAGTACGGGTTGCCGGGCGCGGCCGTGCCGCCCTGGGAAGGGTCGAGCTTGGCGAACGTGTCGAAATATTCGACCCCGTTGTCGCCGTAGTCGTCGGCGCACTGGTAGACCCGCCAGCTGACGCCCGCCTCCTGGAGTGTCTCGGCGTACGACTTCCAGGGCAGGAATTTGCCCAGCTCGTCGCCGCCGGAGTAGGCGATGTAGTCGCCGTGCCGCCGGTCGGCGTTGATCGTGCCGCTCCACAGGTAGGTGCGGTTCGGGCCGGTCGCGCTGATCACCGAGCAGTGGTACGCGTCGCCGATCGTGTACGCCTCGGCCAGCGCGTAGTGGAACGGCAGGTCGCGCCGGTCGAGGTAGCCGAGTGTGGTCGGGCCGCCCTTGGCCGCGTACCAGCCGTTCATCAGGCCGCCGCACCAGGCGGCGTGCTGGTCGTCCCAGCCGTGGGAGGTGCCGCCGTAGTTGGCCGCGCCCGCCTCGGGCGACGGCGGGGTGGCGCCGTCCCACGTCTTGGCGCCGCTCAGGCGCCACGGGTATTGGGTTTTGCTGCCGGCCGGCTGCTCCCACACGTCCTTGCCGCCGGGCAGCTGGATGGTCGAGCGGTCGCCGAAGCCGCGTACGCCGCGCAACGCGCCGAAGTAGTGGTCGAAGCTGCGGTTCTCCTGCATGATCACGACGACGTGCTTGATGTCACGGATGTCGCCGTGGCGCTTGGCGGCGGGCGCTGCCTCGGCCGGGGCAGCGGGCAGGCCGACGGCGGCCGCGCCGGTGACGGCGGCGGCGGTGCCGAGGAATGTTCTGCGGGACAGTTCAGGCATGCCGCCGACGCTCGTCCGGGAAAGTTGCTGGAAGGAGAAGGCGGGTTCATCGATTCATGAACCCGCCTCGACCGTCAGCAGCCGGGCAGGCGCTCGAGAAGGTAGCTCTCGATCTGGTCGAGCGAGACCCGCTCCTGCTTCATCGTGTCGCGGTCGCGCACGGTGACCGCGTTGTCGGTCAGCGTGTCGAAGTCGACGGTGACGCAGAACGGCGTGCCGATCTCGTCCTGCCGGCGGTAGCGACGGCCGATCGCCTGCGAGTCGTCGAACTCGACGATCCAGCGCTTGCGGAGGTTGGCCGCCAGCTCGCGGGCCTTCGGCGAGAGTTCCGGGTTGCGCGACAGCGGCAGCACCGCGACCTTGACCGGGGCGAGCCGCGGGTCGAACCGCATGACCGTGCGCTTGTCGACACCGCCCTTGGTGTTGGGGGCCTCGTCCTCGTCGTACGCCTCGAGGAGGAACGCCAGCACGGCCCGGGTGAGGCCGGCCGCCGGCTCGATGACGTACGGCACCCAGCGTTCCTGCTTTTCCTGGTCGAAGTACGACAGGTCGACCCCGGACTGCTTGGAGTGGGTGCCCAGGTCGTAATCGGTGCGGTTGGCGATGCCTTCGAGTTCGGCGAACTCGGTGCCACCGAACATGAAGCGGTATTCGATGTCGACGGTGCGGCTGGAGTAGAACGACCGCTTCTCCGCCGGGTGCTCGTAGAACCGCAGGTTGGACTCGGAGAGCCCGAGGTCGCGGTACCAGTTCCAGCGCTCCTGCAGCCAGTACTCGTGCCACTTCTCGTCGGTGCCCGGCTCGACGAAGAACTCCATCTCCATCTGCTCGAACTCGCGCGTGCGGAAGATGAAGTTGCCCGGGGTGATCTCGTTGCGGAAGCTCTTGCCGACCTGGGCGATGCCGAACGGCGGCTTCTTGCGGGCCGCGGTGGCGACGTTGTTGTAGTTGATGAAGATGCCCTGTGCGGTCTCGGGCCGCAGGTAGTGCAGGCCTTCGGCGCTGTCGGTCGGGCCGAGGAAGGTCTTCATCAGGCCGTTGAAGTTTTTCGGCTCGGTGAAGGTGCCCTTGTTGCCGCAGTTGGGGCAGTTGAGTTCCTGCAGCGAGGAGGGCGGCGAGCCGTGCTTGGCCTCGTACGCCTCTTCCAGGTGGTCGGCCCGGAAGCGCTTGTGGCAGGACTGGCATTCGGTGAGCGGGTCGGTGAACGCCTCGACGTGGCCGGAGGCGACCCAGACGTCGCGGGACAGGATGACGGCCGAGTCGAGGCCGACGATGTCGTCGCGCTGCTGCACCATCGTGCGCCACCACTGGCGGCGGACGTTCTCCTTCAGCTCCACGCCCAGCGGACCGTAGTCCCAGGCGGAGCGGGTGCCTCCGTAGATCTCGCTGGAGGGGAAGACGAAGCCACGGCGCTTGGCCAGGCTGACTACGGAGTCGATACGGTCGGCGGGCATGTTCCTCCTACGCCGGCTGGATGTCGGCGGGGACATCGGGATTTTTGATCAGGACAAACAGCGAGATTACTCCCCGAGGTCGCACACCTCGAAAGCGCCTGTGTCCTGGTTTTGCCCCAGGTAGGCCAGGAGCTGACCGGTGTCGCCGGTGTCGTAGGTCGCGTCGACCGGGACGGTGAAATTGATCAGGTCGAGTTTTTCCAGCCGGTAGCTGACGATGGGTTCCATGCCGGACACCCGCACCCGGTATTCGGCCGGGGACTCGTCCTGCTTGGCTTCGCGGCAGAGCATCGAGTAGGCCTTCTCGTATTGCTGGGCGACCACGGCGTCCAGGTATTGCGAGACGACCTTGTGGGTCTGCTCCTGCAGCGCGCTCTGGGCCGAGGTGGCGAGCCCGGCCACCGCGGCCGCCCCGCCGCCGCAGATCAGCAGCAGCACGCCGGCCCCGATGCCCAGGGTCCAGCCGATGCGCTTGCCCTTGCCCTCGACCGGCGGGGCCGGGAACGGCGGCTGCACGCCCGGCCCGGGTGGGGGCGGGGGCACGGCCGCATAAGGCGGGTACAGAGGCGGGGCCGAGGTCATGGTCACAGCCTAGTTGTCAGCGCCACGGTTCGGCGGCCCGGTCGCTGGCCGTCACGACCACCTCGCCACCGGGTTCGGCACTGGCCAAGGTCTCGTACGCCGAGGGCTCGTCGATCGATTCCGAGAGCAGCGGGGTCGCCGTGACCTTGACCTCGAATCCGCCGAGGGCGCGCCGGTAGGCTCCCACCGACTCCCACTCGGTGACCAGCGTCCAGTAGGTGGGGTCGTCGAGCGCGCGGGTGAGCCGGCCGGAGAGATAACCGGGGCGTTCGGCCAGGACGGCGAGCGCGGCGTGGGCCCGCGTGACGAAGCTGTCCTGCGTTTCCGGCGTGACGACGAAGCGGTTGAGCACCAGCATGCTGACGAGCTTAAGGAGTGCCGCATGGCGCCGAGCGACGACCTCCTGCACCGGCTGGCCCGGATGAACCCGGCCCGCGCGTTTCTGGCCACTCTCCTGCTCATGCTGGTCGGGCTGTTCCTGCCCGGCATCGTCGGCGCGGCCGTGCTCTGCGTGCTCGCGGTGGCGCTGGCCGCGCTGACCGTCACCACGTGGTCGGTTCAGCCGGCGCGTACGCGAGCGGTGCGGATGATCCTGCTCGCCGTGCTGATTCTGCTGATCCTCAGCAAGGTTCTGTGACCCATGCGGTTTTGACAATCATTGTCATTATCGGCAACAGTAGTGATATGCCGTTCCGTCTGCTCGCCGCCGCCCTGGCCGTCCTGGCCCTGGCCGGCTGCGGCGTGCGGGCCGAGGCATCGTCGACGTTCGACGTCGTCACCGCCTTCTACCCGCTCGAGTTCCTCAGCGAGCGCATCGGCGGCCCCGAGGTGCACGTCACCGACCTCACCAAACCGGGCGCCGAGCCGCACGACGTCGAGCTCAACCCGCGCCAGGTCGGCACCATCGCCGACGCCCGCGTGGTGGCCTACCTGCGCGGCTTCCAGCCCGCGGTCGACGACGCGGTCGCCCAGGAGGCGAAGGGCCGGGCGTTCGACGCCGCCCAGGTGGTGCCGTTGCTCCCGCTGGCCGACGGCACCGACGGCAAGCCCGAACCGGGCGCCGACCACCCCGAGACCGCCGGCGGCGGCATGGACCCGCACGTCTGGCTCGACCCGGTGCGGTTCGCGACCATCGCCGACCGGCTCGGCGCCCGCTTCGCCCGGGCCGACCCGGCCCACGCCGCCGGCTACACGGCCCGGGCCGCCCAGGTGCACGCCGAACTCGACGCGCTCAACACCGAGATGGCGAACGGCCTGCGCCAATGCACCCGGCACGAGATCGTCACCAGCCACAGCGCGTTCAACTACCTGGCCACCCGCTACGGCCTCACCCAGATCGGCATCACCGGCATCTCCCCCGAGGCCGAGCCGTCCCCGGGCCGGATGGGCCGGATCGCCGCACAGGCGAAGGCCACCGGCACCACCACGATCTTCTTCGAGACCCTGGTCAGCCCCAAGGTCGCCGAGACGGTCGCCCGCGAGGTGGGCGCCCGCACCGCCGTACTCGATCCGCTCGAAGGCCTCACGGACAAAAAAGCCGACTACTTCTCCGTCATGCGCAACAACCTGGCAACACTGCGTACCGCCCTGGGGTGTTCATGAGCGTCGTCAACGTCAGCCATCTCGCCGTCGGCTACGAGGGCCGGGAGGTTCTGCACGACGTCACCCTGCGGGTGGACGCCGGCGAGGTGGTCGCGATCCTCGGGGCCAACGGCTCCGGCAAGTCCACCCTGATCCGCACGGTGCTCGGTCTGGTGCCGATCGGCCGCGGCGACGTCGAGTTGTTCGGCACCGGCCTGCGGCGGTTCAAGCAGTGGGCCCGGGTTGGTTACGTGCCGCAACGCCTCGGCGCCGGCGGAGGCGTACCGGCCACCGTCGGCGAGGTCGTGGCCTCCGGCCGATTGGCCCGCAGGGGCATCTTCCGGCCGCCGGCGGCGGCGGACAAGGCAGCCGTACGCGACGCCCTGACCGATGTCGGCCTGCTCGATCGCATCAACGACCCCGTCTCCACACTCTCCGGCGGGCAGCAGCAGCGCACACTCATCGCGCGCGCCCTGGCCGGCCGGCCCGACCTGCTGGTGCTCGACGAGCCGACGGCCGGGGTCGACGCGTCCAGCCAGGAGGCGTTCGCGGCCGCGCTGGGCCGGTTCGGGGAGAGCGGCGGCACGATCCTGCTGGTCGCCCACGAGCTGGGCCCGCTCCAGCCGTTGATCGGCCGCGCGGTCGTGGTGCACGACGGGCGCATCGCATACGAGGGACCCGTCCCCGAGCCGGTCGGCCACCACGCCGCGCCCGGCCACGACCATGTGCACCCGCACGCCGACGCGGTCAAGGCCGGCATCTGCGAGTGGGCGCCCACCGACCGGATGCCGGCCAACTGATGGACCTGTTCGAGTACGACTTCATGCTGCGGGCCCTGACCGGTGCGCTGATCATCGGGCTGGCCGCGCCCTCGCTCGGCGTCTATCTGGTGCAGCGCCGGCTCTCGCTGATCGGCGACGGCATCGGCCACGTGGCGCTCACCGGCGTCGGCGTCGGCCTGCTGCTGCACCGCTCCCCGGTGATCGCGGCGGTGATCGTCTCGGTGATCGGGGCGGTCGGCGTCGAGCTGATCCGGCAGCGCGGCCGCACCTCGGGCGACCTCGCGCTGGCGCTGCTCTTCTACGGCGGCATCGCGGGCGGCGTCGTGCTGGTCGGGCTCTCCAACGACTCCAGCAACGCCAACCTGATGCAATATCTCTTCGGTTCGCTGGTCACCACGTCGCCGCAGGACATCGTGGTCATCGGCGTTCTCGGGGTGCTGGTGCTGGCCGCGATGCTGGCCTTCCGGCCGGCGCTGTTCGCGGTCTGCAACGACGAGGAGTACGCGAGAGTGAGCGGCCTCCCCGTGCGTACGCTCAATCTGCTGATGGCTGTGACCGCCGCGGTGACCGTGACCATCGCGATGCGGACCGTAGGTCTGCTGCTGGTCTCCGCCCTCATGGTGGTGCCGGTGGCCGCCGCGCAGCAGGTCACCCGCGGTTTCCGCACCACCATGGCGGCGGCGATGGTGATCGGCGTCGGGGCGGCTGGTTCCGGCGTGGTGGTGTCCGCCGAGATCGACACCGCGCCCGGGGCGACCACCGTGATCCTGGCCCTGGCCGTCTTCGTGGCGATCTCGGTCGGCACGGCGACCTGGCGGGTGCTGCGGCGGCGCGGCACCCCGGCGCACGAAGTGGAACCGCCCGATGTGGTCCTGCAGAAGGTCTGAGCGATGACGACGACGGGTTACGAGGCGTACGAGTCGGCCGGCGAGCTGCTGCGCGCCCTGTCGGCACCGATCCGGGTCGCGATCGTCGCCGAGCTGGGTCTCGGCGAACGCTGCGTACACGAGCTGGTCGAGAAGCTGGGCGCACCCCAGCCCCTGGTGTCGCAGCATCTGCGGGTGCTGCGCGGCGCCGGGGTGGTGCGGGGTGCACGCCGTGGACGGGAAATCGCATACTCGCTGGTGGACGACCACGTCGCCCACATCGTCGCCGACGCGGTCAGCCATGCCAGGGAGGTAGTACGCCAATGAGCGGGGAACGCAACACCAAACAGCGCAGTGCCGTGAGCGCCGCCCTGGCCGACGCCGAGGGGTTCAACAGCGCTCAGGAGCTGCACGCCAAGCTCCGCGAACGCGGCGAGCGGGTCGGATTGACCACCGTCTACCGCACCCTGCAGGGCCTGGCCGACGCGGGCGAGATCGACGTGATGCGCCCGCCCGGCGGCGAGCACCTCTACCGCCGCTGCAGCCAGGGCCACCATCACCACCTGGTGTGCCGGGCCTGCGGCAACGCGGTCGAGGTGGAGGGCCCGGCGGTCGAGTCATGGGCCGATCGGGTCGCCGCCCAGCACGGTTTCGCCGACGTCTCCCACACCATGGAGATCTTCGGAACCTGCCCGGACTGCGCCGGGAAGCGCTGACATCGTCCACGTGGGAATCTGATGCGGTGAAGCTCTACGCCGACCGAGTCCCCACCGCCACCCGTCAGCTGATCACCGACCTCGTGGTGGTGATCTGGGTCTACCTCTGGATCCGCGCCGGCCTCTGGGTCCACGACATGGTGCAGAAGCTCGGCGTGCCGGGCGAGAAGCTGCAGAGCGCCGGCACCGGCATGGCCGACAACCTCAACGACGCCGGCGGCAAGGTCGGCCGGGTGCCGCTGGTCGGCGACCAGCTGGTCAAGCCGTTCACCGGCGCGGCCGGCGCGGCCCGGTCACTGGCCGACGCCGGCCGCGAGCAGCAGGCCGTCGTCGGCAAGATGTCGGTCATCATGGCGCTTGCCGCGGTCGCGGTGCCGCTGGCCCTGGTGCTGTTCCTCTGGCTGCCGCGGCGCCTCCGCTGGATCCGCCGGGCCGGGGTGGCGAAGAGTGTGCGTGACGCCCCGGCCGGGCGTGACCTGCTCGCCCTGCGCGCGCTGGCCGGCCAGCCGCTCAACCAGCTGGCCAAGCTCGGCCCGGACATCGCGCAGAGCTGGCGCAACGGCGACCCGGAGGCGGTCGACGCGCTGGCCGCCCTGGAGCTGCGGCGGCTGGGGCTCAAGCCTGAGTTACGCGCCGGATGATCGCCTCGGCGGTCGCCTTCGGCGCCTCCTCGGGCACCCAGTGACCGATGTCGCGCATCGCGACGAGCTGATAGTCGGCCTGCACCCAGTCGGCGGTCCGGAGCGCGGCGGTGATCCGGAAGACCGGGTCGCGGTCGCTCCAGATGTACGTCGTCGGCACGGTGACCACGCCCATGCTCCGCAGGGCTTTGGGGCTGAGCGCGCGGTACCAGTTCAGGCCGCCGGTCAGCCGGCCCGGCTCACGCATCGCGTCGGCGTAGAGCGCCGCCCGCTCGCCGATCGCGCGCATCATGCTCTTGAGCAGGGCACCGTTGCCGGCCAGCAGCGCCCGCTCGGAGCCTGGCGAACGGAAAAAGGCCTGATAGACGAAGCGGGCGCGCTGGGTCGGGCGTACCCGGAGGGCGAGGCCGAGCGCACGCGGGTGCGGCACCGAGATCGCGGTCAGCGAGCGCACCCGCTCCGGGTGCTGACCGGCCACCAGCCACGCCACCTGCGCACCCCAGTCGTGGCCGACCACGTGGGCCGACTCGAGGCCGAGGGCCTCGATCACGGCGACCGCATCCGCGGTCGGCTCGGCCAGGCGGTAGTCGGCGACCGCCGCCGGGCGCGCGCCGGGCGAATAGCCGCGCTGATCGAGGGCGTACGTGCGCAGGCCGGCCGCGTGCAGCCGGGGCAGGATCAGGTCGAACTCGCGGTGGTCCTGCGGGAAGCCGTGCAGCAGCAGGATCGGCTGCCCGTCGGCGGGTCCACCCTCGAAGACGTCGAAGGTCAGCCCGCGCGCCTTGATCTCCCGGCGCGTCGTCGCCACCCGCATGTGATCACTCCCTCGCTGTCACAACCCGTCAACCGGTGTTAGCGTCATCGAAACTAGCAATCCGACAGGGGAGCGCACAGCGCTGAGAGTGCGAGCCGACCAGGCCCGCAGACCCTCGAACCTGATCTGGGTAATGCCAGCGCAGGAAGTTCGGTCTTGATCGAGCGTGCGTCTTCTCCCGGTACCCGCTGGGAGGCAAATTATGAACAACCGTTGGCGAACCATCGACATCGTGATCGCATCCATCATCGCGGTCGCGTTCGGCGTCATCTTCTGGGCCTGGAACTTTCTCTGGAACGGCCCGGCCGACGCCATCCCCCTGCCCGGACGGGCCGTCATCTACGGCATGTGGCTCGTCCCGGCCGTACTCGGCGCGCTGATCGTCCGCAAGCCGGGCGCGGCGTTCTACACCCTGACCCTGGCCGCGCTGGTGTCGGTCGCGATCGGCACCAGCTGGGGCTGGACCCTGGTCGTACAGGGCCCGCTGGAAGCGCTCGGCGGCGAACTGGCCTTCGCACTGTTCCTCTACAAGGTGTGGCGGCTCCCGGTGGCGCTGCTCTCGGGCGCACTGGCCGGGCTCGTCGCCTCGATCTACGACGTGTTCGTCTGGTACCCGGGCACTTCGTGGGCGAGCATGCGGATCCCGTACATCCTGATCACCGCGGCGTCCTCGCTGGTGATCGCCGGCCTGGGCAGTGCCCTCCTGGTCAAGGCGCTCGCACAGACCGGGGTCCTGGACCGCTTCGCCGCGGGCCGGGAACGGGCGCTGGTCTGAACCGGGCCTGTTCAAACCATGAGTGAGGTCGTGCTTCGCGGGTTCGGGTGGCGGCATGCCGGCCGCCGCGCCTGGGCGATCCGCGACGTCGACCTGCAGATCGCGCACGGCGAGCGGGTGCTGCTGCTCGGGCCCTCCGGGGCCGGCAAGAGCACCCTGCTCGCCGCGCTGGCCGGCCTGCTGCCCGACGACTCCGGCGAATCGGAGGGGACGGTCGAGGTCGACGGCCTCGACCCGCGCAAGGCCCGGGAACGCGTCGGCATCCTGTTCCAGGACCCGCAGACCCAGCTGGTGATGGCCCGCAGCGGCGACGACGTCGCGTTCGGACTGGAAAACCGGGGGGTGCGGGAGGCCGACATCTGGCCCCGGGTCAGCGACGCCCTCGACCGGGTCGGCTTCCCCTACCCGATCACCCGCCCGACCGCCGCGCTTTCCGGCGGCGAGGCGCAGCGCCTGGCGCTGGCCGGGGTCCTGGCGATGCGTCCCGGGCTGGTGCTGCTCGACGAGCCGACAGCCAACCTCGACCCGGCGGGCGCCTCGCTGGTGCGGGAGGCGATCGTCCGGTCCGGTGTCTCCGACGCCACCCTGATCATCGTCGAGCACCGGGTCGCCGAGGCCCTCCCGCTGGTCGACCGGGTGGTGGCGCTCGAGCCGGGCGGCGGGGTGCGCGCCGACGGCGCACCCGAGGTGGTCTTCGCCGCCTACGGCGACCAGTTGGCCGAGGCGGGCGTCTGGGTCCCGGGTTTCACTTTCCCGCCGGTCAAGGCCGCCGCGGCGGCGGGCGCTTCCCTCGTACGCGCGGAGCACCTCACAGTCGCACAACGGCTGACGCCGGTGTCGCTGTCGGCCTGCGCGGGAGAGGTCCTGGCGGTGACCGGCCCGAACGGCGCCGGCAAGTCGACGCTGGCCCTCGCCCTGGGCGGCCTGCTGGCCCCGTCCTCGGGCAGGGTCGTCGCTTTCGACGACCCGCGGCCCCCGCACCGGTGGCGGGCGACGATGCTGGCCGGCCGCATCGGCTCGGTCTTCCAGAACCCGGAACACCAGTTCGTCACGACACGCGTCTCCGACGAGCTGGCGCTGGGCCCGCGCCGGCTGGGCCGCTCGGACGCCGAGGTCAAAGCCGTCGTCGACGCGCTGCTCGACCGCCTGCGCCTGACCCGCCTGGCCGCCGCCAACCCGTACACCCTCTCGGGCGGCGAGGCCCGCCGCCTGAGCGTCGCGACGGCGCTGGCCACCGCCCCGCGCCTGCTGATTCTCGACGAGCCGACCTTCGGCCAGGACCGCCGCACCTGGACCGAGCTGGTCACCCTGCTGGCCGGCCTCCGCGACGAGGGCCACGCCGTGGTCGCGGTAACCCACGACGACGCCTTCGTCACCGCCCTCGCCGACCGCACCCACTCCCTGGCCCTCACACCCGAACCCGACCCCCTCCCACTCCCCCGCCGGCGACGCCCATGACAGCGCCGTCCGCGCCCCGGATCGCGCCATCCACACCGCGCAGGCCGACGAGCGCGTCGAGGCCGCGTCGAGGACCGGGCCCACAAGCGTCCGGGCCATGTCGCGCGGCGTCCGCGCGTAGGTCCGAGCCGCATCGGGCGGCCTCCGCGCGTACGTCCGAGCCGCATCAGGCGCCGTCCGCGCGTACGTCCGAGCCGCATCGGGCGGCCTCCGCGCGTACGTCCGAGCCGCATCAGGCGGCCTCCGCGCGTACGTCCGAGCCGCGTCGGGCGCCGTCCGCGCGTACGTCTGTGGCCGGCGCCGGAAAGGCGCGGCCGTGAGTTTCGTCGTGCAGCAGATCGCCGACCCGGCGGCGCCGCTGGCGCGCCGCAACCCGGTCGCCAAGCTGGGCGCCGCGCTGCTCTTCTCGCTGCCGCTGATCGCCACGCTCGACCCGCTGACGCCCACGCTCGGCCTGCTGGTCGAACTGGCAATCCTGCCGTTCTTCGGCCTGCGCTACGGCGCCCTGCTGCGCCGGGCCTGGCCGTTGACCCTGGCCGCGGCGGGCATTCTGGTGACGATGGTGCTGTTCTCGGCCGACCGCAGCGGCCGCCTGCTGCTCGGCCTCGGCCCCTTCGACGTCACCACCGGCGTGCTGGTCGACACCCTCGGCCTGATTCTGCGCATCTTTGCCGTCGCCCTGCCCGGCGTGATCGTCTTCGCGACCACCGACCCGACCGACCTGGCCGACGCCCTGGTGCAGAACGCCAGGGCCCCGGCCCGCTTCGCCATCGGCGCGCTGGCCGCCTTCCGCCTGCTCCCCCTGCTGGGCGACGAGTGGCAGATGCTCACGCTGGCCCGCCGGGCCCGCGGCGTCGACGCCGGACGCAACCCGCTCGCCCGGCTGAGACTCTTCGTCTCGACCGCCTTCGCCCTGCTGGTCGGCGCGCTGCGCCGCGGCACCCGCCTCGCCGTCGCGATGGACGCCCGCGGCTTCGACTCGGGCGCCCCGCGCACGTTCGCCCGGCGCCAGCGCTTCACCGCCGCCGACAGCGCCCTGCTGATCGGCGCGGTGATCCTGGCCGCGGCCGCCCTCACGACCACGGTCGTCCTCGGCCTGTTCCGCCCGATCATCGGCTGACCACCATGCCGGAGATTCAACCTTCCGGGTATGACAGGAACCGTTGATCTGAGCTCTGCTGATCTTGTGCACCGCCCTGACCTCGCCTTTTATCCTTGACCGGGCGGCTCCTTCGTTCCCGGCAAAGGAGAACTCGACCTGAGATCTCCGCCCCCTCACCGTAGGGTGTGGCCGTGGAACGCCCCCCGCTGCAAAAGATGCTCGCCGATGCCCAGGGCGGGATGCTGCTGTTCGGCATCACGCCACCGCGCCGCAGTGCGACCCCCGACCGGGTCAAGGAGATCGCCGAGGTGACTCTCGGCCGGTTGGCCCCGCTCGACCTCGACGGCCTGATCCTGTACGACATCGACGACGAGTCCGACCGCAACCCGGAGGAACGCCCGTTCCCCTACCTGCCGACCATGGATCCGGCCGCGTTCCACACCGACTACCTCGGCGGGTGGGACCGCCCGGTGGTGCTCTACCGCTGCGTCGGCAAGTACGCCGAGGATGACCTGCGGGCCTGGCTCGACGAGACCGACACCTCCCGCGTGCTCAGCGTCTTCGTCGGCGCCTCCTCGGGCGGCAAGCCGGTCCGCACCGATCTGCGCCGGGCCCAGGCCCTGCGCGACGAGGTGCGGCCCGACCTGCCCCTCGGCGCCGTCGTGATCGGCGAGCGGCACGCCCGCAGCGGCGACGAGCACCTGCGCATGCTGGCCAAGCAGGAGCGCGGCTGCTCGTTCTTCATCTCCCAGGTCATCTACGACCTCAACGAGACGAAGAACCTGGCCTCCGACTACTTCTACGCCTGCCAGGAGCGCGGCGTGGCCCCCCGGCCGATCGTCTTCACGTTGTCGCTGTGCGGGTCACCCAGGACGCTCGAGTTCCTCCAGTGGCTCGGCGTCGACGTGCCGGGCTGGCTGGAGAACGAGTTGCGCCACTCCGCCGACCCGCTGGCCGACTCCTACCGGGAGTGCCTGCGCATCGCCCGCGACCTGCAGTCGTTCTGCGAGAGGCTGGAGCTTCCGCACGGCTTCCACGTGGAGAGCGTCTCGATCCGCAAGGCCGAGATCGAGGCGGCGACCCGGCTGGCCGGCGAGCTCGCCTCACTGCTGCGGGGATAGGCGGGCCAGGTCGGCCCGGCCGAGCCGGAGCGCTCCGGCGGCGATGTTGTCCTGAAGGTGCTCCACGCTGCCCGTGCCCGGGATCGCGAGGACGTTGCGTCCCTGGTGGAGCGTCCAGGCCAGGCGTACCTGATGGGGGGTGACCCCATGATCGGCCGCCACCTTCCGCACCGCCTCGTCGTGGTTTTCGCCCGCACCGTCCTCCCGGCCGGGGCCGGCGATCGCGAAGAACGGCACGAACGCGATGCCGCGGTCGGCGCACGCCTGCACCAGGTCGTCGTCGCGGCGGATGTCGATCGCGTAGCTGTTCTGCACGCAGACGACCGGCGCGATCGCGGTGGCCTCGAGCACGTGGTCGAGCCGCACGTTGGACAGTCCGAGATGCCGGATCAGCCCTTCGTCGCGCATGGCGGCGAGCGCGGCGAACCGCTCGGCGACCGAGTCGTGTCCCGGCCTTTTCACGATGCGCAGATTGACCAGGTCGAGCCGGTCGACCTGGAGCCGGCGCAGATTTTCCTCCACCTGCCGGCGCAGCTGCGCCGGCGTCACCGCCGATTCCCATTCGCCGGTCGGGCTCACTCCCGGTCCGACTTTGGTCGCGATCAGCAAACCCTTCGGGTACGGCCAGAGCGCCGCACGGATCAGCTCGGTCGCATAGCGTGCCTGATCACCGGCGTGACCGGCCAGGATGCCGCCCGGCGAACGGTAGAAGGCGGCGGTGTCGATGTGATCGACTCCGAGCTCGACGGCCCGCCGCAGGACCCGGACGGCGACGGCCGGGTCGGGGTTGACGGTGAGCCGCATCGAGCCGAAGCCCATGCGATGGATGGTCTGGCCGCCGAGCTTCCAGGTCCCGGCGGCCGCGGCAGTGATCCCCTCGTTAATCACCCGCGCCAAGCTAGTAGCGGGCCGCGCCCGGCGCACTCCCCCAGGCACCCGATTCCGATTTGGCCGGATCGCTGTTAAGTTATGTAGCGTCGGGATGATTTCGAAAGCCCTCTAGTTCGGGACCGTCCAGGCCTTCGCCGTCACGTTGAGCACTCCGATCCTGTTGTCGACCGTAACGGAGTCGACCGTGACGAAGACCAACTTCTGGCTGATGCCCTGATCCGCGGCCGCTTCCTGCGAGGTCAGGAAGCAGAGCGTCATCTTCGCGGCCGGGGCGATCGGGGAGCGCCCCGGGTCGGTGCGGATCGTCTCCAGGCAATCGGCCGGCGTCGCGGTCGGTCCCGAGACTTGAGCGAACGGCAAAGCCGACTCCACCTGACCCGGATCACAGTTGTTGTAGCCGAACTCCGCTCCCTTGTCCTGGGTGCCGAGGATGCGCGGCTCGTCCAGATCCACATTGGTGGAGTTGGAGTATCCGCAGCCCACCGAGCGGATCCGCAGGTGTTGCCCCTGATAGGCGACCGAGAACTGCGCGCTCGGATCGATCTCGGTCGGTGTCGCGGACGGATCGGCCCCGCCGGTGCTACCGGTCGTCGGTTTGCTCGGGGCGGCGCTGGTCGGGGCCGGGCCGGTCGGGTCCAAACCGGTCGGAGCCGGGGGCGGCGGCGCGCTGTGCACCGATCCGGCCAGGCTCACCGCGCGGTCGCTGCGCCCGAGGGCCATCGACGCGAGCGCCACTCCGGCAACCCCGACGACCAGCCCGAGAACCGCGACGACCAGGGTCACGCCCAGCAGAAGACCACTGTTCTTCCGTGACTTGGGTACGCCCGGCGCGCCGGGCGGGAGGGGATTCTGCTGATGGGTCACCGCAACCACCTAGGCATGTGTCAGTAACGGGTCGCCGAACCGGACCTCGCCGTCCGGGAATTGGCAGGTCAGTTGAATACGCAGGCGGCCGACGCCGGCCAGGGGCACGTCGAGCCGGCGCGTGGTGCCGTCCTTCTTCAAGGTGTACGTGCCGACGCCGCGGTCGTCGGCGAAGACCGCGACCTGCAGAGCGGTGTCACCGTCGCGGGCCTTCGAGACGGTCAGGTCCGCACCGAGGGCCGCGTAGTGGCCGAGCAGGTCGTACTCGACCGAGCGCTGCCGGTCGATGGACTGCCCGCTCGCGCACGCCATGTCGAGGCCGGATCCGTCGGGCCGGAAGTTGCCGCCGCCGGTGGAGGCCGTCAGGCTCGCGAGCGCCACCCGTTGGGAAGCGGGCGGCCCGGTTGTGCGGGCGGCCGTGGTACCGGCCGGCCCCGGCGGGGGATTGTCGTCATTCGACGAGTGCGGCTGCACCCACGCGAAATAGGCGATGACCGCACCGACGATGGCCACGCTGAGGCCGAGGCCGCCGAATACCACCTGCATCCAGGTGGACGCCGTCCCGGCCACCGCCGAATCCTTGGCCATCGCTTTCGACGAACCGTCAGACGAAGCGGACAACGGAATTGGCCATCCGGTCGTGAAGCGTGCGCTGCCCCTCGCCGAAAATCATGAGCGAATCGACCCAGAAATAGATGCCGAGCGTGAGCGGGCTGAGCAGTCCGCCGAGCAGACCCTGGATGACGAACTGGCGCAGCGCCATCCGTCCCCAGTCGAACGGCACGCCGGTGGTCGCGTCGACAACCACGTGCCCGAGCAGCCGTTTGGCCGGGGTCTGCCCGTCCGCCCAGGTGATCAGGGCCCAGACCAGGTAACCGATGCCGAGCGTGACCATGCACAGCAGAAGGTCAAGCAGGAATGCCCCGAACCGGCCCCCGGCCGACACCGTCCGGCCGGTTGGCACCGGGGCCGGCGGAGAATACGCCGGCGCCGGAAATGGCTGGCCGGAATACGGTTGGACAGCGCCGTACTGCGCACCCCACTGCGCTTGCGGCGCCGAATATGTTTCGCCTTGCCGATCGGCCGAGGGCTGACCCATTTCGCACTCCTCGTTCAATGTGGATTCGACGCGAAATCAGCCTGATCGAAATCTTGGTAATCGACAATCAGGCACGCGGGCGCCCACTCGAGCCGGTCCGGAGGCGGCCGCCGTCGAACGACCCGGCCATTCCGGGTTTCCGCCTTTTACCAAGGTGCAGACCGGCGGGCGACTGGCATGATGCTGTGAGAGCGCTCTCACGGCAATCTGATGGGACGATGGATCGATGCTGGTTGCATTCTCGGTGACGCCGCTCGGCGTCGGTGATTCAGTGGGTGACCTGGTGGCCGAGGCGGTCCGGGTGGTGCGGGCGTCCGGCCTGCCGAACCGGACCGACGCGATGTTCACCACGATCGAGGGCGAGTGGGATGAGGTGATGGCGGTCGTCAAGCAGGCGGTCGACGCGGTCGCCCCGCACGCCCCCCGGGTCAGCGTGAGCCTCAAGGCCGACGTCCGGCCCGGCGTCACCGGCGCCCTGACCTCCAAGGTGGAGCACATCGAACGGGCGTTGCAGGAGTGAGACGCCTGGTCATGTGGGACATCGACTACACACTGCTGCGCGGCGGCGGGGTCGCCGCTCGGGCCTGGCAGGCGGCGTTCACCGAGCTCACCGGCGTCGCCTGGCGGGGCAACCCGATCTTCGGCGGGCGCACCGACATGGACATCTGCATCGAGGTCTTCGCCACCCACGGCGTCACCGACTGCACGCCGGAACGGTTCTTCGTCCGCTACGTCGAGAAGGTCCGGGCCTGCCGGCACGAATTCGGCGAGCAAGGCTCACTCATGCCGGGCGTACGGGATGTGCTGGCGCGCCTGCGCGCCGACCCCGACGTCGTCCAGACCCTGGTCACCGGCAACGTGCCCGAGGTCGCCGAGGCCAAGGTGGCCGCCTTCGACCTGGCCGCCGCCTTCGACACCGAGATCGGCGGCTACGGCACCGACGACAGCGTGCGCGCCACCCTGGTCCGCCGCAGCCTCGAGCGGGCCGAGGCCAAGTACGGCGAAGCATTCCACCCGGTCGTCATCGGCGACACCGTGCACGACATCACCGCCGCCCTCGCCAACGACGCCCTGGCGGTCGGCGTCGCCACCGGCAGCACGAGCATGGCGCAACTAGTGCTGGCCGGGGCGCACGCCGTCCTGCCCGACCTCGCCGACGTCGACGCGGCGGTGCGCATTCTCAGGGATTGACCGACACCGGGTTGGGCACGGCGCCCCCGAAACGGCGGTCACGGCTCGCGTAAAGCTCACACGCGTACCACAGGTGGCGGCGGTCGAAGTCGGGCCAGAGCGTGTCGAGGAAGACCATCTCGGCGTACGCCGACTGCCAGAGCATGAAGTTGGAGGTGCGCTGCTCGCCCGACGGCCGCAGGAAGAGATCGACCTCAGGCACCTCGGGGTGGTAGAGGTAGCGCTGGATCGTCTTCTCGTTGACCTTGTCGGCCTTGAGCTTGCCGGCCGCCACATCCTGGGCGATGCGCGCCGCCGCGTCGGCGATCTCGGCCTGCCCGCCGTAGTTGACGCAGAACTGCAGGGTCAGCTTGGAGTTTTTCTTCGACATCTCCTCGGCCGTCTGCAGCTCGGAGATCACGCTCTTCCACAGCCGCCCGGCCCGGCCCGACCAGACCACGCGTACGCCGAGGTCGACCAGCTGGTCACGGCGCCGCCGGATGACGTCGCGGTTGAAGCCCATCAGGAAGCGCACCTCATCGGGCGAGCGCCGCCAGTTCTCGGTCGAGAACGCGTACGCCGAGAGATAGGGCACGCCGAGCTCGATGGCGCCCTCAATGGTGTCGAACAGCGAGTGTTCGCCCTGCTCATGCCCCTTGGTGCGTGACAGCCCGCGCTCCTTGGCCCAGCGCCCGTTGCCGTCCATCACGATCGCGATGTGCTTGGGCAGCAGTTCCTTGGGCAGCTCGGGCGGCGTCGCGCCGGAGATGTGCGGGGTAGGTGGCCTGGTCAAGAAGACTCCCGTCGATCAACGAGGGGCAGCGAACGCAACGCGCGCTCCATGTGCCATTGCAGGTGGGCGGCGACCAGGCCGCTGCACTCGCGGCGCACCGGCTGGTCGGCCGAGTCGGCGACCGTCCAGTCGCCGACGGTCAGTGCGGTCATCAGGCCCAGCGTGGCCGGGCTGGGGTGGGCGGCGCCGGGCGGCCGGCAGTCGGGGCAGACCGCGCCGCCGGCCGGCACCGAGAAGGCGGCGTGCTGCCCCCCGGTGCCGCAGACCGCGCACTCGCTGAGCGCGGGCGCCCAGCCGGCCACCGACATGCCGCGCAGCAGGTAGGCGTCGAGCACCAGGCTGCCCGCGTGCTCGCGGGCGGCGAGCGCCTTGAGCGCGCCCAGGGTGAGCTGGAACAGCCGCAGCGACGGCTCGCGCTCGATCGGGGTGAGCCGCTCGGCGGTCTCGGCGATCGCGCAGGCCGCCGTGTAGCGCGGGTAGTCGTCGAGGACCTGCTTGCCGTAGAGCGCGACCGCCTCGACCTGGCTCACCGAGTGCAGCGCGCTGCCCACCCCCTCGGGCGAGCCGGCCAGTTGCAGGTCGATGTGGCCGAACGGCTCCAGCCGGGCGCCGAACCGGGACGTCGTGCGCCGCACCCCCCGGGCCACCGCGCGCAGCCGGCCGTTCCGCCGGGTGAGCAGCGTGATGATGCGGTCGCTCTCGCCGAGCTTCTGCACGCGCAGCACCACCGCGTCATCGCGGTAGAGCTGGCGGCGGTATCCGCTTCCGGTCGGCACCCACCCATTCTGCCTGGCGGATACGACAAACCCTTACTCGGATCTCAGGGTCATCTCCGGGGTCCCTCAGTGACAGGACCGATGGTGCTCTCCCCGTACGGGCAAATAGCGTCGACACCATGACCACGCCACTCGCCCGTCGCGCCGGAGTCCTCGTCCTGATCGCCGCCACGGCGGCCACCCTGTCCGGGTGTGCCGGGGTGCTCGGGGCGAAGATGACCTACGACGACTCCGAGAAGGCCAAGATCACCGACATCGTCCTCTCCGGGGGCTCCGGCGACGTGAAGATCACCACGGGGACGGTCGACCAGACCACGATCCGCCGGATCATCCGCCGGACGACCAACCCGGGCGAGTCCTACCAGCTGTCCGGTTCGACCCTGAGCATCGACACCTCGTGCGGGCTCAACTGCTCGGTGTCGTACGAGATTCAGACGCCCCCCGGCGTCAAGGTGCGCGGCAACATCGACTCCGGCGACATCCAGCTGGCCGGGGTGGCCGACACCGACGTCCAGGTCAGCTCCGGCGACGTGATGGTCACCGACGCGGCCGGCCCGGTCAAGGTGCGGGCGACCTCGGGCGACATCGATGTGCTGCGGTCGCACGGCACGGTAACCGCGGTCGCCACGTCGGGCGACATCCGGGCGATCGACCCGCAGGGCGCGGTCACCGTGCGGGCCACCTCGGGCGACGTCCAGGTGCACCTGGCCACCCCGAACTCGATCACCGCCGACGTGACGAGCGGCGACGTCGACATCTCGGTGCCGCAGGGCAGCTACAACGTCGTCAACCGCGGCCACGCCGGCGGCGACACCTCGATCACCGGCCTGACCAGCGACCCGACGTCCAAGAATGTGCTCGACGTCAAGGCCTCCAGCGGGGACATAAACATCGGCACCACGGCATGATCGGGGCATGAGCTTCTATCTACCGCGAGGCGACGACCGGTTCCAGCCGACCAAGGCGACCGAGAGCCCGTGGGACTCGGCGATGCAGCACGGCGGCCCGCCCGCCGCGCTGCTCGGCCACCAGCTGCACGTCCAGGGCCTGCGGCTGGCCCGGATCTCGGTCGACTTCCTCGGCCCGATCCCCCGCCGCGAGCTGCGGGTCGAGGTCTCGCAGGTCAAGCCGGGCCGGCTCACCTTCCTCAACGAGGCCCGCATGGTGATCGACGGCCGGGTCGCGGTGGTCGCCCGGGCCTGGCACATCGCGCCCGGCCCCCGCCCGCCGGCCGAGACACCGGTGTCCGAAGCCGACCCGCTGCCCGAACAGGAGCAGGAGTTCGCCCCCGAGTTCGGCGACTGGGGTTACGGCCACGCCATCGAGTGGCGGTCGAGCCGCGACGACCTCAACAAGCCCGGCGACGCGCACGTCTGGACCCGGGTGCGGATGCCGCTGATCGACGGCGTCGAGATCAACTGCCAGGACCGGGCGCTGATCGTGGCCGACTCGGCGAACGGCCTGTCCGCGGTGCTGCCGATGGACAAGTGGCTGTCCATCCCGCCGACCATGACGACCACGCTGATGCGCCCGGCCGACGGCGAGTGGGTGCACCTGGCCGCCGCCACCGAGCTCACCGACGACGGCCTGGGCATGGCGAGCGGCCGCCTGTACGACCAGGCCGGCAAGATCGGCGAGGTCGCGCAGCCACTGCTCGTGCGAGCCCGCTAAAAGCCGAGTTTCCGCAGCTGCCGCGGGTCGCGCTGCCACTCCTTGGCGACCCGCACATGCAGATCGAGATAGACCTTGGTGCCGATCAGCTGCTCGATCTCGGCCCGGGCCTTCGACCCGACCTCCTTGAGCCGCGCCCCGCGAGAACCGATCACGATCGACTTCTGGCTGTCCCGCTCGACGTAGACGTCCGCGTAGATCTTGGTCAGGTTGCCCTCGACCTGCATCTCCTCGACCAGCACGGCGATCGAGTGGGGCAGCTCGTCCCGCACGCCCTCGAGCGCCGCCTCCCGGATCAGCTCGGCGATCAGCACCTGCTCCGGTTCGTCGGTCAGCACGTCGTCCGGATAAAGCTGCGGCGACTCCGGCAGATGCTTGATGATCACGTCGACCAGGTTCTGCACCTGATGCCCGGAGACCGCGCTGACCGGCACGATGTCGGCGAAGTCGTAGAGCTCGCTGACCGCCAGCAGATGCTTGGCCAGCTTCTCCGGACCAACCAGATCGACCTTGGTCACCACCGCGACGATGGTCGCCTTGAGCTCCTGCAACTCGGCCGAGATGAACCGGTCGCCGGCGCCGACCGGCTCGTCGGCCGGGAAGCACACGCCGATCACGTCGACCTCGCTCCAGGCCTCCCGCACCAGATCATTGAGCCGCTCCCCGAGCAGCGTCCGCGGCCGGTGCAGCCCCGGCGTGTCAACGAGCACGAGCTGCGCGTTGTCCCGGTGCAGAACGCCCCGGATGACATGCCGTGTCGTCTGCGGCTTGCTCGACGTGATGGCGATCTTCTGCCCGATGATCGCGTTGGTCAGCGTCGATTTCCCGGCGTTCGGCCGCCCGACAAAGCACACAAATCCGGCACGATAAACCCCATCGTCGGTCGCCGCCACGGCGGCTTCCTTATGCCGGTGCACCCTCCGCCCCTGAGATGTACGCGCGTCCGCCGCCCCACCGGACCCAGACCGTTCCCGGCCCTCCACCGACCCAGGCCGCTCCGGATCCTGATCAGCCCCGAGCCCCCGACCGTCAGCCTCCACAGCCCCGACCTGCACAGCCGCGGGCTCGCTGTCCTGCCGACCCGTCCCGCGCTCGCTGTCGTGGCGGCCGACCTCGCGCCCGCCGTCGTGGCGACTCGACCCGCGCTCGCTGTCCTGCCGACCCGTCACACGCTCGCTGTCCTGCCGACCCGTCACACGCTCGCCGTCTTGACGACCCGTCACACGCTCGCCGTCTTGACGACCCGTCACACGCTCGCCGTCTTGACGACCCGTCACTCGCTCACCGTCTTGACGACCCGTCACTCGCTCACCGTCTTGGCGACCCGTTACGCGCTCGCTGTCGTTGCGACCGGTACCGCGGTTGTCAGCCTGCCGACCGGGCGCGCGCTCGCCGTCTTGGCGACCCGTTACGCGCTCGCTGTCGTTGCGACCGGTACCGCGGTTGTCAGCCTGCCGACCGGGCGCGCGCTCGCCGTCGTAGCGGCCAGTCCTGCGCTCGTACTCGAGCCGGCCGCTCCCCGGGACGCCACCGCCCCGCGTTGCCCCACGCCCGCCCTCACGCTGCCCAGCCCCGCGCTCACGCCCCGAGCCACCCGGAGCCGGAGCCGCACCCCGGCGCCCACGGCCGCCGCCCGCACCACGGGCACTGCCCTTGGGCCACCAGTCGATCCCGCCTGTGGACGAGTCCGAAAACTTGTCGTACTTGGCTGTTTGACTGGCCCCACCCAGTTCCGGGGTGGGGGTGGCCCGGGAGGGCCCGGCGCCACGAGATCCACTCGCGGCACGAGATCCACCTACGCCGCGAGCACCGCCGGCTGCACGCTGCCCCGCCCCACGGGATCCGTCTGCGGTCCGATATCCGTCGCCTCCACGAGCCGCGCCCCGCGAACCACCAGCGTCACCGGTCGCGCCGCGATATCCGTCGCGGGAGCCGGCCACGCCTCGCGCCCCGCCCGCGCCGCGAGCACCGCCGCCCCGCAGGTCACCGGAGCCGCCGCTCTCGGCTCGACGGGCGGCCCGGCGCTCCTGCCGGCGCAGTTCGTTGCGCTCACCCGCAGTCAGCCGGCGCTCATCAGGAGCCCCAGCCGGACGACGATCACCCGCAGTCAGCCGGCGCTCATCAGGAGCCCCAGCCGGCCGACGATCACCCGCGGCCGGCCGGCGCTCGTCGGCGCCCTGCTTGCCCCCGCCCGCGGTCTGCCGACGGTCATCGGCACCGCGCCTGCCCGCGCCTCCCCCGGTCGGCCGGCGCTCGCCCGCGGCCGATCTACTCTCGCCCGGGGTGCGCCGGCGCTCGTCGGCGGCCGGCTTGCGGTCGTTCATGTGGTTTCCGTCCGAGTTCTGGGGCCCCGTCACGCCGGCCCACCGGGGAAGCTCGTCATGCGATCACCGTGCCGCGCGGCGTGCCGTCGGGGCCGGCCACGTGGATCGGAGCGTCGGCGGCCAGGTCGCGGACCGCGGCGTGGCCGGCGCCGTCCAGCTCGGCCGCCTCGGTCACGATCGCGGCGGCCTCCAGCTTGGTGGCGCCGGCGGCCGCGGCCGAGGCGACGGCCAGCTGCAGGGCGGTAAGGGCGAGGTGGGGCAGCACGACGGTGGCGGCCGCGTACGTGCGTCCGTCCTGGTCGCGTACGGCCGCTCCTTCGAGCGCGCCCACCCGGGCGCGTGAGCTTCGGGCCAGGGTGACCAGCTTGGTGTCCTCGGCGCTCAAAGCTTCGCCGGCGGACCCGGCGAAGGTCTGGTCAGGCATCTGCGGTTTGTCTTTCCTCGGTGTCGGACTCGTTGGAGGGCGCGTCGGGCTCTTCTTCCGGTTCGGTGCGGCGCACCAGGACCGAGTCGATCCGGTTGCGACGGCCGGTTGTGCCCTCGGCGATCAGGTGCAGGCCGCCGACGTCGACGGTCGCGCCGGGGATCGGCACGCGGCCCAAGGTCTGGGCGAGCAGACCGCCGACCGTCTCGACCTCGTCGGCCGGCAGTTCGACGCCGTAGAGCTCGCCCAGGTCTTCGATCGGAAGGCGAGCGGTGACCCGGACCGCGCCGTCGCCGAGTTGTTCGACCGGCGGGCGTTCCACGTCGTATTCGTCGGTGATCTCGCCGACGATCTCCTCGAGGATGTCCTCGATGGTGACCAGGCCGGCCGTACCACCGTACTCGTCGACGACGATCACCAGGTGGGTGCGGGCGGCCTGCATCTCGGAGAGCAGGTCGTCGACCGCCTTGGACTCGGGGACGAAGGTCGCCGAGCGCATCAGCTCGGCCACCGCGCCGGCGGTCGCGCCCGGGTCGCCGGACTGGGTGCGGCGGATGACGTCTTTCAGGTAGAGCACGCCGAGCACGTCGTCGACGCTGTCGCCGATCACCGGGATGCGCGAGAAGCCGGAACGCAGGAACAGGTAGAGCGCCTGCTGAAGAGTCTTCGGCGCCTCTATCCACACCATCTCGGTGCGCGGAACCATCACCTCGCGTGCGATCGTGTCACCGAGCGCGAACACCGAGTGGATCATCTCGCGTTCGCCGTGTTCGACGACGCCGCGCTGCTCGGCCAGGTCGACGAGTTCGCGCAGTTCGACCTGGCTGCCGAACGGCCCCTCCGGGAAACCCCGGCCCGGGGTGACCGCGTTGCCGATGAGGATGAGCAGCGAGGCGAGCGGGTTGAGAACCTTGCCGAGCCAGCGGATCAGGGGGGCCGCGGCGCGGCCCACGGCGTACGCGTGCTGGCGCCCCACCGTGCGCGGGGCCACCCCGACCACGACGAAGCTGACCAGTGTCATCGCACCCGCGGTGACCAGCGCGGCCCGCCATCCGACGCCCCAGTTGTCGACCGCGACCAGCGCCACCAGCGTGGTCGCGGTCAGCTCGCACAGCAGGCGCAACAGCAGCAGCAGGTTGAGGTGCCGGACGACGTCGGAGGCGACCGCTTCGAGCGCCGACGCCCCGCGCTTGCCCTCGCGGGCCATCTCGGCGGCGCGGGCCGGCGACACGGCACCGAGCGCCGCGTCGGTCATCGAGGCGAGCCCGGCCAGGAACACCAGCACGATCGCCAGCGTGATCAGCTGTGCGTCGGGCAGGCCGGCCGAGGAGGCCGCGCCTGCCGCGAGTAGAGGTGCGGAATCCACCGGGATCAGCCGGCCTGCCGCGCAGCCCGCCAGCTCTGGAGCAGGCGGTTCTGCAGCGCGAACATCTCGCGCTCCTCCTCCGGCTCGGCGTGGTCGTAGCCGAGGAGGTGCAGCGCGCCGTGCACGGTCAGCAGGTGCAGTTCGTCGGCGGCCGAGTGGCCGGCCGCGGCGGCCTGCTTGGACGCCACCTCGGGTGCGAGCACGATGTCGCCGAGCAGGGCCGGCTCACCGGTGCCGGCCTCGCCGGGACCGTGGTCGACGCTGCCCTCGTCCATCGGGAAGGCGAGGACGTCGGTCGGGCCGTCGCCGTCCATCCAGCGATGGTTGAGTTCGGCCATGTAGTCGATGTCGACGAGGAGGATGGACAGTTCGGCGAGCGGGTTGACCCCCATCTCGTCGAGGGCGTGCCGGGCCACCGCGAGGATCGCGTCGGTGTCGACCTCGACTCCCGACTCGTTGGCGATCTCGATGGACATAGTTGTGGGGTTACCCCTTGACTTCAGCGCCGGCGACCGGCGCGGCCGCCGCTGGCGGCGCGTCCCGGCACGGCGTGTACGGACTGGGTGGCTAGTTGCTCCTGCTCGACGTCGTACCGCGCGTACGCGTCGACGATCTCCGCGACCAGCCGGTGCCGGACGACGTCGGCACTGGACAACTCGGCGAAGTGCACATCTTCGACATTCTGCAGGATCTCGCGCACGATCTTGAGACCGCTGGTCGTGCCGCCCGGCAGGTCGACCTGCGTCACGTCACCGGTGACCACGATCTTGGCGCCGAACCCGAGCCGGGTCAGGAACATCTTCATCTGCTCGGGCGTCGTGTTCTGCGCCTCGTCGAGGATGATGAACGCGTCGTTGAGCGTGTTGTGCGTGACGATCAGATCGTCGGTGACGTAGAGCGAGTCCTCGGCCGCCACCTGGATGCAGACCGTCTCGGTCTCGCCGGCCGGCTCGATCGACTCGATGAACCGCATCGGGCGGCCGCCGCCGCTCTCGTCATAGAGGGCCCGCTTGCGCTCGAGGCGGAACGGGTTGAAGCCCTCAGGCAGCCGGATGTCGAGCACGTAGGCGTCGTTGCGGTATTCCACCGGGCGCCCGTGGGCACGGCCCGGAATCCGGCCCTCCGCCGGACGGCGACGCCAGGACGCCACCCCGCCCAGCGATCGGACGAGGAAGAGGACGTCGTCCCGGAGGCGCTCCGAGCACGTCGTGTATTGAACGAGATAGGTGCGCCCACGCTGGGTGACCGGACCGCCATCGGTGTCCAGCAGGCCTTGCAACACCGCAATACGCACCCGGGCGCTGTTCCACAGGTAGCTCTCGGGAACGAACTTCGTGTGCGAGTGGGTGCCGGCCAGACCCAGTTCACGCAGCACGGCGGTCACCGGGTTGGCGGTGATCACGCCGCCGCGGCCGCCGCCACCGGGACGACGCAGCACATAGTCGTATCCGCCATTGTGGACGACCTCGGCGCCGGGCAGCGCCGCATCCAGCCTCTCGGCGAGTTCCGGGTCGGCCGTGCTGAACGCGGGTGTCGTCGCCCCGGTCAGGCAACCGTCGCCGAGAAGCAACCCCAGCGCGTACGGATCGAGCGGCACCTCCTGCGGGACGAACTCGACCGCCTCGACCAGCGGCAACTCGTACCGATGGACCCGGCCCCTCCGCAGGTTGCCGATCATGTCATGGGTCTGCAGGACTCGCCACGGACGACCGTGACTGCGGTCGTCCACCGTCTGCACGGTCCACAGGTGCTCGCCGCAGGCGAGCGTCGAAGCGCCGTCCTGCGTCGTGACCCGGTAGACCGGCTTACGGCCTTGTGGGTAGACCCCGAGCACAGGCGTCGGCAGGCCGCCCGAACCGACGACCAGGTCGCCGACCCGGAGGTCACCGATCGGACGCCAGCCGTCGGGCGTGAGCACTTTCGCCGTGAGCGGCTGAGCGCGTCCCCGCATGTAGGCCAGCGGGGCGACCTCGATCGTGCCCGCCGCCATCAGGCGGGGGATCGACTCGGGGTCGAGCATGTCGTGCAGGGCGTCGTAGAGCGGCCGCAGGTAGGGGTCGATCTTCTCGTTGAGCGTGCCGGGCAGGAAGCCCAGCCGCTCGCCCGCCTCGACCGCGGGCCGGGTCAGGATGATGCGGCTGACCTGCTTGGCGGTGAGCGCCTGCACGGCCTTGGCCATCGCGAGGTAGGTCTTGCCGGTGCCGGCGGGGCCGATGCCGAAGACGATCGTGTTTTCGTCGATGGCGTCGACGTAGTGCTTCTGGCCGAGCGTCTTGGGGCGGATGGTGCGCCCGCGGCGGGACAGGATGTTGAGGGTGAGCACCTCGGCCGGGCGCTCCGAGGTGTTTTCCTCGAGCATCCGGACCGTGCGCCGCACGGAGTCGACGGAGAGCGTCTCACCCTTCTCGATCAGCTCGATGAGCTCCGAGAAGAGACGCTCGGCGGTCGCGTTCTCCGCCGGGTCGCCGGTGATGGTGATCTCGTTACCGCGAACGTGCACGTCGCTGGTAAGAGTTCGCTCGATGAGCCGCAGGATCTCATCCTTGGCGCCCAGCAGGTTCACCATGATCTTCGGGTCGGAGACCGAGATCTTGGTCTGCACCCGAGCCGGGCCGGTGGGCTCCGCGCTGGAAGGGTTCGGCGTACCGGTCATAGGGCGGCCCCCGTGGGCCTCGCCACCTGCTCTCTATCTCATGCCTGGGTCGGCGATCGTGCCATCTTATCCGCTTCGGCGCCGACCCGCCGATGTCATTATCGCCAGGTCACTTGACGGCCCCCGCCGAGGCCGGGCCGCCGTCGAAGCCTTCCTGCACGCGGGTGCAGCGGTAGGTCGCCCAGTGCATGCGCACCACGGTCCCGTCGGCGTCGCGGGTGAGCCGCAGCAACTCGCCGGCCTCCCGCCCGGACACCGTGCGCAGCACGTCGGGACGGTCCGGAAGCGGCCGGAAGACGGCCGGCGGCGCGTCGCTCGCGCCGTCCGCGAACCGAGCCTGGAGCGTGCCGTCGTGCCAGGAGAAGACGAACTGCGAGCCCTCGCTCCACCACGGTCCGAGCACCGACCGGTACGCCGCGGGCGCGGGCGGCCCCGCCCGCCACGGCGTGATGTCGGCCGGGTCGGTCTCGACGGCCATCCGCAGCAACTCGTCGACGAGTTGGTTGGTCTCGTCCGCCGTGCCGGAGGAGCCGAGCACGGCGCAGCCGAGCGCGTCCGGGGTGTCCTCGCCGCCCCGGCGGCCGTAGACGCCGGCCAGGAAACCGGGCATGGCGCCGTTGTGCCCCACGTGCATCACCCGGCCGCCCTGCGGGAACAGCATCAGCCCCAGCCCGAAGCCGCCCGCCCAGAGCGTCTCGTCCTGGGTCGTCAGCGGCCAGCGCATCTCGTCGAGGGTAGCCGCGGCCAGCACTTCGCCGCGCGGGTCGACGGTGGCCGGGGAGACCAGGAAGGACGCCCATCGGGCCATGTCGGTCGCGGTGCTCCAGAGCTGGGCGGCCGGGCCGACACCACCGGTCGGGAACTGCGGCTCGGGACGAGCCGCATCCGAGTACGCGTCGACCATGTAACCGACCGCAGCGTTCGCCGGGGCGTCGACCGTCGTCGAGTGCAGCCCGAGCGGCGTCAGGATCCGCGCGACGACCAGTTCCTCCCAGGTCGTGCCGCGCAGCTTGGCGGCCAGGTGCCCGAGCACCGCGAACGCCAGGTTGGAGTAGTGGTAGCGGCGCGCGTTGGGCAGCACCCGCTCGGCCCGGTCCAGTTCGGCGAGCAGGCCGGTCGCGTCGGGGGTGAGCAGCGTGTCCCAGACGTCGCCGTGCGGCTCGCGCTGGAACCCGGCGGTGTGCGAGAGCAGCCGCCGGATCGTCGCGTCGCCGTGCGCCGGCACGTCGAGGTGGGTGGAGATCGGCTGGTCGAGGTCGAGCAGCCCCTCGTCGCGGGCCTGCATGACCAGCACCGCGGTGAAGGTCTTGGTGACCGAGCCGATGCGGAACCGGGTGTCGGGGCCGAGCGGGTGTTCGGGGTTGCCGGAGTCGCCGACGGTGCAGATCCATGGGTCGCGGTCGGCGCGGACCAGGGCGACCGAGAGGGCCGGGATGCGGCCGCGGGCCTGAGCGCGCCGAGCGGCCCTCTGATAAGCGGTGCTCATCACTGGGCCGATCATCGTAGGGCCAGCATCGGCCCGAGCGGTTCGCCGCCGAGCACGTGGGCGTGCACGTGGAAGACCTCCTGGCCGGCGAAGCGGCCGGTGTTGAACAGCACCCGGAAGCCGTCGCCGGTCAGCCCCTCCCCTTCGGCGACCGAGGAGGCGGCGGCGAGCAGGTCGGCGCTGGCCGCCGGGTCGCCGGCGAGCGCCACCACGTCGGCGTAGTGCTCCTTCGGGATGACCAGCACATGCACCGCGGCTTTGGGGTCGATGTCGCGGAAGGCGAGGGTGGTCTCGGTCTCGTGCACGATCGTCGCGGGGATCTCTCCGGCGACGATGCGGCAGAACAGGCAGTCGTGGTCCACCCGATGGATCTTAGGGTGGGTCCATGACTTCGCGAGCAATCCTGGTGACCGGTTCGTCACGCGGGCTGGGTCGGGCGATCGCGACGCGCTTCGCGGCGTCGGGCGATCGGGTGGCGGTCCACCATCGCGACTCGGCGTCGCACGCCGAGTCGCTCGTCGCCTCGCTTCCCGGCGAGGGCCACGTGGTGGTGCAGGCCGACATGGCGGACGCGACGGGGGTACGCCGGATGGTCGACGAGGCCGCAGCCGGGCTCGGTGGCCTGGACGTTCTCGTGAACAACGCCGGCATCTACGGCCCGGTGGACCGGCCGCACCCGGTGTTCGGTCTCGACTACGAGCAGTGGCAGGAGATGTGGCGGCAGACCCTCGACGTCAACCTGTTCGGTTCGGCCAACGCGACCTGGGCGGCCGCGCAGCACATGCGCGAGCGCGGTGGCCGGATCATCAACGTGACATCGCGGGGCGCCTTCCGGGGCGAGCCGGATCAGCCGGCGTACGGCGCGAGCAAGGCGGCGATGAACTCGATGGGCCAGTCGCTGGCGGTGGCTCTCGCGCCGTACGGCATCGCGGTGGCCGCGGTCGCACCCGGCTACATCGAGACCGACATGACCAACGAGCATCTGAAGTCGGAGCGGGGCGACGCGATCCGCGCGCAGAGCCCGTACAACCGGGTCGCTCAGCCGGACGAGATCGCCGCGGCGGTGCACTGGCTCGCCTCCCCGGAGGCCCAGTGGGCCAGCGGAACGATCATCGACTTGAATGGTGCCTCGTACCTCCGCACATGACCATGGGAGCGCTTCCACAATGACGGCTGATGTCGACGACCTGCTCAAACAGCTCACGCTCGAGGAAAAGGCCTCGGTGCTGACGGGCCAGGACTTCTGGTCCCTCCCGGCGATCGAGAAGATCGGGTTGCGCTCGCTGGTGATGTCGGACGGCCCGATCGGGGTACGCGGCACCGGCTGGGCCCCCGACGACCCGTCGATCGCCCTGCCCAGCCCGACCGCCCTGGCCGCGGCCTGGGACCGCGAACTGGCCGAGACCGCCGGCCGCCTGCTCGGCCAGGAGGCCCGGCGCAAGGGCGCGCACGTGCTGCTCGGCCCCACGGTCAACCTCCAGCGCACCCCGCTCGGCGGTCGCCACTTCGAGTGCTACTCGGAAGATCCGCTGCTCAGCGGCGAGATCGCGGTCGGCTTCGTACGCGGCGTGCAGGACCACGGCGTCGGCACCACGGTCAAGCACCTGGTCGGGAACGACTTCGAGACCGACCGCATGGAGGTCGACGTCCGGATCGGCGACCGGGCGCTGCGCGAGCTCTACCTGGCACCGTTCGAGCGGGTCGTCGAGGCCGGCGGCTGGGGCCTGATGAGCGCGTACAACTCGGTCAACGGCACGTCGATGGCCTCGAACGGGACGTTCCAGGACGACATCCTCAAGGGCGAGTGGGGCTACGACGGGGTGGTGGTCTCCGACTGGCGGGCCGCCCGCTCGACGGTCGGCGCCGCACTGGGCGGCCTCGACATCGCGATGCCGAAGCTGGAGAACCCGTGGGGGCCGGCGCTGGTTCAGGCCGTACGGGAAGGGACCGTGCCGGAATCGGCGATCGATGAAAAAGTCCGGCGGGTTCTGCTCTTCGCCCAGCGGGTCGGGGCCCTGGACGGTGGCCCGGCGGTGACGCCGCCGGCCGACCTCGACGGCGACGCGGTCGCGCACGAGGTGGCGGCCCGTTCGTTCGTGCTGGTCCGCAACGAGGGCTTCACCCTCCCGCTGGAACCGGCCGCGCTGACCAGGGTCGCGGTGATCGGCGCCCTGGCCATCGACGCCCGGGTGCTCGGCGGCGGCAGCGCCCAGGTCTCCCCGCCGCACACCATCTCGCCGCTCGAGGGCATCGGCCGGGCGCTCTCCGGCGTCGACGTCGAGTACGCGATCGGCGCCGACCCGCGCCCGTTCCTGCCCGCCGCCCGTGGGCCGCAATGGTCTTCCGCCAGCCTCGAGATCAACTCCCGCGATTTCCCGCTCGACGCGACCGCGGTGCGCTGGATCGGCTCGCTACCCGGTGGCATCGACCCGGAGGAGGTCGACAGGCTGGTTCTGAAGGCGACCTTCACCCCGGACGAAACCGGCGAACACACCTTCGCGGTGTCCGGCTTCGGGAACTTCCGGTTCACGGTCGGTGACGAGGTGATCTTCGAGGGTTCGCTGCACCGCCCGGGTGCCACGCGGGGTGAGCTTCTGCTCAACCCGCGCGAGCACCGGGCCGGCGTGCTTCTGAGCGCCGGCGTCGCGGTCCCGGTCGTGCTCGAGCAGACACTCCAGCGCGGCATGGCTCACACGGTCGCCACCACGCTCGGTCACCGCGGCCCGGCGCCCGACGCCGACGGCATGATCGAGGAGGCGGCGCGGCTGGCGGCCGAGTCGGACGTCGCCGTGGTCGTCGTCGGCACCACCGAGCAGGTCGAGTCGGAAGGCTTCGACCGGACGTCGCTGGCCCTGCCTGGCCGCCAGGACGAGCTGGTCGCCCGCGTCGCGGCCGCCAATTCCCGTACGGTCGTGGTGGTCAACGCCGGCTCGCCGGTGCTGATGCCGTGGGCCGACGACGTGGCGGCCATCCTGCTGACCTGGTTCCCGGGCCAGGAGGCGGGCGCCGCGCTGGCCGACGTGCTGCTCGGCGTCACCGAGCCGGGCGGCCGGCTGCCCACGACCTGGCCGCGCCGCGAGGAAGACTGCCCGGTCCTGGCGATTTCGCCGCGCGACGGCGTCGTCTCCTACGACGAGGGCATCTTCATCGGCTACCGCGGCTGGCTGCGTTCCGGCAACACCCCGCTGTACGCCTTCGGCCACGGCATGGGTTACACCAGCTGGGACTACGACGACATCGCGGTCGACGACACCGAAGCCGTGGTGACGCTGACCAACTCCGGCGCCCGGGCCGGTCGCGAGGTGGTCCAGGTCTACCTGGCCCCGCTTTCGCCGGACGCGGACCGGCCCGAGCGCTGGCTGGCCGGTTTCGCCAACGTCTTCGCCCGGCCCGGCGAGACGGTCACCGTACGCGTCCCGCTGCCCCCACGCTCGTTCCAGATCTGGGCCGACGGCGGCTGGCAGACGGTGCCCGGCGACTACCGGGTCATCGCGGCCCACGCCATCGACGCCGACCGCCTGGAGGCCCGCCTCACGGTCTAGTTTTCCGGTATGGCCACACGCGAACAACGAGGAGTCTTCGGCGAAGTTGCCGACGACTACGACCGGATCCGGCCCGGCTACCCCGGCAGCCTCGTCGACGACGTGCTGGCGGCGGCCGGGCCGGGACCGGTGCTCGAGGTCGGGGCGGGCACCGGCAAGGCGACGGTGGCGTTCGCGGCCCGCGGCGTTTCGCTCACCTGCATCGAGCCCGGCCCGCGGATGGCGGAGCTGCTGCGGCGCAAGCTGCCCGGAGTGCCGATCGTGGTGAGCACGTTCGAGGACTGGACACCGGATCGCGCGTACGGCCTCCTGATCAGCGGCCAGGCCTGGCACTGGGTCGACGCCTCGCGGGACCCCGGTCTGGCGTTCCGGGCGCTCGCGCCGGGCGGGTTGTTCGCCCCGTTCTGGAACTCGTTCCTGCTGGTCGACCCGGCCCTGCACGCCGCTCTGGCCGAGGTCGACGCCCGGCACGGCTTGGCGCCGGAGACGACGCACAGCTATCTGGCCGCCGGCTTCGCCGAGCCGGCCGCGTTCGAAGAGGAGTGGGCCCAGCTGGGTCTGCGGGCCGAGGAGTTCCCCGAACGCCGCCACGTCCGTTATCACTCAGCGCGCTCCTACTCGTCGGCCGATTACCGTACGCATTTGCTCTCGACCTCGATGTACCGCATTCTGCCCCCGGCCGTCCGAGATGCCGCGGTAGCCGACACGGCCGCCGTGATCGACGCGCACGGCGGCACCATCGACTTCGAGGTCCTCGCCGACGTCGTCCTGGCCCGCCGTGTCTGATCCCCGCCGGCTGCAGGCCAGCGCGGTGCTCGCGGCGCGGTGGGATTGGGCAGGCGGCGAGGGCGGCGGCCAGCGCAGCGGCCAGGGCGAGCAGGCCGCGGACCGCGGCGGTGAGGGTCGCCGGGACATCGCCCGGGCGGTCGACGATGTACGGCTCGGCGAGCCACGCTGTGGGATAACTCTCCGTAATAATACCCGTCTTGACTGACGGTAATTATCGGCTAAAGTCGGGAGGGTCCGAATGACCCGGATATGCCGGAGATGAAGGGGATCGCCGAGATGCCGATCTACGACCTGTCGGAGTCCGAGTGCCGCGCCCGCGGCCTGGCCGCCCTCTACGCGTACCCCTCCGACGGCCCGTTCGTCGCTCTGGCCGTTCGCCCCGACGATCTGCTCGCCGACGTGGCCCGCACCGTCGAGCGCCGGGTCTTCGAGGAGACCTTCGCGATGGACGCCTCCACGATGACCGACGAGTACGCGGCCTACGAGCAGGACAGCATCTTCTTCCTGGTGATCGAGCGACGCACCGGAGCGCCGGCCGGCGCGGCCCGCGCGATCGACGGCGGAGGCAAGACCCTCGACGACGCCCCCGACGCGATCGGCGTCGACCTGGGCATCATCGCCGAGAAGCACGACCTGCTCGGCGGCAGGATCTGGGACTTCGCCACGCTCGCGGTGCTGCCGGAATACCGCGGCGGCAAGTCGACCATGGTCAGCTCGCTGCTCTACCGCGCGTTCCTCAACGCCGGCCGGCGTGCCGGGGTGCAGCACGTCGTCGCCATGCTCGACAGCCGGGCGCACCGGGGCATCTCGCTGATCGGCGCGCCGTTCGAGCCGATGGCCGGCTCGGAGCCGTTCGAATATCTGGGTTCGCCGTCGACCAGCGCGCTCTACGCCCGGTTCGCCGACATCGAACCGGCGATCGCCGCCGAGGGCGAGCGCCTGTCGAGCATCACCCCGGTCGAGGGCGAGAGCCGGGCCCGCGGCCTGCGCCGGGTGCTCACCGGCCGGGTCGTCTCGAAGGTCGCACACCAGGTCGCCACCGGTGAGGGCCTCGACCAGCACGTCGACCTGCCGGCCCTCGAACGCCGCCGGATGCGCCGCCTCCGCTGACCGGGGCTACCAGCGGCCCAGCTTCGCCGACAGAACGGACAGGGCGGCCACGCCGGCGGTCGAGGTGCGGAGCACCTCATTGCCCAGCCGTACGGCCTGGGCGCCGGCCGCCGTGAAGGCGTCCCGTTCGGCGTCGCTGATTCCGCCCTCCGGGCCGACCACCAGCACGATCTCGCCCGAGGGCCGCAGCTCGGCGGTGGTCAGGCGATCGGCGGCCTCCTCGTGCAGGACGAACGCGGCCGCCGCCGAGCCGAGCCGCGCCGCGACCTCCCGGCTCGAGCAGTCCGGCTGGCCGCCGACCGCGGGCAGCCAGGCGCGCCGGGCCTGCTTGGCCGCCTCGCGGGCGGTCGCCGCCCACTTGTCGCGGGCCTTCAGGCCGCGGTCGCCGCGCCACTGGGCGACCGACCGGGAGGCCGCCCACGGCACGATCTCGTCGACGCCGATCTCGGTCATCGCCTGCACGGCGAGTTCGCCGCGGTCGCCCTTGGCGATGCCCTGCACGACGACCAGGCGCGGGTCGTGGGCGGGCACGAACAGCCGGTCACAGACCCGGAACTCGACACTTCCCCGGCCGACGGCCAGCACCTCCGCGTACGCCGTACCCCCGGCCCCGTCGCCAAGAACGAGCCGCTCGCCCACCTTGAGCCGTTGCACGGTGGCCGCGTGATGGCCCTCCGGGCCATCGAGCGTGCCGGTGTCGCCGGCCGGGAGTTCGTCGACCAGGAAAAGCGGAGCGGACATGCCCGCACGCTATCGGTCAGCCCAGCAGTCCGATCCCGAGGGTGACGATCAGTCCGGCTCGATGAGCAGGAGCGGGGACTCGCGTCGCATCCAGGTCAGCAGGCCTTCGAAGACCTCCTCGGCTCCGCGCCGGCCGGCCGCCCGGTGCTGATCGCGGGCCCGCTGGAAGCGTGCCGTCAGCGCCGCCACGACGTCGTACGGGGTGACACCGCCGTAGACCTCGCACATCAGCCACATCTTGCGGGCCTGCTCCGCCACCGCGACGCCGGGCTCGGTCAGGTCGGCGAAGCCCCAGACGGCCTGGGCGAAGTCGTCGAGCCGGAGACCGGGCGCGACGTCGTCGTCGAAGTCGATGATGGCGACCGCCTCCTCGCCCCGGAAGACCGTGTTGTGCGGGCCGAGGTCGCTGTGGCACACGGCGTCCCCGCCGTCCCGGAGCGGGAACGAGACCGTCGCCTCGTGGAAGGCCCGCATCAAGCGGGTCGCGCCGGCGATCCGGGCGTCCGACAGCAGCCACGGCCCCCCACCCGCCGGCACATAGCCCTCGATGTAGGTCAGGATCTGCCGCCCGCGCTCGTCGTAGCCCAGCGGCCGGGGCGCCCCGCCGAACCCGGCCGCGGGCAGGTGCCGCAGGAGCGCATCCACATAGGCCGACCTGGCGTGCGCCGGCCGGCGGATCGTGTCACCGACCCGCACGACGGGGCTGTTCATGCCACCAGGGTGCCGTACCTTTCCCAGTGTGCCGCCGCCCCGACCGCATCGTGTTGCCGTGCTCGTGCTCGAAGGGGCCAAGCCTCTCGATGTGGGCATTCCGGCGCAGGTGTTCACGACCCGGCAGAGCATGCCCTACGAGGTGCGGGTCTGCGGGCCGGCGCCGGGGCTCGTGACCGGCGGGGACGGGCTGTCCTATCACGTCGCGGACGGGCTCGAGGCTATCGAGTGGGCCGACATCGTGTTCATCCCCGGGTTCCGGTTTCCCGACCGGGAGGACCCGCCGCCCGCCGTCGTCGCCGCGTTGCAGGCGGCCCACGCGCGTGGCACCCGGCTGGCGGCGATCTCGACCGGGGCGTTCGCGCTGGCCGCGACCGGGCTGCTGGACGGGAAGCGGGCGACGACGCACTGGCATTACACGCGGCAGCTGGCGGCCCGGCATCCGCTGGTGCGGGTCGACGAGAACGTGCTGTTCGTCGACGAGGGCAGCGTGCTCACCTCGGCCGGTGCGGCGTCCGGCATCGACCTGTGCCTGCACATTCTGCGCGGCGACCTCGGCGTGGCCGCGTCCAATCATGCGGCCCGGCGGCTGGTCGCCGCGCCCTACCGCAGCGGTGGTCAGGCGCAGTACGTGCCGCGCAGCGTGTCCGAGCCGCTCGGTGAACGGTTCGCGGCGACGCGGGAGTGGGCGCTGCACCGGCTCGGCGAGCATCTGACGCTGGAGGTGCTGGCCAGGCATGCGGCGGTGTCGCCGCGCACGTTCTCGCGGCGTTTCCTTGAGGACACCGGCTACACGCCGATGCAGTGGGTGATGCGGGCCCGCATCGACGTGGCCCGGGAGCTGCTCGAACGGTCGTCGCGCAGCGTCGAGCAGATCGCCGCCGAGGCGGGGCTGGGCACCGCCGCCAACCTGCGGCTGCACTTCCAGCGGCTGCTCGGGACGACGCCGAGCCAGTACCGGCGTACCTTCCGGGTGGCTTGATTCTTTCGAACCGTGGCGCTCGCGCCGCTCCCGGGCGCCCGGAAATTGGACAAGCCTTGAGACATGACTCGCATCGCCATCAACGGATTCGGCCGCATCGGCCGCAACGTGCTGCGCGCCTTGCTCGAGCGGGACAGCAAGCTCGAGGTCGTCGCGGTCAACGATCTCACCGAGCCGGCCGCCCTGGCCCGGCTGCTCGCCTTCGACAGTACGGCCGGTCGTCTGGGCCGCCCGGTGACGGTCGACGGGGACACCATCGTCGTCGACGGCCGCCGGATCAAGGTGACCGCCGAGCGGGAACCGGCCAGGCTGCCCTGGGCCGAGCTCGGGGTCGACGTGGTGCTCGAGGCGACCGGCAAGTTCACGGCCGCCGACAAGGCCCGGGCCCACCTCGACGCGGGTGCCTCCAAGGTGCTCGTCGGTGCGCCCTCCGACGGCGCGGACGTGACCATCGCGTACGGCGTGAACACCGACGCCTACCAGCCCGGCGTGCACACGATCGTCTCCAACGCCTCGTGCACGACGAACGCGCTCGCGCCGCTGGCCAAGGTGCTCGACGACCTGGCCGGCATCGAGTACGCGTTCATGACGACCGTGCACGCGTACACCCAGGAGCAGAACCTGCAGGACGGCCCGCACCGCGACCCGCGCCGGGCCCGCGCCGCCGGCGTCAACATCGTGCCGACCACGACCGGGGCAGCCAAGGCGATCGGGCTGGTGCTGCCGAACCTGGCGGGCCGGCTGTCCGGCGACTCGATCCGGGTGCCGGTGCCGGTCGGCTCGATCGTCGAGCTGAACACGACCGTCGCCCGTGACGTCACCCGCGACGAGGTGCTGGCCGCCTACCGCGCGGCGGCCGACGGCCCGCTGGCCGGCATCCTGGAGTACTCGGACGACCCGCTGGTCTCGTCGGACATCGTCGGCAACCCGGCGTCGTCCATCTTCGACTCGCTGCTCACCCGGGCCGACGGCCGGCACGTCAAGGTCGTCGCCTGGTACGACAACGAGTGGGGCTTCTCCAACCGGGTGGTCGACTCCCTGGAGCTGTTGGCCCGCTGACCAGCAAAAAACCGCCGGCCTCCACGGGGAGGCCGGCGGTTTTTGCTACCCAGAAATCAGTGCCCGTTGAAAGCGTCCCGCATCCGCGAGAAGAAGCCGCCCTGCTTGCTCAGTTCGGCGACGTCCTCGCCGCGGGTCTTGGCGAAGTCGCGCAGCATGCGTTCCTGCTCGGCCGTCAGCTTGGTCGGGGTCTTGACGTCGAGGTGCACGAAGAGATCGCCGCGGCCCTGGCCCCGCAGGTGGGGCACGCCCTTGCCGCGGATGCGCAGCGTGCTGGCCGGCTGGGTGCCCTGCTTGACCTCGATCGCCTCTTCGCTGTCGAGCGTCTTGATCGTGAGGCGGGTGCCGAGCGCGGCCGCGGTCATCGGGAGCGTGACCCGGCAGTGGAGGTCGTCGCCCTTGCGGGAGTAGACGTCGTGCGGACGCTCGTGGATCTCGACGTAGAGGTCGCCGGCGGTGCCTCCACCGGGGCCGACCTCGCCCTGCTGGGCCAGCCGGATGCGCATGCCGTCCTCGACGCCCGCCGGGATCTTGACGGTGAGCGAGCGGCGGGTGCGGACGCGGCCGTCGCCGGCGCAGGTCGGGCACGGGTGCGGGATGACCGTGCCGTGGCCCTGGCAGGTCTGGCAGGGGCGGGACGAGACCACCTGGCCGAGGAAGGTGCGCTGTACGCTCTGCACCTCACCGCGGCCGGCGCAGGTCTCGCAGGTCGCGAGGTGGGTGCCGGGCGCGGTGCCGGCGCCCGAGCACTGGGTGCAGAGGACCGCGGTGTCGACAGTGATCGGCGCCTCGACGCCGAAGGCGGTCTCGACCAGGTCGAGTTCGAGGCGGAGGATCGCGTCGGCGCCGGGCCGGGTGCGCGGGCGCGGGCCGCGTGAGCCGCCGCCGGCCGCGCTGCCGAAGAACGCGTCCATGATGTCCTGGAAGCCGACGAACGGGCCGCCGGCGCCGCCCGGGCCGCCGGGGCCGACGCCGCCGCCGGGCGCCAGCGGGTCGCCGCCGAGGTCGACGACCTGCCGCTTCTGGTCGTCGGACAGCACCTCGTACGCGGCGTTGATGTCCTTGAACTTCTCGTGCGCTTCCGGATCAGGGTTGACGTCCGGGTGGTACTGCCGAGCCAGTTTGCGGTAGGCGCGCTTGATCTCGTCGTCGGTGGCTTCCCGGCTCACGCCGAGAATTCCGTAATAGTCCTTGGCCACGGGGTTTCGAGTCCTCAGTTCGCCAGTCCGGTGTCGGAGGTTCCAGTGAATCAGTTCTGTGCGAGCAGATCGCCGACATAGCGTGCCACCGCACGGACGGTGGCGATCGTGCCCGGGTAGTCCATGCGGGTGGGCCCGACCACACCGAGGCCCCCGACGATCGTGACACCCGGGCCGTAACCCGTGCTGACGACCGAGGTGGACCGCAGGTTGTCGATCTCGTTCTCGTCGCCGATGCGGACCCGCGTGGTGCTGGGCTCGACCTCGCCGATGAGCTTGAGCAGGATGACCTCTTCCTCGAGGGCCTCGAGGACGGGGCGCAACGTGCCCTGGAAGTCGAGCACACTACCGCGCGTCAGGTTGGCCGTGCCGGCCAGCATGAGGCGCTCCTCACTGCGCTCGACGAGCGTCTCGAGGAGCACCGAGGCCAGGCACGCCATCGTGCCGCGGCTCTCCGGCGAGCACTCGTCGACCAGGCCTGCCACGAGCGGCGGGGTGTCGGCGAGTTTCTGCCCGGCGAGCTTCTCGTTGACCCGGCGGCGCAGGTCGGTCACGTCGGCGGCGGCGACCGGGGCCGGCAGCTCGACCAGGCGCTGCTCGACCCGGCCGGTGTCGGCGATCATCACCAGCATCAGGCGGGTGGTCGAGATCGGCACGAGTTCGAGATGGCGGACGCTGGAACGCGCCAGCGACGGATATTGCACGACCGCGACCTGGCGGGTCAGTTGGGCGAGCAGCCGGACCGTGCGGTGCACGACGTCGTCGAGGTCGACCGCGCCGATCAGGAAGCGCTCGATCGCCCGGCGCTCGGCCGGGCTGAGCGGCTTGACCCGGGACAGCCGGTCGACGAACAGGCGGTAGCCCGCGTCGGTGGGCACCCGGCCGGCACTGGTGTGGGGCTGGCGGATGTAGCCCTCTTCCTCCAGCGCGGCCATGTCGTTGCGCACGGTGGCCGGGGAGACGCCCAGGTGGTGGCGCTCGACGAGGGCCTTGCTGCCGACTGGCTCCTGCGTCTCGACGTAGTCCTCGACGATGGCGCGCAGGACCTCGAGCTTGCGGTCATCGAGACTCACTAATGACCCCTCCCTCGGGCTGCGAAGATCCCTGGCACTCCTGCGGTAAGAGTGCCAGTCTACGTCGCGATCCCCGGCAGCGCGATGATCGGAAGGGCCATCCGTCGTCGCGGATCGGACCGCATGTCACCCTCGACCCCGTTGAGCTGCGGCCCTACCGTGTCAGCCATGAGTGAACCACCCCGTCCGCCCGGCAACGGCATGCCTGACGAACCTACTTCGCCGTACAATCCGCCGCCCGCCGGCGGTTATCCCCCGCCGCCACCCCCACCGCCGTACGGAAGCCCGCCGCCCTACGGCAACCAGCCCCCACCGTACGGCAGCCAGTCCCCGCCCTACGGTGGCCAGCAACCGCCCTACGGTGGCCAGCCCCAATACGGCGGCTACCCCGGTAACAACGCGGCCGGTGAGGACCGGACGTGGCTTCTGGTCGCCCACTTCGGCGGCGCGGCCGGCGCGCTGATCTCCGGCGGCACCCTCGGCTGGATCGCGCCGCTGATCGCGATGCTGTCGCGCGGCCCCCAGTCGCCGCACGTGCGCGCCGAGGCGGTCAAGGCCCTCAACTTCCAGCTGGTCATCGCGATCGTCGCGGTCGTCTGCTGGCTCCTCAGCTTCCTGATCATCACCATCCTGGTCGGGGTGGCCGCCACGATCCTCGGCATCGTCTTCGGGGTCATCGCGGGCGCCAAGGCGGCCAACGGCGAGGGGTACAACTACCCGCTCAACGTGACAATCGTGAAATAGCCGCTCAGACCACGTCGCGAATGACCGCGTCGGCCAGCAACCGGCCCTTCAAGGTCAGGACCAACCGGCCCGCGGCGTGCGCCTCCGGCTCGATCAACCCGTTGGCCAGCACCTGCGCCACCCCGTCCGGGTCGAGACCGGCCAGCGGCAGCCCGTCGCGCAGCCGGACCCGCAACATCACGTCCTCGACCCGGCGGTCCGCCGGGTCGAGGACCTCCCGGGCATGGCCCGGCGAGGTGCCATCGGCCAGCCTTTTCCCGTACGCGGCGGGATGCTTGACGTTCCACCAGCGCACCCCGCCCACGTGGCTGTGCGCGCCCGGCCCCAGCCCCCACCAGTCGGCGCCGGTCCAGTAGAGCAGGTTGTGCCGGCACCGCCCGGCCTCGGACGCCGCCCAGTTCGACACCTCGTACCACTCGAGGCCGGCCGCGCCGAGCGCCTCCTCGGCCGCCAGGTAGCGGTCGGCCGCGACGTCGTCCGACGGGTACGGCATCTCGCCCCGCCGCATCCGGGCCGCCATCCGGGTGCCGTCCTCGACGATCAGGGCGTACGCGCTGACGTGGTCCACGCCGGCCTCGATCACCGCTCGGAGCGAGGCGGCGAAGTCGTCGGCCGTCTCCCCCGGCGTCCCGTAGATCAGGTCGAGGTTGACGTGCTCGAACCCGGCCTCGCGCGCCTCGATCGCGGCCCGCGGCGCCCGATCCGGGGTGTGCCTCCGATCGAGAATGCGCAGCACGGCCGGGGAGGACGACTGCATGCCGAGGGAGATCCGGTTGAACCCGTGGGACTCAAGACGGCGCAGGTAGGCCGGGTCGACGGACTCCGGATTGGCCTCGGTGCTGATCTCGGCGCCGGGGGCCAGGCCCCACGTGCGGTCGATGCCGTCGAGCACCCGGCCGAGGTCGTCGGCGCTGAGCAGGGTCGGGGTGCCGCCGCCGACGAAGACGGTGTCGACCGGCCCCGGCTCGATCACCTTCCGCGCGAGGTCGAGCTCGGAGAGGACCAGGTCGGCGTACCCCTCGCGGCTGACGCCCCCGCCCAGCTCGCTCGCCGTATAGGTGTTGAAGTCGCAGTAACCGCAGCGGCTGGCGCAGAACGGCACGTGGACGTACACCCCGAAGCCGTTCCTCCCCGCCGACTCGGCGACGTGGGGCGGCAACGACCCGTCGGAGGGTACGGGTTCACCGTCGGGAAGCACACCAGCCATCCGTCAAGTGTGCACGGGCCCCGTTAGGGTTCCGGCCATGGATCTGGTCCGTACCGCCACCGCTGCCGGGGTGACCACGCTGACCCTGGACAGCCCGGCCAACCGCAACGCCCTTTCCACGCCGCTGATGACTCAGCTGCTGGACCGTCTCGGCGAGGCTCTCGTCGACCCCGAGGTCCGGACGGTGGTGATATCGCACACCGGCCCGGTGTTCTGCTCGGGAGCCGACCTGAAGGAGACCGCCGCGGCCCGGGAGGCCGGCCGGGTGCCGGCCGAGATGCTGGCCGACGTGCTGGCCGCGCTCTGGGAGTTCGGAAAGCCGGTGGTGGCCCGGGTGGCCGGTCCGGCGCGGGCCGGCGGGCTCGGCCTGATCGCCGCGGCCGACCTGGCGGTCTGCACGCGGGAGGCGACGTTCGCCTTCACCGAGGTGCGCCTCGGGGTGATCCCGGCGGTGATCAGCGCTACCGTGCTGCCGCGGCTGGCGCCGCGGGCGGCGGCCGAGCTCTATCTGACCGGCGAGGTCTTCGACGGGGTCCGGGCCGCGGAGATCGGCCTGGTCACGGCCGCGGTCTCGGCCGAGGGCCTCGACGGCGCGGTCGCCGGCTACTGCGACGCCCTGGTGCGCGGCGGGCCGCTTGCGCTTGCCGGGACCAAACAGCTCCTCCGGCGTACGGCGAAGGAATCGATCCGTGAGGATCTCGCCGACCTCTCCGCCCGCTCGGCCGGCTATTTCCGGTCGCCGGAGGGCGTCGAGGGTGTGACCGCGTTCCGCGAGAAGCGCCAGGCGTCCTGGGTTCCGGACGGCTCGCCCGCTCAGTGACGATCGTTTACTACTCTTGTCGTCTACTCGAGGAGGTGTGAGTGCGCCGGACGCCACTGGTGGTGGTCGCGCTGCTCGCGCTGGTGGGCACGCTCGGCTTCGTCGCCGTGCTGCGCTCGTTCTCGCACGACATCAAGCTTCCGTCGCTGGTCAGCGCTCGATGCCTGGTCAGCGCCAACGGTGAGGTCGAGCTCGACCCGGTGCAGATGGCCAACGCGGCCACCATCGCCGCGGTCGGGGTGCGCCGGGGCATGCCCCAGCAGGCGGTGGCGATCGCGCTCGCCACCGCCCTGCAGGAGAGCAAGCTGGAAAACCGCGAGGACGGCGACCGCGACTCGATCGGCCTCTTCCAACAGCGCCCCAGCCAGGGCTGGGGCGACCCCGACAAGATCAAAGACCCTCGTTATTCCGCCGACAGGTTCTATTCGGCGCTCAAGCGGGTCAAGGGCTACCAGAAGATGCGGATCACCGACGCGGCCCAGCGGGTGCAGCGTTCGGCCTACCCGAACGCCTATCAGAAGTGGGCCGATGAGGCGCAGGTGTTGGCGCGGGCGCTGACCGGGCAGGCGGCGAGCGCGGTCGCCTGCACGGTGACCGGCGCGCCGGCCCTGCGCGGGGCGGCCGCGGCGACCGCCCTGATGAGCGGGCTGCGGCTCGACTGGGGCCGGGGACTGCCCACGTCGGCGGCCGCCGAGCAGGCGGCCGGCCTGACGGTGGCGGTCACGAGCGTGACGTCGGGCTGGCGTTACGCACACTGGCTCGTTTCGCATGCATCGGACACCGGCCTCGAACGGGTACGTTTCGCCGACCTTCAGTGGGATGCGGGTGCCGGAAAGTGGCAGCCCGTAACCAACGACGGCGGCATCGACGACCGCAAGGTCATCGCCGAAGTCTTCCGCTGACGTAGCATTCCGGCCGCCGAGCAGGACATTCATCCCCATCGAACAGTCGCGCTGCGTAATGTCCGACGCTCCGGAACACCCATTGCGCTGCGTATACATCGACGTGGACAGACAGCTATTGCACTGGTACTAAGAAGAGCGTGCTGAGGGCGATCGAATGGATCCTGCTAGGTAGCGCGAGCACCACCGCGATCATTGCCGGTGCGTGGTGGCGCCGACCAGCCCGGTTCTTGCCGTGGATACTGCTGGCCAGTGCGATCGCGTGCATGGGCATCGGCGACGTGTTCTATGCATGCGACCTGGGCGACGCCGCCGAATACTTCTATCTGGCGATGTTCGTCATGGTCGCCGCGGCGCTGGTCCAGTTCACCCGGGGCGGCTCGCTCCTGGTCGACCGGGCCCGCCTGATCGACCTCCTGGCCTGGGCCTGCTCGACGCTGCTGGTGATCTGGGTCTTCATCATCGGGGCCACTCACGAGGGCGGCAAGATCTCGGCGGCCGACGTGATCGGCGACCTGCTCCTGAGCACGGTGGCGATGCGCCTGGTGATGGCGGCCGGCCGTAACCCGTCGGCGAAGCTGCTGCTCAGCGGCGCGGTCGGCATGCTGATCAGCGACATCGTCTATCCGCTGGCTCCGGGCCCGTTCACCGAGATCGGCTACATAGTCCTCTACGTCGCCTGGGGCGTGGCCGCGCTGCACCCGTCGATGACCGGGCTGACCCAGCCGATGCCGCCGCGTCCGCAACCGTGGCGCGGCCGGTGGGCGGCGTTGCTCGGCGCCTCGGTCGCCACCCCGCCGCTCGTGCTGCTCTACGAGGCGATCCGGGGCGACGTCCGGGACGGCGTGGTCATCGCGGTGGCCGGCGCGATCACGCTCACCCTCGCCATCACCCGCCTGGCCGACTCGGTGACGCTGAGCACCCAGGCCCTCAACCGCGAGCGCGGGCTGCGCACCGCGAGCGCCGCCCTGGTCGCCGCGGTCGACCCGCCCGCGGTCGACGAGGCCGTACGCTCCGCGGTCACCGAACTGCTCCCGGCCGCCGCGGTCCGCAACATCGTCTTCGCGGCCGACGACCGCCAGCTGCTCGCCGAGGCGCTGCCCGGGGCCGGCGGGCCGTCCGACCGGTCCGGCCATCGCAGCTGGTGGCTGCAGGACCCGCAAGCTGACGAGGCCACCCTGGTCTGCCCGCTGTGGCTGGAACCGCTGGCCGTCGCCCGCCCTGGCGGCGGCGCCCTGGTGCTGACCGGCCGGCGTGACGACCTCGTGATGGCCCGCGACGCCCTCGAGGTGCTGGCCGGCCAGGCCGCGCTGGCCCTCGACCGCATCAGCCTGGTCGAGGCGGTCGGCCGCCGCGACAGCGACCTCTACCTGCGAGCAGTGATCCGCAACACGGCCGACATGATGCTGGTGATCGACGAGGACCTGCGCATCCGCTACGCCAGCCCGGCCCTGCGCTCGCTGCTCGACCAGGACGAGCTGTCCCCGCTGGCCACCCTCGGCGACCTGGTCCACCCGGACGACCGCGGCCTGGTCCGCCGGGCCCTCCTGGCGTCCGGCGACGGCACGGTGTTCTGCGCCCTCCGCCGGGCCGACCACACCCAGGTCTACGTCGAGATGACCTACCGCGACCTGCGGGCCGACCGCCTGGTGCAGGGTTTCGTGCTCACCCTGCGGGACGTGTCGAAGGCCCATCACCCGGTCGAGCAGATGCCCCACCTCGACCACGTCGACGAACTCCCGGCCTGGGTCAACCGGCGCAGCGCCCAGCACAAGTTCCGCTACTGACATCCGCACACGGCAAAGGCGCCGGCCCCCTCAGGGGTCCGGCGCCTTTGGTGACTTGCTCTACTGGCTTTCGGGCCAGCTTCCGGCCGCTGGTCAGCTGGTGGCTGGCTTCCGGCCGTTGGTCAGCGGGTGGCTGGCTTCCGGCCGTTGGTCAGCTGGTGGCCGGTCTTCCGGCCGCTGGTCAGCTGGTGGCCGGTCTTCCGGCCGCTGGTCAGCGGGTCACGCGACGACGGCTGCCGATGCCGGCGACCAGGGCGACACCGATGGCCGCGAGGACGACCTGGAACAGCAGCTCGATCCAGTCGACACCCTTGGTGTCGGAAACGCCGACCGCGCGGGCGATCACGGTGCCCAGCAGGGCGGCCACGACGCCGATGACCATGGTCAGCCAGATCGGGATGTTCTGCTTGCCGGGTACGACCAGGCGGCCGAGCGCGCCGATGATCAGGCCGACGATGAGCGCCATGACGATGCCGGTAAAAGACATTGGTGGTTCCTCCTCGGGGGATGGTGCTTGTTGCGTCCGTCGAGAACCGGATTTCCCGACCCCTGGAGAAACCAAACCGATTATTTCTTCGCGGCACCCTTCGCGTCGGGTGAATCGGAGGTCGACAGGGCGGCGATGAAGGCCTCCTGCGGCACCTCGACGCGGCCCACCATCTTCATCCGCTTCTTGCCCTCTTTCTGCTTCTCGAGCAGCTTCCGCTTCCGCGTGATGTCACCGCCGTAGCACTTGGCCAGCACGTCCTTGCGGATCGCGCGGATCGTCTCGCGGGCGATGATCCGGCTGCCGATGGCGGCCTGGATGGGCACCTCGAACTGCTGCCGCGGGATGAGTTTCTGCAGCTTGGAGGCGATGTTGACGCCGTACGCGTACGCCTTGTCCTTGTGCACGATCGCGCTGAACGCGTCGACCGGCTCGCCGTGCAGCAGGATGTCCACCTTGACCAGTTCGGCGACCTGCTCGCCGGACGGCTCGTAGTCGAGCGACGCATAGCCCTTGGTCTTGCTCTTGAGCTGATCGAAGAAGTCGAAGATGATCTCGGCCAGCGGCAGGGTGTAGCGCAACTCGACCCGTTCGGAGGACAGATATTCCATCCCGAGGAGGCTGCCGCGCCGGCTCTGGCACAACTCCATGACCGCGCCGACGTAGTCGTTGGGCACCAGCACGGTGGCCCGCACGACCGGCTCGTGGATCTCGGCGATCTTGCCGGTCGGGAACTCGCTCGGGTTGGTGACGACCCTCTCCTCGGCGTCCTCGGTGAACACCCGATAGACCACGTTCGGCGCGGTCGAGATCAGGTCGAGGTTGAACTCGCGTTCCAGCCGCTCGCCGATGATCTCCAGGTGGAGCAGGCCGAGGTAGCCGACGCGGAAGCCGAAGCCGAGCGCGGCCGACGTCTCCGGCTCATAGACGAGGGCGGCGTCGTTGAGTTTGAGCTTGTCGAGCGCGTCCCGCAGGGCCGGGTAGTCCGAGCCGTCGATCGGGTAGAGACCCGAATACACCATCGGCTTGGGTTCCTTGTAGCCGCCCAGCGGCTCAGTGGCCGACCGGACGTTGCCGGTGACGGTGTCGCCGACCTTGGACTGGCGGACGTCCTTCACCCCGGTGATCAGGTAGCCGACCTCGCCGACACCCAGCGCACCCGCCTTCTCCATCTCGGGCGAGACGACGCCGATCTCGAGCAGCTCGTGCACGGCACCGGTGGACATCATCTTGATGCGGTCACGGGCCTCGATCCGCCCGTCGATCACCCGGACGTACGTGACCACACCGCGATAGACGTCGTAGACCGAGTCGAAGATCATCGCGCGGGCGGGCCCGCTCGCGTCGCCGACCGGCGGGTCGAACTGCCGCACGATCTCGTCGAGCAGGTGCTCCACCCCGACGCCGGTCTTGCCCGACACGCGAAGCACCGCGGACGGGTCGACGCCGATCAGCTGGGCCAGCTCCTCGGCATACTTCTCGGGCTGGGCCGCCGGCAGGTCGATCTTGTTGAGGACCGGGATGATGTGGAGGTCGTTCTCCATCGCCAGGTAAAGGTTGGCGAGCGTCTGCGCCTCGATGCCCTGCGCGGCGTCGACCAGAAGAACCGCGCCCTCACAGGCGGCCAGGCTCCGCGACACCTCGTACGTGAAGTCGACGTGCCCCGGCGTGTCGATCATATTGAGGACGGCCGAATCGCCCTTCTTGTCGCCCTGGCGAACGACCCACGGCATCCGCACGGCCTGCGACTTGATCGTGATGCCGCGCTCGCGCTCGATGTCCATCCGGTCGAGATATTGCGCGCGCATCTGGCGCGGGTCGACCACCCCGGTGATCTGCAGCATGCGGTCGGCCAGCGTCGACTTGCCGTGGTCGATATGAGCGATGATGCAGAAGTTGCGGATGCGAGCGGGATCGGTCGCTCCGATCACGTTGTCGCCGGGGTCGAGCGGTCCAGGCACGATCTTCCGTTTCTCAAGCTTCGGGGTACGCCGGCGGACGGCCGGCGTCCTCTATCGTCCCACGTCGTCTTCTCCGGTCGCCTGGGCGCTCTCATTCCGAGCCGGCCCCGCTCTCGGCCCCCGCTCCGTTCCCGGCTCGGCCCGCGCAGTATTTCCGGCCTCGGCCACGCTCTCGCCCCCCGCTTCGTCCCCGGCTCGGCCCGCGCAGTGTTTCCGGCCTCGGCCGCACTCTCGCCCCCCGCTTCGTCCCCGGCTCGGCCCGCGCAGTGTTTCCGGCCTCGGCCACGCTCACTCCGGTTCGGCGAGGAACAGCGCCGACAGTTTGGGCAAGCGGCGCTGCATCTCCTCCTCGTCGTCGAAATCCCACAGATCGGCGACGTCGGGCCTGGTCTTCGGACGATCCTCGTCGGGCAGCTCCTCACCCGTGGCCTGCCGATATGCCTCGGCCGCGATCGTCAGCACCTCGGGCGCCTCGAAAACCGCGCCGGTCTCCGCGGCCGCCTTGATGACCGCCACGTTGGCCAACGAGTCAGGTGACTTGACCGAGCGGGCCACCGCATCACGCCCGTGCGCGATCAGCCAGCCCCGGAAGGCGTCGAACCCCTCCTCGCTGCACCCGCCGTGGATCACATTGGCCGCGGCCCACAGATCTTCGGTGCCCGAGGCGACCATCACCTTGTCGAGATGCCGACCCCAAGCGACGATCTCTTCCGGATCGTGCTCGGCCAGCTCAGCCACCGCACGCTTGGCCACCTCGGCGGGCGTCGCGGGCCGGTCGGCGGTGGCCCGGGCGATGACGGCCCAGAAGTCGTCGGTTCTCATAGGCTGAATCCTGCCAGGGAGGTACGACAAAACCATGTTGCCGGAGGTCCCCTACGGCGCCACCGCCGTACGCCCCAGCTGGCCCGACCTGCCGGAAAGCCTGCGGGAAGCGATCAGCGAGCGCCTCGGAGGCCCGATCGTCACGGCCCGCACCGCCGGCGGCGGCTTCACCCGCGCCTTCGCCGCGGCTCTGACGACGAAGGACGGATTCCGGGCCTTCATCAAGGCGGCTCCCCTACGGGAGCCGACCGCCGAGTGGTACGCGCGGGAGTCGTCGATCACCGCAGCACTGCCCGAGGCGGTGGCCGCCCCGCGTCCTCGATGGACCATGGTGCATTCCGACTATTTCGTCCTCTGCCTGGACTTCGTGGACGGCCACGTCCCCGCGCTGCCCTGGGATGCTGCCGAACTGGAGGCGGCCGTGACCGCCTGGACCACCGCCGCGTCAACACTGGCCACGCCGCCGCTCCTGGGCCTCCCACGGTTGTCCGACATCACCCGCCACGAAATGTCCGTCTGGTCGAGCGGAGCCCTGCCCTCCGAACGGCTCTCCCAGTTGGTCGCCTTCCCCGAACGGACGCCTTCCGAGCCAGCCCCCCTTTCGGGCCCGACCGCTCCCAGCCCGACCGCTTCCGAGCCGACCGCACTCCCCCAACCAGCAGCACTCCCCCAACCAGCAGCACTCCGCCAACCAGCAGCACTCCCCCAACCAGCAGCACTCCCCCAACCAGCAGCACTCCCCCAACCGGTCGCACTCCCTCCGCCAGCAGCGCTCCCTCCGCCAGCAACGCCCCCCGAGCCGCCGGCGTTCGCCAATCCGGTGGTGCTCGCCGAACCAGCGGTGCTCGCCGAGTTGGTGGCGCTTGAGCGGCTGCTTCCCGACGCCGTCGCCGGGAGCGGGATGCTGCACGGTGACCTGCGAATCGACAACGTGCTGATCGACCGGGCGGGCAAGGCCTGGCTCTGCGACTGGACCTGGCCGTGCCTGGGGGCCCCCTGGTTCGACACGGTGACGCTTCTGGTCACGGCGTTCGGGGCGTACGCCTGGCAAGCGGAAGTGAACCGCTTCCTGACCGATGCCCCGCCCGAAGGCGTGGACGCCGCCCTGGCCGGCCTGGCCGGATATTGGCTGGCCCGGGCGGCCGGACCGGCAAGCAGCGCCTCGCCGCACAGCCGGCAGCATCAGGCGTACAGCGGCCGGGCCGCCCTGTCCTGGCTCTCCGCCCGCCGGGGGTGGGCGTGACCGCCGTTTTGGCGGGTCGAGAGCGTGCTGGTAGTCTGTTCCTTCGCGTGTGGTGACGCGCCGCTGTTCGCTGCTTCGGCCGCGATTGGGGGCAACCCACCGCTCGAGACCAGTTTCCGCAACCTAGTCAGGACAAGGCTGTCGCGTGGCGAACATCAAGTCCCAGATCAAGCGCAACCGGCAGAACGAGAAGGCCCGTCTGCGCAACAAGTCGGTCAAGTCGTCGCTGAAGACCGTGATTCGCAAGCTCAACGAGGCGAGCACGGCCGGCAACGCCGAGACCGCGACTGCTCTGCTGCGTGACGCGTCGCGTCAGCTCGACAAGGCCGTCAGCAAGGGCGTCATCCACAAGAACCAGGCGGCGAACCGCAAGTCGGCCATCGCCAAGCGGGTCGCCGCGCTGGCGGCCTGATCCCTGCTGTTTGATCCCTGCCGGGGATCACGCGGTCGCGTCGCCGCGACCGTCAACGTCCGCCCTCACCGGCGGGCAACTGCGACCGTCGAAGCCCGCCCTAACCGGCGGGCTGGTCGCCGACCACCCTCCGGGCACCGCCGGACCGCTTCAGGTCCAGCCGGTGCCCGCGGTCGTTCCCGGCCCACCAGTAGACGCGGCCGTTCCTGGGCCGCCGGTGCCCGCAATCGTTCCCGGCCGGCCGGCGCCCGCGACCCGTTACCGGCCCGCCGGTACCCGCAATCGTTCCCCGCCCGCCGCTCAGGCGCTGACCGGAAGCGCGGCGAGATCCGTGTTCCGGGGGTCGAGTCACCAGACCGTGACACTCGCCCCGGGTCATCGTGCCGTGGGCGGTGCACCCCGCCGAGCGCTGAGCCCCTACAGCCCCCACCGGATGGGCACCTCGGAAGCGCCCCGCCCCCGTCATTGGTGAAGATCGCGGTCCGTTGCCGTACCGATTCGCGCTGATCAGGCCGAACGCGATGTCCTACGACGGACGACGTTCCGAACGGCCCAGAGGATCTCGTCGCGATAGGTCGACATGCCGCACGTGACCCGGTCGAACCGCGTCGGCCCCAGCCAAAACCCGCCCTCGGCCGGACCGCCCGCCGTCGACCACATGGTCGACCGAGGCCTGGCACGGCCGCCTCGACGTAACCGCACAAGTGCCTCGGCCGAGGTAGCCGCCGACCCGCTCAAGGCGCGGCCGGGCGACCAGAGGGCCCCGTGTCGACCTCCCCGGTGGTCAGCGGATCATGCCTCCCAAGGCCTTCCACGGACCTACTCGTAGCGACGGGTCGCCGACTGCCGCGCCAACTGCTGCTGCAGCTCGACCCGCTCGACCCACGGCCGCTTGACCCCACCCTGCCCCGGTGGCAGCCGCGTGGTCGACTCCCCCGCGATCGACCGCCGCACGGCCGCCCGGGCCGCCACCGGTTCCCCGGTCGCCGCCGACATCGGCAGCATCCCGGCGATCACGTCGTTGAGCTTGACCATCAGCGCCACGGTCAGCGGCAGCACGATGACGCCCCACCAGCTGACCAGCTCGGCCAGCGCGAGCAGGGCGCCCAGCGCCAGGGCGCCCTCGAGGAAGACGAAGCACAGCACCCCGCCGGGCGTGATGTGTTTGAGCCGGAGCATGCGTGCATAGAGCGGACGGGAACTCATCGGCGTCCCCCCGCCTGGCGTGCCGCGGCGACCGCGAAGACGGCCTGTTCAAGGGCATAGCCACGGTCTTCGCCGCCGCCCTTGACCGCGGCGTTGCACGCCGCTGCCGCCTGCATCGCGTCGACCAGGCCTTCGGGCGTCCAGCCGCGGCTGCGCTCCTGGGCCCGCTGGATCTTCCAGGCCGGCATTCCCAGCGAGCTGGCAAGCTGATAGGGATTGCCCCGCCCGGCCGACGCCACGCGCGCCACCGTGCGCACGCCGTCGGCGATCGCGTCGGCGATCGGTACCGGATCGACCCCGACGTGCAGAGCCCACCGCAACGCCTCGAGCGCCCCCGGCACGTCACCGATCATCGCCGCGTCGGCCACCGTGAACCCGCTCACCTCGGCCCGGCCCTTGTAGTAGCGCGCAACAACCGCCTCGGTCACCCGCCCGTCGGTGTCGGCGAGCAGCTGCGAACAGGCCGCCGCGATCTCCCGCAGGTCGTTGCCGACGGACGCGAGCAGCGCCGACGCGGCCGCTTCGTCACAGCGCCCGCCGTGGCGGCGGAACTCGTCGCGCACGAAAGCGATGCGCTCCCGGTCGCCCTTGAGCTTGGCGGCCGGCACGACGGTCGCGCCGGCGGCGCGAAGACCGTCGGCGAGGGCTTTGCCCTTCGCCCCGCCCAGGTGGGAGACGATCAGGCTGACCTCGGGGTCCGGGTTCTTGGCGTACGCCACGAGCGCCGTGATCAAATCCTTGCGGGCGTCCTGCCCGCTGCGCACCACGAGCACGCGCCGCCCACCGAACAGCGAGGGACTGAGCATCTCGGCCACTTCACCGGCCGAGAGGGCGCCCGCCTCGTATTCGCGGACGTCGGCCGTGGGGTCGCCGTCCCGAGCCGAGTCGACCGCCGCCTGAATCGCACGGGCGGCCAGCAACTCCTCGTCACCCTGGACGAGCACCAATGCGTCGGGAGGGGTGCTGTTCACGTCCGACATCGTCGCACGACCGGCTGACAATTCTGTGTGCCTCACTCCTTCGCGCACACCGGTCGATCACCGAACGCGAAACCCGACATATCGGCGTTGTCCCATGTCACAGGCACCGTAGAGTCCCTCGATCAGGCCGACTCTCCCCTCCACCAAATGGCCACCCCGCCCCACCCATCGACCCCGATCATCCGACCTCACCATCCTCCGGACCACCGACCCCGGGCGTGTCGATCACCCGCCATCAACCCCCCATCACTCACCTTCCCGACCACCGTCCCCTGACTCGTTGCAGCCGACGCTCATGCCGCACCGCCGACCCGAGGTGCAACCGGAGCGGCAGACCGATCTGCCGATCGCCCCGCCCTGCGAGCCCCCGCGGCAGCTTCTCGAAACCCGCAGCGACGCCCGAGGGCCGAACTCCCTCGTGCGCTGCCCGCAGCTCCCAAGGCAGCCGCTTCACCCCAACATCCGCACGAGCTACTCGCCCGACTCCTCCGGCAGCGGCTCGCCGAACTCCTCACGAGCTACTCGCCTAAAACCCCGGGGACCGTTCGAACTCCTCCAGCAGCTGCTCACCCACTCCTCCAGGAGCTAACTCCTCGGGCAGGATCGAGCCGATCCAGGCGTCGACCCGCTCACCCCGGTGCACGAGCCGCCGCCGCAGCACTGCCTCGACCGTGAAGCCTGCCTTCTCCGCGACCCGCCGGGACGCCACGTTGCCCACCTCGGCCCGCCACTCGATCAGCCCGAGCCGGAGCTCCGCGAACCCCCACCGGCACAGCTCCTGCAGCGCCCGGGTGGCCAGTCCCCGCCGCCGGGCCGCCGGGTCCATCCAGTACCCGACCTGCGCCGCCCCGTTCCCGTCCAGCCCCAGCGCGACCCGACCGAGCCGCTCCCCAGCGCCGCCGACGACCACGAACTCGGCCCGCTCCCGCCGCTCCCAGGCCCCGATGCACATGTCCCGCACGAAGAAGTCGGCGTCCTCCATCCGGTACGGCAGGGGAATCTGGACATACTTCTGCACCGCCGGGTCGAGCGACACCGCGTAGACCCAGGGAATGTCCGCGGGCGTGAACGGCCGCAGCGCGAACCCGCCGGCCGTGATCGTGGGCTGCGTCATGACGGCCAGGCTAGATCCGCCGCTACGGCCCCCGCGCGACGACGCCCAGCCCGGCCGGTGTGACGACCGCGGCCAGGTCGCCGGACTGGTCGGTCCGCAGCACGCGTGCCCCGCCGCGCGCCAGGCGGGCCAGCAGGTTGGCGTTCGGGTGGCCGTAGTCGTTGTCCTTTCCGACCGACACCAGCGCCACCGCGGGGTCGACCGCGTCGAGGAACTGTGGCTCCTGGTAGGCCGACCCGTGGTGGGCGACCTTCAAGACGTCGGCCCGCATCACGCCGGCGCCCAGATGGTTGAGCAGTTCGTCCTGTTCCTCGGTCTCCGCGTCGCCCGGCAGCAGCACCGTCTCGCCGCGCACCCGGGCCTTCAGCACCAGCGAGTTGTTGTTGGGGTCCGAGTTCGTACCGTGCAGCACCTCGAACGGTCCGAGCGCCGTCAACTCCAGCCCGCCCACCGCATAGGACCAGCCCGGCCCGATCACGTGCAACGGCTGACGCCCGGCCGCGGCCAGCACCTGGGACCGCCCGCCGACCGGTTCCGGCCAGTCCGGTCCCGCCACCGCGAGCACCGCCCGCGGAACACCCCGGCGGCCCCGCCCACGTGATCGGCGTGGAAGTGGCTCGCCACGAACAGCACGACCTGCCGGACCCCGAGTCGCCGCAGGCAATGGTCGACCGGGTCCGGCTCCGGCCCGGCGTCGATCACGACAGCTCGTCCGCTCCCGGCCGGCAGGACGACCGCATCGCCCTGCCCCACGTCGCAGACAACCACGATCCACTCTCGCGGCGGCCAGCCCGAGGCCAGTATGCGTACGGGAAGGGCGCCCAGCATGCCGCCCAGCGCAACCACCGCGACCAGCCGCCGCACCACCGGCCGCCGCGCCGCGACCAGCAGCGCCACCGTGATCACCGCAAGCAGCAGAGCCCCGAACACCCCGGCCGGCCACGGCAGCGCCCCCGCCGGGACCCGCGCACCGTACGTCGCCACCAGCACCAGCCACTTCGCCGGCCAGTAGCCGAGCCAGGCCACGAACCCGGCCCCGGCCGCCCAGACCGGCGAGAGCACGGCCGCCGCGATCCCGAGCAGCGTCGCGGGCGCGATCGCCGGCACCACGATCAGGTTGGCCGGCACCGCGACCAGGCTCACCGTCCCCGAGATGCCGGCGATTACCGGGCCGCAGGCCACTTGGGCCGCCGCCGGTACGGCCAGCGCCTCGGCCGCCCACCCGGGCCACCCCTTGCGCTGCAGGGCATCACGCCACGCCGGCGCGAGCAGCAGCAGCCCGGCCGTGGCCAGCACCGACAGCGTGAACCCCGGGTCGGCCGCAAGCTCTGGGTCGTATCCGATCAGCAGCGCCACCCCACCGGCGAGCGCCGGCAGCGCCGCCCGCGGTCGCCCGGACGCCAGCCCGATGAGCCCGATCGCACCCATCATCGCCGCCCGGATCACGCTCGGCGACGGCCGCGCCAGGATCACGAACCCGACCAGCGCCACCGCGCACACCACGGCCTTGACCACCGGCCCGGCACGCACCCACCGCACCGCGAACAGCACGACACCCAGCACAATGGCGACGTTCGCCCCCGATACGGCGTTGAGATGCGTCATCCCGGTCGTCCGGAAGTCGTCCGACAGCGCCGGATCCAGCCGGCTGGTGTCCCCCACGACCAGCCCCGGCAGCAACCCGCCGGCATCGTCCGGCAGCGGCTCGCAGGCCCGCTGCAGCCCGGCCCTGAGCACCCCCGCGGCCCTCTGCACCCAAGGCGGCCGCCCGACCGGTTGGGGCGCCCCTCGGACCGACACCGCCACTGCCCGCAGATCACCCCGGCGCGGCGGCAACAACTTCCCGGTAGCCCGCACCCGCTGCCCCGGCAGCAGCCCCCGCCACCCCGGATCGCGCCCCAGCACCAGAGCCCGGACCGACATCCGCAGCCCCGGTCCCTCCTCCGGCCAGACCCCCAAGAGATCAACCCCCACCAGGTAGGTGGGCGGCTCACCCGGCGACCCGATCAAGGCCCGCGGGTCATCCCGCACAACAAGATCGACCCGTGCGGGTTCCCCGGCCGCCACCACCGCCCCCAACGGCGCCGCCTCCACGACCCCCATGCGGACCCCGGTCGAGAAGCCACCACACCCCACTCCGAGCAGCACCGCCAGCCCGACCCACCGCGCCCCGCCGGGTCGACTCCGGCGCCCCCGCTGGGTGACAGCGAGCGCGCCCGCCGCCGCGACGCCGGCCGCGCCGAGCAGCAGGCCGCCGCAGGAAGACAGGTAGAGCGCGGCCAGCGACGAGAGCCAGATGGCGATCGCGAAGCCGGCCAGCCGGAGGTCGGGCAGCTTCGACCGGTCGGCGCTCACACCGTCACCAGGTCTTTGAGCTGCTCGTACCGGGCGTCACCGATGCCGTCGACCTTGCGGAGGTCGCTGACCGCCTGAAAGCCGCCCTGGGCCGTCCGGGCGTCGAGGATCCGCTGGGCCAGCACCGGCCCGACGCCGGGCAGGGTGTCGAGGTCGGCAAGGGTGGCCGTATTGAGATTGACCAGACCGCCGGCCGTGGCCGCCCCACCGGGCGCGGCGGGCATGCTCATCCCCGGAGAGGGGGCGACTCCCACCAGGATCAGTTCGCCGTCGACCACTTTGCGGGCCAGGTTGAGCATCGCCACGTCCACGCCCGGCCGGACCCCACCGGCCGCCTCCAAGGCGTCGGCCACCCGGGCTCCGGCCGGCAGGTGCACCACGCCGGGCTTCTCGACCTTGCCCTCCACCGCCACGATCACGTCGGCCGAGGCTCGCGGAGGCGGCGCCGCCGGCCCATCCGTGGCTGTGCCGGCCTCCGGGCCGAACGACGGCGTGGCCACCGGATCGACCCGCGGCCGGGCCCGCCAGGCCAGGAACGCCGCCACGACGATGACCAGGACCGCGATCGCCACCAGCGCCCGCACACCCCGGCGCCCCGGATCGAACGCCCGCAGCCCCATTCCCCGCTCCTTTCGCCCGTCATGACCGCCGAACGCCCCGGCCGCGCTGAGATCGTTGTCGTCCGGTGCAGCGTCAGGTGCCGCCCAGGACTCCGACACCCCGAGGCCGGCCAGCGGGTCCTCGACCCGCTTCGGGGGCTGCTCCGGCAGCACCCAGGCCGGCGGCGCCAGCGACGCCCGCGAACCAGCCGAAACCTCCGTGACACCGGACGAGACGATCTCCCAGGAGGCCCCGTCGAAGTCGTCCGACGTGAGAATCCGTTCGGCCGCCCGCCGACCGCCGACCGACGCCGAAATCGGCAGATCCCGCAAACCGGCGAACGGGTCGGCTCCCGGCACCGCACCCAGCCGGCCGCCTGACGACGACATTGCAAAGCCCTGCGGCATCGCCTCAACGCCCGGAGACGAAGCTGCCGAACCCGGCAACGACGCGTCAGGGGCTGACGACATCCGACCCGGCAACCGGGCCCCAGGCGCCGACGGCACCGAATTCGCGACGACCACCGGCTCCGGATCGGACGCAACAGACGGACGCGAGGCGGCCCCCGGCACCGAAGCCCAAGCCGACCCGTCCGGAAACCCCGCCGCCGGCCATCGCGCGGCCTCCACCTCACCGGAAGAAGCCGACGCAGGCGCCCGGCCCGCATCGACGTCGGCATCCTCGAGCCAGCCCGGAATGATGTCGGACCACCGCAGCGGCTCCCCCACCCGGGCAAGGTCGGCCAGCGGCTCGCGCCGAGGAGGAAGCGGAGCCGGCCCGGAACCTGAGGCAGGCACCTTCGCCAGCACAGCCTTCAACCGCTCCGCCACCACGTCGTCCGCATCCTTCGGGTCTCGCACGCTTGCCGACCGTACGGATTCACCCTCGTGATCGTTCCGACCCTGTGGATAACCGAGTAACTGTGGATACAGCGGGCCGCCCCCGGCCGATCTGTGCTAAAAGACGACCCCGTGACCCGTACTCAAGCCATCGCCCGCCTCCGCGAGGCCGGCTGCGTCTTCGCCGAGGAGGAGGCGACCGTCCTGTCCGAGGCCGCCGCCGGCAACGACGAGACCCTGGCCGCCCTCGTGGAACGCCGCGCCACCGGCGAACCCCTGGAGCAGGTCGCCGGTTACGCCGATTTCTGCGGCGTCCGCGTCCGGCTTCGCCCAGGCGTCTTCGTCCCCCGGGTCCGCAGCGAACTGCTGGTGCGGGTCGCCGCCGAGGAGGACCGCGCCAAGATCGTCGTGGACCTGTGCTGCGGCTCCGGCGCCCTGGGCCTTGCCCTGCAACGCCGGCGCCCGCAGATCGCCCTGCACAGCGCCGACCTGGACCCCGTCGCCGTCGCCGTCGCCCGCGACAACCTCACCACTCCGGTCTACGAGGGTGACCTTTTCGCGGCCCTCCCCGACGCTCTGCGGGGCCGCATCGACGTCCTCATCGCCAACGTCCCCTACGTCGCGACCGAGCACATTCCCCTACTCCCCGCCGAAGCCCGTGACCACGAGCCCCTGATCGCCCTGGACGGCGGCCCCGACGGCCTCGGCATCTTCCGCCGCATCACCGGTGAAGCACCCCTTTGGCTGGCCCCCGGCGGCGTCCTGCTTTCGGAAATAACCGACGCCCAGCTGCGCCCGGCGACCGAAGCGGTGCACCGCGCGGGTCTGGACGCCGACTCGATCTACGACGATGATCTCGAAGCCCGAGTCATCCGTGGACGCCGTACCCGATAGGAGGCCGGGGTGGGCCTGCTCCGAAGGCTTCGCCGAGCCCGGCTGGCCGGACGTGTCCTCAAACGTCTCCGCCGCGCCGGCCTGACCGACGCGCGCTACGACACCCGCGCCTTCCAGGTCGGCTTCACCGCCCCGGGTGACAACGTGCCCACCATCATCGAGCTGGGACCCCTGCTGGTCACTTCCGGACGCCGGAAGGTCGCCGAGTACGTGGCCGGCCTCCTCCTGAACCCCGGACTCCCCCAATCCTGGTCGGACGTCAAACCCCTGCTCCGTCCCGTGCTCCGGGGCGCAACCCCCGGCGACCCCCTGCGCCGTCCGGTCCTGCCGTTCCTCGCCGAGTTCGTGGTGGTCGACCAGCCCGACACGATGACGTACGTTTCGGCCGCCCAGCTGGCGGCCTGGAACGTCACCGCCGACCGGGCGTTCGAGGCCGCGCGGGCCAACCTCACGGGCGCCGTCCTGCAGGGCCGGGCCACCGAGCCGACGATCGTCCAGTTCGTCGACGACGGGGACGCCTACTGGACGTCCCACCTGCTTCTCCCGCACTGGCTCGAACGCCTGGCCGACCAGGTCGGCGGCGTCCCGGTCGCCTTCGCCCCCGAACGCGGCATCCTGCTGGTCACCGCCGACGGCAGCGACCACCTGCCCGGCCTCTTCGCCCGCGCCGAACAGATCTTCACCGCGTCGTCGCGTCCCATCACCCCGATGGCCTACGTCAGCGACGAGAACGGCTGCCCACAGCCCTACCGGGCCCCTTCGGGCCCACTTCACCAGACGGTACGGCGCGCCGAGAGAGTGCTCGCGCTTCACGAGTACGCGCGTCAGACCGCCCACCTACCCGGCGCCGCCACCCTGCAGTTGACCGGCGACGACACGGCCGGCTGGCGCGCTCAGGCCGTCTGGCCCCGAAACGAACCCACCCTGCTCCCGGCCGCCGACGAGGTCCTGACCGGCACGGTCACCCACCCGTGGCAGTCGATAGCCCGGCACCTGACCCAGGCCCCCGACGTCGATCCCCCGCGCTGGCAAGCCACCCACTGGCCCGCGTAGGCATCGCCGCCGGAAGGGCGAGGAAGGCCCCACAAATCAGGGACGCCGGTGCACCACGACCCCGGCCACGCCCGGGCCGACGTGCGCCGCCACCACGGCGCCCACCTCGGTGATGTAGCAGTCCCGCAACCGATCGCCCAACCGCACGACCAGCGCATCCGCCAGCGCCGTAGCCCGGTCGGCCGCCTCGAGGTGGTGCACAGCTATGTCGACTTCCCCGTCGCCTGACGCCTCGACGGCCAGGTCGACCATCTTGGCCAGCGCTCGCCCCGCCGTGCGCACCTTGTCGCGGACCACGATCGCCCCGTCGACCACGTGCAGGATCTGTTTCACCGACAGCGCCGTTCCGACCAGCGCCGACGCCGCCCCGATGCGGCCGCCGCGGCGGAGGAATTCCAGGGTGTCGACGTAGAACAGGGTGCTCACCAACGCTGCGTGTGAGCGCGCGGCGTCGCGTACGTCGGAAAGGTTTTGACCGTTGGCGGCGGCCGTGGCCGCCGCCAGTGCGGCGAAGCCGAGGCCCATCGCCGTGGTTCCGCTGTCGACCACCGTGACCTGGTCGCCGACTTCGGCTGCGGCCAGGCAGGCCGCCTCGTAGGTGCCGGAGAGCTTGGCCGACAGATGTACCGAAACCACCCCGGAGGCGCCGGCGTCCAGGAGTTTCCGATAGGCGGTCACGAACTGGGACGGTGCGGGCCGGGACGTGCTGACCGCCGACCGGCGCGCGTTGAGCGCCCGCGCCACCTCGGCCGGGGAGACTTCGAGCCCTTCGAGGCCGGACGACCCGTTGATGACCACGGTGAGGGGAACGACGGTCAGGTCATACGTGCCGTTGAGTTCGGCCGGCAGGTACGCGGTGGAGTCGGTGACGACCGCGACGGGCATGCGGGCACGGTAACCCATCGGCCTGGGACTCAGTTGTGCCGGACCTCAGTCACGATGAACGGCTCGCCCTGCTGGCAGGTCGTCATCATGCCCGGCTCGGGGTGGCCGACCAGGGTGACCTGTGCGCCGGCCGGTGCCTGGGAGCGGAGCGACTCGTCGTGGAAGTAGATGGAGTGCGAGCCGGTCGCGTCGCGCAGGATCAGGCAGTGCGGCTCGACCCCGGCCGAGAGGGTCCCGGAAATGGTCTCCGACGACGACGAGGACGAGGACGCCGCTGAAGGCGACGGCGACGCCGGGGCAGACGGCGATGACGACGGGGTGGGGGAAGCACACCCGGCGAGCAGTCCCAGCGAGACCAGGGCGACAAGACGAAGACGCATGATGCCTTGGACGCTAGCGGAGTGAGCCGGGTTCCGGCTGAGCGAACGCCCCCACGTTGAAGCCCGCCATCTGCCAGCCGCGCCGCTGATCGTGGAAAAGCTCGATCCAGTGGCAGTTTTCCAGGGGGCGCAGGGTGCGCAGCACCGGCAGCGGCCATCCGAGGAACTGGCCCACCCCTTGGCGGGCCGCGGCGCCGTGGGTGGCGACGACGACGGTCTCGCCCTCCGAAGCCGCGGCGAGCAGGGCCGCCGAGACCCGCGCGCCCAGGTCGTCGAGGCTTTCGACGTCGCCGCCGATCTCCTGCCCGGCGGTCCAGCGCGCGTGCTGCTCGGGGAACCGCTCGATGACCTCGGTCATGAACAGGCCCTGCCACGCGCCGAAGTATCGCTCGCGCAGCCGCTTGTCGTAGGTGACGGTGAGGCCGCTGATGTCCGCCAGGGCAGTCGCGGTGTCGGACGCCCGCACCAGGTCACTGGCGACGATCGCGTCGGGGCGCAGGGCGAGCAGCGACTGCGCCGCGGCGGCCGCCTGGCGGCGCCCGAGCGCGTTGAGCGGGGTGTCGCTCTGACCTTGGACGCGCTCGTTCGCGTTCCAGTCGGTGTTGCCGTGACGCCAGACGATCAGTCGGGTCACGCGGCGCCCGAGGCGGAGACCGAGTCGCGGTCGACGAACGGGATCATCGGGCAGTCTTTCCACAGCTTGTCGAGGGCGTAGAACTCGCGCTCCTCGGCGTGCTGGATGTGCACCACGATGTCGACGTAGTCGAGCAGCACCCAGCGGCCCGCTCGCTCGCCCTCGCGCCGGACCGGCTTCGCCTTTTCCGGCAGGTCGAGAAGAGCCTCCTCGACCGCGTCGACGATGGCCAGCACCTGACGCTCGTTGGAGGCCGAGGCGATCACGAAGGCATCGGTGATGTAGAGCTGCTCGGCGACGTCGATGACGACGATGTCCTGCGCTTTCTTGTCGGCGGCAGCCTGGGCGGCCGTCATCGCCAGTTCAAGAGCGCGTTCAGTGACGGGCAAGAGGATCCCAATCTGAAGTCGGCTACGAAGACTTCAAGGGTCTCACACCGCTATGACATTTCCGGAACCCCGATAGAGGCCCCTCTTGTTGATGTATTGGACGACACCATCGGGCACCAGGTACCAGACCGGTTTGCCCCCGGCCACCCGGTCGCGGCAGGCGGTCGACGAGATGGCCATGGCCGGCACCTCGACCAGGGTGACCCGGTCGGGCGGCAGGTGGTCGCCGGAGAGTTCGAAACCGGGGCGCGTGACCCCGACGAAGTGCGCCAGCTCGAGCATGGCCAGCGCGTCCTTCCAGGAGAGGATGCGGCCCAGCGCGTCCGCCCCGGTGATGAAGAACAGCTCGGTGCTGCCGCCGTAGATCGCGGACATGTCGCGCAAGGTGTCGATGGTGTACGTCGGGCCGTCGCGGTCGATGTCGGCCCGGCTGACGTGGAAGCGCGGGTTGGAGGCGGTCGCGATCACCGTCATCAGGTAGCGGTCCTCCGCCGGGGTGACCTTGCCCTTCTCGTACGGCTGGCCGGTCGGGACGAAGACCACCTCGTCGAGGTCGAACCGGGCCTGCACCTCGCTGGCCGCCACCAGGTGCCCATGGTGGATCGGGTCGAACGTTCCACCCATGATCCCGATGCGCATCAAAGAAGAATAGGTCTTTTATCGATCTAGGGCGGCGGGCGGGGCGGTTGGATGGAGATCAACCGTCTAGGCGTCGGCGTACGGCAATTAGGAGGTCATTTGCCGTAAACGGCTTCTCGAGCAGCGCAACACCGGGGTCGAGAGTGCCGTGCGTATGCAGGACGGGCTGGGCATAACCGGACATATAGAGCACACGGGTCTCAGGCCGCACAACGCACAACCGCTCGGCCAGATCCTTGCCCAGCATCCCGGGCATCACCACGTCGCTGACCAGCAGATCGATCGCACCCTGGTGCGCCGCGGCCAGTTCCAGCGCCTCCGGCCCGCACTCGGCCGCCAGCACCCGATAGCCCGCCCCGGAGAGGATCCGCCCGGCCACGTCCCGCAGCGCCGCCTCGTCCTCCACGACCAGCAGCGTCTCGCCGCGCCCCTTCACCGGGGCCGAGTCCGACAGATCGGGCGCCGACAACGAGCCCGAGGCGGCCGGCAGAAGGACGGTCACCGTGGTCCCGAGGCCCGGCGACGACGCAATGCTCACCTCACCGCCGGCCTGGGTGACGATCCCGTAGACCGTCGCCAGCCCGAGCCCCGTGCCTTCACCACTGGCTTTCGTCGTGAAGAACGGCTCGAACGCGTGCTCGACCACGTCCGGAGCCATCCCCCGCCCCGAGTCGGACACCCGCATCCGCACCTGATCGTCGTGTGCCTCGGTGTCGATCACCAGGTTGCCGCCCGACGGCATCGCGTCCCGCGCGTTGGACGCCAGGTTGACCAGCAACTGCTCGATCTGCCCCGGGTCGCAGGTGACCGGCGGCAGGTGGGCCCCCGGCCGCACGATCAGCGTGATCTGCTCGCCGATCGAGCGCCGCAACATCTCCTCGACCTCGCCGATCACCGTGTTGAGGTCGAGCACCTGCGGCCGCACCACCTCGCGCCGGGCGAACGCCAGCAACTGGTGGGTGAGGTCCGTTCCGCGCTCGCCGGCCCGGATGACCTGACGCGCGTCCGCCATGATCATCTTCACGTCCGGTTCGGCCGACTCGGCCTCCTCGATCACGAAGTTCGCGTAGTTGACGATCACGCCGAGCATGTTGTTGAAGTCGTGCGCGATGCCGCCGGCCAGCTGCCCGAGGCTCTCCAGCCGCTGGCTGCGGTGCACCTGGGTCTCCGCCCGCAGCCGGGCCTTCTCCTGCTCGGCGTGGGCCCGATCGGTGAGGTCACGGACCACCGAGACGGCCAACCGGCCGTGCGGGGTGTCGACGACGGCCGACGTCGACTCGACCGGCACCTCGGTGCCGTCCTTGCGACGCACCGAGGTGGCGACCGCGCCGATCGGTTCACGCTCGTCGTGCATCGCGCGGGAGTCGTCGGTGAAGACCATCCCGACGGGCCGACCGAGGAGTTCGGCTCGTGGATAGCCGAACAGCTCCTCGGCCCGGTCGTTGGCGAGCACGATGACGCCCTCGTCCAGCACCAGGATCGCGTCCGGGGCGGCCAGGAGCAGGCCCCCGGAAAGTTCCTCCGACCACTCCACGAGTCACCCCCGGGCTGAGGGTATCTGCTCAAAGCACCGCTAAACGCTAAAAACGCGCAGCTAGCGCCCTCCGCAGGTCGTCGTCCGCGTCGATGACGACCCGGCGCAGGATCGGATCAAGATCTTCCCGGGCCAACAACTCGGCGGCCAGCCGCCGGGTCTGAAGGCCCACCATCACGCTCGGGTACGCCGCGATGGCCGTCTTCTCCGCGCTCATGCCACTGCGCACCCGCATCATCTCGGGCATGTCGGCGAAGTAGCGCTCGACGTACGGCGTGAGCAGCTCGATCTGCTCGGACTGCCAGAACGCGGACGCCGTGAGCTCGGCCAGCCGGTTGGACAGCGACTTGTCGCCGACCACCGCCGCCCACGCCGCCGCCTTGGACGCCGGGTCCGGACGCGCGGCCCGGCACCGGACCGCCCACTGCTCCCCGGACGCGCTGCGGTCCCGGTCGTACTCGGCGGCGATCTCGGCCTCGCCGACCTCGCCGAGCACGCTCAGCCGGTAGAGGATCAGCCACCGCATGTCGGCGTCGACGGTCAGCCCCTCCGGCACACCCTCGCCGGCCAGCCAGGCCTGGAGGCGGACGGTGTCGACGGTCGTACCGATCAGGCCGCGGGCCGCGGCCAGCCGGCGGGACTCGCCCGGGGACGCCGCGGCGAGCAGCCGGTCGGCCGCCTGCGCGATCATCTCCAGCGCGGCCGGGCGGGCGGCCGGGGTGGAATAGCGGTCGACCAGGCCGCGGGACATGCGCAGGACGTCCTCGACGACCACGACCTCGGACTCCACCGGCAGCGCGGCCAGCACCAGCGCGACCAGGTCGGCGACCGGGCGCTCGCCGTCGACCACCGCGTCGAGCGTCGACGCCCAGAGCACGGCCCGGGCCAGCGAGTCGTCGATCAGCGGGAGCACGGCCGGGATCGCAGCGGTCGACTCCGGATCCAGCCGGATCTTCGCGTACGTCAGGTCACCTTCGTTGAGAAGGAGGAGGTCGGGCGCGCGTACGCCCGCAAGCTCGGGTACGACGGTGCGCGCACCGTCGATCTCGACCTCGATCCGCTCGCGCCGCACGACCGTGCCGTCCTCGGCGCGGTCGTAGAGTCCCAGCCCGACCCGGTGCGGCCGCAGCGTCGGATGGCCCTCCGGGGCGGTCTGCACGATCGCGACCTCGGCATAGCCGGCCGCGTCCCGGGCCGTCTCGACCCGCAGCGTGTTGACCTGCGCCCGGCGCAGCCACAGCTCGGCCCACTCGGTCAGGTCGCGACCGCCCGCCTCGGAGAGCGACTGCAGCAGGTCGGCCAGCGTCGCGTTGCCGAACTCGTGGGCCCCGAAGTACTGGTTGAGCCCCTTGAGGAACGCCGTGTCGCCCATCCAGACCACCAGCTGGCGGAGCACCGAGGCGCCCTTGGCGTAGGAGATGCCGTCGAAGTTGAGCAGCGCCTGATGCGTGTCGACGACGTCCGAGGGCGCGACCGGGTGGGTCGACGGGTGCTGGTCGGCCCGCAGGCCCCAGCTCTTGCGATGGATCGCGAACGTCGTCCAGGTCCTGGTGAACGCGGTCGCCTCGGCGGTGATGCGGGAGCCCATGTACTCGGCGAACGACTCGTTCAGCCACAGATCGTCCCACCAGGCCATGGTGACCAGGTCACCGAACCACATGTGCGCCATCTCGTGGGCGATCACGTTGGCCCGGTTCTCACGCTGCGCCTCGGTGACCGCCGACCGGAAGACGAACTCGTCCCGGAAGATCACCAGGCCCGGGTTCTCCATCGCGCCGAAGTTGAACTCGGGCACGAACGCCTGCTGGTAGTGGCCGAACGGGTACGGGATGTCGAAGATCTCGTGGTAGCGGTCGAGGCACTGCTTGGTGACCGTGAAGATCTCCGGCGCCTGGGCCTCGAGCTGCTCGGCGAGCGCGGCCCGGGTGTAGAGCACCAGCGGGATGCCCTCGTGCTCGTCGTCCACCCGGTGGTACGGCCCGGCGATCAACGTGACCAGATAGGTCGAGATCGGCTTCGTGGCCTCGAACCGCCAGTGCCCGTCCACGACCGGCTCGGCCAGCGGCGCGTTGCCGGCGACCAGCCACGCGGCGGGGGCGGTCACCGACACCTCGAAGGTCGCCTTGAGGTCGGGCTGGTCGAAACAGGGGAAGATCCGCCGGGCCCCGTCCAGGAACATGTGCTGGTGCAGGTAGATGTTGCCGTCGCCGGGGTCGGTGTATCTGTGCAGACCCTCGCCGGTGTTCGAGTAATGCATGGCGGCCTCGACCACGAGTTCGTTCTCGTCGGCGAGGCCGGTCAGCGTCAGCCGCTCCTCGGCCAGCGCGTCGGCCGGCACGGCCACCCCGTTGAGCGTCGCCGAGATGACGGACACCGGCTCGAAGTCGACGAAGCTGGCGGCGGCCCGGGCGCCGAACCGGAGCACGGTACGCGACCGGAAGATGTCGCCCTCGGCGGTGAGATCCAGCGCGACCTCGTAGTGGTGTACGTCGACGGCTGCGGCGCGGGTGAGCGCCTCGGTGTGGGTGAGGCTCGGCATGCGCCCATCATGCCTGTTGAGTTCCGACCGGCGCGCGCTAGCATGGTGTCGTGCGCACGGCCAACATGTCCTGGTGGCTGCCCTGACGGGCGGCCCACCCCATGCGCACACCAACCAGCGCACACCAACCACTTGCGGCCGCCTCCGGGCGGCCGTTTTCGGTTCCCGGCGACGGTCCACCCGCGTACGGAAAACGAGGAACCGAAATGACCGCGACCATCGCCCCCACCTCGACCACCCGCCTGACCGGTCTTCAACCGACCGGAGGCCTCCACCTGGGCAATCTCCTCGGCGGCATCCGCCCTCTGGTCGAGAGCCAGTACGACGGTCCGGCGATCGCCATGATCGCCGACCTCCACGCGCTCACGATGGAGCATGATCCAGCCAAAGTGCGGGTGGCCAGCCTCGAACTGGCCGCCGTCCTGCTCGCCGCCGGCGTCGATCCGGAGCACACCGCCCTGATCGCCAACTCGCAGATCCCCGAGCACTCCGAGCTGCACTACCTCCTGGAATGCGTCGCCAACTACGGCGAAGTGGCCCGCATGATCCAGTTCAAGGAGAAGTCGGGGAGCGGGCCGGTGCGGCTCAGCCTGCTTACCTATCCGGTGCTGATGGCGGCCGACATCCTGCTCTACGACATCGCGTTCGTGCCGGTCGGCGAGGATCAGAATCAGCATCTTGAGCTCGCCCGCACGATCGCGACCAGGTTCAACGCACGCTACGGGCCGACCTTCCGGGTGCCCGAGGGGGTGCGGCCGGAGAACGCGGCGCGGGTCATGGACCTCGCCGAACCGACCCGCAAGATGAGCAAGAGCAACCCGTCGGCGGCCGGGCGGATCGGTCTGCTCGACCCGCCCGAGGTGGTCCGGCGCACCATCGCCCGGGCGGTCACCGACAACGTCGGCGAGGTGCGCGACGACCCGGAAAATCAGCCCGGCATCAGCAACCTGCTCGGCATCCTCGCCGCCTGCACCGACTCCCGTCCCCGCGAGTTCACCTCGTACGGCGAGCTCAAGCGGGAGGTCACCGACGCGGTCGAGGCGCTGCTCGCGCCGATCAGGGCGCGTTACGCGGCGTTGTCGGCCGACCCCGGCCATCTCCGGTCGATCCTGGCGGAGGGCAAGGCCAAGGTGCGTCCCACCGCTTCCGAGACCGTACGCCGTACGCGTGCCGCCTTGGGCCTACTGGACTAACGCGACCAGCCGCTTCTCGAAGCACACGCGATCGGGGTTCCCGGCGTACTCGCCGTACGCCGGGATCGGCCGGTAACCGGAGCTCAGGTAGAGCCCGATCGCGGCCTCGAGCAGCGGGTTCGTGTCGAGCCGGACGATCGGGCACCCGGCCGCGAGCGCCTCCTCCTCGACCCAGCACACCAGCTGGCGCGCGATGCCCCGGCCGCGGAAGGACGGCCGCACGTACATCCGGCGCAACTCGGCTGTCCCGTCCCCGACGGCTCGCCAGCCCGCGCAGGCCACCGCCCGCCCGTCGACCGCCGCCACGAGATACGCAGAGTCGTCGTCCGGTGTGAAGGCGGCGGTCTCCCCTATTTCCCGCTGCTGGGCAGTGACCAGCGCGGCGAGCTCGGGGTCGAGGGCGGAGCGGGATTCGATCAGCACCCGCATAACCCTAAGTGACATCTCTTTCCGGCGGGTTGCGGACAGCTGGCCGACGCCCTATTCGCCGGTGTCGTCCTCATCGTCCGCGTCGGTCACCAGGACCGGGCGTTGCGAATTCGCGACGCTGGTCACGGTGCCGTCGGCCGACATGTGCAGCAGTTCGTCGTCCGACCGCACCCGTCGCGCCTTGCGGGCGGCCAGGCGCTGGGCGGCGCTCGCCCGGCCGGACTGCTCCTCCAGACGGGCGTCGGTGCCGCGCGGGCCCGAGACGAACTCGCCGGCGTTGGGCTGCCAGTCGAACTCGTGGGTGCCGATCCGCACCGGGTCGCCCGGCTCGGCGCCCTTCTTGACCAGCGCGTCCTCGACCCCGATCCGATCCAGCCGGTCGGCCAGGTAGCCGACGGCCTCGTCGTTGTCGAAGTTGGTCTGCCGCACCCAGCGTTCGACCCGCGCGCCGCCGATGACGAAGACACCCTCGTCGTCCTGCTCGATCGTGAAACCGCTCTCGTCGACCGCTTGCGGTCGCACCACGACACGGGTCGGCTCGGGCGCCGGCGTGGCCAGCCGGTGCTCCTCGACCGTCTCGGCCAGCGCGTAGATCAGCCCCTGGAGCCCCTCGCGGGTGATGGCGCTGACCTCGAACACCCGATAGCCCCGGGCCTCCAGGTCAGGCTTGACCATGTCGGCCAGGTCGCGCCCGTCCGGGATGTCGATCTTGTTGAGGACGATCAGCCTCGGCCGGTCCTCCAGCCCCCCGTACGCCGCCAGCTCGGCCTCGATCGCATCCAGGTCGGCCAGCGGGTCGCGATCGATCTCGGGCGCCGCCGCGTCGAGCACGTGCACCAGCACCGAGGTGCGCTCGATGTGCCGCAGGAACTGCATGCCCAGGCCCTTGCCGGTGGCCGCGCCGGGGATCAGCCCGGGCACGTCGGCCACGGTGAAAGTCTTCTCGCCCGCCTGCACCACGCCCAGGTTGGGCACCAGCGTGGTGAACGGGTAGTCGGCGATCTTCGGCTTGGCGGCCGACATCACCGAGATCAGCGACGACTTGCCGGCCGACGGGAAGCCGACCAGGCCGACGTCGGCCACGCTCTTCAGCTCGAGCACCACGTCGAGCTGGTCGCCCGGCTCGCCCAGCTCGGCGAAGCCCGGCACCTTGCGCCGGGTGTTGGCCAGCGAGGCGTTGCCCCGGCCGCCGCGGCCGCCGCGCGCCACCTCGAACGTCGTGCCGGCCCCGACCATGTCGGCCAGCACCTTGCCGTCCGCGGTCAGCACGACCGTGCCGTCGGGCACGTAAAGCACCAGGTCCTTGCCGTTCGCGCCGTCCCGGTTGCCGCCGGCCCCGCCGCCGCCGTTGTTCGCCTTGACGTGCGGGTGGAAGTGGAAGTCGAGCAGCGTGTGCAGCTGCGGATCGACGACCAGGCTGACGCCGCCGCCGTGCCCGCCGTTGCCGCCGTCGGGACCGCCGAGCGGCTTGAACTTCTCCCGGCGCACCGAGACGCAGCCGTGCCCGCCGTCACCCGCCTGCAGGTGCAGCACGACCCGATCGACGAACGTGGTCACTTCCCACAACTCCCTAGCCGAAAATGCCGGCCGCCGAAACGACGACCGCGAAAGCCCCGGCTCAAACCGGTGGCCGAAATGCCCAGCCGCCCAAATCAGCGACCGCGAAGCCCAGCTCGAAACCGTGGCCGAACCGCACCCGCCGAGTCCCGGGCCCGAAAAACACAGCGGGCCGCGGACCCCGAGGTCCGCGGCCCGCTGAGGAAAAACTACTGCGCGACCGGCACGATGCTGACGGTCTTGCGACCACGCGCGGTGCCGAACAGCACGTTGCCCGCAGCGAGCGCGAACAGCGTGTCGTCGCCACCGCGGCCGACGAGCTCGCCCGGGTGGAACTTGGTGCCGCGCTGCCGAATGAGGATCTCGCCGGCGTTCACGAGCTCGCCGCCGAAACGCTTGACGCCGAGCCGCTGGGCGGAGGAGTCACGACCGTTACGCGAGCTTGACGCACCCTTTTTGTGAGCCATGGCTGTCCGCCCCTTACTTCGAGATTCCGGTGACCTTGACGCGGGTCAGCGGCTGGCGGTGACCCTGGCGCTTGTGGTAGCCGGTCTTGTTCTTGAACTTGTGGATCCGGATCTTCGGGCCCTTGGTGTGCTCGGCGATCTCGCCGGACACCGCAACATTGGCAAGCTGGGTCGCGTCGGTCACCAGGTCGTCGCCGTCGACGAGGAGCACCGCGGCGAGCGTCACCGCGCCGCCGGGCTCGCCGACGAGCTTCTCGACCTCGATCACGTCGCCCTCGGCAACCTTGTACTGCTTGCCGCCGGTCTTGACGATCGCGTACATCGGACGCGGACTCCCTGAGACTTACGCAGCGAAGGACCGCTGCTTGGCGGATGGTGCTTGTGGTCCTGCCAGCTCCCCATCCGGATGACCCGTGAGGGGAGGGCGCCAGAAACACGAGGCGTGGAAATGCGCCGTCAGACAGCTTACGTCATCGTGCTGGTCAGGCCCAAACCGGGGACCTCAGCCCTTGCCGCACGCCTTGTCGAGGGCATCCGAGAGTTCGGACAGCTTGGTCGCGTCGAGCTTCGACAGATCGCCCGAGAACGCCGTGACCTGGCCGGACATCTGCTTCAGCGTGTTCTTGAGCGTCGCGTCGCCGGCCAGCTTCGACATGTCGCCCAGCGCGTACGAGTAGTTGGACACGTCCTGGGTGAGCTTCTGCTTCGCCTGGGCCGTCGCCGCCGCGCCCTGGCCTTTGGCCTCGAGTTGCAGCTTGAGGTCGGCGGTCAGGGTGTCGCCGAAGGACGTGCTGGTGCGGTCGGCCTGTGCGCAGATCGCCTTGGTGTCCTGACTGAGCGCGGCGTCGGCCACGCTCGGGTCCGGCTTGGGTGTTGCCTCGGCGGTGCAGCCGGCCGCACACAGGGCGAGGGCCAGCACCGACGTCGTGAGAAGGGGTTTCATGGGGATCGAGCTCCTCGGGGACGGGGATCGATCCCGAGAGGGTAACCGAGGAGCGGCCCGGCAGTTAACTTTCTTTACCGAACCGCTCCCGTACCGGCTCAGGGACGAGTGCGCCGCCGGGTGCCACTGCGCCGCGACCGCCGCCGGCCACCAGCGCCGGCGCCCACCGACTCGTCCTCTTCCTCGTCCTCGTCCTCCGCCGCGTCCGGGTCGTCGGAACCGACCAGCCGCAGCGGCTCGCGGTCCTCGGCCGGCTCGTCGAACGCGGGCGCCTCGTAGCGGGACAGGTCGTACCCGCTGATGTCGTAGTCGTCCGCGGTCTCGTCGGCCGTCAGTGCCGACCGGGCGGCCGCCGAGACGATGCCCGAGCCCAGGACGGGCGGCAGGTCGGCCGCGATCGCCATCGGGTTCTCCCCGTCGTGCGGCGTCTCGACCGCCTCGACCGGCTCCCGGGCCGACGTCTCGGCCCGGGCCTCGACCGGAGCATCCACCTGGACCTCGACCGGCGCCTCCACCGGCTCGGGGTTGCCGCCGCGCCGCCGCCGCGACCGGCTGGAGGTGGCCGCCGGGGGCGCCGGAGGCTGCTCGGTACGCGGCGCCGCCGCGACCGCCTTGACCTGGTTGACCGCACCGCCGTTGGTCCGCTTCTCGGGCACCGGCTCGGTGTGGATCATCACGCCGCGGCCCTTGCAGTGGTCACAGGTCTCGCTGAACGCCTCGAGCAGGCCCGACCCGATCCGCTTCCGGGTCATCTGCACCAGGCCGAGCGAGGTGATCTCGGTGACCTGGTGCTTGGTCCGGTCACGGCCCAAGCACTCGGTGAGCCGCCGCAGCACCAGCTCGCGGTTGCTCTCGAGCACCATGTCGATGAAGTCGATGACCACGATGCCACCGAGGTCGCGCAGCCGCAGCTGACGCACGATCTCCTCGGCCGCCTCGAGGTTGTTACGGGTGACCGTCTCCTCGAGGTTGCCGCCCGCACCGGTGTACTTACCGGTGTTGACGTCGACGACCGTCATCGCCTCGGTCCGGTCGATCACCAGGTGGCCGCCCGAGGGCAGGAACACCTTGCGATCGAGGCCCTTGAGGATCTGCTCGTCGATCCGCTTCTCGGCGAAGACGTCACCCACGCCGGTGTGCCGGTGCATCCGCTCGAGCAGGTCGGGCGAGACCGAGTCGAGGTAGTTCTCCAACTCGCCGTACGCCTGGTCGCCCTGGACGATCAGCTCGCGGAAGTCCTCGTTGAAGAGGTCGCGGACGACCCGGATGACCAGGTCGGGCTCCTCGGAGAGGGCGGCCGGCGCGTGACCCTCGGCGGCCCGGCGCTGGATGTCCTCCCACTGACCCTGCAGCCGCTTCACGTCGCGGGCCAGTTCGTCCTCGCTCGCGCCCTCGGCCGCGGTGCGGACGATCACGCCCGCACCGTCCGGTACCAGCTTCTTGAGGATGTCGCGGAGCCGCTTGCGCTCGTTGTCGGGCAGCTTGCGGCTGATCCCCGACGCGTTGCCGTTGGGCACGTAGACCAGGTGGCGGCCGGAGAGCGCGATGTGGCTGGACAGCCGGGCGCCCTTGTGACCGATCGGGTCCTTCGTGACCTGCACCAGCACCGAGTCGCCGGACCGCAGCGCCTGCTCGATCGAGCGCGCCCGCCCCTCGAGCCCGGTGGCGTCCCAGTTGACCTCACCGGCGTAGAGCACCGCGTTACGGCCCCGGCCGACGTCGACGAACGCCGCCTCCATGCTCGGCAGGACGTTCTGCACCTTGCCGAGGTAGACGTTGCCGACCATGGTGCCGGAGGTGGTGCGGGAGACGTAGTGCTCGACCAGGACGCCGTCTTCCAGCACCGCGATCTGGGTGCGGTCGGGCTTCTGCCGCACGACCATGACCCGGTCGACCGCCTCGCGGCGGGCCAGGAACTCCGACTCGCTCAGGATCGGCGGACGCGTGCGGCGCTGCTCACGGCCGTCCCGGCGACGCTGGCGCTTGGCCTCGAGCCGGGTCGAACCGGAGACGCCCTGCACCTCGTCGGTGCGGCGCGGCTCACGCACCCGCACGACGGTGTGCACGCCGTCCTCGATGCCGCCGGTCTCGGCGTCACCGCTCGAGCCCTTGCGACGACGGCGGCGCCGGCGCCGGGTGACCCCGTCACCCTCCTCGGACTCCTCGTCCTCCTCGGACTCGGCCTCGCCCTCGGACACCGCGACGACCTCGTCGTCCTCCTCGGCTTCGCCGTCCTCGGCCGGGCCTTTGCCCCGGCCGCGGCCTCGGCGGCCCCGCCGGCGACGACGGCGCCCACCGGACAACTCGTCCTCGGACTCGTCCTCGATGCCTTCCTCGACGTCGTCGGCCGACTCGTCGGCCTCGTCGATCGGGTCCTCTTCCGCCACGGTGGTATCGACGGCTTCGACCTCGGCCGGCTCCTCGACCGCAGCGCCCCGGCGACGGCGACGGCTGCGGCGGGTGGCCTCGACCGGCTCGGCCGCCTCCTCGGCGACCGGCGCCTCGACCGGCGTCGCGACCTCGACCGGGGCCTCCTCGGCCGCCGCGCCACGGCGGCGGCGACGGGTCACCGGAGCGGTGACCTCGGCCTCGGTGGGATCCGGCGGCATGAAGAGTACGGCCGGGGGCAGTGCGGCCTTGCGGCTTCGCGTACGCGCTGGGGGCCGTTCCTCGACGAAGTCGTCGTCGAGCGGGATGACCGCGACGATCGGGGCGGCCTCGTCCTCTTCCGCCTCTTCCTCGGCCACGACGGCCTCGACCGTGGCGACCCGCTCGGCGGCCGGCAGGTCGACCCCGACCGGCTCGAGCGGGGTCGGCGGATCGGTCTGTTCGACCAGCGGCTGGTCGGCGGGCGGCACCTCGTCGGTCGGCGCCGGGACGGCGGCCGGAGCCGCCTTCTTGCGGCGGCTGCGGGTGGCCTTGACCGGCTTCTCCGCGGCCGCCTCACCGCTGGCAGCACCCGGGCCGGCCGCCTCAGCACCAGCGCCGGCAGTACCAACGCCGGCAGCACCGGCATCGGCGTCGGCGGCCGGGGCGGCAGATGCAGCCGGGGCAGCGGCGGGCGCGGCGGCCTTGCGGCGGCTGCGGGTGGCCTTGACGGGTCGGGTCGGCGCCTCGGCGTCGAGCTCACCGCCGGCGGCGGTCGACGGGACGGCGGCGCGGCCGACGGCCGGGTTGCCGGTCTCGTGACCGGCCCCGCCGGCTCGGGCGGCGTCGCTCGCCGTCGCCGCCCCGATCGCGCCGCCCGGCTCGGTGCCGGAGGCGTCGAGCGGGGGTTCCGGTGGTGGGGCCGCCGCCTTGCGGCGAGTGGCGCGGGTGCGGCGCGCAGGGGTAGTCGTCTCGGCGGTCACGTCGGCCGGGGTCGAAACCCCGTCCGGCTCGCCGCCCTGATCGCCCGGGGTGACCGGGTGCTCGTTATCGAGCATGGGGCGCTCTCCAGTTCTGGCGGCCCCGGGCGCGTTGGAACGCTGCCACGCAGGGTCGCCGCAAGTTTTTCGGGCCCGCCCGAAGGTCCGGACGGGCGGCCGAAGTCTGCCAGCGGGACGCCCACTGCCAAGCAGGCGACCTCCGACGGCGTCTCAGATCCCGGAAGGAAGAGGCGTGCGATCCGCTTCCAACGGATCGACGATATCTCCCGCGGTGGTGAGAGTGCCTTGGGCAAGCCGAGTAACCCGCGAAGGCACCGGCGGCTCCAGGCCGGCCACCACGCGCAGGCCGGAGAGGACGTCATCGGGCCGAACGGCGGGCGTAACCTGCCGTACGACGAGGCCAATTATCGCACACGGTGCGCCGTCCGCCTCGCTAGGTACGTCGGACTGCTCTTGAAGCGAGAGACGGATCACTGCCGACCGGGCGTCGAATGACCTCAGGCCCTGCTTCGTCATGCGCTCGACCAGCACTTCTTCGGCCGCGAGGAAGGCCTCGACGGCCTGCCGGGCGGTCGCCGGTTCGACCTGCGGCAGCTCGATCCGCCAGCTGGAGGCGTCGATCCGGTCGGCCAGGCTCCCCTCGCCGGCCACCACGGCCTCGAGCACGTCGAGCCCGGGCGAGAGGGCCGCGTCCAGAGCGACGCGCAACTCGTCCGGGTCGACCTCGGCCTGCAGCCCGATCTCCAGGTATTCCGCCTCGCTGCCGACGCCGGTCGGGGCCGCACTCGCGTACGAGATCTTGGGGTGCGGGGTGAAGCCCTGCGAGAAGGCGATGGGCACCGCCGCGCGCCGTAGGGCGCGCTCGAAAGCCCGGGCGAAGTCGCGATGCGAGGTGAAGCGCAGCGGGCCACGCTTGGCGTAGCGGATGCGAATCCGCTGGACGACCGGTGCCTGGCCGCCGACGGGCTGGTTCTTGGGAGGGATGACTTTCTCCTAAGCGGGGACCCCGGATAGAGGGCCTTTGGTCGGGTCAGGGGCGGCGGCCGGGGTGGTTGGATGGGTGTTTACCGGGGTCAGGGGAAGAAGCTTCTTGCCGGTCGGCCCGATCTGGATCTCGGTGTCCATCGACGGGCAGACGCCGCAGTCGAAGCACGGGGTCCAGCGGCAGTCGTCCTGCTCGTACTCGCTCACGGAGTCCTGCCAGTCCTGCCAGAGCCAGTCCTTGTCGAGGCCGGAGTCGAGGTGGTCCCACGGGAGCACTTCGGCCTGGTCGCGCTCGCGGGTGGTGAACCAGTCGAGGTCGACGCCGTAGCCCGGCAGGACCTCGGCCGCCGCCTCGACCCAGCGGGAGTACGAGAAATGCTCGCTCCAGCCGTCGAAACGTCCGCCTTTGTCCCAGACACGCCGGATTACCGCCCCGACGCGACGATCGCCCCGGGAAAGGAGTCCTTCGATCAGCGACGGCTCACCGTCGTGGTAGCGATAGCCGATCGCCCGGCCCAGCGAACGATCGGAGTTGATCTCCTGCTTGAGCATCTGGAGCCGAGCGTCGATGACCTCGGGACGCGCCATCGCGGCCCACTGGAACGGGGTGTGCGGCTTGGGCACGAACCCGCCGATCGACACCGTGCAGCGAATGTCCTTCGTGCCGGCGGCGGCACGACCGGCCTTGATCACCTCGTGGGCCATCCGGCCGATCTGGAGCACGTCCTCGTCGGTCTCGGTCGGCAGACCGCACATGAAGTAGAGCTTCACCTGCCGCCAGCCGTTGGTGTAGGCCGTGACCACCGTGCGGATCAGGTCTTCCTCGGTCACCATCTTGTTGATGACCTTGCGGATGCGCTCCGAGCCGCCCTCGGGAGCGAAGGTCAGGCCGGTGCGGCGCCCGTTCTTCGACAGCTCCTGGGCCAGGTCGATGTTGAACGCGTCGACCCGGGTCGACGGCAGCGACAGCGACACGTTCGTGCCCGAGTACTGCTCGGCCAGGCCGGAGCACATGTCGCCGATCTCGGAGTGGTCGGCGCTGGAGAGCGAGAGCAGGCCGACCTCGGAGAAGCCGGAGAACTCCAGCCCCTCCCTCACCATCTGACCGACGGTGGTGATCGACCGCTCGCGGACCGGGCGGGTGATCATGCCGGCCTGGCAGAAGCGGCAGCCCCGGGTGCAGCCGCGGAAGATCTCCACCGCGTACCGCTCGTGGACCGTCTCGGCCAGCGGAACCAGCGGCTTCTTCGGGTACGGCCAGGCGTCGAGGTCCATCGTCGTGCGCTTGGCGACCCGGAACGGCACGTCGGGACGGTTGGGCACGACGCGCTGGATGCGGCCGTCCGGCAGGTAGTCGACGTCGTAGAAGCGCGGGACGTAGATGCTCTCGGTGCGGGCCAGGCGCAGCAGCAGCTCGTCGCGGCCGCCCGGGGAGCCCTCGGCCTTCCACTCCCGGATGATGCCGGAGATCTCCAGCACCGCCTCTTCGCCGTCGCCGAGCACGGCGGCGTCGATGAAGTCGGCGATCGGCTCCGGGTTGAAGCTGGCGTGCCCGCCGGCGAGGACGATCGGGTCGTCGACCGTGCGGTCGGCCGCCTCGATCGGGATGCCGGCCAGGTCGAGGGCGGTGAACAGATTGGTGTAGCCCAGCTCGGTGGAGAACGAGACGCCGAGCACGTCGAACGCCCGCACCGGGCGGTGCGCGTCGACGGTGAACTGCGGGACGCCGTGCTCGCGCATCAACTGCTCGAGGTCGGGCCACACCGCGTACGTCCGCTCGGCGAGCACGTCCGGCTGCTCGTTGAGAACCTCGTAGAGGATCTGGACGCCCTGGTTCGGCAGGCCGACCTCGTAGGCATCCGGGTACATCAGAGCCCAGCGAACGGAAGCAGCGTCCCAGTCCTTGACGACGGCGCCCAGCTCGCCACCCACGTATTGGATGGGCTTACTGACCCTCGGCAGCAGCTGCTCGAGCTGCGGGAAGACGGAACTCACGCTCATGGGAGTCCAGCGTACGCGGGTTACCTCTCCAGCTCGGCCGCGGCCCGGTCGAGGTCGGTGGCCAGCAAATCATCGCGAAACGCGCACAACGTGAGCGTCATCCGGGCCGCCCCACGCTCCCCCACGACCAATCGGAACGGGATGCCGCTGTCGCTCATGTCGCCCGCCAGCGCGTCGAGCAGCCGCACCCCGGCGCTGTCCAGGAACGAGACCCGGGTCAGGTCGATCAGCACCGCGCCGGCGGCCGAGGTGTGCCGGGCGATCGCCCGCCCGATGTCGTGCGCGTTGGCCAGGTCGATCTCGCCGGTGAGGCGGACCAGTTCGGCCGGGCCGAGGCGGGAAAAGGTTACCCACTGGTCCGTCGCCGTGGTCATCAAGCGTCCTCCCGCTTACGCCGCATGGTCACGGTGGTGCCGTCGCTGCGGTCGAACATGACCTGGTCCATCGACTGCCGGATGATCTGCAGGCCCCGCCCGCGGGACACGTCCGCCACCGGACCCTGCCAGGTTCCCTGGTCGCTGACCCGCACCTCGACCGCGTCGGTGGTCACCGTCGCGGTCACGTCGATCATGCCGAACGGGTCGTCGCGGTAGCCGTGCTCGATCGCGTTGGCGACCGCCTCGGAACAGGCGAGCAGCACCGCGTCGCGGCAGACCGGGTCGACCTCGTGCGCGTCCAGCCAGCTCCGCAGGTCGGCCCGGAGCAGCGCGATCTGCACCCGGTCGGCGCCGATCGACCGTTCGATGCGCTCCTCGGTGCCCAGGGTCAGGCAGAGCAGGCAGACGTCGTCGGCATGATCGCGCCCGATCAGGGTGTCGGCCAGCCCTGCGGTCAGGCCCTGCAGGGGCGCGTCCCGGCGGCGGGAGAACTCGCGGGCCAGCACCTCGAAGCCCTTGTCGATCGGCCGGGTACGCCGCTCGATCAGCCCGTCGGTGTAGAGCAGGAGGCGGCTGCCGGCCCGCAGGCGCTGCCGATGCTCGATGCGTTTGGTGTCGCCGGCCCGGGAGCCGAGCGGCGCCGACCGGCCGTGCATCAGGTAGTCGGGGCCGCCGGTCGGCTCGTGCAGCAGCGGCGGCAGATGGCCGGCGCACGAGTACGTCAGGTCGCCGGTGGTCAGGTCGACCTCGGCGTAGGCGACCGTGGCCATCCGGGCCGCCTCGACCCGCTCGACGAACCGGTCGAGGCCCTCGATCAGCCGGGCCGGCCCCTCGAACGCGGAGGCCAGAGCGCGGACCGCGCTGCGCAGCTGGCCCATCGTGGTGGCCGCCTCGATGCCCCGGCCGACGACGTCGCCGACCACGATGGCCAGCTTGTCGACGGTGATCAGGAAGGCGTCGAACCAGTCGCCGCCGACCTCGAGATCCTGCGCCGCGGCCTGATAGTGGGTCTCGACCGCGAACCGGGAGTCGCCGCGCGGCAGGTCGCTGGCGAGCAGGCTGCGCTGGAGCGTGCGGGCGATCTGCCTCTCCTGCTCGTAGAGCCGGGCATTTTCGAGGGCCAGGCCGGCCCGGTCGGCCAGGTCGATGAGGAAGATCTCCTCGGTCGAGTCGCCCGGGCGGGGTTCGGTCGGGCGCAGCGCGAGCGTGCCGAGCACCCGGCCCCGTGCGGTCAGCGGCAGCACGATGCAGCCGAGCTCGTCGCCGTCGTACTCGAAGGCGGCCGCGCCACTGGCCGCCACCGCGGCGATCCGTTCGGCGAGCAGGTCCGCGTCGGGTGCCGGGCCGCCCGCGTCCTCCTTCACGACCTGGGTGTTGACCTGCAGCCGCACGTCGGCCCAGTCGGCGATCGCGGGTACCAGCCGCTCGACCAGCCGGCGGGCCCGCGGCAGCAGCCGGTGCTTCTCGTCGAGCACCCGGGTGGTCTCGGCCAGGAAGGTGATGCGCTCCTCGCGGCTGCGCGCCTCGTCGTAGAGCCGCGCCCGGTCGAGCGCCTGGCCGGCCTGCTGGCCGAGGAGCCGCACCACGCGCAGTTCGCTGTCGGTCAGGCGGCGCTCCTCGGTGAAGCTGAACGCCAGCACGCCCAGCGTCTCAGCCATGCCGTGCTCGTCGGCCGGGCCGGTGGTCAGCGGCAGCAGCACGACCGTGTTGCGGCCGGACCGGAGCATCGTCTCGGCCAGATCGGGGAAGTGCTCCTTGGCCTCGGTCAGCGAGGCCACGACGTGCAGGTCGCCGCGCTCGGCCACCCGGGCCACCGCGCGCGACGAGGACCGGGGCATGTCGGTCCAGTTGCCGGTCGTCGGGTCGGTCGAGGCAACCGCCATGATCTGATCCTGGTCGCCGTCGATCAGATAGATGCTGGCGCTGGCGGCCCCGAAGGCGGGCTCGGGCGCCCGCAGGACAGCCTCGGCCACCTCGGCCTCGGTCGGTGCGGCGGCCAGGTCGGCCACTATCTGCTGCAGTACGCGGATGCGCTGTTCCGATTCCTCGGCCGCGCGCCGGGCCTTGAGCAGTTCGTTTTCGTAGCCGCGGCGGTCGGTCGCGTTGAACACCGTGGTGCGGATCGTCCGCGGGTGCCCGGACTCATTGCGCCCGAGCCGCGAGTTGACCAGGGTGGGCAGCTCGCGACCGTCGGCGCAGACCATGTCGAACGCGATCTCGTGCACGTCGTCCTGCATGCTCAGCAACGGCGCGTAGTGGGTCTCGTGGAACAGCTGGCCGCCCGAGCTGAGCAGGTCACGGAAGCGGCGGCGGCCGATCAGCTCGTTGCGGGCATAACCGGTCCAGCTCAGGAAGGTCTGATTGACCTTGACGATCGTCCCGTCGGGCAGGGTGGTGAGGTAGCCGCACGGCGCGTGCTCGTACAGGTCGTCAGGATCGTCGTCCCAGGGCAGACGTAGCTCCTGAGTCACGTCCGGCCCACCAGAGTCACTCACGGTCCGATCCGATTCGATTCGCTTCTAGAGCCAGGCCTTGATGGCGTCGACGGTCTCCTCGGGCGCGCTGAGGTTGGGGCAGTGCCCGGTTGCGTTCAGCTGCACGAGGGTGCTCCCCGGGGTGTGTTTGTGCACGTAGTCGCCGACGAAGCCGGGGGCGATCACGTCGTCGGAGCACTGCAGGATCAGCGCCGGGACGCGCAGCCGGAGCAGATCGTCGCGGTTGTCGGAGAGGAACGTGACCCGCGCGAACTTCTTGGAGATCTCGGGATCGGTGCGGCAGAAGCTGTTGGTCAGCTCCGCGCCCAGCTCCGGACGCTCCGGGTTACCCATGATCACCGGGGCCATCTGGCTCGACCAGCCGAGGTAGTTGCTGTCCAGTGCGTCGAGCAGCGCGTCGAGGTCGGTGCGCCCGAAGCCGCCGACATAGCCGTCGGCCGGGTCGTTCATGTAGCGCGGCGACGGCCCGATGAGCACCAGCTTGGCGAACCGCTCGGGCTCCCGGTTGGCCGCCATCACGCCGATCATGGCACTGACCGAGTGGCCGACGAAGATCACGTCGTGCAGATCATGCTCGTGGAGGATGTCGAGCACGTCGTCGACGTAGCCGTGGAGAGTGGAATGCCGGTCCTCGTCGTAGGCTGACAAGTCGGACCTGCCGTTGCCGACGTGGTCGAAGAGCACGAGCCGATGGCTGTCCGCGAAGGCCGGGGCCACGAAACGCCACATGTTCTGGTCGCAGCCATAACCGTGAGCGAACACCATCGGCTGGCCGAGTGGATTCCCGGTCAACGTGACGGCATTTCTCTGTGTCGTTCTCATGTCCGGGTAACCATACGGCTCCACAGCGTCTTACACATCGCCCATGGTGTCCGGCATCTGGATCCGCCGCCCGGTCCGGCCGGACCGGCAACGGCTGGCACACCCGCTCTAACCTGGCCGTAGACGCCCTCACCCGGGACAGCTAAGGAGATCGACGGATGGCCGACCAGCAGCCGGGCGACGAAAAGCCGGCGGCGGGGCAACCGGACGAGACCCGGGCCGCCGCGGGCGAGCCCTCGACCGCGGACGCGCCGGCGCGCTGGAGCGGATCGGCGGCGGTGCCGCAGGCGGCCCCGAGCAGGTCCCGCAACTCGCGGCGGGCCGCGCGGCTCGCCCGCGAAAACACCGCCGCGGCCTCCCCCGAGCCGCCCTCGGACGAACACGACCCGACCGCGGTGGATCCGTACGACTGGGCGTCGATGCCACCGGTCGACCCGTGGGCCGACCAGGACACGCCGTGGGATCCCTACCCGCTGGGCGAGACCCCACCGGCAGCGCCGCTGCCCCCGACCCGATGGGACCGGCCGGCCCCGACCCGGCTCGACGGACCGCCGGCCGCCGCACAGCCACCGGCCGCACAGCCACCGGCCGCATCGTCACCGGCCGCGCCGCCTCCAGCCGCATCACCACCGGCCGCATCGCCTCCGGCCGCGCAGCCACCGGCCGCATCGATGCCTCCGGCGGCGCCGGCACCGGCCGGCCCGCCGCCGGCTCAGCGACCCGCACCCCCGGCGGCGCCGAAGAAGAAGAGCCGGTGGGGGCGCAAGCCCAAGCAGGCGGAGCAACCGGCTCAGCCGGTCAACCGGGTCCGGCGGCCCCCGACCGCGGGCGAGCAGAGCAAGCCGCTGCCTCCCGCGCCGCCGTGGATCCAGCGGCCGCCGCAGCGCCCACTGCCTCCCCCGCGACGCCGCCGGCGCCGCTGGGGCCGGCGGTTCGGCCTGTTCAGCCTGTTCGGGCTGCTCTGCTGCTGCGGACTCCCGCTCGCCTACCTCAACTTCCCGGCCGCCCGGCAGTACCCGGTCAACGCCGTGCTGCCCGACTCGTTCCTCGACCTCAACAAGCGCAACGACGACAACAGCAGGCAGGCCGCCGCGCGGCTGGCCCAGGAACTGCGGGACGCCGGCGGCAACGCCGACGACACGTTCGCCGGCATCTACGGCGACGGGGACGGGAAGCGGGTCACCGTCTTCGGCGTCACCGGCTGGCGGCTCGACCCCGGCCACGACGTGCGGGGCGAACTCGACCGCCTGAGCGACGAGTTCAGCCTCACCGGCGTGCAGTCGTTCGACACCGGCGCCTTCGGCGTGCACGAGGAGTGCGGGGTGGGACACTCGGACGGCAAGACGGTCGTCGTCTGCGCGTGGGCCGACCACGGCAGCCTGGCGACCGTACTGTTGACCCGGCGCTCGCTCGACGAGAGCGCCCAACTGGTCGAACAGCTGCGCAGCGCCGTGCTGTCCCCGGGGATAGCGAAACCGTCCGGGGGTATCCCCAAGTTGTGACCCGGTGACTTTTCGCGGATCAGCTCGGCCCGCACTTCCTCGACCAACCCGGCCAACCCGCGCTGCTGATCGAGTCGAAGGCCGTGTTCCGGCGGCGCGCATTCCACCGGCAGAAGGCGCACCTCATCGTCTCCGCCCTGCGGCACCGGGCCGGCGACGACAACGTGCGGTTGGTGCGCTCCGAGACGTACGCCGAAGGTCTCACCGACCCACGCGTCACCGGACCGGTGACCGTGACCCACCTGACCTCCCGGGCCGCTCGCGGCCTGGTCCGGCGCCTGCCCGGCGTCGAAGTCCTGCCGCCGCGGGGTTTCGTCACTTCACCGGCCGACTTCGTCGCCTGGGCCGACGGACGCCGCGGCCTGCGGATGGAGGACTTCTACCGGGACGCGCGGCGGCGGCACGGCATCCTCATGGACGGCGCCGAGCCGGCCGGAGGCCGATGGAACCTGGACGCGGACAACCGGGAGCCGCCGCCCCGCGGGGTCGAGCGCCTGGACGTGCCGGCGCCGCCGGCCGTCGTCGAGGACGAGATCGACGAAGAAGTACGCCACGACCTCGACCGCTGGGAGCGCGAGGACGGCATCGAGTTCGTCGGCCGGGACGGCCCGCGACTGTTCCCGGCGACCCGGAAAGAGGCGCTGGCCCGGCTGCGGCACTTCGTCGAGCATCGGCTGCCCGCCTTCGGCCCGCACGAGGACGCCATGCTGGCCGGCGACCCGATCCTCGCCCACAGCATGCTCAGCGCCTCGCTCAACCTGGGGCTGCTCGATCCGCTCGAGGTGGTGGAACGGGCGGAGGACGCGTACCGGAAGGGGCACGCGAGGCCCGTACGCGGCCGGTGGCGCCTACATCAACCGGATGAGCGACTACTGCGGGGGCTGCCGCTACGACCCGAAGCAGCGGGTCGGCGACCACGCCTGCCCCTACACCGCCGGGTACTGGTCGTTCCTCGCCCGCAACGAAACGGAGTTTTCCGGAAACCACCGGATGCGGCAGCCGATGCAAGGCCTGCATCGGCTGACCGACCTCGACGCGCTCGTCGATCAGGAGAAGGCCCGCGGTTCGATAGCGCCCTAACCCCGGTAGAAGTCGATCAGCAGCGGCGCGAGCATCTTCGGGTCGACGTTGTGGTCCTGGCCGTCGATCACTTCACACGACGCGTTGGGCAGCACCGCGGCCAGCGCATCAGCGCCGTCGCGCATGAACCGCTCGCTCGCACCGCCGGTCAGCACCAGCACCGGCGCGGCGACCTCGCCCCACTCGGCGCCCAGCGGATGACCCGACATGCTGTCGCCGACCACCCGGCCGTCATAGGCCAGCGTGTGCGCGACCCCCTCGAGCGCCGGCCAGATCGGGCCGCCACGCATCTGATCGAGGATCGGACCGGGCAACCCGATCGCGTCGGTCATGAAGATGGTCAGCGCCTCGCCCGGCGAGGCCCCGTCGAGGCGCTCCACATAGTCGGGCGGCAGCGGCTCCCGGGAGTCGTCGACGATGATCGGCGGCTCATAGACCGCGAGCTTGTGGATCTGCGGCAGCACCCGCGCCGACCGCAACGCCAGCTGGCCGCCCGAGGACATGCCGAAGACGCACGCCCGTCCACCGGCCGCCCCGATCACCGCCTCGAGATCTTCGACCTCGCGCTCCACCGCGTAGGGCAGCGTGTTGCCGCTGTCGCCCCGGCCCCGGCGGTCGTAGCCGAACACGGTGAACCCGGCCGCCGCGAGCAGTACCTCGAGCTCACCCGGCCCGCTCCCGCGGGTGCCCAGGGCCCCGGCGACCAGCACGACCGCCGGGCCGTCACCGGTGCGGTGGAACGCGATCGCCGTGCCGTCCCGCGAGGTCACCGTTTCCATGGCCTAACCCTAAGCGTCCTGGGGCGGCGGGGTCTTGGCCGGCGCATAACGCGGGACGTATTCCTGGCCGGTCAGCTTCTGGATCTCGGCCATCACCTCGTCGGTGAGGGCCCGCAGCGAGGTGCGGTCGTCGGCCCGGCCGGTGGTGTCGATCGGTTTGCCGTACTTGATCGTGATCTTGCCGCGGAACGGCATCGGATAGGGCTGGCCGATCGGCTGCACCCGCTCGGTGCCGATCGTGCCGACCGGAATGATCGGAACGCCGGCGCCGACCGCGAGACGGGCCACTCCCGTACGCCCCCGGTAGAGCCGTCCGTCCGGAGAGCGAGTGCCCTCGGGGTAGACGGCGACGCAGTCGCCGCCCCGAAGCACCGGGATCGCGCCGTCGAACGCGGTGAGCGCGGCCCGACCCCCGCCGCGGTTGACCGGGATCGCGCCGAGCCCGTTGAGCACCGTCCGGCTGACCCAGCCGTTGAACCCGGAGCCGGTGAAGTAGTCCGACTTGGCCCAGAAGGCGATGTGCCGGGGAACGGACGCGCCGAGGAACAGCTCGTCGGCGACCGACAGATGGTTACCGGCGAAGATCAGCCCGCCGGTCTTGGGGATGTTTTCGCGTCCTTCGACGTGCGGCCGCCAGCCAAGCATCAGCGCAGGGCCGACGGTGACCTTGCCGATCGAGTAGAGCAGCGGCAACGCGGGTTCCTCCGGAACAGGAAGTGCAAATAGTGGGGGCGGCCATGAGGTTATCGGACCGTACGCCGGAAGTCCCTGCCCATGTCGGGTCGCCGCTCACACCGTATGGGTAACCGCCACCGTGACCTGCTCGCCGTCGCCGGCGGTGATGCGCCCACGGGCGTCGGTCACATGCCCGGGAACCACAGTTCCAGCTCGCGCTTCGCGCTCTCCGGAGAGTCGGACGCGTGCACCAGGTTTTCCCGGTTGGACAGCGAGAAGTCGCCGCGGATCGTGCCCGCCGCCGCCTTGCGCCCATCGGTCGACCCGATCATCGACCGGACCACCTCGATCACGTCGTCGCCGGAAAGCACCAGAGCGGCCAGCGGCCCGCTCGTCATGAACTCCTTGAGCGGCGGATAGAACGGCTTCTCGACGTGATCGGCGTAGTGCTGATCGGCCAGTTCCGCGTCCATCGTGCGCAGCACCAGCGCCTCGACGACCAGGCCTTTACGCTCGAACCGGGACAGGATCTCGCCAAGCAGGCCGCGCCGGACGGCATCCGGCTTGAGAAGCACGAGGGAGCGCTCGGGGGAGCTGGACACGGAAAGATCCTCCTGAGGAAGGCGTGACACGCGGTAGTCAGCCTATCGGTACCGGAAAAGTGGCGAGCGCCAACGCCCGTACTGCCGCTCTTACCGGCGCACTTACTGCCGCACTTTCGCGAAGAGTCGACCGGGCAATAACCTGACGGGAACAACCAGGAGGTCCACAGTGGCGAACCAGGCCGGCCGTCCCATCGCCCCGGCGCGCAAGCTGGTGGCATTGGTCATGGGCACGATCGCGGCCTTCTTGACGGTCTTCGGCATAGGCATGATGAGCTGGGCCGTCGTCGTCTTCGGCATCGCGCTGCTCGCCCTGTCGATCGCCCTCGGCATGGTCAACGTGGTCCGCCGGGGCGCCCGCGCCTGGGTGGCCGGCAACGCCGACGTCCAGGCCGTCTCACCGCCGCCCACCTCGTCGTCCGCGGTCTACGGCCGCGCCGAGATCCAGGCCGTCATCGTCGCCCCCGGCCTGCCCACCTCCGAGGTCACCATCCGCGACCCGCGCGTCCCGGTCGCCAAGTGGCCGGTCACCGGCGACACCCTGCCGATCACGGTCGACGTAGACGACATGCGCCGCGTCAAAATCAACTGGGAGGAGGCGGGCCCCCGCCGCACCGGCGAAGACCCGCCGCCACCCGCGGCCACCCACGAGACGGTCGACTTCGGCGACCCGGAAGACCAGCTCGACGACGACCTGCTGGGCGAGGTCGCCCCGCCCCCGTGGCAGACCCGCCCCGACGGCTGGGACCGCCCCACCGACACGGTCGTGGTCCGCGACACCCCCGAGGGCCGCATAGTCGAAGGCGAACTGGTCGACCCGGCCGCCGACCGGCCCCTCCCCCGCCGAGCCGCCCGCGAAGACCAGGCCGACGCCGACGACGACCCGGACGACCCGGACCCGGCCTACTCCACTGCGTTCCCCTCGGACCCGGCCTCATCCTCAGCCGACCCGGCAGACTCCCCCTCACCTTCCACCGACCCGCCGACGTCTTCCCCGTCGGCACCGTCGTCCCCGTCGGCCTCAGCTGACCCGGCCTCGTCTTCCGGGTCCGGGTCGGCAGGACGCGTCTCGTCCCCATCCGCTTCCGCAGGTCCCGCGCCGTCTTCGGGCGGCTCCTACTCATCCTCTGCCGCGTCATCCGGTCCGGCCCCGGCCTCCGGCGCCACCGCCCCGAGCTCACCCGCGCCGGGCCCGTCCTCCGGCGGAGCCGCAGCCGCCGCTGCAGCCGGTTTCGCAGCGGGTGCCGCCGCTCCCCGACACCGCCCCAGCCCTCATCCCCGAAACCAGGGCACGGCCACCGCGACCGCCGCTCCCAGGACGGCCCCTTACGCCGGGTCTTCCGGGGGTACGGCGTCCCACTCCTCAACCACGACCCAAACCCGTGAAGCTTTCACCGCCTCTGGGCCCCCTCCCGCCCAGCGCTCGCCTCACCCCGCTGACGACCTGATCACCGACGCCGCCAACGCTGCAGATGTCGCAGATCAGCAGGGCATCGGACGCACCACGGCAGCCCATGGCAGCGCAGCGCCCGCCGGAGCCGAGCCGGCACAGCCCGCTCCACGGCCCAGCGCCGCCGAAGCCACTCGAAGCAGCGAAGAGCCCGACTCCGCCCACCGCGAGGCCGGTTCCGCCTACCGCGGGGCCGGTTCCGCCTCCCCCGAGGCCGGTTCCGCCTCCCCCGAGGCCGGTTCCGCCTCCCCCGAGGCCGAGCGCGACGCGGGCGCGCCCGAGCGGGATCGGAATGCTCACGCCCCGCACGCCGGCGCCGAGCAGTCCGAGACCGGCGAGAGCCACCGATTCGCCAAGACCGCCGGCGCGGCAGCCGCCGCCGGCGCGGCCTATGTCACCGGCCGTCGCGCGGCCCCAGCGCAGCGCAGCGGCTCGGCCCCCGAGGCCTCAGGAGCCGCGCCCGAGCAGACAGACGCAGCCGACTCGGCGTCCCGTCCTGCTCCGCGACCCCACCCCCAGCCGACCCGGGTGGCGGCCACCCCGGCGCCGTCGTCGTCCTATCCCACCGCGCCCCAGCCGACGACCTCACGGCCGACCGCGCCGGAACCCACCACCCAGCGCCCGACCGCGCCGCCCCCCTCCGCCGTACGCGACGACGAGATCGACCTCCCTCTAGACGGCGACCCCGACCTCCCGCCGGAGTCCGCCCCTGAAGCCGCCGAGGCCCGAGCCGAAGACCTGATCGCACCCCCGCCGGCCGACGACCCGATCCGCCGTGCCCCCCAGCCGGTTCCGCCGACCCCCGAACACCATCCGTCACCCGGCGTCGCCGCCGCTCCTCCGGCTCCCACCGTCTATGACCCGTCCGCGTCCTCAGCGGGGACCACGGATCCGGCGGACAACCCGCCATCGGCGACCCCTTCCGGCAGCCCATGGGCAAGGCCCGGACGGCCCTCTGCGACCTCCTCCACCCGCTTCAGCACGAACGCGGCCCACGAATCCACCGTGCCCACCGAGTCATTCGAGGCCCAGCCCGCAGCAGGCGAGCCACCCCGGCACGGCGCAGGCGCGGTCGTAGCCGGCGCAGCCGCCGCAGTCGGCGCCGCCGTAGCAGCCGTCAAACGCCTCACTCACCCCCACGACCAGCCCACCCCGAGCCCGGAGTCCACCCCCAGGCCGGAGTCCACCTCAAGCCCGCAGTACACCCCCGAGCCGGATTCCCCCGCGAGGCCGGAGCCCACCCCGAGACCGGCGCCGATGCCCGTCCAACAGCAGGCCTCCACAGAGGAGCCGACCTCCGCTCAGGAGCACGCTTCCGACGACGAACCGATCGCCGCGCCAGGGTCGGCCCCCACCGGCCCGATCTTCGAACCCGCCGCAACACCGACCGGGGAAGAACCGGCCCCCGAACCGGCTGGGCGAGACGCGCCTGTGCAGACCGCACCGTTCGACACCGTCCCCCTGCCCCAGGTCCAGCCAGACCGCCCACACTCAGCCGAACCAGCGCAGCCCGCCGAACCGGCCGGATCGGCCGACACCATCCCGCTGCCCTCGCCCCAGCCAGAACCTCCGGCATCTACCGAGCCGCCGCAAGCCACCGCTGGTCCGGGCGACGCCGACGCGTCCAAAGGCGCCCCCCGAGGGGCCTCCGCGGCCGCGGCCGCGGCAGGGGCCGGCGCCGCGGCGGCCTCGAGGCCGGACGGGAGCCCGTGGGCCGACCTCACCCAGGGCGCCGAGGCCGACGAGCACGCCGGCGACCTGATCACCGGCTACCCGAGCGCCCGCCCGGGACCGTCCGGCGCGATCCACGGCGTCGGCATCACGATCCTCGTCACCGATCTGGATCGGTCGATCGTGTTCTACCGCGACCTGCTCGGCTTCTTCGTGATCGACAGCGGCACGGGCAGCGCCGTACTGGCGTCCGGTGACACGCGCGTGGTCCTCCGTACCGTCGACGGGCTTTCTTCGGAGGCCGGCCACCTGATCTACCTCAATCTGGAGGTGGGCGACGTGGAGGCCATATACGAGGAGCTGCGTTCGAAGGGCGTCGAGTTCCTGCACGCTCCGCGGGCCGTCAACCGGGGCGAGCGGCTCGAGCTCTGGTCGGCCACCTTCCTCGACCCGGACGGCCACAACATCGCCATCACCCAGTGGCGCGCCATCCGCTGACGCGCCGGCCCCGGCTCGCACCACCGGCCGGGGCTTCTCAGCCGAGGATGGACCGCCGCACGTACAGGGCGTAACCCCAGGCCGCCCCGAAGATCGCGCCGACCAGGGTCAGCGACCAGTGGAAGTATCCGCTGGCCAGTAGCAGCACCTGCAGCACAGTGCCGGCGGCCCACGCCCACCGCCGGCGCATCATGCCGGTCAGGGCGAACGCCAGCACGGCCAGCGCGATGACCGTGCCGATCCCCCAGCCGCTCAGATGGCCGCCCATGATCCTGATCGGCTGGATGGCCAGCAGAAGCACGATTCCCTCAAGACCGAGCGTCGCCGCCCCGAGCCCCCGGACCGCCCCGGCCGGATTTCGCAGCCCCGACCGCGGCGCCTGCGACCCGTCCGGAATGTCACCAGCCGAACCAGCCGAAGGCGACGGAACGGGCTCTTCGGGCGTACTCATCGCTTCAGCAGCCTCCGCGCGTCGGCCACCGTCACCACCGAGCCGGTGATCAGCACGCCGACCCCGCTCAACTCGCCCGACGCGTCCTCCTCGGCGATGACCACCGCCTCCTCGATCGCGTCCGGCATGTTGTGCGTGACCGTCACCCGGTCCTCGCCGAAGATGTCGGTCGCCACCTGCGCCAGTTCGTCGACCGGCATCGAGCGGGGCGAGCTGTTCTGCGTCACCACGATGCGGGCGGCGACCGGCTCGAGCAGGTCGAGCAGGCCCGACACGTCCTTGTCGGCCATCACCGCGACGACCGCGACCAGGTGCCGGAAGGTGAACTCTTCCTCCAGCGCGGCCACCGTCGCCGCCATCCCGTGCGGGTTGTGTGCGCCGTCGAGCAGGATCGTCGGCGCGCTGCGGACCCGCTCGAGCCGGCCCGGGGAGTCGACCTGCGCGAAGCCCTCGCGTACGAGATCAAGCTGAACCTGATCGCCCAGGAAGGCCTCGACCGCGGCCAGCGCAAGGGCGGCGTTCTGCGCCTGGTGGGCGCCGAAGAGCGGCAGGAACACCTCGTCGTAGCGTGCGCTCAGCCCTTGCAGCACCAGCACCTGGCCACCGACCGCCTGCGTACGGTCGACGACCCCGAACTCGCTGCCCTCGCGGGCGAGGGTGGCCCCCATCTCGCCGCAACGTTCGAGGATCGGACGCATGGCTTCCTCGGTCTGCAGCGAGGTGATCACCGTGGCGCCCTTGTGGATGATGCCGGCCTTGGCCCACGCGATGTCCTCGATCGTGTCGCCGAGCCACTCGGTGTGGTCGAGCCCGATCGGCGTCATCACGCACACCCCGGCGTCGATCACGTTGGTGGCGTCCTCCTCGCCGCCGAGTCCGACCTCGACCACCGCGACGTCGACCGGCGCGTCGGCGAATGCCGCGTAGGCCATGGCCGTCGTCATGTCGAAGTAGGTCAACGGTTCGGAATTGCGACCGTCGATCAAGTCGGCGAGGGGCCCGACTTCCTCGTAGACCGAGACCATCTGCTCCTCGGAGATCGGCTCCCCGTCGAGGCTGATGCGTTCACGCACCGTCTCGAGGTGCGGGCTCGTGTATCGCCCGGTGTGCAGCCCGTGGGCCCGCAGCAACGCGTCGATCATGCGGGCGGTGCTGGTCTTGCCGTTGGTGCCGGTCAGGTGGATCGCCGGGTAGGCCCGCTGCGGACTGCCCAGCACGTCCATCAGGTCGCGGATCTTCTGCATGTCGAAAACCATGCGGGTGAAGCCGCGCCGATCGAGCGCGGCTGTCACCTCGTCGTATTCACTCATGCTGTTGTCAACGCCTGAAGGGCCGCATCAATTCGCGCCAGGTCGGACTCGGCCGCCGCCAGGCGGTCCTTCATCTTGGCGACGACCTGCTCGGGCGCCTTGCTGACGAAGGATTCGTTGTCGAGCTTGGCCCGGGTCTGCGCCGCTTCCTTCTCGGCCGCCGCCCGGTCCTTCTCGAGGCGGGCCCGCTCGGCCGCCACGTCGATCGTGCCGCGGGTGTCGAGGTCGACCGTGATGCTGCCGGTCACCGCGAGCGTCGCCGTGGCGGTGAAGTCGGCGGTCGGCGGGTCGAGCCGGGCCAGCGAGCGGATCAGCGCCTCGTGCGTGTCGATGCCGACGTTGCCCAGGCCGGTGAGGGCCGCGCTGACCCGCTGGCTCGGCTTGAGACCCTGGTCGGAGCGGAACCGCCGGACCTCGGTGACCAGTTTCTGCAGTGCCGCGATCTCCTCTTCGGCCCCGTCGTCGATCAGCGTCGGGTCGGCGGCCGGCCAGGACGCCTTCATGACCGTCTCGCCGGCGGTGAGCGCGATCCACAGCTCCTCGGTGACGAACGGCATCACCGGGTGGAGCAGGCGCAGCAGCTGGTCGAGCACGTGCCCGAGCACTCGCCGGGTGGTGTCGCCGCCCGCCGAGAGGACCGGCTTCGACAGCTCGAGGTACCAGTCGCAGACGTCGTCCCAGGCGAAGTGGTAGAGAGCGTCGCAGACCTTCGCGTATTCATACGACGCGAAATAGCCGTCGACCTCGCCGATCACATGCTGCAGGCGCGACAGGATCCACTTGTCGATAGCCGAGAGATCCGACTGGTCCGGAAGATCAGTGCTGACCGCACCGTTCATCAGCGCGAACCGCGTCGCATTCCACAACTTGTTGCAGAAGTTCCGCGAGCCCTGGCACCACTCTTCGCTGATCGGCACGTCCGACCCCGGGTTAGCGCCCCGGGCCAGCGTGAACCGCGTGGCGTCGGCGCCGTACCGATCGATCCAGTCGAGCGGATCGACCACGTTCCCGAATGACTTCGACATCTTCTTGCCGTGGCCGTCGCGCACCATGCCGTGCAGGTTGATCACGTTGAACGGCTGGACGCCGTCCATCGCGTAGAGCCCGAACATCATCATGCGGGCGACCCAGAAGAACAGGATGTCGTAGCCGGTGACGAGCACGCTGGTCGGATAGAACTTGGCCAGCTCGGCGGTGTCGGACGGCCAGCCCATGGTCGAGAACGGCCACAGCGCCGAGGAGAACCAGGTGTCCAGCACGTCCTCGTCCTGCTGGAAGCCGGCGGGCGGCTGCTCGTCCGGCCCGACACAGACCACTTCGCCGTCCGGCCCGTACCACACCGGGATGCGATGGCCCCACCACAGCTGACGCGAGATGCACCAGTCATGCATGTTGTCGACCCAGGCGAAGTAGCGCTTGGACAGGTCGGCCGGCTCGATCGCCACCCGGCCGTCGCGCACCGCGTCGCCGGCAGCCTGGGCCAGCGGGCCGGTCTTGACGAACCACTGCAGCGACAGCCGCGGCTCGACCGTCGTCCCGCAACGCGAGCAGTGGCCGACCGAGTGGATGTAGGGCCGCTTCTCGGCGACGGTGCGGCCCTGCTCGCGCAGCGCAGCAACGACCGCCGGCCGGGCCTCGTAACGGTCGAGACCCTCGAACGGGCCCGGCACGGTGACCACCGCACGCTCGTCCATCATCGTGATCGTGGGCAGGTTGTGCCGCTGACCGATCTCGAAGTCGCTGGGGTCGTGGGCCGGGGTCACCTTGACCGCGCCCGTGCCGAACGTCGGATCGACGTGCTCGTCGGCCACGATCGGGATGCGGCGTCCGGTCAGCGGCAGCTCGACCTCGGTGCCGATCAGGTGCCTGTAGCGCTCGTCGTCGGGGTGCACGGCCACCGCGGTGTCGCCCAGCATCGTCTCGGCCCGGGTGGTGGCGACCACGATCGCGTCGGGCCCGTCGCCGTAGCGGATCGAGACCAGCTCGCCCTCGTCGTCGGTGTGCTCGACCTCGATGTCGCTGAGTGCGGTCAGGCAGCGCGGGCACCAGTTGATGATGCGGTTGGCCCGGTAGATCAGCTCGTCGTCGTACAGCCGCTTGAAGATCGTCTGGACGGCGCGCGACAGCCCCTCGTCCATCGTGAACCGCTCACGGCTCCAGTCGACGGAGTCGCCCAGCCGACGCATCTGCCCGAGGATGGCGCCACCCAGCTCGGCCTTCCACTCCCAGACCTTCTCCACGAACTTCTCGCGGCCCAGATCGTGGCGGGACAGCCGCTGCGAAGCGAGCTGACGCTCCACCACGTTCTGCGTGGCGATGCCGGCATGGTCCATGCCCGGCAGCCACAGCACCTCGAACCCCTGCATCCGCTTCCGGCGGCTCAGGGCGTCCTGGATCGTGTGGTCAAGGGCGTGCCCGACGTGCAGCTGGCCGGTCACGTTGGGCGGCGGGATGACGATCGAGAACGCGGGCTTGTCACTCTTCGGGTCCGCCGTGAAGTAACCCTCCGATACCCACGTCTCATACCGCCGCTGCTCTACCTCGCCCGGCTGGTACTGGGCGGAGAGTTCACTGCGGGTCTCGGTTGCATCGGTCACTCGACAAGTCTACGGAGGTGGGGTTCGAAGCGGGAATTCGCACCTCCTCCTGTGGATAAGCGTTGCTAGGCTCGTCCGATGTCCGAAGCGCCCCAGCAGTTCGACGAAGCCAAGCCGATCGAGATCGGCGAGCCGTTCGATCTCACCCCCGACGGCGGCGATGACGCGGAGCAGCCGGAAGACAAGCGCCGCTCCCCGCTTCGCCGCATCGTCCTGCTGGCCCTGCTCGTGATCGCTCTGGCCGGCCTGGGCACGCTCGGCTACGCCGGCTGGCAGATCGGCACGCAGAAGGACGCCACCCTCAGCACCCCCGACCAGATCGGCCCGCTGCGCCTCGACACCTCCGACAACGGCCAGCAAACTGCCGCCTACCTCCAGACCGCGCTGGTCGCCGAGATCAACCTCAATAAGACCGTAGGCGGCGTTTACGCCGACAGCGCCGGCCACAACGTCCTCTTCTTCGGCGGCACCGCCACCATCTGGAGTCCCGACACCCAACTCGGCAACGCCTTCGACCTGATCTCCGACAAGCAGGGCGCGGTCACCGGCCTCCACAAGATCGACGCCGGCCCCCTGGGCGGCACCATGAAGTGCGGCACCACCCAGTCGGACGACGGTGCACTGGCCGTCTGCGGCTGGGCCGACCACGGCGCCCTGGCCCTGGCCATGTTCCCCGGCCAGCCGGAATCCGCCGCAGCCCCACTCCTGCGCACCATCCGAGACGCCACCCAGAAAAGGAATTAACCCCTTTTCGGTACGCCGGATCGCCGCCCCCAAAAGCACAACACCCGAACCCGGCTACGCCGCTGCCGCACGCGACCAACTGCCACCCAAGGCCGCAGCGCGCCTAACGCGCATAGCGATCGCCGACCGTAGACCGTTACGTTCGCACGGCCACAATCCACCCCGGCCCCTCTTCTGGGCGGGGCCGAGTCAAGCGGCCGGGTACGACAATTCCGAGCGGTTATCCACAGGAGTGAAAAGGTCCGGAAATAGCAGTAGGCCCACCCCCGTGAAGGGGTGGGCCTACTGTCACGTTGAGTCCGGCGGTGTCCTACTCTCCCACACCCTCCCGAGTGCAGTACCATCGGCGCTGGAGGGCTTAGCTTCCGGGTTCGGAATGAGACCGGGCGTTTCCCCTCCGCTATAACCACCGAAACATCTTCCAACACAACGCACAACCAGCAACCCCGAGGTGCGTGGGGGTGGTTGTTCGTTTGCTGTGAATCACACAGTGGACGCAGACCATCAAGTTTGGTGTGGTTAAGCCCTCGGCTTATTAGTACCGGTCAACTGAACACGTTACCGTGCTTACATCTCCGGCCTATCAACCCGATAGTCTCTCGGGAGCCTTACCCCATCAAGTGGGTGGGATACCTCATCTCGAAGCAGGCTTCCCGCTTAGATGCTTTCAGCGGTTATCCCTTCCGAACGTAGCCAACCAGCCGTGCCCCTGGCGGGACAACTGGCACACCAGAGGTTCGTCCGTCCCGGTCCTCTCGTACTAGGGACAGCCCTTCTCAAGTATCCAACGCGCACGGCGGATAGGGACCGAACTGTCTCACGACGTTCTAAACCCAGCTCGCGTACCGCTTTAATGGGCGAACAGCCCAACCCTTGGGACCTGCTACAGCCCCAGGATGCGACGAGCCGACATCGAGGTGCCAAACCATCCCGTCGATATGGACTCTTGGGGAAGATCAGCCTGTTATCCCCGGGGTACCTTTTATCCGTTGAGCGACACCGCTTCCACACGCAAGTGCCGGATCACTAGTCCCGACTTTCGTCCCTGCTCGACCCGTCAGTCTCACAGTCAAGCTCCCTTGTGCACTTACACTCAACACCTGATTGCCAACCAGGCTGAGGGAACCTTTGGGCGCCTCCGTTACCCTTTAGGAGGCAACCGCCCCAGTTAAACTACCCACCAGACACTGTCCCTCGACCCGATCAGGGCCGCAAGTTAGATACCCAAACCCAACAGAGTGGTATTTCAACAATGCCTCCACCCGAACTGGCGTCCGAGCTTCACCGGCTCCCACCTATCCTACACAATTAAATTCGGATACCAATGTCAAGCTATAGTAAAGGTCCCGGGGTCTTTCCGTCCTGCCGCGCGTAACGAGCATCTTTACTCGTACTGCAATTTCGCCGGGCCTGTGGTTGAGACAGTGGGGAAGTCGTTACGCCATTCGTGCAGGTCGGAACTTACCCGACAAGGAATTTCGCTACCTTAGGATGGTTATAGTTACCACCGCCGTTTACTGGCGCTTAAGTTCTCCGCCTCGCCCCGAAAGGCTAACAGGTCCCCTTAACGTTCCAGCACCGGGCAGGCGTCAGTCCATATACATCGTCTTACGACTTGGCATGGACCTGTGTTTTTAGTAAACAGTCGCTTCCCCCTGCTCTCTGCGGCCATACCACGCTCCACCAGCAAGTAGCTTCACGTGTCCGGCCCCCCTTCTCCCTAAGTTACGGGGGCAATTTGCCGAGTTCCTTAACCACAGTTCGCCCGTCGCCTCGGTATTCTCTACCTGACCACCTGTGTCGGTTTCGGGTACGGGCCGCTCGGAACATCGCTAGAGGCTTTTCTCGGCAGCATAGGATCACTGACTTCACCAGAACGGCTCGGCATCACGTCTCACCCTCATACACCACGGATTTGCCTATGGTGCGGGCTACACGCTTACCCCGGCACAACCACCGGCCGGGATCAGCTACCTTCCTGCGTCACCCCATCGCTAAACTACTACCAACCAGGGTCCTAGCCGCAAAACCTTTAACCCGAAGGTCGCCGGCTCATTAGATAGTTAGCATGGAAAGGTTCGTCTTGGGCGTTCCTACGCGGGTACGGGAATATCAACCCGTTATCCATCGACTACGCCTCTCGGCCTCGCCTTAGGCCCCGACTCACCCAGGGCGGATTAGCCTGGCCCTGGAACCCTTGGTCATCCGGCGGAAGAGTTTCTCACTCTTCATTCGCTACTCATGCCTGCATTCTCACTCGTATCACCTCCACGGCTAGATCACTCTGCCGCTTCCCTGGTGATACGACGCTCCCCTACCCACCCACACACCTGGATACCAGCCACAAAGACT
>NZ_JBITEL010000010.1:0-406361 GCF_044455125.1 Actinoplanes sp. NPDC051343
CAACCTGGCGCCGACGGCATCAATACCGAGCCAAAATCAGCCACTACCAGCACCAACATCCATAACCATCACGATCTACGGCTGGAGTACTAGACATCAAGGGCACCTACACCCTGGCGTCGGCGCCTGCCTACTCCTCGGCCGTCGCGCCAGTAGGCGCGGATTACACAGCATTCACCGGAGAGTTGGTCGGCCTGCTGAGGCGAGGTGTCCCGGGCGGCGGACCACTGCTGACGCTCGGCGACATCTTTCCCGCACTGAGCCGCGCACTGATCAGACGCGGCATGCCCCGACCTCAACATATGGGTACGGGTTTGTCCGACCGGATCGCGCTGGCCCGTAACGCCGCGTACCAGCCTGAGAGCCGTCCTTCTGGCGGACCACGCAAGGTGCCCGAACAGCGTCTGAGCCCGACTGCGTCACTGCACCGACAAGCGGCAGCCGAGGACGATCCGAAGGTCACCGCCGAGTTTCACCACGCGATGCTGGACGTCTACCGCAAGGCCAAGCGAGAGGCAGGATACAACGCCGCTTACTTCCTGCGAATGGTTGAGGAGGTAGGCGGCCTAGAAGCGGCTCGGCGACTTCTGAGGGCGGGATCGGTCTCCAGCGGCTTCAGCTCGTTGTGGGAGAAAGGCCGCCTCGACCTGTCAGCCGAGGCGGTCGTGCTCCAAGAACGGTTCGCCGGGCTGTTCACGGAGGAGGAACTGGACATCGCACGAAGCCGGCTGGCGGAGTACGGGTACCAACCGCCGACTCAAACCTCGTAGACTTTGACGACCTCGTCCCCGTAGTTATTGATCACCTTTACTGCGATCTTTCTGGACTCGGGGCGGAGGAACGGGCGGGATCGGTGGCCGTAGAGGCTAGCCCAGGCGGACTCGTCGATCTGCGCGCGAAGCGCCTTACGCAACCGGGAGTACGGGTCGAGAGCGTCGGGCTTGCCAGCGGTACCCGCGAAGTAGATCTGCCGGACGAAGAACTCCTCCTCGTTGTAGTCGGTGTCGATCATCCACAGGGCGATATCATCAACGCCGTTATCCGGTCGGAGTTCTCCGGTAGTAGGGTTGTAGACGTCGACACCGCGGATCTCGACCACAATGCCGTCGGGCGCCGGGTCGATCGCGATGTCTGGCTCGCCGAATACGGTGAAAAGGTTGGCCGTCCCGGTCTTCTTCAGCAGCGTATCGCCCATCGCAAGATCCGCGTTCATCCGGACCAGTAGAACCGGGAGACGCCCGAGCTGTCGTTGTTCTGCGACCGTTGCGAAGTCGTTTCCGTCCGGAGCGAACTCGTCGGCGGCCACGCTAGCCCGCCCATCGAAGCTGAAAGCGCATATAAGTAGCAGGTCGAAGCCGACGCCCTTGAGCGCCTCACGAGTCGCATCCTTGACCCAGTCCGCGTCTACCGTGCCGTACTGAGGCCCAATGCTGACCGCAATCCGCGCCGAGGCGCCCTCGTCGCCGTTGCGGCGCGCGGCGTCCGCGTGAATCATCTTTCCGGGGTATGGGGCCAGCGACGCGAACTCCAGCCGCTCGTTACGCCAGCCGTTCTGCACACCCGCCTTGGCGAGATTGTCGATGATCGTCTTGAGGTACCCATCAACATCGGTGCCTCCGGAACGCTCATCGCCGATCGCAAAGGTTGCCGATCGGTGCGGTGACAGGCTTTCGACGGTGAATCTGCCAGCGACCCGGATCCGCTTTTTGTCCTCATACGGCCGGTCGTAGAGCAGTTCCGTCTCGGCGTGCCGGGCAATTGCCGCATCGATCTCCTTGCGGCTCATGCTCTCCTTGATATCTGGGTTGTTGGCGATAGACTTGAGGGTCACGTGCCGGACGCGCTCGTAGACGAAACCCTTACTGATATCGTCGGCAGGTGGCGTAGGCGGCGGCTCGGTGCCAGTTAAGTCGCGTTCCTTGACGCGCCCTTCGGCAGAGTCGGTGAGCAGATAAGCTGGATACTTCGCACCGATCAACCGCTGTCGGGCCAGCATGATCGCGACTCGGGAAGTATCGATTGTGATCCAGCGTCGCCCCCATTGCTCGGCAACATAGGCGGTCGTTCCAGACCCGCACGTCGGATCGAGCACCAAATCACCCGGATCGGTGGACATCAACACGCATCGTTCTACAACCCGCGCGGCTGTCTGGACGACATAAGTCTTCTTATCTCCGAAACCGCTAATTCGAGTGTCGTCCCAAATGTCACTTCGCGGCTTGAATGGAAAGTCGTCAAGGTATCGAAGGAAGCTTAGGGTCTTACCAGAGGGCAGAAGGCGTCCCGCCAACTCCAGGCGTTTCATGCCTTCCGCGTCGGTGCGAAACGTTCCATTTCCGGGCGTAAAGCTTTTCCCGTGAAGTACGTAGGAGCGAAGGTCCGCACCTTGCGCGGGCCGTTGATTTGTTAATGGATTGTATCGGAACGGACGCGCACCCTCTGGCAATTCTACGACTTCGTTGGCCTCATCGCTCCTCATGGGGCGACGCTCACCGTTCGATAGCTCTATTTGTCGCAAATTCGAGTCGTCGCGAATCGTTCTGGGCTCGTATGTTGGTCGATATTTTACGGCTGCGACGTTTGAGGCATACCACACTATCGAATCATAGGTATTATCAAGCAGCCCACTTCCCTTTCCGGTTGTTTTGCGAAAAGCGATCTGGCTGACGAAGTTCTCAGGCCCGAACACCTCATCCATTAGGCATCGAACCCGATGAACGTTCTCATCCCCAATCTGAACAAAAATACTGCCGGATTCTGTTAATAGGTCTCGAGCCACGATTAGGCGGTCACGCAAGTATGCTAGGTAGGAGTTAATTCCTAACTCCCAGGTGTCGCGGAACGCTTTGATTTGCTCGACTTCGCGAGTTACGTCGGCGAGGTTGCCGTCCTTGACGTCTCGCTTGCGTGCCGACATCTGCCAGTTGGAGCCGAATTTGATGCCGTACGGCGGGTCGATGTAGATCATTTGGACCTTGCCGCGCAGCCGCTCCTTCTCCGCCAGCGACGCCATGACGCGTAGGGAGTCGCCGAGGATCATGCGGTTGGACCAGTTGGCTTGGTGCTGGTAATACTCGACAGATTGCCATCCGTCCAGGCCGTCGAAGCTCTCGTAGTCGTTGGCGAAGAGGCCGAGCTGTTCGTTCTCGCTCGCCTTGGCCCGTTCGCTGGCCCTGCGCAGTTCCTCGACCAAGGTGCGTGGGGCGATCTTCTCCTGGATGTAGATCGGAGGCGCCTCGACCACCAGGTCCTCGGCGTCCTGTGCCTCTTTGCCGATCCAGACCAGCTGAGGGTCGAGACTGGGATCGCGCTCCTTGATGACCCGCTCGATCCGGGCGGCGTCAGTCGAAACGAGTTCGTGGCCATCCGCAGTCGGTATGTTCAGCCTGCGGTCGGTGGGATGCACAATCGCCTGGACGGGCGCGGCGCCAGCGGCGGGCTTGCGGCTCCTCGGGGGCATCAGACAAGTTCCTCTTCGGCGGAAGCGGCATCGGTGAGTTCCGACAGGCCGCGTAGGGCGAACAAGGCATCGATGGCTGGGCGTAGGTCTCGTTTGGCCGTGGTGGGGTCGCGAAGCTCGCAGAAGCTCCACCGCCCGAACCTGCCGCTGTTGTTGATCGCGGAAACCCACAGGTTACGGGCTGCCCACGCCTTCTGCGACGCCTCGGACTGCGACTTGCGGCCCCCGGACACCTCGACGATCAGGGTACGGACGATGCCGTCGCCGACATCGGCGAGTTTCACCAAGAAGTCCGGGTAGAACCGCCGGCTCCGGCCGGCATGTTCGTACGGGACGAAGAAGTCGAGATGGTCGTTGCGCACGTACGCGGCGACCTGGTCCTCCGGCAAGGATTCGATCGCCTGCGCCACGGCCCGTTCCCAGGCGTTGCCGTCCTTGCCGTCCAGCGTCACGAGATTGACCCGGCACCGCTTCGGGTTCGTCGGCCAGACGTCTCTGGTAGTCCGGAAGTCCACGCTGGACGTTGTTCCTACCGGTTCCACGGACCGCAGCACTGGCAACACCCAACGGTCTCGGCTCCCGCCTTGCCAGGTGATCGATTGCCAGACCTTCTCCACTGCCTCAGCCTCGCGCAGCAGGATCAGCCCGACGGCCTGGTCGTCGCGGATGTCGACGCAGCGGTGCAGCCACTGCTGAGTGATCGCCAGGACCTGCGGGAAGTACCAGGGCCGCAGGTCGCCGCTCTCGGTGCGTAACTTCCGCCGGAGCACCTCGCTGGCCAACCAGTAGGCAACGTGTCGTCCGCGATACCGCTCCAGCTGTTCAAGTCCGTGTACGGCTTCCTCGCCGACCTGTCCCGCGACTGTGGTTTTGGTCGGCAGGTCCGCCTTCGACAACACCATCCGCAGATCAGGATCGGAGAAGTCCGCGGTTAGCGGCTCGTCAGGCATCTCCAGGTGGTAGCCGACCACTCGCGGAAACGTGATCTCCAATTTCGCGTCGCGGTCGGGTTCAGCGCGAACGTTGCGGATCGGCTTCATCGGCAGTTCACGCGTCACGGCAACAGTCGGGATGAACTGGAAAGGTACACCGTAGACGTCGGCGTACTCGGGAGTGAACATCCCGTCCTCGTCGGCGACGTACGAAACTCGTCGCAGGCCACGGCCAACCACCTGCTCGCACAGCAGTTGAGTGCCGAAGGCACGCACGCCGAGGATATGGGTGACGGTGTTGGCGTCCCAGCCTTCCGTCAGCATGGAGACGCTGACAACACACCGTACGGTTTCGCCGAGTTTGCCCGGTTTGCCGACGGTGTTCATGACCTCGCGCAGGAGATCGACGTCCGAGATGTCGTCCGCCGTTCTGCCGGGGAAGCGGTCGGCGTACTCCTGTTTGAACTCGGCGATCTCGCGAGCAGCGGCACCGCGAAACTCCGGCGACAGCTTGCCGGACTCGAACTCCGCGGCGTCGACCAGGATTGTCGGTGGCCGGTTCAGCCACTGCCCGTCCGTCACGTTGCTGAACAGGGGGAGTTGCCCCGCAGTCGGCAGTACGTGACCACCCTGCTCACGATCGAACCCGCCGATCCAGTCGTAGACAGCCTGCGAGACTGTCGTGTTGCTGCACACGACGATGAACACGGGCGGTGGCTGGCCGTGCGAGGCAGCATCTGACCTCTCCCATGCCTCGAATGCCTTCTGGTAGGAGCCGTAGAGGCTGTGCAGGGCCCCGGTCAGTGCGCCGGGCAGGTCGGCAGAGGTGAAACCTTGGTTGGACTTCCGCCCGCCCTTGGGCAGCGAGTCCCGCACCTCTTCCCACAGGTTCAAGTACGTCACGCGGTTGGCCACCCGGTTGTCGTCCACCGGCACCCGGGGAATTTTGACGATGCCGGCCTCGATGGCGTCGATCAGGGAGAAGTCGCTGACCACCCAGGGGAAGAGAGTGCCCTCCCGGTAGCCTGAGCCGGCTAGAAAGAAGGGCGTGGCGGACAGGTCGTACACCTTCTTGATGCCGACCTTGGACCGGATCGCCTCCAAGCCGCTGAACCAGACGCGAGCATCCTCGAGCCGGTCGACGGCCTCCTTGCGCTCGTCACCGCGCAGGTTCTCGACGGTGTCCGCATCGGGCTCGGGCTCGCCGATGCGGCCCCGATAGCAGTGGTGGGCCTCGTCGTTGAAGACGATGATCTCCGAGGAACCACCGAGTTCCCGTAACACCCGACTGACCATCTGTGCTGGCGTTTCCAGGAACGGGTCGGGTCGTCCAGGCGCCACGAGCGCCTTGGTGTTCCCGTTCGCGCTGCGGCCGAACCGAGTCTCACGAAGCTGGAACGAATGGAAGTTGGTGATTACTATCTTTGCCTGGCCGAGGTCATCGGCGAACTCGGCCGGCACCAGATCCCGTTCCCGGTAGTAGTTGCCGGGGTCCTCCGGTAATAGCACCCGCAGCCGGTCACGGATGGTAAGCCCTGGGGCGACCACCAGGAAGCGCTTGGCGAAGGTCTTGTCATACGGCGCATGTACTTTGTTGATCGTCTGCCAGGCGATCAACATTGCCATGACGATCGTCTTTCCGGTTCCGGTCGCCATCTTCAGCGCGACGCGCGACAGTCCGTTGTTGTACTCGGCGTTGTGCGCGTCCAGGTCGTTGTTGATCCAGCTTCCATGCCACTTGGTCGCGCCTTCCGCCAGGAAGATCGCCGTCTCGACAGCCTCGCGCTGGCAGAACAGCAGCTTGTTGTCCCGATCGGGATCGCCCCAGTACTCCAGCAATCGGCGAGTCGTGGGGGTGACGTTGGGCCATCCCGCTTCCCGCCATGCGTCTACGCGTTCACGAACGTCGTTGACCTGTTTGTTGAGCTTGATGTCGTCTTCGGTGAAGACCTGCAGTTCCAGCTGCTGCCCCCGCTTGCGAGGCCTCGGCACCGGGATGAAGAAGCTCGATGGTCGTCGGCCATCCTCAACCCGGTCTGTTATCCCCTCCGCGTCGAAGGCGAAGTGGCGGGTTGGTCGCCCATACGGTGAGTTGATAATCGGGTTTTCGATGACCCGGTCGCTCACCGTAAGACCCCCTAGCTGGGTTCGACATCACAGGTTTGCGCGACAGCATATACCCGGCGTTACGGTCGGATGCGCGATCCCTCGCGCGCGCAGTTTAGGTGTCGATGCGATCATGGAGGTTGATGGGCCAGGAACAATCGTGGGCGCAGATGTCTTCGAGGAGCCTGCCGACGGCGGCCTGGTCTAATCCGCAGTTAACAGAGCCGCCTGGGGGAGCTTGCCGATCTTCTCGCGGGGGTGTCAGCACAGGCCGTGTCGCCGGACGGGCAGATTATCCGCCGCGTCAGTGGGTTCTTGCACATGGAGATCTGCTTCATGGCGAGCACCTACCGCGGGTTCTCGGATCACGAGCTGGGTTGCCAGTTGGGGCAGCTGCTTCACACCGGCGGGACTAGTCGTACTATGCGAACGGTGACGGATTCGATGCGCGTCGCAATCGCGTCGTTTGGTGTTGAGGAATTCGATACGCTCCACGTGGCTTGTCTTGAAGCTGGCTATGTCCCCGTCGCATACGTGAACTGCCGTTCGATGAAGCCCGACAGCGACACCGACTCGCACGCTGCCCACGCGGCGGCACGCATCGTCGCGGCCCTTCCGCCGGGGATGGATCTGCTGCTTCCAGGCAACGCCGAAGGGCTGGTCGAGGGTTTGGCCGGCTACCAGCTAGACCTGCTAATCGTGTACGGCTTCAACTGGAAACTGCCGGCCGCCGTGCTAAATGTCCCGAGGTTCGGCGTGGTGAACGTTCACACGTCGTTGTTGCCTCGGTATCGGGGTCCGGCGCCGGTGCTGTGGGCGATCCGGAACGGCGACTCCGAGGTCGGGCTGACGATTCATCGCATGGATGAGCGGTTTGATGCCGGCCCAATCCTCACACAGCGTGGTGGCATCCCACTCGATGAGGACGTGACCCCGCAGCGGCTGTGGGGGCGGCTCCGGCCGGCGCTACATGATGAACTCACCGTGGCGCTGGACATGGCTGCGCGACAGGTTCCCGGTACGCCGCAGGACGATGCCGCGGCGTCGGCCGCCGGGTTCATTGAGCCCGAGTTTTCGAGGGTTGACTGGTCGCGGTCAGCGCGCGAGATCCACAATCAGGTGAGGATGTTCGCGTTCATGGGACGCGATTGCGCGCCCGTCGCAGTGGTCAACGGGCAACAGCTGAGGGTGTTTCGTACGCGGCTGGAGGCGACGGACGGGATTCGAGTCGAGTGCTCGGACGCGCCGATCTGGATTGTGGATTCGGCGCCGGTCACCGATCCGGCAGAGCCTCGATGACGGCGGCGTGGAGGGCCGCGGCGCGCGGATCGTCGAACTCGGCGAGCAGGTCGAGCGCCTGTTGAAGTGAGCGTGTGTCGTCGGCGGCCTGGCCGAGGCGGTAGAGCGTCTGGGCCAGGTGCCATCGATCGTTCTGGTCTCGGTGGGTGGCTGCGGCCGTACGGTAGAAGTCAATGGCGTCCTCGGCCCGGCCCATCTCCTCATATGCCTGGCCGGCGCCGTCGAGTGCATAGGCTTCCCGGCTACGGTCGCCGAGCTGGCGTTGGATTGCGGCGGCTCGCTGGTAAGCGACGAGGGCGTCGGCTAGCTGTCCGGCGGCTCGTTGGACGGCACCGAGCTCGACGAGCCAGTGGGCCTGCCAGACCTGGGCTTCCTCCTCTTCGGCGATGTGGAGTGCTTCGTCGATGAGGGCACGGGCGGTGTCGAGGTTGCCAAGCTCGCGTTGAGCCCAGCTCGAGTGGAACAGCGCGTTGCCTTCGCTGGCACGGTCGCCGAGTTCGCGGAAGACGGTGACAACGTCGGCGAGGATATCGGCCGCGTCTCGCGGTTGCTGAACCTCGAGCAGGGTTTCGGCGAGGTTGCTGCGGATCAGCGCCTCCCACCGGCGGTCGCCAAGTTCGGCGAAGATCACGCCAGCTTGCTCGAAGTAGGTGCGCGCCTCGTCGAGTCGCCGCCGTCGCAGGCCGATCAGGCCCAAGGTGTTGAGAGACACGGCTTCGCCGAACCGATCGCCAACGCTTTGCCTCATGGCGAGGGCCGCGCGGTGGCTGGTCTCGGCTTCGTCGATACGGCGGGACTGGAAGTACGCGCGTCCGAGGCTTTCGAGGGCTTCGGCCTGGCCACGGCGGTCGCCGTCTCGTTCGGCCGAGTCGACGCCGATCCTGCTCGTGGCCAGCCAGTCATCGAAAGCGTTCTGATGGATGTAGATTCCGCGAAGGACGGCGGCAAGGCGCCAAGCGATCGAGTGGAGGCCCGCGTCGGCTGCCGCTCTGGTACCGAGGACGAGGTTGCTGTTCTCCGCCTGATACCACCGCAGCGCTGTTTCATGACCGTCGAAGACAGCTGGAGCCACGTCGGCGGGTAGCGCGCCGGTCAGCTCGTACCGATCGAATACGGCGATGCGGGCCGCGGCCGCATCAGCGGAATGGAGATACCAGCTCAGGATGCGCTCGCTGACCTCGGCTCGGGTTTCGGCGCTTTCGAGATGGCGGACCTGGTCGACGGCGTACGCGCGAAGCAGGTCATGGAATTCGTAGCGGCCGGGCGCGGGTTGTTCGAGCAGGTGCGCGCCGATCAGAACGTCGAGCTGCTGACGTGCCTGAGCTGCGCTAACCGCCGCGAGCGCGGCAGCGGCCGGCGCGCCGAACTCGTTGCCCGGGTGAAGGCCGAGCAGCCGGAACAGCCGAGCGGCCGGTTCCGGAAGTGCGCGATAAGACCAGGCGAAGACGGTTCGTACGGCGTCGGCATCGTCGCCGCCCTCGGAGGTGAGCGCGTCCCACAGCGCCGATTCGTCGCGGAGGTCGGCGATCAGTTCGTCGAGTCGCAGCATCGGCCGGCTCGCCGCACGCTCGGCCGCGATGCGCAGGGCCAACGGTAGCCGCGCACACAACCGGGCCAGCTCGACCAATTCGTGGCGCTGGTCGTGCCCGCGATACCGAGCGGTCACCGTTCCTAGCAGAGCCACGGCGTCATCCTCCAGCAGAATGTCCAGCCCCAGCCGGTACGCGCCATCGCGCGCGACAAGCCCGGAAAGATGGCTTCGACTGGTCACAAGCACCAGGCAGCCGACAGTTCCGGGCAGCAGCGGGCGGATCTGTCCAGGAGTGGCGGCATTATCCAGAACGATCAGCATCCGGCGAGTGGCAAGCAGCGACCGGTATAGCGAGGCCCGCTCGTCCAGGCGCAACGGAATCACCGAGCCCGGCACGCCCAGGTCACGCAGAAAGCGATCAAGGACTTCTTCCGGTATGGCCGGCTGGCCGGGATCGTAGCCTCGCAGATTCACGTACAGCTGGCCGTCGGGAAAACGATCTCGCACGCTATGGGCCCAGTGCAGTGCGAGCGAGGTCTTCCCGACGCCGGCCGTACCGGTAATGACGGTGACTGCGGCGGCCAGGGCATCGTCGTGTCGTTCCTCGGCAACGCTGGTGAGCGTGGCCAGTTCGGCATGGCGGTTGACGAACCCGCGTACGTCGCCCGGCAGCTGCGACGGCGTTACCGCGAAGGCCGCCTCAGCCGCCCGATGGAAGTGCACTCCACCGTGGACGTCGCGTGCCTGGACCACGTCGTTGGAACCCGATGCTTCCAGGCGATTGACATGCGGCATCGCCGGATCGCGGTCGTCGGGCATCGACGTGGTCAGGGCGCGTCCACCGCCTATCTAGGGATGGTCAGGCGGCGGGAGCGTCGCGACGTGGCCGGTGAAGAAATGCTCCAGAGGTTCACCGGCCTCGTACAGGTCTTGAATGAATCGTTGGCAGCGCGTGACGAGGTCGCGATCGACGAAGCGGCGGGCATACTCCAGCACTCCGGCATCGTCGTACACGGCCTGGTACATGACGGTGTGGCCCAGGGTGTAGATCTCCGGAAGCGTCCAGCCGTCTTCGAACTGGGCAACCTGGTCCGGACCGACAACCCGGACGCTGCCCCCACTCTGATCGCGGACCCGAAGGGCGTACAGCTCCCACTGCAGGTAAGGGATGATCGGCTCCTCCACGACGCGAACCCGTCGCGCGACAAAGCCGTGCTCCTCGACACGACGGTGATAGTCGACCATGTCCGCGCGCCCGGCCTCCAGGAGGCGCAACGACTCGTCCCAGTCGCCCTTCTCGAAGGCCTCCCAGCTGTCGTACCCAGGCTCTCGGAAGTACTGCTGGCGTTCCAGCTTCCAGAAGCCCAACTCGGTGATCGCCCAGAAGTTCCTCTCGAAGTCGGCGTAGTAGGCATCCAGCTCCATCGGCTCGCCGGTCGCGCCGTCGAGGAGATCACGCATCAGGGATGTCCGCCTTCGCCGCCAGAATCGCCCTTCGCGGTATGACCACCAGGCGCTCGCCGGGGTCTACGCTGACGCCGGCCGGCAACCGGCCCTCATAGGACGCGGTCAGGTCGGAACCGATGACCGCAACGTCGCCGTTGTCGAGCTCCCAGATGTCCGGGCAGCTCGAGTTGCCGGATGTCTGTCCAAGCTCATGAGACGACTTTCCCATTCGTCGAACAAATGACGCAGAAGAATCTGCTTCCCACTTTTCCGACACGAAACCTCTCCCGAATTCGAGATCAAGATTACAGAAAGTGACATTACCATGACAAATATGCGATCAGCAAACGCCTCGACTGGGTGCTCGCACCTACGCTGATCGATGTATCCCGATACAGAACAACCCGGGCAGCGGAGGCACCGTGACCGACCAGGAACTCTTGACCAGCATCGCGGTCACTCTGGCGACGAAGACCGCCGAGGGACTCGCCGCCGGCGGACGAGCGGCGTTCGATGCCCTCGTACGGCTGGTCCGGCGTCGACTGGAGCGACCGGGATCCGTTCTGGAGCTTCCCGAAGCCGGAGCCGACGCCTCGAACGCCACGTCGATCGACATTGTTAGGCAGCAGCTCGCGAACGCCGCCGCGCACGACCCCGAGTTCGAGGCGCAGCTAAGCGAACTTTGGCGAAATCTGTTGCCGCACCTGGAGGCGCGCGACGGAGGTGTGATCAACACCGTTGCCGGCAACGTCGAGGGCAACGCGGTCCAGGCACGTGATGTTCATGGTGGCATCTCCTTCGGTAGTCCTGGTCGGAGCGATCACTGAGCCTTGGTCGCGCAGTAGCCGTCAGTCGAATTGATCATGGCGGAGATTGTGCCGAGAGCGTTCCAGCCTTTCGGGCTGCGGCGCTGGCACCGCGTTCGAATCGCTGGAGGTGTCGGCCTCGCTTTCGCCATTGATCGAGATTCCCGCAGTCGTGAGAAACGAGTGGATCGCGACTGCCAGGTCGTCCAATTGGTTATCTTCTACGAATGCATAGCCGTTCTCCGCAATGCGGTCGGCAACCAACTCCGCGATGGACAGAAGCGGGTCTTTGCCGTCAGTTGCCATGAGCTATCCCGAATTCCTGGATAGTGCGGCCCGGGGCGGTATGCGGCCCGCGAGCGAATCGGATGCCGAAGGAGACACAAGAGTTGCGGTGTCTGGACACGGGTACCACCTGCAGGCCAGGTTCCGACAGGAAGACCGCGGCTTGGACGAACGGAATCCGGACAGGCGACCCTCGCCGCCGGGAGGCTGCGGTTTGCAGGAGCGACTTGAGCTTCTTCGCCTTCGCATCAGCCTGGTGGATCGGCCTACTACAGACCGAGGCCTACGCCCGCGCGGTCGTTGCCGCCGCCTGGCCGGACGACGAAGCCGAGGTACAGCGCCGCGTCGATCTGCGGATGGCGCGGCAGGACTGCCTGACCGAAGACCCTCCCCTCAAGTTCTGGGCGGTCGTCGATGAAGGCGTGCTGCACCGGCGCACCGGTGGCAATGACGTCATGCGGGCACAGCTCAAACATCTTCTGACGCTCAGTAACCGGCCGAACATTACTATCCAGGTGTTGCCGTTCACCGAAGGGCACCATCCCGGGACGACGGGATCCTTCTCGATCCTCGACTTCCCGGAGGGCGTCCACAGCCCTGTGGCCTACGTCGTCAGCCAGGCCGGTGACGTGTATCTGGAGCGGGAAGACGACATGCGGCGGGTTACGCTTACCTATACCCACCTGCAAACCGCTGCGCTGAGCGTCACCAAGTCCCGTGACCTGATCGCGGCCGTCGCCAGGGAGCTGGCGTAGACCCAAGAAGGAGGCGCGGCAGTGATCGACCTGTCCAGCGCCAAGTGGCGCAAAAGCACCCGCAGCGATTCCAACGGCCAATGTGTGGAGTGGGCCACGGTTGACGGCTTCGTTGCTGTGCGTGACAGCAAGGACCCTGGCGGGCCGGCGCTCGTCTTCACCCCCGATGAGTGGCGAGCATTCATTGGTGGCGTCAAAGATGGCGAAGCCGACCTCTAGCCCATAACCGCAACCCTAGAAGTGCCCGCCGTAACAGGTGGACTCATCGCGGTCAGCCTCGCCCACCTCGCCCCTGTACTGCGGCGACCCGGACCAAGCCGCCCGACTCGCCGCCGCGCTACGCGGCACCGAACACGCCAGCACCCCGGCGGTGGGGGCCGCTGCCGTGCGGTACTGACCCGCGCGTACGGCCGGAGCGGCGACGAACTTGCCTGCGCAGCGCATCGATACAGGCTGAAGCCGACCCGGCCGCAACCGCAAGGTCGACCACCCGTGCGCGGTGGCCCGCCGGGCGATCCCACCGCATCGTGCTCATGCTGGCCGAACTCCAACCGGACCTCGACCAGCCCGCGGTGCAGGGGGTCACCGAGTACGCACAACTGCGGCTGCCAGTGCTGTTCAGCCCGGCACCGGTAAGCCGGCATCCTTGAGCACGCTCCGGTAGGCGTCGAGCTCCGCTTCCAGCGCCGCCACCAGACCGGTCCCGGACACGTAATGCCCGACGTTCTCCAGCGTCAGCATGCCGACTAACAGGCCGAGCCCGCGCAGCCCGTCCGCCAAGGCCGCCGTGTCGCCGATGTGGACGATCTCATCCCGTACGCCATGGAGCAGCAGCACCGGCCGGCGAACCTGGTCTGCTCGGACCGCCGAGTCGGGCGACGCCAGGATCGCGGCGTGCGGACGCTGGAACCTGGGTGCGGTCGTCGTCCACCGCTGCGGGTCGACGATCGCTGACCGGGCAACCGCCATCGCGAAAGGTCCCTCCTCGCTGACGGCTCGCAACGCCGTGTAGCCGCCCGCGCTGGCCCCGGAGATGAACATCGCACCCGGTATCGCCCGGCCGGTGTCGATCAGATGCTCGGCGACGGCACGACAATCCGCGACGTCGACTCGGCCCCACTGCCCGTCGAGAGCCTTCCGGAACGCACGCCCGTAGCCGGTGCTGCCCCGATAGTCGACGTCGGTCACCGCGAACCCCCGGCTGGTGAAGAACTGCACCTCACCATCCAGCCGAAGATCGCTGTGGTAGGTCGGCCCGGCGTGGGGGCGCACGATCATTGGCGCGGGACCGGCGTCACCGGACGGCGGGTAGAGGACCGCCGTCACCTGGGCACCGCCGGACTCGACCTGAAGAAGCTGCGGCACCGACACATCAGCGAACCCGCGATCCACGCCAGGCCGGACCACCTCGACCCCGCCGGAGCCATCCGTGCTCACCAGTGCGATTTCCTGCATGCGGGTCGGCGAGGAGCCGATCACAGCGACCCGGTCACCCACCACCGCCAGGAACGGCTTGATCGACGTGTACGGCACCGGTAGCCGCGCCACCGCGCCGGACGACACCACCGCCAGCTCATGCACCGGGCCTCGCTGGACGGTCATCACCATCCGCCCGTCCGGCAGCATCGCATAGTTGGCGTAGCCCGACTCCCACGGCGCGGTCGCGCACTCAGCCTCAACCGGGGCGACCGGCTGGGTCCGGCCGTCACGCCACCGGTAAAGATTCCACCACCCGGTCCGGTCCGACATGAAATACAGCCACCCATCGACGCCCCACTGCGGCTGGAACGCCGACTCGTCGGGCCCGCCGGCTACGCGTACGGGGTCCACTGGCTGCCCATCCAGCATGTAGCTCGCCGTCCACACCTCGCTGGAATCCCACGGCATCACCACCCGGCCCCAACGCACCCAGGCCAGCCGATCCCCGGACACCCGAGGCGAAGCGAGAAACCCGTCCGTCGCCTCCAGAACCCGCAGCCGTCCGGACGACATCTCGACCCCAACCAGGTCATCCCCACCGGCGTATTCCCGGACGCCCAGCAGCTCGACGCCCGACCAGGTCAGATCCCCATAGGCGTGCGCGGTGGCAGACCTCGTGACCACGCCGGTGAGCTGCCCCGACTCACCGTTCACCCGCACGACCTCACCCGACGGCAAGACCGCGTACGGCATCCCCCCGTAGGCGTGTAAGCCGCTGCCCACCCCGTCACCGGGCAGAACGGCAACCGACCCGGCTGACCAGGTCACCACCGCATCACGGCCGGCGTCCGGAGACGACTCCACCCAGAACAGCCGGTCATCGACGCTGGTCAGCCAGTCGTACGAGACACCCGCGCGGGCCACGTCGACTGCCGTCAGCGCTGATTCCCACCCGTCGTCGATCACCAAAGCCTCCACTCCGCCCCGCATGTCGGCGACCGATGCGGACACCGCCAGTGTCCGCGTACCACCGCTGGCGGCAACCCCAACCCACCGGATGAATGGAATCCATCACCTCACCGCTGTATCCGCCGCCCAGGCAGCTGCGGTGAGCGACACCGGCGGGCTCGCCAGAACCAGCCCCCAGCACGCACCTGGCGAGCCCGTCCCTCCAACACCATCGCCCACAGCCACGCGACGGTGACCGCAAGTCCGAGGGAGATGTCACCCATGACGACGACCATGAACCACCTCGTTCGCGGAGGTGAACCGCTGTGGTGGCGATAGCGGCCACGAGCGCGCTCCTGGTGGGGTTCCTCGCTGGTCTGATCAGCTTCAAGGTCAAGAGCAGGTGGTGCCTGCAGTGCGGCGCTATGACCACCGCCGCCTTGCCCGCGGCGGTCAACCCGCCACGTCCGGCGAGCACGCCGAGTTGGGCGACGTTACCGACGCAGTCCTACGACCAGGTCGGGCGATCGGGAGCACTCACCCCGGCCCAGCGGCGCCGCGCCAACGGTGGCCATTGATGCTGGTCCCGAGCGCGCCACATCACCCGACCGGCCGCGGCATAGGCTGCTCCCCCGGTCGGGAGACTTCCCCCAGAGGGAAGAGTCGCGCCGGCCGGGTAGCTGGCACGGTGGCTTCTAGCTGCGGTGTTGGGCGTGGAGGGTCGGCCTGGGGTCGGCCTGGCGGTGCCGGGTCCGGGCCAACACGTGGGCCGGACAACAGACCGGGCTCAGGCTGACAGCGCCAAATTCGAGCCAAGGCCACGACGACAGCGCTGGTCGGGCAGTCGCATTTGGCGGTTCCGACCGGCGGCTGGCGCAGGAGGGCCTGAACAGCCTTTACATCTGCGCGTCAGGCGGGGCAGCCGAGCATTAGTCGCCCAACGAGGTCGGAAGCTGGTGTGAACGGGGCCCGTTCAAGCCGACGCCGATGCGATCCCCCCGAGGGCGGACAGGGGGCGCCGTGGGGCTGGATGTCCCGTCTGCCAAGGCCTCAGGTTGGGCGCCCAACGCGGCATCCGTCACGGCCGGGCGCCCAACACCGACCCAACAGGACCGCGAGGAGATCACATGACCGTGTTGGGCATGGTCACGTGATCCAACACGGCCAACACCCCAGGTCGGTGCGCTGTTGGCCGGTGACCGTTGGAACCAGCACCACCCAACAACGAGGCTCTGTTGGGTGGCTGTTGGCCCGGGACGGCCACACCGACGCCGCGTAAAGGCCTGCAACGACGCCTTTGTGCAGTGCGAACACGGCCAGTCGGCACGGGGGCAACCCGCCGATGACTGCTCACGACACGGCACCGATCATCCTCTGGCGCACCGCCCTGAGCGGCACCGCGGCGACAGAGGCACCCCCGACGGCACACGACACCTCCACCTACGCGGCAGGCCATGAGCCGCCGACGTCAGATCGCGACAGCGACGCCGACACCCCACGACAGACCCTCCGCTCCACGCCGGTGAAATTCGGACGTCCGGGGCGGTGGCCTTGACACCCCATGACAGCGGCGACAGCGGTCGCGGCCCGGGGCGTCAGAATCCGCGCCAATTTCTTGTCACCCGTGACACAGCGACCGGCCAACGCGACAGCGCCCTCTCGCCCGGCGACAGAGCCGACAAGCCGAGCCCGCCGGCAGATGAGTCACGTTACGGTGCGGCGGCCCGAGCTGGCGCCACCCAGCACCCCGTCACCGATCCGCTCGCCCTCAACATCACGTTCGTGGTGGTTCACGGAACCGCCGCCGAGGAGCTGATCAAGCGGCAAGGGGCAGCCGTCAGGGACGCGCTCGAGTGGTTCGCCAGCCACCCAGCCGACGAGGCAGACGGAGGACGACATGACCGCACAACCGCCTGAGGTATCGCACTCTGGTGACGAGGCGACTCTGCTCGACTGGCTTCGTATCGTTGCCGACCAGAACGTCCCCGAGATTCTCCAGCAGGCGGCGGTGCCCGTCGCGTGGATGGGCCGCACCTCGACCGACGACGCGCAGGATCCCACCCTCTCCCTGCCCCGCCAGCTGGAGAACTCGCGCAACGCGCTGCCGCCCGGATTCGTCATCGTGGCGAAGTTCTACGACGTCGAGTCCGGGCGCAAGAGCGTCGAACGCCGCGGCACCGGCACCGCACACGAGCAGTTCGACATCCCCATCCCCCGCGACGGCGGGATCGCGGACCTGCTCGCCGAGGCTCAGCGCCCCGACCGGCGATTCGTGGCGGTGGTGTGCGAGTCGATCGAGCGGGTCGCCCGGACCACCTACTTCAGCACGAAGATCGAATACGAGCTGGAGCAGGCCGGCGTCGCTCTGCTGGCCGCCGACGAGGGCATCGACCCGTCCGCAGTTCCGGGACTCGACAAACGCGCCGCACCGTTCCGCCGGGCGACGCCCACCCTGACCCGGCGGATCAAGCAGGCCATCGCCGAGTGGTACGTGCTGAACATGCTGGAGCTGTCCTGGGGCGGCACCAAAGCCCACACCAACCAGGGCTTCAACATCGGCAAGCCCCCGTACGGCTACGCCGCCGTCAAGACGCGTCACCCCGTCAAGAACAAGGCCGAGCAGGGCCGGACCAAGCACCGCCTGGTCCCGGATCACATCCGCGGGCCGGTGGTCACCCGAATCTTCCTCATGCGGGCCCTGGATCGAATCGGCTACCAGGCCATCGCCGACCGGCTCAACGCCGACCCCGACCGGTATCCGCCGCCGGACCCGATCATCGGAGAAGGCCGCCGCCACCGGGTCGGCGCCTGGACGGCCAGCAACGTCCGCGAGGTCCTCGACAACCCCAAGCACACCGGATACATGGTGTGGAACCGCCGTAAGCGCCCCCGACCGGAACGCGGCATCCGCGGCAAGGTCAACCCGCCCTCCGCCTGGGTGTGGTCCGCCCTGCCGACCCACGAACCCTTGGTCACTCGCGAGATCTTCGAAGCGGCCAGCACGGTCGGCCGATTCCGGCAAGGCTCGCGGTCCGACGCCACGCCGAGCCCGTTGGCGAAACGGACCTACCTGCTCCGGAGCTATCTGCGCCACGCGCTCTGCGACCGACGCATGTGGGGCCACACCGTCCGTCAGCTCACCTACTACCGGTGCAGCCCGAAACCCGACCACCACGGGCACCTCCCGTGGTTCGACGCCCACCCGGCGCACGTGACGGTCCGCGAAGACGACATCATGCCGCTGCTCAACCAGTTCTTCGAGCGACGGATCTTCGGCGAAGCTCGCGCCGGCTTCCTGGCCGCGGCGGTAGGACGGCCCCCGGTCCGCAACGATGTCGACGAACGCGCGGCAGCGCTCACCAGGGAGATCGCGGCTCTTCAGCGTCGCCAGACCAACCTCATCACCGAGCTCGAGCAGTTCGAGCCGTCCGGAGACGACAACTTCGACCAAGCGTGGCGGTCCGGAATCCAGGAGCGATTCCGAACGATCCTCGCCGACGTGCGCAAGAAGACGGACCTGCTCGCCGAACTCACAGAGCAAGGCAAGCTCCAGCCGGAGACCGACCCGGCGCTGTTGGAGGCGATACCTACGACAAGCCTCGCGGTCAGCCGGCTACCGGAAGCGCAACGGCGACGCCTTTTCGATGCCTTCCACCTTGAGCTGCGCTACGACGACCGCACCAGCGAACTGGACCTGCGGATCACGATCACCGGAGACACCGCGACCCTGCTCAGCGCTACTGTGCAAGACATCCTCGACTCGGCGGAAGGCACGCCCGAACCCGTTGCGGATCTGTTGCGTGCCCCGGCGGGGCACACAAACGCTGCGGATCTTCAGGGTGCCCGGGGCGGGTCTCGAACCCGCACGCCTTTGTGAGGCAGCCGCTTTTAAGGCGGCCGTGTCTGCCGTTCCACCACCCGGGCCTTGCAGGTCACACCGTATCGGGTGGGACCCGGGTGGCGGAATCGGGCAACGGACCGATGGTCCGACGGGACTAACGGGCGGTGCCGGCGCCGACCGGCGTGCGGTCGTCGAGCACCGACGGCGTCACGTCGGTGAATTCGGTGCGCGGGGTGTGCAGTTGGCCGAGGGCCACGGTTTCGCGGCGGAGGAGGAAGGCCAGCGTCCAGTCGGCGACGACCCGGACTTTGCGGTTGAAGGACGGGATGCGGCTCATGTGGTAGGTCCGGTGCATGAACCAGGCCGGGAGGCCCTTCACTTTGATGCCGTAGACGTTGGCTACGCCCTTGTAGAGGCCGAGGCCGGCGACGCCGCCGACGTGCTTGTGCCGGTATTCGGAGGGTGCGCCGCCGAGGATGACCTGCCGGATGTTGTCGGCGAGCACCCGGGCCTGGCGGACCGCGTGCTGGGCGCTCGGCGAACAGAATGCGCCGGGTGTGGTCAGATCGGGCACCTGGGCGCAGTCGCCGGCGCTCCACACCCCGTCGAGCACCTGGTCGCCGTCGACCACCTGGAGGGTGGGCCGGCAGGTGAGGTGGCCGCGGGGGGCCGCGGGGCAGGTCGGTGCGGTCGAGCTTCGGGGACGGTTTGACGCCGGCCGTCCAGACCAGGGTTTCGGCGTGGAAACGGGAGCCGTCGGAGAGGACGATTTCGCCGTCGACGCAGGATTCGAGGCGGGTGTCGAGGCGCAGGTCGATGCCGCGTTTGGCGAGTTCGCGGGCGGCGTACGCGCCCATCTGCGGTCCGACTTCGGGCAGGATCCGGTTGGTGGCCTCGACCAGGACGAACTTGACCTCGGCCGGGTCGAGTTCGGCGTAGTACTTCATCGCCGAGCGGACGACGTCTTCCATGTCGGCCATCGCCTCGATGCCGGCGAAGCCGCCACCGACGAAGACGAACGTCAGGGACGCCTGGTTGCGCAGGAAGATGGCTTCGCCGATGGTTTGCACCCGATGCCGTGTTCACGCAGGCCGGGGACCGGCAGGGTACGGGAGACGGAGCCGGGCGCCACGATGATGTGGTCGTACGCCATTTCGGTGGCCGGCCCTTCGATGGGCTGGATCGTCACCGTCTTGCGGGCGTGTTCCACGCGAGTGACTTCACCGGCGATGACCCGGCAGTTCTTGAGTTCCCGGCGCAGGGGCACGACGGCGTGCCGCGGGGAGATGTTCCCGGCTGCCGCCTCGGGGAGGAACGGCTGGTACGTCATGTGCGGCTGGGGGTCGACGACGACTACTTCGGCGCGTCGCGCGGTGAGTTTCCTGGACAGGCGCAGCGCGGCGTACAGCCCCACGTGACCTGCCCCGACGGCCTGCTCCGTGACGTCAAGTGCTGTGGCACACAAGATCTCAGGTTCGTCGGAGCAGCCGGGCGATGAGCATCGTGGCGCCGACCGCGCCGGCCAGGCCGACCAGCGTGGCGATCAGGAAGGCGCCGCCGGCCAGGTCGGCGGTCAGTCCGAGGGCGCCCACGGTCAGCACCGCGGAGACGATCACGACCGCGAATGCCCGGGCCAGCCAGTTGCCGACCACGTCGACGTTGACGACCGCGTCGTAGGGCAGGACGGCGGCCAGGGCGGTCAGCGAGTGTCCGAGGTAGAGCAGAGTGGCGATGGCCAGCACCCGCCAGAGGGCGACCCGGGCGTCGAAGCCGGCCGTGTCGACCAGCCAGCCGGCGACCGCGACGAGGGCCGCGACGGTCGCGCCGCGGCCGCGGGGCACGAACGCCGGGTAGACCGCGACGATCGCGATCGGCAGGAAGAACTGGCTGGCCAGCAGCGACGGCGGCCACGACACCGACATCGCGAGGATGCCGGCCACGGCGATGCCGAGCCGGATCAGGAACGGGATCATGGTGAAGCGGCTGAGCGCCCGGCGGGCGCGCTCGAGGCGTACGAGGATCGCGTCCATCAGCGCCCCCGCGGTGCCGAGGCCATCCGGGCCACGTCGCGCAGCACCAGGTCGAGGCTGCCCGCGCCGGCCCAGGCCACCACCGGTACGCCGTGTTCCCGCAGCCGGCCGAGCACGTTTTCGCGCTCGATGCGCCACAGGCGGGTGGCCATCGGCGTCCACTGGTTGCGAAGTTCGGGCCGGGCCGACTCGGGCAGCGTGTCGACCGCCACCACGAACCGGCCGGACTGGGTGAGCTGGGCCAGCATGTCGGCCGACCGCGGGTCGACCAGCGGTGTCAGCACCATGACGAGGGCGTCCGACGAGACGTGCTGGGGGCCGAACACGTTCTGGTATTCGTCGCCCTCGATCGGGTCGGGACGCACGTCGAGCAGCCATTCCAGCACGGTCAGGTATTGCCGGCGGCCGGTGGCCGCGCGCAGCCGTCGCGCGGCCGCCCCGTATTCGAGCAGCGACACCCGGTCGCCCCGCTGCAGGTAGTGCTCGGCGATCGCGGCCGCCGCCCGGACCGTCGTGTCGAGCACCGACGCGCTGCCCGCGACGCCGCCGGACAGGCCGACCTCGCCGAGCACGTCGAGCAGCAGCAACACTTCGGCGTCCCGGTCGGACAGGGTGGACGCCACGTGCAGGTCTCGGGTGCGCAGCGACACCCGCCAGTCGATGCGCCGCAGTCGGTCGCCCGGCGCGAACGGGCGTACGCCCGCAAGCTCGCCGCCCTCTCCCATGCGCCGCGACCGATGGTTTCCGACCAGGCCGGCGGCCGCCGGCATGGCCTCGGTGGCGTTGAACGGGTCGGTGACCGGATAGACCCGCACGCCCTCGGCCGGGGTGACCACCGGGCGGCAGGCGAGCAGGCCGCCGCACGCGGCGACCCGGGCGGCTGCCGGGCCGATGTCCTGCCGGCCCCAGCGCAGGGCGTCGCCGGGCAGTTCGATCGCCGCCCAGGCGTCGGATCCGACCCGGATGGCGAACGGCCGGTCGGCATGTTCGAGCTTCAACCAGGGAGACGTACGGGTGCGCAGCACGACCAGGTCGTACGAGATCACATCGGGGTTGGCCACCGAGACCGCCGCCTCGACGTGACCGCCCTCGACCAGGTAGTCGCTGCCCGTCTCGATCGTCAGTTCGGGCGCCGAATGCGGCATGCGCCGCAGGCCGACCGCCGCGCCGATCGCGAACGGCGCCGCCAGCAACACCAGATCGACCCGGCCCAGAGCCACCCCGAGCAGGAGCAGCAGACCGATGAGCAGGACCGTGCGCCCCAGCGCGCGGGTCGGCACCCAGGCCGGGCCCGACCACGCTTCCCCCGACGGCTCGGCCGTCGAGGGAAAGGCGCGACGCAGCGTGGGGCTGAAGGTCACTGCTGCTGGTATCCGGTCGCGTAGGTCGGCAGGGCGCCGCTGGCCGGGGCCGGCGTGGCCGCCAGCACCTCGTCGACCACGAACGCCGGGTCGACCCGGCGCAGCCACATCTCGGGCCGCAGCGTGATGCGGTGGGCGAGGGCGGGGACGGCGACGTCCTTGACGTCCTCCGGGATCACGAAGTCGCGGCCGGCCATCGCGGCCCGGGCGCGGGCCAGCAGCAGAAGCGCGAGCGAGCCACGCGGCGACGAGCCGACCATCACCGACCCGTGCTCACGGGTGGCCGAGGCGAGCGACACGCAGTAGCGGCCGATCGAGTCCTCCACCGCGATCATCTCGAGCGCGGCCTGCATCGCCTGCAGGGTGCGCGCGTCGACCACCGGCTGAAGGAACGCCTCCTCCTGGCGGCGGGCCATGCGGCGCTGGAGCACCTCCCACTCCTCCTCGGCGGTCGGATAGCCGAAGGAGACCCGCAGCAGGAACCGGTCGAGCTGGGCCTCGGGCAGCGGATAGGTGCCCTCGTATTCGATCGGGTTGGCGGTGGCGAGCACGTGGAACGGCGGGTCGAGACGGTAGGTGACGCCCTCGACCGAGACCTGCTTTTCCTGCATCGCCTCGAGCAGGGCGGCCTGGGTCTTGGGCGGCGTCCGGTTGATCTCGTCGGCCAGCAGCATGTTGGTGAAGACCGGGCCGGCCCGGAACGCGAAGTCGCCCTTGCGCTGGTCGTAGAGGAACGAGCCGGTCACGTCGGCGGGCAACAGGTCGGGGGTGAACTGCAGCCGGCGGAAGTCGAGGCCGAGCGCCTGCGCGAACGACCGCGCGGTCAGCGTCTTGCCGAGACCGGGCAGGTCTTCCAGCAGCACGTGGCCGCCGGCCAGGATGCCGGCCAGCACCAGCTCGAGCGCCGAGCGTTTGCCGACGAGCACGCTGCCGACCGAGTCGAGGACCGCGCCCGCCAGCCTCCCCACCTCGTATGGGGGGAGAGCCTGACCGCCTGTCTCTGCCACCGGCGCAACCTTTCTCACAGTCGTTCCAACGCTTCAACCAGGGACTCGAGCTCTCGGGTCTTGCCGGCCCGCCGACCCGGGTCGTGCAGGGCCTCCCACGTCGGGTCGCCGAGCAGCTCGCGAGCCCGGCGAGGGTCGGAGGCCAGGGTGATGCCGTGGCGCAACCGCAGCCGTTCGTCGGCCATCTCGGCCAGCACCGGCAGAACGTTACGCGAGTACAGATCGGGGTCGGCGTGCGCCCGGTCCAGGGTGCGTTCCCACCGGCGTACGGCCGCGCGGAGCGCATCGCTGGCCGGACCGGACGACGAACCGGAACCACCGCCTCGCCGTTTCGGAAGCGGCGGCGGCGCCACCTCGGAGACCGCGAGCAGGATGAGCCGCAGGCCGATGAACGCCGCGATGATCAGAATCAGCGGCGCGTGCAGGCCACCGGCCCGGAGTGCGGCGACGGTGACCGTGGTCGCGGCGGCGACCAGCAGAGCGTTGCGCAGCAGCCAGAGCGCCTTGCTTTTCTGTCGGACGACGGGCGCTTCGACCGGCTCTTCGGCCACCGGCTCGTCGCGCGCACTGAAAAGGTCGTCGAGGCTCACACCGGCACCCCCGCCCCCAGGTCGGCCCGCAGCCGTTGAAGCGCGTCGACGGCCTGCCGGCGCATCTGGTCGTCGACCGTGTGCGTCGCGTAACGGGCCTGCCGGTAGACCTCGAGCAGCGCGGCCAGCACCCGCGAGTCGACCTGCTGCTCGGCCAGGAGCCGGCCGACCAGGTCGGTCGGCGTGTCGCCGGGGTGCCGCGGGGTGCCGGCCGCCGCGGCCGCCTGCTCGAGACGCACCCAGCAGGCGATCACGGCCCGGCGCGGGTCCCGGTCGGCGTCGGACAGCTCCTCGAGACCGGCGTCGAGCGCGGCGACCAGTTCGTCGGCCGTGCGCGGCTGCGCCTGCTTCCGGGCCAGCTTGCCCTTCCGCTTGGCGCGGCGCTTGGCCTGCTCACGCAGCAGCGCGAACACCACGATGCCGAGCACGATCAGGCCGACCACGCAGAGCAGGACCAGCGCCACGGTGCCGACCCAGTCGGGCAGCCCGTTGGACGGCGTGTCGGTCTGGGCGCCGGCCGCGGTCGCCGACGGGATCGTGGTCGGCAGCAGCGGCGGCGGGGTCGTCGCGGTCGCGTCCGGCTTGATCTGATCGAGTTGCGGCTGCGACCGGGTGGCGGCCAGTGAGGTCACGAAGAGCAGCACGAGGACGGCGGCCAGCGGCCACCACCGGCGCAGGGCAGCGAGATCCATGTCGTGTGCTCAGGTCCTTTCGGTGCGCTCGCATCATGCCAGGCCCGCGAGCGCTTTCGCACGGGCGAACACGTCGTCGAGCATCGGCGGCGTCAACCGGCCGGTGAAAGTGTTCTGCTGACTGACATGGAAACAGCCCAGCAGGGTCGGCGCTCCAGGCACGCTGACCTCGGCACCATGGCCGAATTTGGGCCGTGGGACCGGGGCTTTGGCCTCATACACTGCGGTTGCGGTCGGCCACCACGCTTGCCACGCGAAAGCTCCGAGCGCAACAACTACTTTCAATGTCGGCCGGATCAGCGTGACTTCCCGGTGCAGCCACGGAGCGCAGTTGTCCCGCTCCTGGGGTAACGGCTTGTTGTCGGGCGGCGCACACCGCACGGCGGCGAAGATCCGGGTGTGCCGGAGTTGGAGCCCGTCGTCGATGCTGACGCTGGTCGCCTGATTGGCGAGGCCGGCCCGGTGCAGCGCCGCGAACAGCACGTCTCCCGACCGGTCGCCGGTGAAGATTCGCCCGGTGCGGTTGCCGCCGTGGGCGGCCGGGGCCAGCCCGAGGATCCCGATCTCGGCGTCGCCCGGTCCCCAGCCGGGGATGGGTCGCCCCCAGTAGGTTTGGTCGCGGAAGGACGCACGCTTGGTGACGGCGACTTCCTCACGCCAGGCGACAAGCCGCGGGCAGGCAAAACAATCCGCGACCCCGGCACCGAGCACGCTGAGCGACGCGGCTTCCGCCGCGTGCCTCACCACGTCTTCTTTCGTACGCGACGTCCACTCACCCAACCGCATCAAGCCAGCGAACCACTATTCACTCAGAGCCCCGCACCCGGGTAGGCCCGGTTCGCCCCCGGCGGCGCAGGATGGGCGCTTGTTCTGCGCCGGACTGGGCCTCGTCTGGCGCGAAAGCAGCGTCACGCTCACCGCGACGTGCGCGAGGCGACCCCGAAAGTCATCCGCAACCCTCGCGGCGACAGCGTCACCCGCGCCGTTGCCGCTCCGGGCGGACCTGCGCCAGACCGCCCCGCTCAAGTCCCACCATCCCGATGACCTCAGTCCGAAAGGTCGAACTCGCCGTCCTTCACACCGGCCAGGAACGCCGCCCACGCCTCAGGCCCGAACGTCAGGGCCGGCCCGGACCGATCCTTGCTGTCCCGCACGCCAACCACGCCCGGAAGATTCTTGGCCACCTCGACACAGGAGTTCCCGCCGTTGCCGCTGCGAGTCGACTTGCGCCAGACCGCCCCGCTCAGGTCTGCCATGTCTTCGCCACTTCCTTGATCAAGTCAAGAGACTGTGTCCTCGGCAGGGCATCACCGCGGATCGCCTCCCACGCACGGATGAGACTATCAATGTCACTAGATCTGTTGGTTATCTGCGCTGTCAGCGGACCGTCCAGATGTGCGATCTCGAAGTCGAGTGCTCGCGCCAAAGCGAAGGGGCCACTAAGGCCAGCGTGCACTCCGACCGCCGCCGGGACCACCTGAATTTGGACGTGCGGTCGTGCGCCGAAGTCGGCAAGCAACTCGCACTGCTCGGACATGATCTCGGCGCTTCCGACACGGCGGTTGAGCACACCTTCATCGATGAGTGCGATCACAGTCGGCGGCTTCGGCTGGGTCAGCAGAGACCGTCGGTCGAGTCGGGCTGCCACTCGCTGGTCGATCTCGTCGTCATCGACTAGGACGGAACCCGCCATGAGCGCGTGGGCGTAGGCCTGCGTCTGAAGGATGCCGGGCACGACTAGCGGCTCGAACCAGCGGATCAGTGTCGCCTCGCGCTCGATGACGAGCCAATCGCGGAACCAGACCGGCGCCTGGTCGAAGTTGGCCAGGTTGCTCTGGAGGCGCTCGAAGAGCCCACCGGTGTGCAGAGCACCGTCGATCGCCACCAGATAGTCGCGGGTCGGCGGACGCTGTCCGTTCTCGACGGCGCTGACCTGGGAGCCCGAATAGTTGATCGTGCGGCCGAGATCTTCCTGGCTCATTCCTGCCGTCGAGCGCGCCCGCCGCAACTCGCCGAGCAGAAAGGCCGACGGGGAGATCAGCACTTCCTCCGACATTCCACATCACCGCCACACGATTTGTGGATCTCTCCACACTGCCGCACATGAAAACCATTCACCACACCGCTCGGACCCGGCGGTGCAGGAAGGGTTCCGAGCGTATCGATGCCGCGTCCAGACTTGTAAGCGCCGATCGACGCCGAAAGTGGAGGGATATGGAAATGGCAGTGGCAATGGGGGTTGTGCTCGGCTTTATTGCCGGACTGTTCAGTTTTCGATTGAAGAGCCGCTGGTGCCCGGCGTGCGGGCAGACTACGCAGGCGGGAGTGGGCCGTGGACCGGCTTGAACTGATGCAAATGCTGCTGGGCCACCCCGAGGCGGACGTCCGGGTGGACCTCGGCGAGTTTCTGCTCGACGTGCGGGACGTGCGCTACTCCTCCGAGCGGGAGGCCGTCGTCCTTCTGCTCTATCAGGACGACGTTCGCGACGTGCTCAGCACCCGGACGCGGAGCGGCTAACGTTCGCGGGTGCACACCGACGTGGTTCTGGTCCGGCACGCGTTGTCCGTCCCTCGCCCCGCCGACGGACCGGACGAGTTCGCCCGCCCGCTGGCCCCCGACGGCCTGCGGCAGGCGTTCGACCTGGTCGATGCACTGGCCGAGCCGCGACCGGCGGCCGTGTGGTCCAGCCCGTACCGGCGTGCCGTGCAGACTGTCGAGCCCACGGCGCAAGCGCTCGGCCTTCCCGTCCGCACCGACTGGAACCTGCGGGAATGGGACGACGGACTGCCCTACACCGACGACTGGGAGCCGCATTATGCCCGCAGCTGGGCCGATCCGTCCTTCGCGCGTCCGGGCGGCGAAAGCATGGACCAGCTCACCGTCCGCGCGGTCGGCGCGGTCCGCATGCTCGCTCGCGAGAACCGGGGCGGCCTCGTGCTGGCCGCCGGGCACGGCACCTTCATCGCGCGGGCGCTGGCCGGGTTCGGCCGGCCGGTCGACTTGGGCTTCTGGCATCGCATGCCGATGCCGGCCGTCTTCCGCCTCCGCTTCGCCGACCTGGGCACCGACCCGTCGGTGACCGAAGGCGGCTGAAACGCCGCCCGGCGAGGCGCCGCAAAACTGCGGGGCCTCGCCGGGCCTGCGAATCAGATGCGGATCAGGTGTGGGTCAGGCCTTCTTGGCCTTCAGGCACAGCAGGTAGCCGCTGCCCGAGGTCGACGAGTAGACGAAGTAGTCGGCCTTCTCGTCGGTGAAGTACTGGTCGCAGGACTTGCTGTTGGTGTTGGACTCGCCGTTGACGCGGCCGACGACCGAGTAAGCGGCATCCGTGGAGGTGCAGTCGACGACCTTGGCGTCGGCCTCGCTGGTCTTGCCCTCTTCGGTCGGGACCTTGCCCTGGGCGGCCACGCAGTCGCCGACCTTGGCCTCCTTGGCCTTGTCCGGGTGGAGCGCGCTGCCGATGCCGGCTTTGACGGCGATGCCGACGATGACGAGCACGACCACGCCGAGGATGCTCAGCAGGCGGCCCTTCATCGACTTCTTCGGCTTCTCGGTCGGGAACTGGCCGAACTGCGCCGGTTCCGCACCGGGCTGACCGGGCTGGCCGGGCGCGGGCGGGTAGGCCTGGCCCTGCGGGGCAGGCTGACCGGGCGCCGGCGAAAAGCCGGGCTGGCCCTGCGCCGGCGGGGGCGGGTATGCGCCACCGGGGGGCGGAACCGGGTTGCTCACGGAAGGTCCTCTCGAGGGGGCCGGCCGAGGGGGTCGGCCGGTCGCAGGGGGTGACCCTAGCGGCCCGTCGACCCCTCCCGCGACCCCGTTACCCAGCTTTTATTTACCGTTCCCCAAGCCGCCCGAACGGGTGACCGACGGTGACACCGATGGCTGTGCGGTGGCAACCGAACCGGTCGGTGGGGTCGGCGGAACGGACCCCGTCGGGCCGGGCGAAACCGGCATTGAGGACCCGCTCGCGGACGGGGTGGCCGTGGCACTGCCGGAGGGTTGCGGCGCGGTGAACGGCGCGTTCTGCGGGCAGTACGGGTAGCCCAGGCTGCGGCTCTGCTCCGACTCGCCGGTCGTCGGATCGGTGCAGTAGGTCGGACCGGATCCGAGCTGGATCGGTGAGCCGTCCTGGTCGAACAGCCGTGCACCCTGCACGAGGTGGCCCTGCGAGTCGTAGACGTAGACGTCCTGGACGCCGCTGTACGGGTTGCCGCCGCCGTAGTCGCCGACCGTGTAGGAGTCGGTGTTGCGGGTGTCGCTGTCGGCGGCCACGAAGCCGGAGATCGCGAACAGCACCAGCAGGACCGTGCCGGCGCGCAGGGCGTACCGCGGCCACTTCGTCCAGCCACGGGCCCGCTTGCCGATCATGATCGACGCCGCGACGCAGGCGGCCAGCCACACCAGCGAGAGCAGGGTGCTGCCGCCGAGCCGGGGCAGCAGGCCGTGGTTGCGGCTGTCGTCGAAGAGCCAGACGATCGCCATCGCGGCCAGGTAGCCGCGCAGCACCCACCAGGCCGGCCGCAGCAGGACCAGGAAGTCGCTGGCCTTCTGGTAGCCGATCACCGGGCCCACGCGTACGTCGGCCTGATCGAGCACGCGCCGCACGGTGGCCATCGCTTCGCGGTTCAATTCCCATCGCCGGGCCGGTGGTGGGTCCGGGAAGCCGCCGACGAAGCCGGCCGTCGTGCGCAGTTCCGACGCGTACGCCTCGGGGGCGCCCAGCCGATCTCTCAGCGTGCCCGTTCCCTCGGCCTGGACTTCCGCCAGGTGTTCCGGGAGGTCCTCGAGGAGTTCGTCGATGACCGACGGAGGCAGGTCGTTCAGCGCGGCCCGGACCGCCGCGACGTAGGCGACGACCTCGTCTTGACCCGTAACAGTCGGATTCACGCCGTCTCCCGCTCGCTGAGCAGATCGTCCATGATCAATGCAAAGCCGTGCCAGACCTTACCCGAGCGCTGCAGTTCGGCACGTCCGGCCGGGTTGAGCGCGTAGTACTTGCGGTGCGGGCCCTCGTCGCTGGGCACCACATAGGTGCTGAGGAAGCCGGCATTGAAGAGCCGGCGCAGCGTGCCGTAGACCGAGGCGTCGCCGACGTCCTCGAGCCCGGCGCCGCGCAGGCGCCGGAGGATGTCGTAGCCGTAGCCGTCCTCGTCGCGCAGGGCGGCGAGGACGGCGAGGTCGAGCACGCCCTTCAAGAGCTGGGTCGTGTCCACGCGGTGCACAGTACTGTGCATCGCGAAGTACCGTCAACGGCGGGATACCGCCTTCCGGCAAAAAGCCGATCAAGCCAGGCCGAACGCGATCCCGTCGAGAATGTCGTGCTCCGAGGCGACCAGCGACGAATGGCCCGAGCGCTCCATGATGATGCGCAGAATCAGGGCCCCCGCACCGATCACATCGGCCCGGCCCGGATGCATCACCGGAAGGGCGAGCCGCTCGGCGACCGTCATGCCGAGCAGATCGGCGCTCACCCGGGCGACCGCCCCGTAACTCACCCGCGCATGGTGAATGCGGGACGCGTCGTATGCCGGCAGTCCGAGAGCGAGTGCGGTCACCGTCGTCACCGTGCCGGCGAGGCCCACGAGCGTACGGGAATCGCGGCCGGGAACGGCAGCGAGCGCGACATCGACCGCTTCCGTGATTTCCGCCGAGGCCGCGGCGATCTGGGCCGCCGAAGGCGGGTCGTCGTGCAGATGCCGTTCGGTCATGCGCACGCAGCCGATGTCCATCGAGATCGCCTGCTCGACATCGGTGCTCCCGGTGACGAATTCGGTCGAGCCGCCGCCCAGGTCGAAGACCAGGCAGGGCAGCTCCGCGCTCAGCCCGTTGAGCGCGCCCACAAAGGACAGATGCGCTTCCTGACGTCCGCTGATCACCTCGGGATCGACGCCGATCACCCCACGGACCATCGCGCGGAAATCGTCGGCATTGGAAGCGTCACGCGAGGCCGAGGTGGCACACATCCGGACGCGCGTCACGCCGAGCGCGGCGATTTCTTCGCCGTACGCGGTAAGCGCCGCGCGAGTGCGCGCCAACGCCGCATCGCTGATTCGTCCCGTACGGTCGACGCCCTCGCCGAGCCGGACGATCTGCATCTGCCGGGTGACGTCGGTGAGCTTTTCCCCCTCGACGTCGGCAATGAGAAGGCGAATGGAATTTGTCCCGCAATCGATGGCCGCGACCCTCATAGATGCAGCAGCATTCTCGTGTTCCCCAGCGTGTTGGGCTTGACCCGTTCCAGGTCGAGGAATTCGGCGACACCCTCGTCATAGGAGCGCAGAAGCTGCTCATAGACGGTGTGCGGCACCGGCGCCCCGTCGATCTCGGCAAATCCGAACGAGCCGAAGAAGCGCGTCTCGAAGGTCAGGCAGAAAACGCGGGCGACGCCGAGTTCGCGCGCCTGGTCGATCAGGCGGTTGACCAGCTGGTGGCCGATCTTGCGGCCGCGGAAGGCCGGATCGACGGCGACCGTGCGGATCTCGGCCAGGTCCTCCCACATGACGTGCAGGGCCCCGCAGCCGATGATCTCGTGGTCGTCCTCGGCGACCCAGAACTCCTGCACCGACTCGTAGAGGGTCACCGTCGCCTTGCTGAGCAGGCGGCGGTCGGCGGTGTAGGCGTCGACCAGCTCCCGGATCTTCTTCACGTCGCGGGTTGTTGCTCGCCTGATATCGGCCATCACTCCGGCTTTTCTACGCATGGACCGCCGGCCCACCAGGGCTCGATCGCGTCCCTCACCTCGTCGCCGAAAGGATTTACCCCCCGGCCCGCGGCGAGCGCGTGTCCGAGGTGAACATGCAGGCATTTCACCCGATCGGGCATGCCGCCGGCGGCGACGTGCGAGATCTCCGGCACGTCCTCGATCGCCTTGCGCCGGGAAAGGTAGTCCTCGGAGGCCTTCTCGTAGCGCTCGGCCAGCTCGGGATCGGTCGCCAGCCGCTCCTGCATGTCGCGCATCACCCCGGCCGACTCCAGGCGGCTGCAGGCGGCCGTGGCATGCGGACAGGTCAGATAGAAAAGCGTCGGAAACGGGGTGCCGTCATCGAGCCGGGGCGAGGTCTCGACCACGTCCGGATTGCCGCACGGGCAGCGGTGCGCGATCGCACGGGTGCCGCGGGGACGACGGCCGAGCTGGGCCGCCACGATGTCGAGGTCGGCTTCGGTCGGTTGTTCCGTTGAACCTTTTTCAACCTGACTTCGGGCGAACGGGCTCTGGGCCGTTGACCGGCGCCGGGCATTGCCGCCCTCGCCACGTTGAAAAAAGTTCATTAATTCGTTGGCTCCGCGTCGGCGGCTCGGACGCTGTTCCACAGCGTGTCGTACCAGGAATCGGGGGCGGCGGCCGGCGCGTCCTTGGCCGTGCTCTTCGCGACGACCGACGGGTCGTTGAGCACCAGTAGCGGCGTCTGGCCGGGCTCGACATAGAAGTATTTCGCGCGGGCCCGGGCCTTGATGTATTCCGGGTCCTGCCACTTGGCCAGCTCTTCCGACTTGGTCTGGATCAGCTTGCGCTGGGCGGCCTGATCGGCCTGCAGCTGGGCGATCTGCGACTCCTGCGCCAGATAGACGCGCAGCGGGTAGGTGTAGGCCAGGGCGAGCGCCACGAACATGACGATCAGGACGGTTGCGCGGCCGGTGAGCGCCCGGGGGCGCGGCGCGACCGTACGCTTCGCCGGGCCCGCGTTCGCCGAGACGGTGCGCCGGTTGAGAGCCGGGCGGGCGGCGCGGTTGCGGTGCCGGACCGAGCCGGTGGCCCGCACCCGGGGCACGCTGGAGGTCGGACGACGGGTCGGGCCTTGGCCGCTCGGCGTGCGCCGCTGTGTCGTCACCGCTCCTCCTCCCCCGACGGCCGCTGTGGGCACTCACCGAAACCTATGCCGGTTCCGGTGAGACCCACAACTCCATGATCTGCCGGACGGCCGTTACGCGGTGCGGTAACGCGGGAAAGCGCCCGCCCCGGCGTAGCGGGCCGCACCCTCCAGCTGCTCCTCGATGCGCAGAAGCTGGTTGTACTTCGCGACCCGGTCGGACCGCGCCGGGGCACCGGTCTTGATCTGGCCGCTGCCCACGGCGACCGCCAGGTCGGCGATCGTGACGTCCTCGGTCTCGCCCGAGCGGTGGCTCATCATCGTCCGGAAGCCGGCCCGGTGGGCCAGGTCGACGGCGTCGAGCGTCTCGGTGAGCGAGCCGATCTGGTTGACCTTGACGAGGACGGCGTTGGCCGCGCTCTCGGCGATGCCCCGGCCGATGCGGGTCGGGTTGGTGACGAACAGGTCGTCGCCGACGATCTGGATCTTGTCGCCGAGCTGAGCGGTCATCGCGCTCCAGCCCGCCCAGTCCTCCTCGTCCAGCGGGTCCTCGATCGAGACGATCGGGTATTCCGCCGCCAGCTTCGCGTAGTACGTGATCATCTCGTCGGTCGACTTGGGCGAGCCCTCGAAGACGTACGACCCGTCCTTGTGGAACTCGGTCGCGGCGACGTCCATGGCCAGCACGATGTCGGTGCCCAGGGTGAAGCCGGCCGCCTGCACGGCCTCGGCGATCAGGTCGAGCGCCGACGCGTTGGACGGCAGGCTCGGCGCGAAGCCGCCCTCGTCACCCAGTCCGGTCGAGAGGCCCTTCTTCTTCAACACGCTCTTGAGGGCGTGGTAGACCTCGGCACCGGTGCGCAGCGCCTCGCGGAAGGTCGGAGCGCCGATCGGGGCGATCATGAACTCCTGCACGTCGACGTTCGAGTCGGCGTGCGCGCCACCGTTGAGGATGTTCATCATCGGCACCGGCAGCAACGACGCGTTCGGACCGCCGACGTAGCGGAACAGCGGCAGCTCGGCGGAGAGCGCGGCGGCCTTCGCAACGGCCAGCGAGACACCGAGGATCGCGTTGGCGCCCAGCTCCGACTTGTCGGCGGTGCCGTCCAGGTCGAGCATCTTCTGGTCGATCAGGCGCTGCTCGCTCGCCTCGTAGCCGATCAGCTCGTCAGCGATCTTGTCTTCGACGTTCGAGACCGCGTTCTCGACGCCCTTGCCCAGGTAACGACCCTTGTCGCCGTCCCGCAGCTCGATCGCCTCGAAGGCGCCGGTCGAGGCGCCCGAGGGCACCGCGGCGCGGCCGACCGTGCCGTCGTCCAGCCCGACCTCGACCTCGACGGTCGGGTTGCCCCGGGAGTCGAGGATCTCGCGGGCGACGATCGCTTCAATGGTGGCCATGTGTCGTGTCGCTCCCTAACAGCTTGTGCCGGCCTCGTGACCGGCCCTTTCACCCGACCGCCACCCTGCGGCCGACCACGACACAGAGCGTATCGAGCCTTCCTGGGGCCTGTTCGGGCGGCCGGTGAACCCGAAGGTGCGGGTTTCCTCAAGTCGGCCCCGAGCTGGCCGATCACCCGGCCACTATGAGCGAACCCATGCTTCCCGCCGACGGGTCGTACATCGAGATGACCTCATACGGCGAAACAGTGCCGGACGTCCGGGTCATACACGCAGGCGAGGAGGTGATCACTCTCTCGCTCGCCCTCTCCGAGATCCCGCCCCAGGGCTCGGCCATCACGGTCCGCTGGGCGGCGGCTCCGCGCGGCCGGTACGCCGTGACGGCCAACGTCGCCGCGGTCGAAGGCAACCGGTTCGAGGTCCGCTTCGCCGGCGAACCGTCCATCGAACAGGCCCGGGACTACGTACGCGGCGGCGGCGGCGAGCTGATCCTGATGGAACGGGACGGCGAGGACGACGCCGTCGGATTCGTCCACGATCTGAGCGAGCGGGCGGTACGCGCCCACTTCACCGACGTGATCGTGCGTCCGGGCGACGAAATGGTGCTGAAGGTTCAGCTCACCGACGAGGTCGCGGCGTTTCCCGCGCGGGCCATCAAGGTCAGCTCGATGCGCCAGCAGGTGCCACGCCGGGGGCCGCTCTCGGTCGAAATGGTCGCCGTCTTCGACAGCAAGGACGACCACACGGCCAAGATGATCCGCCGCTACATCATGAGGCAGCAGATGCTGTCGCGGTCCCGCACCGCCTCCGCCGGGTAGTCGGGATTTGGTTTGCGCAGGGTTGCGCGGATAGGCAAGGGTGTCAGCGTGTCTGCCGTGCGTCTTGTTCTGACCGGCGTCGCCGCCGCCGCGGCGATGCTGGTCACGGCCGCCTGCGGCGGGGTCGACTCGGCCAACGCGGCGGGGGGCGCCCACGACGATCTGGTCTCCGAGCTGGCCACGCAGCTCGCCGGGTCGACCACGCTTAGTTACACCGCGACCTACCAGCTGGCCGGGGGCGACGAGGCGCAGATCACCCAGGCGCAGAAGCCGACCCGGGTGGCCTACACCTTCCCCGGCGGCCGCATGATCCGCACCTCGTCGGCGACGACCCGCTGCGCCGGCGCGGAGCCCGCCCTGAAGTGCACCGAGACCAGCCCCGCCCCGGCCGACGTCCGCTCGACCGGAGCGCTGATCACGCCCGACGCCGTGCTGGCGATGCTCAACCAGGCGGCGGTCGACCCAGGGGCGGTCGCCAAGCAGCACGACACGACGATGGCCGGCCACCACGCGACCTGCCTGGCCCTCACCGGCGTCACCCACACGCCCACTGCCGACTTCACGGTGTGCGTCACCGCCGAGGGCGCACTGGGCAGCTTCACCGCCACGATGGATGGAAAACAGGCCGACTTGGCCCTGACCGCCTACTCCGACAAGCCGGACCTGTCGGCTTTCGAGCTGCCGCCGGCCGCGACGGTCACCGACCAGCGAAAGTAGACGGCCCCGACATTGGACGAAGCGGTCCGCGGGCCGGAATGACCCGTAGAAGGGATGCCGTTGCTGGCGACGTCCTCGACCGCTGGGCGCGGATCGGGCGCGTCCCCCACCAGCGGGAGACCGACTGCACGCCCGAGGCGGCCTGCTCCAGGCGGGGATGGTCGAAGAGGGCGGCCAGTTCGGGGCCGGAGCGGTCGGCCCACTGCGACTCAGTGGAGGACCGCGACCAGCAGCAGACCCGTCGGCTCGGCGAGGTCGAGGGTCTCCAGCAGCCGGGGATTTTCCAGAATCTGCGCGGCTCCCGCAGGTAGGCCTCGAGGAAGGCCGGCCGCCCTCGTGCGTGGCCACCACCAGCGGGTCGTTGTCGACGTAGACCACGCGAGACGTCGGGTCGGCCTGCTGGGCGATCTCATGGGTGTTGGGCGAGGTCGGAATGCCGCACCCGATGTCGAGGAAACTGCCGGATGCCCCGGGCGGCCATGAACCGCACCGCCCGGTGGAGAAACCAGCGGTTTTTCCGCGCGCCCAGCCGGGCCGTCGGATGCCGCGCCACGATCTCGTCGGCGGCGTCCCGGTCGACGGCAAAGTTGTCCGTGCCGCCGAGCAGGTAGTCATAGCGCCGCGCCGGATGCGTCGTGCCCGTGTCGAACTCCCGGCTGTCGCGACCGTCCACTGCGGATCCCAGCCATCCCGGTCCGAGATCAGTTCGCCCATCGTAGGCATATCGGACTCCCGGGGTGAGGCGGGAGCTGCGTACGTCCTTTGTACGCAAGCGGTCCCGCAGCACGACCGGCCATCGGAGTCGTCGCACGGAATCGGGCCCACTTGGGGTGGAACACACATCGCGGGACTTCTTCAGAAGCGCTGCGGCGTGCCAGGCGGCGGCTAACCGCAGTAGGACGGCGACGAAGCGAATGCGCCGAAGCAGAAGCTCATCCACCGGGAAGTCCCGCCGCTCCGGCCGAAGGCTGTAGCGGGCGAAACAACTCGGGCCGTACGAACGACGCGACGCAAAGCCGGCGCCCGCCGACGGAGGCGGATCGCCACGATGCGCATGCCGCCACGGTAAGTCCGGGCAAGAGCGGAACGCGCAAGCGCCTCCGGCGTTCGCTTCACACGCCCAGCAGGGCGCTCAGGTGACGCGGGGGCGGGGAGCCGTGCGCGAGCATCGCGTCGTGCCAGGCCTTGGGGGTGGCGCCGAAAGGGCGGGCGGCCGCGATCGCCGAGACCTCGGTGTAGCCGACGAAGTAGGTCGAGAGCTGGGTCGACGTGAGCAGGGCGCGGCGCCACTTGCCGGCCGCCTCGCCCTCCTCCTGGAAGCCGCGCCCGGTCATCAGGGCCATGGCCTCGGACTCGGGCAGTCCGTCGCAGTGCACCAGCTGGTCGATGATGGCGTTGAGGCTCATTCGCAGCTGCATTTTGAGCTGCTGCAGGCGTACCGGCAGGCCGCCGAAGCCGAGGGCGGCCATCGCCTCTTCGCCGTAGACCGCCCAGCCCTCGACGAACGGACCCGACCAGCCGAGTGCGCGCACCCGGGTTGCGGCGCGGAAGCGGCGGGAGTGGGCGATCTGCAGGAAGTGGCCGGGCATCGCCTCGTGGACGGTCAGGTTGCGGATCATCTGGTTGTTGTATTCGCGGTAGAAGCTCTCGGCGCGCTCGGCCGGCCAGTCGGACGGGGTCGGCGCTATGCAGTAGAACGTGGGGACGTCGGCCGTCTCGAGGGGGCCCGGCGGGTCGCAGTAGGCCACCGCGACGCCGCGGGCGAACTCGGGCATCTCCTCGATCACGCACGGGTCGTCGACCAGGGTCAGCAGGTCGTGCTCGCGGATGAAGTCGGTCGCCTCGGTCATCGTGACCTTGGCCAGGTCGACGATCGTGGCGTTGTCGGGGTGGTCGGCGGCCAGGGCGGCGAGGGCCCGGCGGACCGTCTCGTCGGTGGCCGGGCCGCCGACCAGCTCGGCCGAGGCCTCCCGCAGCTCGGCGCCGACGCGGTCGAGGTTGGCGCGGGCGCGGGACAGGATCTCGGCCGCCGGCAACTCGGTGTCGAGCGTGTGCCACAGCCGGGCCTCCCACAGCGGGCGGCCGAGCCGCGGGTCGCGCCCGGGGTCTCCGCTCTCGAGCCGGCCGCGGAGCCAGCCGTCGAATTCGGCAAGCGCGCTCAGCGCGGTCGCCGCGGACGGCTCGATCGCCGCCTGCATGCCCGGCTCCTCGGCGAGCAGCAGCGGCAACTCGTGGCGGATCAGCGCGGCCGTGCCCTGGAACTGGCCGATCGCCGTCTCGGCGTGGATGCGGGGCACGTCGCCCAGCACGGCCCGGGCGGTGGCCAGCGCGTCGGGGATCGCGGCGAGCCGGCCGCCGAGGCTGGCCAGTCGCTCCTCGGCCGGGGCGAACGGCCGCGCCAGCAACGTGTGCAGCAGCGGGCCGGGGTTGTGCTCCAACGGGTTCCACTCGTGCTCTCGCACGTCGGTCAGCTCGAACAGGCCCCGCTCGACGACGGCGGAGAGGATCGCGTGGTCGACCCGATCCTCTTCGTCGAAGGCGTCGGGGTCGATGCCGGACAGCGCGTCGGCGGCATCGCGCAACATGGACACCCGGGCGGCCACGCCACCGGGCGACAGGTCGGGCAGGCGGTCGTCGAAACGGTGGTCGCCCGCGAAGGAGGCGAGACCCGGTTCGCTCTCGAGGATGGCGTCGACGATCTGCTCGGCGAGGGGGACGAACTCCGGCATGCCGAGAAACCTACTCGGCACCTCTGACATTCTGCTGTTCCGCCGAGCGCACGTCTTCGGCGTACCGCAAAGCGGCCCGCCGCAAAGCGGCCTCGGCGTCCTCGCCCGCCTTGCGGGCTTCGAAAACCTGTCGCAGCAGGGTCGCGCCGAGATCGGCGCTTTCCGGCAGCGGTACGCCCACGCCGGCCCGCTCCGCACGCTGCAGAATCTTGGCCGCCAGCGCGAGCGCGGGCTGGCTGAGCGCGATCCCGTCGAGCGCCGAGTCGCGGGACTTCTCGGCCTTCTTGATGCGCTCCCAGTTCGCGGTGATCTCCTCGAGGCCCTCGACGGTCTCCCCCGCGAAGACGTGCGGGTTGCGCCGCACCATCTTGTCGACGAGCCCACCGGCCACGTCGTCGACGTTCCAGCGTTCGTCGGGGGGCAGTTCCTCGGCCAGCCGGGCGTGCAGCACGACCTGCAGCAGCACGTCGCCGAGTTCCTCGCGCAGCGCGTCGAGGTCGTCCGACTCGATCGCGTCGTACGCCTCGTACGCCTCTTCCAGCAGGTAGGGCGCGAGCGTGCGGTGATTTTGGGCCCGCTTCCACGGGTCACCGCCGGGCGAGGCCAGCCGGTCCATCACCGCGACCGCGTCGAGCAGCCGGGCGCCGGGCGGGTCCCACGACCCGTACATCAGCTCGAGTTCGGCCAGCGACGGCTCGTTGGCGAGCCGCAGGCCGAGCCTCCGCGTGAAGTCCTGGTCGCCGGTCGGGCCGCCGAGCCAGACCACCGCGTCCTCGTGGGGGCCGAGCGCCGCCAGCAGGCGCTCCGGATCGGGCTCGATCACGGTGACCGGCACGCCGCTGGCCCTCAGCGCCGCCGCCTGAGCGGACTCGGCCGCGGTGAAGACCGGATGGGCCCGCACGACATCCCACGCGGCCGCGGTCAGCAGCCCGGCCGGCAGGCGCGGCGAGGTGACGAGCAGAACGATGCGGGCGGTCACGCTCAGCGCGCGTCGGTCACCGGCGCGGCCTGGTCCTGCGGCCCGATCGGCACCGTGATCAGCGGGACGATCATGCCGTTCCGCTGGTCCTGCGTGACGAGCAGCGGCAGCTTGGTCGGCTGGTAGCGCGGGTTGATGCGGATGTCGGACTGCGAACCCGCCTTGACGATCTCGTCGCGCACCGCCGCGGCCTGCCGCACCACGGACATGTTGGCGCTGGCGGCCAGATCGGTCTTGAACTTGGAGAACGGCGTGGACGGGTCGTACTGCTGGATGGCGACCAGCCCGTCGTGCAGTTCCTGCAGGTCGGCGTCGGTCGGGTTGCCCGGCGTCGTCACCTTGGCCCGCAGTGCGTCGACCTTGAACAGCCACACGGCGTAGAGCTGCGCGTATTCCGAGTTGGCGGGCAGCTTGAGCGCGCTCGCGAGCTGGGCCTCCTGCAGGTCCTGCTCGGTCGGGGCGGCGACGCCCTGAGCGGCGGCTAGCTTGTCGACGATGCCGCCGCCGAGCAGCAGCGACACGACGTCGGCGCGGGTGATCGGCATGGTGACCGGCCCCGAGGAGGCGGGCGTCGGCTGGCCGTCCACAGGTTGGCCGTCGGGAGCCTGGGCGTCGGGCGGCGAGGCCTGCAGCTGGTCGCGCACTTCGTTGTAGACGGCGTCGACGCGGTCGGTGGTGATGCGCCCGGAACCGCCGACATAGGCCGCGACCGAGGACTCCGACCGGCAGGCGGAGAGCCCGGCCACGCCGAGAGAAGCGACAACGACCACGGATGCGAGTCGGCGAGCACGCTGCATGGTCATGACTCTCTCACGACCAGTGCGAGGCATGCCCTCCGACCCCCGAATCACCTTTTCTAGGCCTTGACCGGCGCGGGCACCTCTCCCAGCACGTCCTTGAGCAGCTGCGCGCACCACTGCAGCAGCGCCTGGTCGCGCAGCGGCTCGCCGCCCACCCGCCGGGTGCTCGGCCGCGGCACGCTGACCTGGTCGGTCGTCGTCTTGTAGACCGAATCCGGGTGGTAGCGCTTGAGCCGCATCTGCTTGGAGTCGGGCAGCGGCAGCGGCGAGAACCGCAGGTGCTTGCCCTGCACGGACACGTCGGTCAGACCGTACGCCCGGACCAGCAGGCGGAACCGCGCCACCGCGATGAGGTTGGCGACCTGCTCGGGCGGCTCGCCGTAGCGGTCGGTCATCTCGGCGACCACCTCGGCGAGACGCGCCTCGTCGCGCGCCTCGGCCAGCTTGCGGTACATCTCGAGGCGCAGGCGCTCGACCGCGATGTATTCGGTCGGCAGGTGCGCGTCGATCGGCAGGTCGATCTTGACCTCGAGCTCCTCCTCGGGCCGTTCGCCCTTGAAGGCCTGCACCGCCTCGCCGACCATCCGCACGTACAGGTCGAAGCCGACGCCCTCGATGTGGCCGGACTGCTCGCCGCCGAGCAGGTTGCCGGCGCCGCGGATCTCGAGGTCCTTCATCGCGACGTACATACCGGCGCCCAGTTCGGTGTGCTGGGCGATGGTGGCCAGCCGCTCGTGGGCCTGTTCGGTCAGCGGCTTCTCGCGCGGGTAGAGGAAGTAGGCGTACGCCCGCTCGCGACCGCGGCCGACCCGGCCGCGGATCTGGTGCAGCTGGGCCAGACCGAGCAGATCGGCCCGCTCGACGATGAGCGTGTTGGCGTTCGGGATGTCGATGCCGGACTCGACGATCGTGGTGCAGACCAGGACGTCGAACTCCTTCTCCCAGAAGCCGATCATGACCTTCTCCAGCTGTTCCTCGCTCATCTGGCCGTGCGCCACCGCGACCCGGGCCTCGGGCACCAGCTCGCGCAGCTTGCGGGCCGCCCGGTCGATCGACTCGACGCGGTTGTGCAGATAGAACACCTGCCCGTCGCGGAGCAGCTCGCGGTGGATGGCCGCCGCGACCTGCTTGTCGTCCTGGCCACCGACGAAGGTGAGCACCGGGTGCCGCTCCTCGGGCGGGGTGGCGATGGTCGACATCTCGCGGATGCCGGTGATCGCCATCTCGAGCGTCCGGGGAATCGGGGTGGCCGACATGGTCAGCACGTCGACCGACGCCCGCAGGGCCTTGAGCTGCTCCTTGTGCTCGACGCCGAAGCGCTGCTCCTCGTCGACGATGATCAGGCCGAGGTTTTTGAACCGCGTGGAGCTGGCCAGCAGCCGGTGGGTGCCGATCACGATGTCGACGGCACCGCTGGCCGCCTCCTCGAGCGTGAGCGTGGTCTCCTTGGGCGTCTGGAACCGGGACAACTGCTTGATGGTCACCGGGAACTGGCTCATCCGCTCGGTGAACGTGTTGAAGTGCTGCTGGGCGAGCAGCGTGGTCGGCACCAGCACGGCTACCTGTTTTCCGTCCTGCACCGCCTTGAACGCCGCCCGCACCGCGATCTCGGTCTTGCCGTAGCCGACGTCGCCGCAGATCAGCCGGTCCATCGGGACGGCCAGCTCCATGTCCTGCTTGACGTCGATGATCGCGGCCATCTGGTCGGGGGTCTCGGTGTAGGGGAAGGCGTCCTCCAGCTCACGCTGCCACGGGGTGTCCGGGCCGAACGAGTGGCCCTTGGACGCCTGGCGGGCGGCGTACAGCTGGATGAGCTGCGCGGCGATCTCGCGGACCGCCTTGCGGGCCCGCGCCTTGCTCTTCTGCCAGTCGGAGCCGCCCATCTTGTGCAGCGTGGGCGATTCGCCGCCGACGTAGCGGGACAGCTGGTCGAGCTGGTCGGTGGGCACGTAGAGCCGGTCGCCGGGCTGGCCCCGCTTGGACGCCGCGTACTCGAGGACCAGGTATTCGCGGTCGGCGCCGTTGACCGTACGCTGCACCAGCTCGACGTATCGGCCGATGCCGTGCTGCTCGTGCACCACGAAGTCGCCCGTCTTGAGCTCGAGCGGGTCGATCGTGTTGCGCCGCCGGGACGGCATCTTGCGCATGTCCTTGGTGGACGCTCCGCGGCCGCCGCTGATGTCGTTGCCGGTGATCACCGCGAGCCGCGACCCGGCGTCGACGAAGCCGTGGTTGAGGCCGCCGCGCGTGATCAGCACCTGGCCGGGCTCGATCGCGACCGGGATCGAGTCGACCGGGGTGACCCCGACGCCGGCGTCACGCAGCACCTCGGTGGCCCGCTCGGCAGTGCCGTGGCCCTCGAAGACCAGGGCGATCGACCAGTCCCCGCGGGACCAGTCCGACAGGTCCGACACCAGCTTCGAGGTGTCGCCGTGATAGAGCGGCACCGGCTGGGCCGAGAGCGCGATCGCGTCACCGGCGTCGGGCGAGACCTCGACGGACGGCGTCTCGAGCCACGGTTGGTCATCGGCTTTTTCGTCGTCGGTCTCGGTCAGGCCGAAGGGCGACACCGTCCACCATGGCTGGTGCAGCGTCGCCGCGTGCGCCCGCACGTCGGCCAGGGTGCGGAAGGCGGCCGCTCCGACGTCGATCGGGGCCTGCCCGCCGACGGCCGCCGCGGCCCAGGACGCTTCCAGGAACTCGTTCGACGTGCGGGTCAGGTCGTGCGCCCGGGTGCGAATGCGCTCGGGGTCGCACAGCAGCACGTGGGCGCCGGGCGGGAGGCAGTCGAGCAGCAACTCCATGCTGTCGGTGCCGTGCAGCAACGCCGGGGCCAGCGACTCCATGCCCTCGACCGGGATGCCCTCGGCCAGCTTGTCGAGAATCTCCGCCAGCTCGGGATGGTCCGCCGACAACTCGGCGGCCCGCTCCCGGACCGCAGGTGTGAGCAGCAGCTCACGGCACGGCGGGGCCCACAACCGGTCGACCTGGTCGATCGTGCGCTGGTCGGCGACCGCGAAGGTGCGGATCTCCTCGACCTCGTCACCCCAGAACTCGACCCGGGAGGGGTGCTCGTCGGTCGGCGGGAAGACGTCGAGGATGCCACCGCGCACCGCGAACTCGCCGCGCTTGGTGACCAGGTCGACCCGGGCGTACGCCATGTCGGACAGCCGCCGCGCGACGCCCTCCAGTTCGGCCTCACCGCCCGAGGTCAGCTCCACCGGCTCGAGGTCACCCAGGCCCTTGAGCTGGGGTTGCAGCACCGACCGTACCGGCGCCACCACCACCTGGATCGGCTGGTCGCCGGGGTGGGCGAGCCGGCGCAGCACGGCCAGCCGGCGGCCGACCGTGTCGGATCGCGGGGACAGCCGCTCGTGCGGCAGCGTCTCCCAGGACGGGTAGACCGCGACCCGGTCGGGGCTGAGCAGGCAGCCCAGCGCGTCGACCAGGTCGTCGGCCTCGCGGCTGGTGGCGGTGACCGCCAGCACGGGGCGGTCGGCGCCGCCGACGTCGGTGGTGCCGGCCACGGTAGCGACCACGAACGGGCGCAGCGCGGCCGGCGCGGTCAGATCGAGCGAGTCGGAGTCGACCCAGAGTCCATTTGGATCGGCCTTACGCGCCAGGTCACGGGCGCGAGCGAGGCCCCGGTCGCGCAGGGCGGCCGGGATCAGTCCGGCGAGTTGCATGGGGATCCCCCGAGACACGTCTTTTAACCCCAGCGCCCAGGAGGGCGGGGGTACGACACCAAGCTTAGTCCGGCCGCCGGACCAGTAAGTGTCGGACAACATGTCCGACTTAACCACCCAAAAGCCGTGAATAGTGCCGGTCTTAAATGGGTTCCCTGGGGAGGCAACGTGCGGATCCTGCTGATCGTTACGGCGTTCAACGGATTGACCCAGCGCGCGTGGTGCGCGCTGCGGGAGGCCGGGCACGACGTGGGCGTTCAGTTGGCCACCAGTGCGCAGGACATGATCGACGGAAGCAGGGCCGCCGATCCGGAGCTGATCATCTGCCCGTTCCTCAAGGACCGGGTGCCGTCCGAGGTCTGGCAGCAGTGGCGGACGATCATCATCCATCCGGGTCCGGTCGGCGACCGCGGACCCTCCTCGCTCGACTGGGCGATCATGGAGGGCGCCCGGCGGTGGGGCGTCACCGCGCTCCAGGCGGTCGAGGAGATGGACGCCGGGCCGATCTGGGCCACCCGCACCTTCGGGCTGCCGATGGCGCCGCCGCGCAAGTCGTCGCTGTACAACGGGCCGGTCGCCGACGCCGCGATGGAGTGCATCTTCGAGGTGGTGACCAAGGCCGACGACCCCGCCTTCACACCGGTACCGGCCGAGCGGATGCCGGCCGAGGCCCTCCTGCCACAACCCGAACTGCGGAGAGAGGGCGGCGCCCGGCTGCGGCCCCTGATGCGCCAGGACGACCGGTCATTCGACTTCAACGAGCCGACCGAGCACATCGTGCGGCGGATCCGGGCCGCCGACGGCTCACCGGGCGTACGCGCCGAGATCAGCGGACTGCCGGTCTTCGCGTACGACGCGCACCCCGGCCTGCACCGCGGCGCCCGGCCCGGCGAACTGGTCAGCCGCCGCCAGGGGGCGGTGCTGGTCGGCACCGGGGACGGCAGCGTCTGGCTCGGCCATCTGCGGTCACCCGAGAAACACCGGAACATCAAGCTGCCGGCGACCACGCTTCTCGGTGCGCGGCTCCGCGGCGTACCGCACTCACCGCTGCCGCCCGGCAGCGAGCCGGAATCGCCGGCCGCCTATCGCCAGATCCGGTATCGCCGCACCGGGCGCATCGGATGGCTGGCGTTCGACTTCTACAACGGCGCGATGGCGGCCGGGCACTGCCGGCGGCTGCTCGCCGGGCTCAAGCACGCGGCGGCCCAGGACACCGACGTGCTGGTGCTGCGGGGCAGCACGGACGCGTTCAGCAACGGCATCCACCTCAACGTCATCGAGGCGTCGTCCGACCCGTCCGGGGCGGCGTGGGCCGGCATCCGCGCGATCAACGAAGTGTGCCGGGCGATCATCACGTGCAGCCGGCAGGTCGTGATCGCCGCCTATGCGGGCAGCGCCGGAGCGGGCGGGGTGATGCTCGGGCTGGGCGCCGACATCGTGGCGGCCCGGGACGGGATCGTGCTCAACCCCTACTACGACATCGGGCTGTACGGCTCCGAACTGCACACCTTCACGCTCCCCCGCCGGGTCGGCCCCGAGCAGGCGCAACGGCTCATCGACGAGAAACTCCCGGTCAGCGCGTCGGGGGCGGCCGCGATGGGACTCGTGGACGAGGTCGGGCCGCGCCATCCCGACGCGTACGCGGAATGGCTGACCGCACTCGCCGAACGGCAGAGTGACCCACGGGTGGCGCGCGCCCGCCGCGCGGCGAAAGCGAAGCGTCTCGCCGGCGAGCGGGTACCGCTCGAGGTCTACGAGGCCCGTGAGCTGGCCGAGATGAGCCGGGACATGTTCGGCGATCGATCCGGGTTCGCGGCGGCCCGCCGCGACTTCGTCACCAAGGCGGCTCCGGTCTCGACGCCGGAACGGCTGCTCTTCCGGCCTCCGGCACCGGCGGTCCCGGCGGCGCGACTAAGGTCGGCGGTGCCGATCTCGGCGTGAGACGGCTCGGGTGAGAAGTTCCTCAATTCACCCCTGCTCGAGGTCACGCCGATACGATCGGCGGCAGTCGGGACAGCGCAGTCCTGGAGCACCTGATCGCGAAGGAGCGCCCCGATGACCGACCAGCACGGCCGCCTGGACCCTGACGGCCCCGACGCAGCGCTTCGCGCCGACATCCGGCGCATCGGCACCCTGCTCGGCCAGACCCTCGCCCGCCAGGAGGGCCGCCCGCTGCTCGACCTGGTCGAGGAGGTCCGCGCCCTGGTCCGCCAGGACGCCGGGGCCGCCGCCGACCGGCTCGCCAAGATGGATGTCACGACCGGCACCAAGCTGGCCCGTGCGTTCTCCACCTACTTCCACCTGGCCAACATCACCGAGCAGGTCCACCGGGCCCGTGACCTGCAGCGTCGCCGCGCCCGCAACGGCGGCTGGCTCGACCAGGCGGCCAAGCTGATCGCCGAGCAGGGCGTCGGAGCGGACGAGATCGCCGCGGCCGCCCGCCGGCTCGCGATCCGCCCGGTGTTCACCGCCCACCCGACCGAGGCGGCCCGCCGCTCGATCCTCTCCAAGCTGCGGCAACTGGCCGACTCACTCGACGCCGAGGCGTCGGCCGCGGTGCTGTACGGCGCGTCCGACACCACCGCCTCGACCCGCCGCTTCGCCGAGCTGATCGACCTGCTCTGGCAGACCGACGAGCTGCGGCTCGACCGGCCCGATCCGACCGACGAGGCCCGCAACGCGGTCTACTACCTGCGCGACCTCTACGCCGATGCGGCCCCGCAGGTGCTCGGCGACCTCGCCGAGACCCTGCGCCAGCTGGGCGTCGAGACCGCGCCGACCAGCCGGCCGCTGTCGTTCGGCTCGTGGATCGGCGGCGACCGCGACGGCAACCCGTTCGTCACCCCGGCGGTCACCCGCGACGTGCTGATCATCCAGCACGAGCACGGCATCCAGGCCACCGAGAAGGCGATGGACGAGCTGATCGACGAGCTGTCGGTCTCCCGCCGGCTGCGCGGTGTCTCGCTCGACCTGGCCGCCTCGCTGGCCAAGGACCTCGACGCCCTGCCCGAGGTGCCGGGCCGCTTCCGGCGCACCAACGCCGAGGAGCCCTACCGCCTCAAGGTCCGGGCCATCAAGGCCAAGCTGGCCAACACCCGCAAGCGCCTCGACCAGGGCACGGCCCACGTGCCCGGCCGCGACTACCTGGGCAGCGACGAGCTGATCAGCGACCTCGAGCTGATGCGGGCGTCGCTGGCCCGCAACTCGGGCCAGCTGACCGCGGTCGGCGTGGTGGCGACGGCGATCCGTACGGTGTCGGCGTTCGGCCTGCAGCTGGCGACGCTCGACGTGCGCGAGCACGCCGAGAAGCACCACGAGGTGCTCCAGCAGATGTACACGCAGGTCGGCGAGGTCGACGACTACGCGGCGCTCGACCGCGCGCAGCGCACCAAGCTGCTGGCCGACGAGCTGACCGGGCGGCGTCCGCTGTCCGCCCTCGACACCCCGCTGACCGACTCGGCCCGCAAGACCTTCGACGTGTTCAACACGATCCGGGAGTCGCAGGACCGGTTCGGCGCGGATGTCATCGAGTCGTACATCATCTCGATGACCCTCGGCGTCGACGACGTGCTCGCCGCGGCCGTGCTGGCCCGCGAGGCCGGCCTGATCGACGTCCACACCGGCCGGGCCCGGGTCGGCATCGTGCCGCTGCTGGAGACCCCGGCCGAGCTCGACGCCGGCGGCGACCTGCTCGACCAGATGCTGTCCCTGCCGGCCTACCGCGAGATCGTGCGGGCCCGCGGCGACGTGCAGGAGGTCATGCTCGGCTACTCCGACTCCAACAAGGAGGGGGGTATCACGACCAGTCAGTGGGGCATCCACAAGGCGCAGCGGTCGCTTCGTGACGTGGCCGCCCGGCACGGGGTCCGGCTGCGCCTCTTCCACGGTCGCGGTGGCACCGTCGGTCGTGGTGGCGGCCCGACGCACGAGGCGATCCTGGCCCAGCCCTACGGCACTCTGGACGGCGCGATCAAGGTGACCGAGCAGGGCGAGGTCATCTCCGACAAATACACTCTGCCGGCTCTGGCGCGCGAAAATCTCGAACTCACCGTGGCCGCCGTTCTGCAGGCGACGCTGCTTCACACGTCGCCTTCGGTCAACCCCGAGCAGCTGGCGCGGTGGGACGCCACCATGGATGCCGCCTCCGACGCGGCCTTCAAGACCTATCGCTCGCTGGTCGAAAACCCTGACCTGCCGGCATATTTCTGGGCCGCCACCCCGACCGAACTGCTCGGCCAGCTCAACATCGGATCACGGCCGGCCAAGCGGCCCAACACCGACGCCGGCCTCGGCGGCCTGCGGGCCATCCCGTGGGTGTTCGGGTGGACGCAGACCCGGCAGATCGTTCCCGGTTGGTTCGGCGTCGGCTCCGGCCTGCAGGCGGCCCGCGAGGCCGGGCACACCGAGGTCCTCACCGAGATGCACGAGCACTGGGAGTTCTTCAAGACGTTCCTCTCGAACGTCGAGATGATGCTCAACAAGACCGACCTGAACATCGCGCGGCGCTACGTCGACACGCTCGTCCCGGCCCACCTGCGGCCGATCTTCGAGACGATCGAGGAGGAGTACGACCGCACGGTCCGGGAGGTTCTGGCCATCACCGGCGGCACCGACCTGCTGGGCTCCCAGCCCGAACTGAAGCGCACCCTGGGCGTGCGCGACACCTACCTGGAGCCGCTCCACCACCTCCAGGTGGCGCTGCTGCGGCAATACCGCGACCTGGGCGACGGCGAGCGCCAGCTGGCCACGGCCCCGGGCAGCCGCCGGGCCCCGTCGGACTCGACGGCCCTGGAACGCGCCCTGCTCACCACCGTCAACGGCATCGCCGCCGGCATGCGCAACACCGGCTGAGTTCCGGTTTCCCGGCGCGGCGTCCGCTTTCCGCGGGCGCCGCGCTTTTCGGCGGGGCCTTCTACGAGCCGAGGGCGATCTCCGTCTTGGTGACCTGCAGGTCGGCGGGGACCACGCCGTACGCCCGGAGCGCCGTGGAGATGCGCGCCGCGACCGCCGGCGCCTCGTCGACCGGGCAACGGGTCGACAGCTCGACCAGGTCGGATCCGTCGGGGTAGCGCCACCGCTCCGCCGTCAGCCCGCCGTCGAAGCCGCGCAGCTTGACGTTCTGGCAGCGCACGTGGATCGGCCCGAACACGGTCAGATCGCCGAGTTTGACCTGCGGGGCGTACTTCAGGAGCAGCCGCCGCTGGCGGGGCGAGAGAAGTTTGATCAGTGGCCGCCCCGCGGCCACCGCCCGCGACACCGCGCTTCGCCCGAGCCTTTTCTTGAGGGCACCGGAGCAGACCGAGTGGCCGGGCAGCGCGTCGATCTCCATGCGGAAGCAGTCGGCGTGGCGGAGCCAGCCCGGCACCCGGCCGGGCACGACCGGGCGGAGCTTGACCACGGCGTCGTCGCGCCGGTGGGCCCGGTCACGGAACCGGATGATCACGCCGAGGCGATAGAGGGCGAGGTCGGGGGTGTCGAGGAAGTAGATGCGGCGGGCCGGCCCGCGGTCGTGGTCGATGCCCAGCGACCGGCTGCCCGTGCGGGGCACCACCAGCTTGAGCTCCACCTGGTCGACCTGGTCGGCCCGGGTCGGCAGCCCGTCCGGCTGCCAGAATCCCGTCATCGTCACGGCCCACGCCTCTCCTTCGCCCCGGCGGGGCCGCATACCCTCGTACACCTTTCGTTAACCTTAAGGCAACGCACAGTTCCCCCGGGCCGGCCGGGGACACGGCCGGATACCGTACGAGGGTGACCAACCTCCGGAAGCAGATCCTCGACGAGCTCGGCGCGCGGCCGTCCGTCGTCCCCACCGACGAGATTCGGCGCCGGGTCGACTTCCTCAAGGACTATCTGCGCGCGTCCCGGACCAAGGGCTACGTTCTCGGCGTCAGCGGCGGCCAGGACAGCACGCTGGCCGGCAGGCTGTGCCAGATCGCGAGCGAGGAACTGCGGTCGGAGGGTCACGACGCGACTTTCGTCGCGGTCCGTTTGCCGTACGCCGTGCAGGCCGACGAATCCGACGCGCAGATCGCCCTCGACTTCATCCGGCCGGACCGCTCGATCGTGGCCAACGTCAAGCCGAGCGCCGACGCCCTGGCTGCCGAGGTGTCGCGCGACCTGGGCGAGCCGCTGCGTGATTTCGTCCGTGGCAACATCAAGGCCCGCGAGCGCATGGTGATCCAGTACGCGATCGCCGGCCAGCTCAACCTGCTCGTCGTCGGCACCGACCACGCCGCCGAGGCGATCACCGGTTTCTTCACCAAGTACGGCGACGGCGGCGTCGACGTGACCCCGCTGACCGGCCTCTCCAAGCGCCAGGGCGCCCGGCTGCTGCAGGAGATGGGCGCGCCGGAGTCGGTCTGGCAGAAGGTTCCGACCGCCGACCTCGAGGACGACCGGCCCGCCCTGCCGGACGAGGTCGCGCTGGGCCTGACGTACTCGGTGATCGACGACTACCTGGAGGGCGCCGACGTGGCTCCCGAGGTCGCCGACAAGCTCGAATCGATCTACCGCATGACCCGCCACAAGCGCTCGGTGCCCGTGACTCCGCTCGACGGCTGGTGGCGCGACTGACCTTTCGCTAGAGTCGAGCGACGTGGGAGCGCTCCCATGGGGTCGGCCGCAGTCTGGCGGCAGTGGCCGGCGGTCCCGGCGGTCCCTGTCTGGCGGCAGGGGCCGCTCCGCCTTTCTGAGAGCGAGCTGAGAGGCCAGGGCCGCCTCTCAGGGTTGTACCTGATCCGGCGGGGTGCGGGCGGTTCCTAGGCTGTGCCTGTGACCATCATCGCGACTCAAGCGCTGACGAAGACGTACGGCGGCGGGGTAAAGGCGCTCGCCGACCTGACCGTCGACGTCGAGGCAGGCGTCATCGGGCTCGTCGGCGCCAACGGCGCCGGCAAGAGCACGTTCATCAAAATCATGCTGGGCCTTCTCGCGCCGTCCAGCGGGTCGGTCCGGGTCTTCGATCTCGACCCGACCACGCAGACCGACCGCGTGCGGGCCCGGGTCGGATACATGCCGGAAAACGACGCGCTGCCGCCGGACGTTTCGGCCTCCGAGTTCGTGACCCACCTCGGCCGGATGAGCGGCCTCCCCAAGACGGCGGCACGCGAACGGGCCTCCGAGGCCCTGCGGCACGTCGGCCTCTACGAGGAACGCTACCGGCAGATCGGCGGCTACTCGACTGGCATGAAGCAGCGGGTCAAGCTGGCCCAGGCCCTCGTGCACGACCCCGACCTTCTGCTCCTCGACGAGCCGACCAACGGCCTCGACCCGGCCGGCCGCGACGCCATGCTCAACCTCATCCACCGGATCGGCAACGAATTCGGCATCTCCGTCGTCGTCTGCTCCCACCTGCTCGGTGAGGTCGAGCGGATCTGCGACTCGCTCATCGCGATCGAGGGCGGCCGGCTGCTGCGCGCCGACCGCATCTCGGCCATGACGGCCGCCTCCGACGTTCTGGCGGTCGAGGTCAGCGAGGGTACCGACGAGCTCGCGCAAGCCCTCACCAACCAGGGCCTCGCGGTCAGCCGCGAAGGAAGCCTGCTGCTGGTTCCGCTCGACTCCGACGATTCGTACGACCAGATCCTCCGCGTCGTCGCCGAGCTCGACCTGCCACTGCACCGCCTCGACCAGCGACGCCACCGGGTGGCCGAGCTCTTCACGACGAAGGAGACGGCCGATGTCTGAGGCCGGCGTCATCCACGACATCGGATATCAGCGGTACGAGGGGCCGAAGCTCGGCCGGGGCGCCCTGTTCGGCGCGCTGTACGTACACGGCATCCGGGCCGCATTCGGCCTCGGCCGGCCCGCCAAATCCAAGATCTTCCCCTGGCTGGTGGCCGGCATCGGGCTGCTCATCGCCGTGATCAACGCCGGGGTGAAAGCCAAGGCCAACATCACGCTGTTCACCTACTACCAGTTCGACGAGACGATGGCCGTACTGATCGTCTTCTTCGTCGCCATCATCGCGCCCGAACTGGTCTCCCGTGACCTGCGGGCCGGAGTGCTGCCGCTCTATTTCAGCCGCCCGGTGCGCGCCTTCGACTACGTCGCGGCCAAGGTCGTGGCGCTGGTCAGCGCGGTGTGGCTGCTCCTCGGAGTGCCGCAGCTGATCATGTTCCTGGGCGCCGCCTTCACCACCAAGACCGGCATGAAGGGTGTCTGGCACGAGGCCGGCAGCCTGCTGCCGGGCTGGGGTTACAGCGTGCTGTGGGCGGTCGTCTTCTCCTCCATCGCCCTGCTGATCGCCTCGGCCACCGGCAAGCGAGCCTTCGCGGCCGGCGGCATCGTCGCCCTGTTCGTGGTCACCACGCCGCTGGTCGGGGTGCTGAGCATCCTGCCGTCCGACAAGGCGCGTAACCTGGCCGGCCTCGCCAGCCCGGAAACCCTGGTCACCGGCGTCTCGACCTGGTTGCGCAAGAACCCGAGGCAGGGCATCGACATCGGCAGCTTCGGGCCGATCTACGGCATCGAACTCGTCTGCCTGGTCGCGGCCCTGCTGCTGCTCTTGCTGGCCCGCTATCGGAAGGTGGCCTCCCTTTGAGCACTGTCGACCTGCAGAACGTGTCCCGCTGGTACGGCAACGTCGTGGCGGTCAACGACATCAGCATGAGCCTGGAGCCGGGCGTCACCGGCCTGCTCGGCCCCAACGGCGCCGGTAAGACCACGGTGCTGCACATGATGGCGGGCTTCCTCAGCCCGTCCCGCGGCACCGTAACCATCGACGGGTCACCGACCTGGCGCAACCCCGGCATCTACCGCACGCTGGGCCTGGTCGCCGAGCGCGAGGCGGTGCACGGCTTCCTGACCGCCCGCCAGTTCGTCACCGCGTGCGCCAAGATGCAGAAGCTTCCCGACCCGGCGGCCGCCGCCGACCGGGCGCTGCGCCTGGTCGAGATGACCGACGCGCAGGACCGGCGCATCGAGACGTTCTCCAAGGGCATGCGCCAGCGCACCCGGGTCGCGGCCGCGCTGGTCCACGAGCCGCAGGTGCTGCTGCTCGACGAACCGTTCAACGGCATGGACCCCCGCCAGCGCATGCACATGATGACGCTGCTGCACAAACTGGGCGAACAGGGGCACACGATCCTGTTCAGTTCGCACATCCTGGAAGAGGTCGAGCAGCTCTCCGGCCTGGTCCAGGTGATCGTGGCGGGTCGCCTCGCGGCCTCCGGCGACTACCGCAAGATCCGTCGGCTGATGACCAACCGGCCGCACGTCTTCGCCCTGCAGAGTTCCGACGACCGGCGCCTGGCGGTCGCCCTGATCGGCGAGAAGTCGGTGAGCGGCGTCGAGGTCGAGCAGACCGGCCTCACCGTGCGGGCCAGCGACTACGGCAGCTTCACCCGCGCGCTCCCGCGCATCGCCCTGGGCGAGGGCATCCGGCTGCGCAAGCTGCTGCCGTCCGACGAGTCCCTGGAGAGCGTCTTCTCCTACCTGCTGGAGGCATGATGTCCACGGTTGCCTACATCACCGTCCGCGGCCTGTTCGGCCGTCGCCGGCTGCTGCTCCTGCTGCCGCTGCCACTCCTGATGATCGCCCTGGCGCTGATCTGCCGCACGAACGGCGTCGAGCCGTCCCAGTGGGGCCAGCCGGTCATCGTCGGCCTCGGCTTCGTCGTCGTCCTCCCGGTGACCGCACTGATCGTCGGCACCGGCGTCCTCGGCTCCGAGGTGGACGACGGCACGATCGTGCACATCCTCACCAAGCCGCTCCCCCGCCGCGACATCATCTTCGCCAAGCTGGCGGTGGCAGTGGTGGTGACCGCGGTCAGCGCGGCCGTCCCGCTGTTCATCGCCGGACTGCTGGCCGACTCGGCCGCCTTCGGCGTGGCCTTGGCGGTCAGCGCGGCAGTCGGAGCGGTCGCCTACTCGGCGCTGTTCCTGCTGCTGAGCCTCCTGAGCCGGCGCCCGGTCCTGCTCGGCCTGGTCTACGTGCTGGTCTGGGAGGGCCTGCTGGGCCGCTTCCTGAGCGGCACCCGGGTCCTCTCGATCGAGCAGTACGCGATCGCGCTGGCCGACAAAATGCACCCCACCGACATACTGCCGGGCAAGGTCTCGATCCCGGTCGCCATCGTGATGAGCGCAATCTTCGCGGTCGGTGGCACCCTCTACGCCATCCAGCGCCTCGGCTCCTTCAGCGTCGCCGGCGAAACCAGCTGACCGGCCCGGCGCCGGGCCGGGAAACCGGTCCGGCGCCGGCGCACAGCAGCCCGATCGACTGGCCTGGATGGCCGATACGATTCCGGCTTCCCTGGTGATCGGCTGAACGTGCACGCTCACCGGCGGAAGACACGGGGCACAGCAGTGAGTCTGGACGACATCTTCGACCCCGGCTGGTCCGCCGTCGATCTCTTCACCGATCGCATTCCCGAGAGCACGAGCTTCTCGGTCGCGGCAGTGAATCACCTGTCGGACGTCCTCGCCGATCGAGCGACTCTGCTCCGGACCGCGCGCACGAACGTTCTGGCCTTCTACGGCGTCGGCGGGATCGGGAAGACCGAACTCTCGCACCGGCTGGAGCGATGGCTGCACGGCGAGGTTCCGGAGAACACGGACTGGCCCGATCCGCTGAGACTCGATCACCAGGTACGCACGGCCCGGCTGGACCTCCACGGCTCCCACGCGTTCGACGCAGTCGGAACGGTGCTCGCTCTGCGCAACGCGGTCGGTGGACCCGGGCGCCCCTTTCCCGCCTTCGATCTGGGCCTGGCGGCGTGGTGGACGCAGGCGCGGCCCGGCATCGCCCTTCCGGAGTTCCGCAATCGGGCCGGCTTCGACCTCCGCGGCCAGATCATCGACACCGTGGGCGATGCCATCGGGCAGGCCGGGTACGGCCTCGCGGCGGGCCAGTTGACCGCACGAGTCGGCCTGGCCATCGTCGACGCGATTCGCCGGGGCCGACTTCGCGATCGATGGTTGCGCGACTGCGAGCCGCTCGCGGCGATCGCCCGCGAGGCTGAGCGGGATGCCTCGCCGTGGGTTGCGGCCACACTGGCCGGCCTGCTCTCGTGGGATCTGGAGCGGCTGGTCCGCTCGGAGAGGTCTCTGGTGGTCGCGTTCGCCGACGCCGTCGAGTACATACAGGGCGGTGACCGGAGCCAGGAGCGTCTACTGAATCGGATCGTCCACCTGACGCCGGGCGTGCTCTGGGTCATGACGACGCGCCGAAGTCTCGAATGGGCCGATCCGTCGGTGCCCGGCCTCGCGGCGGTGGGTGCACACGTGTGGCCCGGGCTCAGCCTGCGGGCCGAGGGCGAACCGCGCCAGCATCTGGTCGGCGATCTCGCCGACGACGACGTCGTCCGCTTTCTCGAGCGGGCGTCGGGCCACGGCGGCAATCCGGAGTTGAGCGGCGAGGTGATCGGCCGTATCCGCGACGGAGCGCACGGCCTGCCTCTTTACCTCGATCTCGCGCTCTCGGTCGCCCGGCAGAGCGCCGGCGTGCCACTGCCCGAGCTTTTCGGCGGGCCGTTGCCCGCGCTGGTCGGCCGGATCCTGGCCGATCTCCCGGAGGCCGAACGCGACGTCGCTCGGACCGCGAGCCTCCTGCCGTGGTTCGATCCGGCCCTGCTGGCCGAGGCATCGGGGCGCAGCGAGGGAGACGCCGTGCGCTTCTGCGCGCGCACGCTGGTCAACCAGGTCGACCACCCGTGGTTCGGTTTCCGGTTGCACGATGCCGTTCGCGCCGCCCTGCGCGACGAGTCGGGCCGGGAGCCGGGTGCCTGGACCTCGGCGGACCGCCGGCGCCGCGCCGACGGACTGATCAGCGCGCTGCACGTTCGACACGACGAGACACCGGGTGACGTAGACCGCCGGCTCGCCATGCTCGAAGTAGCAGCGCAGCTCTGCGCAGATCATGATCTCCAAGCGGACTGGCTGCGACGATCGCTGTTCGAGTTGCCCGGAATGGCGCGAACCGCCGAGCGGCTCCCACCGCCGGACAGCCGCACCTGGATGGGCGCGCTGTCGCGGTTCTTCTCCGCATATCCCGGGCGCTCCGCGACTGAACGGATCGCCTACTTCCGCGAGACGCTCGAGATGTCACCGCCCGCGGACGTGGCTCGCGCGACGCGAATCTTCATCTGTTACGCCTTGCGCGACTCGGGCAGGGCGGAGGAAGCCGAGGAAATCCTCGGTACGCTGCGGGCCGCGGAGCCGGAGTCATCGCTGATCCGCTACCAGTTCGGGCGCACGCTGCTGACGCTGCGCCGTTTCGACGAGGTCGAGCAACTCCTGCGGGAGGCACCTCCGACCGACGAGACCGAGGTCCGCCGGCTTCGAAGCGACCTGGCGTGGGAACAGGGCGATCTTGCTGAGGCGGTCGTGGGGCCTCGGCTGCGCGCCATGTGGCTGCGCCGGCAGGGCCGACACCGGGTCGCGCGCGAGAACGAAAGCGCGGCTCTCTGGCGGGAAGCCGTTGCCGGACTCACCACCGTCGATGCGTGCGACGAAATGGCCGCCGAGTGCGATCAGTACGGCCTACGGCTGAGCCTGGGAACCGCCATCACGGCCAAGGCGGTCCTTCAGTTGGCCGACGACGACGCGGTGCTCGCCGCGATGGCCGAGCTCGACCGAATGTACGTGGACAGTCCGGGGAGCAGGTGGCGGCGCTGGACGCTCGAGGCGCTGACGTCGCTGCGACGCGGCGACGAAGAGCCTCTCGGTCGGATCTCGGCCGAGGCCGGGGACGACGGGCGAAGCCGGGGCGCCGGCTGGGTGCCACTCGACCGGACACTCCGGTACGCCGGCCTGCCATCGATTTTCGCCGATGGGAGGCCGGAGGCGGCGGAGCCGTTGAGTGAGGGCTGGCGTGTCGCCATCGCCGCGCTCGTCCGCCCCGCGCTGTAGCCGGCTCGGGGCCGGCTCAGCGGGAGGTTACGGCCACCTGGAACATCGGCAGGTGGCCGAGGTGGCGGTAGGCCTGCAGGGCGGCCGGGGTGCTGTCGACCGACGAGTCCTGGCCCTTCTGGTTGTGTGGGGTCTCGAACTGGACCATCGCCTTGATGCGCGGGAAACGGCGTAGCTCGGAGCCCAGGTCGCGATAGAAGTCGGCCTTGTACTTGGTGTTCCTCTTCGAGGACCAGACGCCCCACTCGGCGATCATCACCGGTTTGTGCGGGTGTTTGCGGGCCGCCCAGTTGTAGAAGCCGGGCCAGGCGCGTTTGCCGCCCAGTTTGCGGTTGAGGACCTCGGCGAAGTCGCCGTGGCCGTAGCCGGGGGTGCTGTACGCGTAGACGTCCAGCCCGATCCAGTCGACGACGTCGTCGCCCGGGTACATCTGATCGAACCAGCTCTTGGTGGCGTGCGGCACGTACGCCATGTGTACCAGCACGGTGACCATGTTGTGTACGCCGTGGGCGCGCAGCCGCTTCACCACGTGGCGGTACATCGCGGCGTAGTCCTTGGCCGTGTAGCCCGAGCCGGCCCTTTCCCGGACGTCGTTCTCGCCCTCGTGGTGGACGGCGAAGAAGAACTTGTCGGGGAACGTCCGGTGGATGTGCCCGGCGAGTCGGTCGAGGAACGCGTCGGTGCGTTTGTCGCCGCGGGCGATCGCGGCCCACGAGGCGGCTTCGGGTTTCCAGTTGAGGAACAGGATGCGCGGGGAGCCCTTCTGGTGGGCGATCGCGATCTCCTGCGGCGTGGGGAACAGCTGATGGATGCCGCCGTGATAGGCGTGGTAGATGGCCTGGTGGCGGCCGGTCTTGCGTTCGAACGCGGCCAGCGCCGAGTAACCCCGCGACTCGGTGTGCGCGCCGGGTGCGACTCCCCAGAGGACGCCGCAGGTCGGCACCAGTTTCGCCCCGGTGTGGCACGCGGACCGCGACAGGACGGGTGGGGCGAACGGCGCGGCCGGTGGAGAACCCGAAGGCCCCGCGGCACCCGACGTGGTCGGAGCGGCAGCGTGGACAACGGGGTCGTCGCCCGGGCGTGTCATCGGCGCGTTGAAGCCGCCGGGCGGTAGGGGCGCGAGGTCCGGCGCGGCCGAGAACGGCGACGGACCGGGCGCCACCAGCGGCAGCGCCACGGTCGGGTCGCCGGGAAGGCCGATCTGCGACATCCCGCCGGTCCACGCCCAAGCGAGCGTGGTGACGGCGGAAAGAGCGAAGGCCACAGGAATCGCGGCGAAGCGGAGAGGCCGAAAACGGCGCGGGCGACGACTCACGATAAGCCAGTATTGTAACTTTTATCCGATTTGTCGAATACCTGATGTGGAATCCGTCGTGGGGATACCCGCCTCGACCCCGATCAGCAGGGCTGCAAAACTGTCTCCTAATCGGCCGCAGGGGGATACAACAGTGAATGGTTCGGTGCTGCCCGAGGACGTGCTCCGGGACGCCCCGTCGTACACGCCGCGCCCGCACGAGCTCGCTGACCTGGAGCTCCTGCTGAGCGGGGCGTATGCGCCGCTGCCCGGGTTCCTCGGCCGGGCCGATCTGGCCGCGCTGCAGCGCCGCGGTCAGCTCGCCGACGGTACGCAGTGGCCGGTACCGGTCACCTTGGAGCTTCCCGCCGAACTGGCGAGCCGGCTCGACGCCGACGACCCGCGTCGCCGCGCGGTCGTACTGACCGACCCCGAGGGCGCGCCGGTGGCCGCCCTCGAGCTCTCCGACGTGTGGCCGATCGACCCGCAGCGCTATGGCGCGGGTGGTGCCGTCCGCCGGATGGGCGACGGCGGGCACGGCCCGTTCCAGCGGCTACGGCGCTCGCCGGAAGAGGTCAAGGCCCTGCTCCCGCCGGGCCGGGTGCTCGGCGTGATCGCCGACCGCCCGCTGCACCGGCCTCAGCTCGCGCAGATCGCGCACGCCGCCCGTACGCTCGCCGCCCACCTGCTGATTCTGGTGCCGGTGAGTGGCCCCGGCCCCGACGGTCTGCCGCCCGAGGCACTCGTCCGGGCGATCTTCGCGGCCCGCGACCGGATGCCCCCGGCGACCATCGTGGCCGTCCCGCTGCTGACCCGGGGCGACGAGATGCGCGACGCGCTGCTGCGGGCGCGGGTGGCCGGGGCGTACGGCGTGACCCATGTGCTGTCGACCGGCGAGATGCTGTCCGGCGCCGGCCTGCGGGTGCTGGTCCCGCGTGAGCTGGCGTACGACAACCGGGACGGCCAGTGGCGCTGGCGCGACGACATCCCGCCCCGCAACCGCCGCCTGGCCATGACCCCGGCCGAGATCGACGATCTGCTCGACCGCGGTTTCCCGCTGCCGGAGTGGCACACGCCGCCCGCGGTGGCCAAGGAACTGGTCCGGGTACGTCCGCCGCGGCGGCACCGCGGTCTGGTCGTCTTCTTCACCGGGTTCTCCGGCTCCGGCAAGTCGACGATCGCCCGCGGCCTGGTCGACTCGATGCGGGAGAGCGGCGACCGCACGATCACGCTGCTCGACGGCGACGTCGTACGCCGGGAGCTGTCGGCCGGTCTCGGCTTCTCCAAGGCCGACCGCGACCGCAACGTGCGCCGCATCGGCTGGGTCGCGGCCGAGGTGGCCCGGCACCGCGGCATGGCCGTGGCCTGCCCGATCGCGCCCTACGAGAACGCCCGCTTGGCCGCCCGCCGGATGGCGACCGAAGCCGGGGCCGGTTTCGTGCTGGTGCACGTGGCGACCCCGCTCGAGGTCTGCGAGCAGCGCGACCGCAAGGGCCTCTACGCCCGGGCCCGGGCCGGCCAGCTGCGGGGCATGACCGGCATCGACGACCCGTACGAGGAACCGGCCAAGGCCGAGCTCACCGTCGACACCACCGACATGTCGGTGCCGGAGGCGATCGAGGTCGTTCTGGCCTACCTCGTGGAGAACGGCTGGGTGGAGCCCAGATTGAACTGACCCATCACGCGGGCGCTGGTGAGACGTTTACCCCTCCGGGGGCAAAACGTACCTCTCACTCCACCCCTCGGAAGGGCCGCCGCACCGATGGAACCGTCCGCCTCGCCCGCTGATGTTTCGCACTACCTCGGCGTCTTTCGCCGCCACTGGTGGATCGCGCTGCTGGCGACGGGGGCCGGGCTCGGCGCCGGTACGGCTCTGACCCATGCGCTGCCGAAGGTCTACGAGTCGTCGACCTCGGTGCTGGTGCAGGCGGTCGACCAGGACACCAACGCGTCCGGTGGCCGCACGAAGGGCGCGGTCAACCTCGACACCGAGGCGCAGCTGGTCGGTTCCGGCGCGGTCGCGGTCAAGGCGGCCCAGCTGCTGCGGACCACCCGCTCGCCGATCGACCTGGCCAAGGACGTGTCGGTCGAGGTGCCGGCGAACACCACCGTCCTGGTGATCAACTTCAAGGGCGGTACGCCGCAGGAGTCCCAGTCCGGGTCGCACGCGTTCGCCGAGGCGTATCTGCGCAACCGGCAGGAGACCGCGCAGGACGGCCTGAACCAGCAGATCAAGACGCTGAACGTCAAGGTCAAGCAGCTCACCACGACGCTGACCGGCATCAACGCCCGGCTGTCGCGGGCCGCCAAGGGCAGCCCGGACGAGAGCAACCTGCTGAGCCTGCGCAACAACTCGCAGAACCAGCTCAACTCGCTGACCGGCAAGCTGAACGAGCTGACCACGACCACGGTCGGCGCGGGCAGCATCATCAGCGACGCCCGGCTCCCGGACACCCCGACCAGCCCCAACCCGATGATCAACCTGGCCACCGGCGGCATGGTCGGCCTGCTGCTCGGTCTGCTGCTGGCCTTCGCCCGGGAACGCTTCGACCGGCGGCTGCGCACCGCGGCCGACGTGCGCGACCGCGGCCGGATGCCGGTGCTGGCGGCGCTCGACGACCGCACCACCCCGCACTTCGATGACGTGCTGCAGCCGTACGGCGCGGGCGGCCGCGTCTTCAACCGGCTGCGCAACGAGATCCTGGCCAGCCTGCAGCCGGGCGACCAGATCATCGTGGTGACCGGGGCGAGCCGCGGTTCGGCCGCGACGCTGGTGTCGGCGAACCTGGCCGCGGCGCTCGCGCGTACCGGAAGCAACGTCGTGCTGATCGGCGCGCACCTGCCGGACAGCGTGGTGGATGCCGCGCCTCTGGCGCGGATGTTCGGCATCTCGGCGACGCCCGGCCTCTCCGAGCTGCTGGCCGGGCGGGTGAGCCTGGCCCGGGCCCTGCAGCGCACGCCGCGCATCCCGTCGCTGCGGGTCATCACCACCGGCGGCGCCGCCACCGCGGCCGGCCTGATGCAGTCGCAGCGGCTGCGCGACACCCTGCAGACGCTGCGCGGCCAGGGCGGTTTCGTGGTGATCGAGGCGCCGTCGACCAGCAGCAGCGCCGACGCGCAGGGGCTGGCCAGCCTGGCCGACGCGGCGATCCTCGCGGTCGAGCTGCGGCGCTCGCGGCGCCCGGCCCTGCTCGACGCGGCCGAGCAGCTGCAGCGGGTCGGCACGCCCCTGCTCGGTGCGGTCGTGGTGCCGCGCCTGGCCCCGATCCGGGCGGCCGACATGCACGGCCCCGCGGTGACGCTGACGCCGGGCATGCGGGTGGCCGGCGGCAGGCCGATCCGCGACGGCGACATGACCCAGCCGATGCGTTTCCCGACCGGCACCCTGACCGCGGCCCAGAAGGAAGCGGCGGCCAAGGACACGGCCCCGAAGGCACTTCCGAGCCCGCACGGCCCGACCGACGATACGGCGATCATTGACATGTCCGGCGTGGTCAAAGCCGCGGACGGCGACCAGCAGTGAGCCTTTCGGTCGCGGCCCCGGAGCAACCCGGCGGCCCGGCGGAGGACGGCAAAAAACGCGCGCTGCCCGCCTGGCCGGTCACCGCCGTGCTCGCGTTCTATCCCCTGTGGTGGGCGCTCGGTCTCGGCGTACTCATCTTCGCCCTGGTCGCCGTGCCGATGCTGTTCCTCCTGCTGCGGCGGGCCGCCGCCGGGCGGCGGCTGCGCCTTCCTCCCGGCTTCGCGTGGTGGGCGCTCTTCCTCGTCGCGGTGGTGGTGAGCATCGGCGCCCTCGGCGCCGACCCGGCCGGTACGGTGCCCGGGCACGCGTCGGGCCGCCTGCCCGCCGTCGTTTTCCGGCTCGGGATGTACGTGGCGTTGACCGTGCTCCTGGTCTACGCCGGCAACCTGACCGAGGCCGAGCTACCGCAGAAGCGTCTGGTCCGGTTGCTCGGCTGGATGTTCGTGGTGACCGTGCTGGGCGGCCTGCTCGGCATCGTGGCCGGGAACTTCGAGTTCACCTCGCCGGTCGAGATGCTGCTGCCCGGTCACCTGCGCAGCATGAGTTTCGTCCAGTCGATGGTCCACCCGTACGCCGCCCAGATCATGGACCTGGTCGGCGGGGACCGGCCGCGGCCGGCCGCGCCGTGGGGTTACACCAACACCTGGGGTAACAACTTCTGCCTGCTGGCCGCCTGGCTGGTGGTGGCGGCCTGGCAGTCCGGCCGGGGCCGCACGAAGATGTGGGCGCTGATCTGCCTGGCCGTCTCCATCGTGCCGGCCGTGGTCTCGCTCAACCGGGGACTGTGGATCGGCCTCGGCGTGCTCGCCCTCTACGTCGCCGCCCGTTACGTGCTCGCCGGCCGGCTCTGGATCCTGGCCGTCGTCGCCCTGGCCGGGGCGGCGCTCACGGTCGGGCTCGTCGCCACCCCGCTCGGCAGCGTCGTGTCGGCGCGGCTCGACAACGGCAAGTCGAACGGCGTGCGCTCGTTCCTGATCGACAAGGCGCTGGACGGTTTCACCGAGTCGCCGGTCGTCGGTTACGGCAGCACCCGGAACACGGCCGGTGGCCGGCAGTCGATCACGGTCGGCGAGAGCGCCGGTTGCGAGCGCTGCGGCAATTTCACCGTCGGCGGGAACGGCCAGCTGTGGCAGCTGATCTACGCGCACGGCGCGGTCGGCACGATCGGCTATCTCGGCTTCTTCCTGTACGGGCTGTGGCGTTTCCGCCGCGACCGCACCCCGATCGGCATTGCCGGCAGCGCCGCGATCGTCACCTCGTTCTCGGCGATGCTCTGGTACAACTCGCTGGTCACCCCTCTGGCCTTCATGGTCCTGGCGTTCGCGCTGCTCTGGCGCAATCAGGTAGTCCGACAAGAGGGGGAAGAACTTTGAGCCCGGTCAAGACCGCGCCGCCCGAGCTGACCACCGGCGACGCGGCCCTGCGCACCCAGTACCTCAGCGAGGTGCTCGACCTCCTCTACCCGCAGCCGTGCCGCACCGACGGGTCGCCGGGCACGCCGATCGCCGAATATCTGGTCGTCCCGGATGCTCGGCGGCCCCGGTTGCTGGTCCCGACGGTTTCGCGCCGCGTCGCGGCGGTCGCGGTCCGCCGGTACGCCGAACCGCAGTCCCGGACCGCACGGTTGAAGCGCGATGCGGTCGTGGCGGCGTTGCGTACCGGCGCCTCGAGCATGCTGCTGCGGGACCGGATCCGGGTCACCGGCCCGTTCTCGACCAGCATCGACGGATATCTGAGCGATGCGCTGGCCCGCGAGCTGGCAATCAGCATCCACATCGGACCGGCGCGGGCCAACCGCAAGCCGGTGCTGCAGCTGATCGGGCCGGAGGGCGACACGTTCGGCTTCACCAAGCTGGGCACCGGCCCGCTCACCCAGCGGCTGGTGAAGGCCGAGACGGCGGCGCTGACCGCGCTCGGCAGCAGCGGCCTGACCAAGCTGACCGTGCCCCGGGTGCTGCACGCCGGTCAGTGGCAGGGCCTGCAGGTGCTGGTCCAGTCGGCGCTGCCGGTCTGGCTGCCCCGGGCCACCCTGACCCCGCGCCGCCTGGTGGCGGCCATGCTCGACATCGCCGGCTGCTGCGGTTACACGCAGGGCACGCTGGCCGCCGGGTCGTACTGGCACGAGTTGCGCCAGCGGCTGGCCGCGGTGGCCGACCGGCCCGAGGGCGTGAGCCTCACCGCGGCGGCCGAGATGCTGGTCAAGCACGCCGGCGAGACCGCCTTCCGGTACGGCGCCTGGCACGGTGACTGGGCGCCCTGGAACATGGCCAACGTTGACGACGCCCTGCTCGTCTGGGACTGGGAACGGTTCGCGACCGGGGTGCCGCTCGGCTTCGACGCCGTGCATCACGAGTTGCAGCGGCGTATCCAGTCGACCGACGACGCCAAGGACGCGGTCGAGGTGACCGTGCAGAAGGCGGCCGAGTTGCTGGCCCCGTTCGGCGTACCCGCCGAGGGCCGCACGGTGACCGCGCTGCTCTACCTGGTCGACCTGGCCACCCGTTATCTGACCGATCGCCAGGCCGAGGCCGGCGCCCGTCTGGGCGTGCTCGGCACCTGGCTGCTGCCGGTGCTGATCCGCCGGGTCGAGGAGCTCTGAGCACAGTGGACGTACGCAAGGTTCCGGCGCCGGTGAAGCGGGTGGTCCACCTGGGCTCCCGCTCGTACGGCCGGTTGACCGCACCGAAGCGGATGACGCCCACCTTCCTGATCTGCGGCGGTCAGCGCTGCGGCACGACCTCGCTCTATCGCGCGCTGGCCGACCACCCGATGATCCTGAAAGCGGTGCTGCACAAGGGCGTGCACTACTTCGACGTGTCGTACAACCGCGGGATGGCCTGGTACAAGGGACATTTCCCGCTGCAGCGGCACGCCGACCGGCTGACCGAGCGGTACGGCTCGCCGGCCCAGACGTTCGAGTCGGCGCCCTACTACATGTATCACCCGCAGGCCGCGGCCCGGATCGCCCGCGATCTGCCGCACACCAAGCTGATCGCGCTGGTGCGGGACCCGGTCGAGCGCGCCTACTCCCAGCATCACCACGAGGTGGCGCGCGGCTTCGAGACCGAGCGCGACTTCGGGGCGGCGCTGGCGCTCGAACCGGCCCGGCTGCATCGCCAGGAAGACCGGCTGGCCGAGGACCCGCGTTACTACAGCTTCGCCCACCAGCACCACGCCTACCGGGCCCGCGGCGAGTACGCCCGCTACCTCAGCGTGATGGCCCAGCACGTCGGCCGGGAGCGCATCCACGTGGTGGAGAGCGAGCGGTTCTTCGCCCAGCCGGCCGAGGTCTACGACGAGATCTGCGACTTCCTCGGCCTGCCGACCTACTTCGAGCGGCCGGCCTTCGAGCAGCACAACGCGCGCCCCCGGCAGTCCGACATGGACCCGGCGCTGCGCCGCGAGCTGACCGCCCACTACCACCGCCACGACGACGCCCTGGCGTCCTGGCTCGGGCGCACACCGGTCTGGCGTCGGCCGGCATGACCGCGGTCCTCGAACGGGAGGCGACGAAGAAGGTCGCGCGGGGAGGCCTGGCCAACATGGCCGGATCCGCTCTCGCCGGTGGCGCCGGCGTCATCGTCACCTGGGTGGTGGCGAGGTCTCTCGGTACCGACCAGGCGGGCGCGTTCTTCTCCGCCACCGCCGCGTTCGTGCTGACCGGCGGGCTGGCCAAGCTCGGCACCCAGACCGGCCTGGTCTACTGGCCGGCCCGGCTGCGGGCGACCGGCCGGGACCACCTGCTCGGCGCCTGCCTGCGGGCCGGGCTGCTGCCCGTACTGGTGCTGTCGGTGCTGCTCGCGGCCGTCCTGTGGTTCCTCGCGCCGGCGATCGCCCGCACCACCGCCCACCAGGCGGCCGGGGTGATCGGCGCGCACACCGCCGGGCTCCGCGCGCTGGCCGTTTTCGTGCCGCTGCAGGCGCTCACCGACGCCCTGCTCACGGCCACCCGCGGCTATCGGGCGATGCGGCCGACCGTGCTGCTCGACCGGGTGCTCCGCAGCGGGCTGCAGGTCGCGCTGGTTGCCCTCGCGGGGGTCGCGGCGCTGTGGACGAGTGCGTCGCTGCCCCTGTTCGCGTTCGCATGGGCGGCCCCCTATCTGCCGGTGACGGTGCTCGCGGCGTACGCCGTCCGCAAGCTCTATCGCGCGAGCAAACCGGCCGGGGTGACCACCACCCGCGCCGAGCGGAGCGAGGTGCGCCGCGCCTTCTGGCGTTTCACCGGGCCGCGCGCCCTGGCCAGCGTGGCCCAGCTGGCGTTGCAGCGGGTCGACGTGCTGCTGGTGGCCGCCCTCGGCGGCCTGGTGCCGGCGGCGATCTACGCCGTGGCGGGCCGATTCGTGGTGCTGATCCAGTTTGCCAACCAGGGCATCTCGCAGTCGGTGCAACCACGGCTCGCCGAGGCGCTGGCGACCGGCGACCGCGCGGCGGCCAACCACCTCTACCAGACCGCGACCGGCTGGCTCGTGCTCGTCACCTGGCCGATCAACCTGCTGGTGATGTTGTTCGCGCCGGTCTATCTCAAGCTCTTCGGCGACGGCTACACCTCCGGTGTCCCGGTCGTCGTCGTGCTGGCCGGTGCGATGCTCGTCGCGACCGGCTGCGGCATGGTCGACATGGTGCTGGCGATGGCCGGCCGCACCTCGTGGAACCTGGTCAACGTGCTGGTCGCGCTGGCCGTCACGATCGGGCTCGACAGTCTGCTGGTGCCCCGGATGGGCGCGCTCGGCGCGGCCGTCGGGCTGGCCTGCGCGATGGTCGCCAACAACCTGCTGCCGCTGATCCAGGTCGGCCGCGCGGTCGGCCTGCACCCGTTCGGTGCCGGCACCCGCGCGGCGGCGCTGCTCTCGATCGGCTGCTTCGGCCTTCTCCCCCGGCTGGCCACCGGCCTGGCGGGCGACGGAACGGTCGGCCTCACCCTGGCCGTGCTGGTCGCGGTGCCGGCCTTCCTGGCCGGCACCTGGCTGCTGCGCGGCCCCTTGGCACTGGCCGCATTCAAACCCTTCGGGAAGAGGAGTACCAGTTGACCATGGACTACACCAAGGTGTTCCAGGACGCCTCGGCGGTCGAGAAGTACGAGAACGTCACGTACGCACCGGACAGCTACGCGTGGCAGATCAATCAGCGGCAGCGCGACTATCTGCGCGCGCTGGTGAAACGCGAGTTCGGTCCCCGGGCCCCGGTGCAGCACGACTTCGCCTGCGGCACCGGGCGGGCGATCCGCACGCTTCACGGCATGGTGCGTGAGGCGCACGGCTACGACACCTCGGAAGAGATGATGACCAAGGCGGCCGAGGTGGGCTCGCACGCGGTCTGGCACAAGGTGCCGATCGAGGGTCCGGTGCCGGAGCCGGTGCAGGCCGGTCAGCCGGTGCTGGTGACGATGTTCCGGCTGCTGCTCAATGTGGACGATGCGGTGCGCGACCGGGCGATGGCGTTCGCGGCCAAGGCGCTGCCGGATCCCAACGCGGGTCTGCTGGTGGTGGAGAACCACGGCAACGCGGGGTCGCTGCGGCATCTGCGGGCGCGCCGGCACGACGGCGAGCGGTGGTTCGCCGAGTTGTCGCACGAGCAGATCTACCGGCTGATGTCGCGGCACGGGTTCGAGATCGTCGAGCGGCGTGGCTTCTCGATGATCACGCCGGGTCTGCACCAGAATCCGCTGGCCCGGGTGGCCGATGCGGCGGTTCGTCGTCTTCCCGGCAGCGACCAGTACGCGGTCAACGTCCTTTATGCGGCGCGCCGTGCGTAGAGTTGTCGCGGCCTTAGCCGCTCTTCTGCTGCTGATCGCCGGGTGCTCCGGCCCGAAGAAGCCGGCGCCGGCGCCCCCGCCCGATCTGTCGACGAAGCCCAACGGCATCGCGATCAACCCAGGGCCATTCGAGTCCGGACCGTTCAAAGCGCCGAGAACGGGCGCCTACGTCGGCGCGTGGATCAAGCCGGAGCAGCTCACCCACGTGGGCCGCCTCGCGGCGGTCGACGACATGGAGACGAGCCTCGGCCGCAAGCTGAAGATCGTCAACACGTACCGCCGGTTCGAGCAGATGGTCGGCACGTCGTCGGACAAGGAGTTCCTGGCCCAGGGCGCGACCCTGATGGTCAGCTGGGCGACCGGCGACAACCGGTCCATCGTGGACGGCGAGTACGACGATCTGATCCGCCGGCAGGCTGACGCCGTCAAGGCGCTGCAGGTGCCGGTGCTGCTGCGGATGCGCTGGGAGATGGACCGGCCCAACCTGCGCGCCACGATGTGGTCGGGCGAGGACTACATCGCGGCCTGGAAGTACGTGCGGGACATCTTCCGCCGGCAGGGCGCGAACAACGTCAGCTGGGTCTGGTGCCCGACCGCCGAGGGCTTCCAGCGGGGCGACGCGGCACCGTTCTATCCGGGCGACGACCAGGTCGACTGGACCTGCGTCGACGTCTACGCGGCGACCCAGTTCCAGCCGATCGGGCAGCTGATGGGCCCGTTCCTGCGGTGGGCGGCCCAGCACCCCAAGCCGATCATCATCGGCGAGTTCGGGGTGGCCAGGTCGTGGGGATCGGCCGGGCGGGCGGCCTGGCTGTCCGACGCCGAGCGGACCTTCAAGGCCAACCCGCAGATCAAGGCCGTCGCCTACTTCGAGTCCGATCCGGACGGTAACGCGCCGAACAAACAGTTCCAGCTGGCCGGCGACAAACCGGCGTTCAAGGCGTTCCACCGACTGGTCAAGGATCCGTACTTCAATCCCTGACCGGCTCCATGAACTCCAAGCGGTTGCCGTGGTCATCGGCCGAGTGGAACCGCCGGAAGCCCGGAAAGTTGGTGTCCCAGCGCACCGGGCGGCCGGCGGTTTCCAGTTTGCCGGCCAGAACATCAAGGTCGTTGACGAGTACGCCTGGGTGCGCGCGAGTGGCGGGCGCGAAGTCGTCCACCGGGCTGAGGTGCAGCTCCAGATCTTCCCGGCGGAACCAGCAGCCGCCCCGCTTCCTGAGCTCGGGCGGCTTCTCGACCTCGGCCATGCCGAGCACGCCGGCGTAGAAGGCACGGGCGACCTCCTCGCCGCCCGGCGGGATCAGCAGTTGAACGTGGTGCAGTTTCATGAGGCAGAGACTATTTGGTGCGGGCCCGTTGCACGGGGGCGCCGGCCAGCAGCCGCAACGCATAGGGCGCGTCGTGCCGCAGATAGCGCCCGGCCAGCCGCCGTGGTTCGGTGCCCAGCCGGTGCGCCCATTCCAGGCCGGTGCGCTGCATCCAGCGCGGCGCCCGGTCGACGTCGCCGGCCACGAAGTTGACCGCCGCCCCGCACCCGACGAACCACGCGTTCGGCAGTTCCGGCCGCAACCGGTCGACGATCCGCTCCTGCTTGGGGAAGCCGAGACCGACGAATACCAGATCCGGCTCGGCGCCGGAGACCTTGGCGCACAGGTCGGCCACCGCGTTGCGGTCGCGCTCGAAGCCGTACGGCGGACACAGGGCACCCGCTACCCGCAGCCCGGGGCACGCCGCGGCCAGGCGATCGGCGGCCCGGGTCGCGCCGTCGCTCTCGCCCTCCCGCGCCGGCTCCCCGCCGATGACGTAGATCGAGCGCCGGTCGCGGCCGAGACCGCCGGACAGCGACCAGATCAGGCTGCTGCCGGCGACCCGCTCGGGCAGCGGCGCCCCGCCGAGCTTGCTGGCCCAGATCAGCGGCATGCCGTCGGCCACCACCAGATCGGCGTCCTCGAGGAAGCGCCGCGCCTCGGGTTCGCGCTGCGCCCGGCGCAGGATGTCGATGTTCGGGGTGACGATGCGCCCGCCGCGGCCGCGCATCAGCGCATCCCGCACGATCGCCACCACCTCGGCCTCGGTGATCCGGTCGATGCCGGTGCCGTCCAGGTGTACGCGGTCGAAAGCCTCGATGCCCACCCAACGCCTCCTTCGGGACCATTCGCTCGTTATATGAGCTGAAACGAGCGAAGGCGGACCAAAGTGGCACGCGTGTTATTTCTGGGTGGATTGGGACGTAGCGGTACGACGCTCGTCGAACGTCTGCTCGGCGAACTCCCGGGCGTGTGCGCCCTCGGCGAAGTGGTCCACCTCTGGCAGCGCGACATCCGCGACGACGAGCGCTGCGGCTGCGGCGCCCGGTTCTCGGCCTGCACGTTCTGGAAACAGGTCGGCGAGCGCGCGTTCAACGGCTGGGCCAACGTCGACGTCGACCGGGTGCACACGCTCCGCGAAACCGTCGAACGAACCCGGCACATCCCGCGGCTGGCCGGCGCCGGGGAGGTCGCCGACGACGTCCGCGAATACGCGAGCTACTACGGGCGGGTCTACACCGCGGCGGCCGAGGTCTCCGGCTCGCCGGTGGTGGTCGACTCGTCCAAGCACTCGGCGCTCGCCCACGTGCTGCGCTGGGCGGCCGACATCGACCTGCGGGTGGTGCACGTCGTGCGGGACGCGCGCGGGGTGGCGTACTCGTGGACCAAGCGGGTCTCCCGGCCGGAAACCGATGGCACCGACGAGATGACCCGCTACTCCCCCGGCCGCTCGGCGATGCTCTGGAACGCCCACAACGCCGCGTTCGGCCTGCTCGCCCGCCGCGGCGTCGCGGTGCGCCGGATCCGCTACGAGGAATTCCTGACCGACCCGCGCACCGAACTGATCAAGCTGGCCGACTTCGCCGGGCTCCGGCTCGCCCAGGACGACCTCTCCTTCGTCCGGCCGGACTACGCCGATCTCGGCGTCGGGCACAGCGCGGCCGGCAACCCGATGCGCTTCACCGTCGGCCGCGTGACGTTGCGCCGCGACGACGCCTGGGTGCGGGCCATGCCCAGCGTCCAGCGCCGGCTGGTCGGCGCCGTCTGCGGGCCGATGCTGCACGCCTACGGCTATCCCCTGTCTCTCTCGGCCCCGCAGGAGGCGTGATGAACTGGCCCTCAGTCGGCGTCGTGATCCCGACCCGGAACCGGCCCGAACTGGTCCGCAAGGCGATCGCGGCGGTCCGCGACCAGCGCTACCCGGGCGAGCTCAAGATCCTGGTGGTCTACGACCAGACCGAGCCCGACTACCTGCTCGCCTCGTCGTCGTCCGAGGCCGGCTCGGTGCCGGTGCTGGTACTGACCAACTGGCGGACCTCGGGGCTGGCCGGCGCCCGCAACACCGGCATCCTGGCCCTGGACACCGAATTCGTGGCGTTCTGCGACGACGACGACCAGTGGAAGCCGGACAAGCTGCGCCGGCAGGTCGCGGCACTGCTCGCCGAACCGGACTCCGAGTTCGCCACGTGCGCGATCGAGGTCGACTTCGAGGGGCGTACGACCGCAAGGCTGGCCGGCGGTAGCCGGGTGACCATCGACCAGCTCGCCCGGTCCCGGATGTCGATGCTGCATTCGTCGTCGTTCCTGATCCGACGGTCGGCGCTCGCGCCGGACGCCGTCGGCCTGGTCGCCGAGGACGCGCCGGGCAGCCAGAACGAGGACTGGGACCTGCTGCTGCGGGCCGCCCGCCGTGCGCCGATCGTGCATCTCGACGAGCCGCTCGTGCGGGTGCTGTGGGGCCGCTCGTCGCACTACGCCTACGAGTACGCCACCAAGATCTCCTCGCTGAGGTGGATGATGCAGCGGCACCCGGAGATCAGCGGATGCCGGCCGGGAGCGGCCCGCGTCTATGGGCAGCTGGCGTGCTGGTCGGCGGCGACCGGCAATCGGAGCCAGGCCTGGCAGTTCAGCAAGGAAGCGGTGCGAGCGAACTGGAGGGAGCCGCGGACCGCGATCGCCCTCGCCGCGATGACCGGCGCGGTCAAGGTCGAGAACGTGTTGTCGGCATTACACAAGCGCGGTCGCGGTATCTGACCCTCACTCTTTCGCGCATCCCCGATCGCAAGGTAGTGTTCGGGTGTGTTCGAAAATGTGGCTGCTTTAGGGGCGCGACGCTGATGCTTGCACAACAGCGCCAAGCAGCGATTCTTGACCGGGTCCGGGCCGCCGGCGGCGTCCGGGTCAGCGAGCTGGCCTCCGAATACGGCGTCTCCGACATGACCATCCGCCGTGACCTGGAATCGCTGGCCGACCGCGGCCTGCTGTCCAAGGTGCACGGCGGCGCGACCACGGTCAGCCCGGGCTCGGCCCACGAACCCGGCTTCGCCGCCAAGTCGGTGCGCCAGCGCGTGGAGAAAGCCGCGATGGCCATGCGGGCAGCCGCCCTGGTCTCCCCCGGCGACGCGATCGCCCTCTCGGCCGGCACCACCACCGCAGGCCTCGCCCAGCGGCTGGTCGACGTGCCCGCGCTGACCGTGGTGACCAACTCGATCCCGGTCGCCGACATCTTCTACCGCGCCGGCCGCCCCGACCAGACCGTGGTCCTGACCGGCGGCACCCGCACCCCGTCGGACGCACTGGTCGGCCCGGTGGCGGTCGCCGCGATCGGCACGCTCCACCTCGACATGCTCTTCCTCGGCGTGCACGGCATGAGCGAGCGCGCCGGCTACACCACCCCCAACCTGATGGAGGCCGACGTCAACCGCGCACTCGTCGAGGCGGCCGAACGCCTGGTCGTCATGGCCGACCACACCAAGTGGGGCACGGTCGGCATCTCCTCGATCGTCGCGCTCGAACGCGCCGACGTGCTGATCACCGACGACGGGCTCGACGAACAGGCCCGCGCCCTGCTGGAGGAAACCGTGCCCGAGCTCGTGGTGGTGAGCGGGCAGTGACGTTCGCCTCGCGCCAGGCCATCCGCCTCTCGGACGGCCGGGAGCTGATCTATTTCAACGAAGATTCCTCTTCGAACCGCGCCGGCTTCCCCGACACCCGGCACCTGCCGCCGCCCCCGCACACGTCCCAGCTGCGCTACGACCCGCTGGTCGACGAGTGGGTGGCGGTGGCCGCGCACCGGCAGACCCGCACGTTCCTGCCGCCGTCCGACGCATGCCCGCTCTGCCCCTCGACGTCGTCGTTCGCCAGCGAGATCCCGGCGCCCTCCTACGACGTGGTGGTCTTCGAAAACCAGTTCCCGTCGTTCAGCGACCGCATCGCCCCCGACGAGATCACCTCACTGACCGAACTGGTGCCGGTGCGGCCGGGCATCGGGCGGGCCGAGGTCGTCTGCTTCACGAGCGACCACAACAGCTCGTTCGGCGCCCTCACGCCGGCACGCGTCCGCACAGTCATCGACGTGCTCGCCGACCGCACCACCGCGATGTCCCGCCTCACCGGCGTCGCCCAGGTCTTCCCGTTCGAAAACCGCGGCGTCGAAATCGGCGTCACCCTGCACCACCCGCACGGCCAGATCTACGCCTACCCGACCGTCCCGCCGCGGACCCGGTCGATGCTGACGGCGGCGGCGCGCTATCGCACCCGGACCGGCCGCGACCTGTACGCCGACGTCCTGGCCGCCGAACGCACGGCCAAAACCCGGGTGATCGGCGAAAACGAGCACTGGACAGCGTACGTTCCGGCGGCCGCCCGGTGGCCGTTCGAAGTGCAGCTGGCACCGCACCGCAAGGTGGCCGACATCCCGGAACTGTCCGATGAGGAGCGCGACGCCTTCGGCCCGCTCTACCTGGACGTGCTGGGCCGCTTCGACCGGCTGTTCGGCAAGCCCATGCCCTACATTTCGGCCTGGCACCAGGCGGTGGTCGGCGAGGGCCGCGACCTGGGCTACCTGCACCTGCAGCTGTTCAGCATCCGCCGAGCCGCCGACAAGCTGAAATACCTGGCCGGCTCCGAGTCGGCAATGGGCTCCTTCGTCAACGACATCGTGCCCGAGAAGGCCGCCGAAATGCTCCGCGACGCCTGACCCCCGAACGGGCGGATCGCTGCGGAAACCGGGCGTTCCCGTGGTCGCTTCGCGCTCGACCGGCTCGAGGGCTGCTGGATGAGCCCCGGCCGGCCCTGCCGACGTCACTCCGAAAGACGCCGAGGCCGTCGGCCGCTACGTGGATCCATCGGAACGCGCCGTGGTGTTGTGCCTGGACGAGAAATCCCAGATGCTGCCCGGCACCCCGCAACGCGCGAGCCACGATTACGTGCGGGCCGGCGACTCGAGCCCCTACGCCGTGCTGAACCTGGCCGCCGGCAAAGTATCGGCAGCCTCGACCGTCACGGCCCCGCTAGGAGGCCCTGATCGCCGCCGTTGCGAGGAGGCCGGTTACGAAGGCGAGGCCGTAGTAGCGCAGGACCAGCTGGCCGGGGTGGCGCAGCAGCAGCACGACCGCGACGACGGCCACGATCGCGACCACGTACAGGTCGAGGCCGATCGGCTCGAACGCCAGGTTGGCGACTATGCCGGCCGCCACGAGCAGGCCGTTCAACACCACCGAGAAGTGGTCGGACGTGGTCAGCGGCCTCGGGTCGGGTGCGCTCGCCTGGGCCGCCATCACCACGACCGCCAGCACGATGAAGCCGGCGAAGAACAGCAGGTGCGAGAACGTGTCGTCGTGGTAGGCGACGATCCGGCACAGGTCGCTCGCGGTCGTCGGGCAGAAGCGTTCGTGCAGGTAGTTGGTGGTCTCGTGGTCGCCGTAGCCTGCCGCGTAGAGCCAGACCCCGACCGCGAAGGTCAGGTCCAGCCACCGGTTCGCGGCTGGGCGCACCGCACGTAACAGCCGGAAGGTCAGCACCACGCCGGCCAGCGACAGCAGCAGGTTGAGCACTTCGACCCAGCGCAGAAACTGGTTGGCGGCGGCGAATTCCTTGGTGAACGGGCTCAGCCGGTTGACCGAGACCAGCACGATCACTGCTGACTGGGCGGCCAGGAGCCTTTTTACTGACACACCCGATTAAACCCGACGCGTTGGCAGAGGGGCGGGGGGCCCGGGACAAGGCCCCCCGCAGGGAAGGGACGGCGGGCGCGTCGGCGCCCACTGGCCGGACCCGACCGTGAGAGGTACCGGATGGCGCCCGGGACAAGGCAGCCGATCCGGCGGGCGACCCCTCACTGTCGTGCCCGTCATCCGTTCTGCATGAGAAACGACGGGTGTAACCGGCGGTTACGGTAATAAACATGCGTTTCGGCACATAGCTTCATGCATCAAGCATCAGATGCCGGTTTCTCCGGAGGTTGTCGACGATCGACGGCGGCGCGGTCCGCGGCGAGCCGGCGTCGAAGGGCGGGTCCGGGTCGTACTCGATGGCCAGCTGCAGACTCTGGGCCACGTCCCGGCCGGCGATGCGGGCGGCCAGGTCGAGGGCCAGGTCGATGCCGGCCGAAACACCAGCGCCGGTGGCGTACCTGCCGTCGACCACGACGCGTTCGGCCACCGGAAGCGCGCCGAAGGACGCCAGCCGGTCATGCGCCAGCCAGTGGGTGGTCGCCCGTCGGCCGGTCAGCAGGCCGGCCGCGGCCAGCACCAGCGAACCCGTGCACACCGAGGTGGTCCAGGTCGTGCCGGCGTCAACCGCCCGCAGCCACTGGCGGATAGGGCCCTCGCCGGTCGGCGCGGCCGGCGAGCCCGGCACCAGGACCAGATCGGGGGCGGGCACCTCGTCCAGCGACGCGTCGGCGACCAGCGAGAGACGGCCGGTGTCGGTGCGGACCGGCCCGGCCTCCACCGCGACGAACGAGAGCGAGGCGCCCGGCAGGCGGCTGAGGATCTCGTACGGGCCGATCGCGTCGAGCGCGGTCACCCGGTCGTAGAGCACGACGGCGATCTGCATGAACAGCCTCCTAGAAACGACGGCGGTATTCCGACGGGGCCACACCGAGCGCCTGCACGAAGGCCCTCCGCATCGCCTCAGTGGTGCCATAGCCGCTGGCTCGGGCCACCTCGGCGACCCCGTCCCCGGTGTCCTCGAGCAGGCGGCGAGCGGTCTCCAGGCGTACCCGATCCACATAGCGACCCGGCGGCACGCCGGTCTCCGCCGCGAAAGCCCGCGTGAAGTGCCTCGGCGAAAGGTTGGCGCGGGCGGCCAGCACCGCCACCGACAGGTCGGTGTTCGGGTGGTCGGCGATCAGCCGCTGCACGTCGCGCAACGCGGTGCGTGCGGCCAGCTGGCCGGACAGCTGGGCGCTGAACTGGCTCTGCCCGCCCGGTCGCCGCAGGAACATAACCAGGTGCCGGGCGATCGTCAGGGCCGCGTCGCGCCCCACGTCGTCCTCGACCAGGGCCAGCGCCAGGTCGATGCCGGCGGTGACTCCGGCCGAGGTGGAGACCCGGCCGTCCCGCACGAAAATCGGCTCGCGCTCGACGGCGACCTCGGGGAAGCGTCGGGCCAGCGCATCGCAGTGCTGCCAGTGCGTGGTGGCGCGCCGGCCGTCGAGCAGGCCGGCCTCGGCGAGCAGGAACGCACCCGAGCAGACCGACATGAGACGCTGCGGCTTCTCCCCGTTCTCGCGCAGCCAGGCGACCAGCTCCGGCGGCGCCGGCCGGGTGCCGGCTCCGCCGGGCACGATCAGGGTGTCCGGCGGGTGGGTCAGCGCCAGGTCCGGGGTAATTTTCAGGCCGCTTGACGTACGCGCGGAAGCGCCCCCGATGCTCCCGGTGGAAATCCGATAGCGGCCCGGATCAAGCCGGCTCGCGCCCGTGAACACCTCGAGCGGACCGGTCACGTCGAGGCTCTGCACGCCGTCGAACAGGACGATCAGCACGTGGTGGGGTGGCATGAACCGATCCTCACCGCGTACGCCTCCCGGCCGCAACGCCGAAGATCCCACCTTTCGCGCCACCCGGAAACGTGTAAAGGCCGCCATCAGGCGGCCTTTACACGTGTGGAAAAACGTCAGGCGAGCTTGCGGGCCAGGTTTTCGTCCAGGGCGTTCATGAACTCGTCGGTCGACAGCCACGGGGCGTCGCGGGAGATCAGGAGCGCGAGGTCCTTCGTCATCTGGCCGCCCTCGACGGTCTCGATGCAGACCTTCTCGAGGGTCTCGGCGAACGCAGTCACCTCGGGGGTGCTGTCGAGCAGGCCGCGGTGCTTGAGGCCGCCGCTCCAGGCGAAGATCGAGGCGATCGGGTTGGTCGAGGTCTTCTCGCCCTTCTGCCACTGCCGGTAGTGCCGGGTGACCGTGCCGTGCGCGGCCTCGGCCTCGACGGTCTTGCCGTCCGGGGTCATCAGCACGCTGGTCATCAGGCCGAGCGAGCCGAAGCCCTGCGCGACGGTGTCGGACTGGACGTCGCCGTCGTAGTTCTTGCAGGCCCAGACGTAGCCGCCTTCCCACTTGAGCGCGGCCGCGACCATGTCGTCGATCAGCCGGTGCTCGTAGGTCAGACCGGCGTCCTTGAACTGGTCGGCGAACTCGGACTCGAAGATCTCGGCGAACAGGTCCTTGAACCGGCCGTCGTACGCCTTGAGGATCGTGTTCTTGGTGGAGAGGTAGACCGGGTAGTTGCGGGCCAGGCCGTACCGGAACGAGGCGCGCGCGAAGTCGCGGATCGACTCGTCGTAGTTGTACATGCCCATGCCGACCCCGCCGGCCGGGAAGTCGGCGACGTGGAACTCGATCGGCTGCGAGCCGTCGTCGGGCGTGAACGTCATCGTGAACTTGCCGGCGCTCGGCGCCACGAAGTCGGTCGCCTTGTACTGGTCACCGTGCGCGTGCCGGCCGATGATGATCGGCTTGGTCCAGCCGGGGACGAGCCGCGGCACGTTCGACATGATGATCGGCTCGCGGAAGACGACGCCGCCGAGGATGTTGCGGATCGTGCCGTTCGGCGAGCGCCACATCTTCTTGAGGCCGAACTCCTGCACCCGGGCCTCGTCGGGGGTGATGGTGGCGCACTTGACGCCGACACCGTGCCGCTTGATGGCGTTGGCCGCGTCGACCGTGACCTGGTCGTCGGTCTCGTCACGGTACTGAATGCCGAGGTCGTAGTACTCGAGGTTGACGTCGAGGTAGGGCAGGATCAGCTGCTCGCGGATCTGCTTCCAGATGATCCGGGTCATCTCGTCGCCGTCGAGCTCCACGACCGGGTTCTCGACCTTGATTTTCGCCATCGGCCGGCGCTCCTCTCCGAAACACACGCTTTAGCAGTACGAGCGTACTGCATAGGGGGTGCGTTCTTAGACTCAGGGGTTATGCCGCTCACGCGCACGATCGGACCGTTCACCGTCACCGCCCTGCTCGACGCGGCCGGCCCCGCCTTCATGAGCCGGGCGGCGGCGTTTCCCGACGCGTCACCCGAGCAGTGGGCGGCGGCCGACGCGCTCGACCCGTCGGCGGTGACCGGCCACGGCGAGTGGTGGCTGTCGTTCCGCAGCTTCGCGGTCCGGGCGGGCGACGGGCCGGTGACGCTGATCGACGCCGGGATCGGGCCGGAGCAATCGCTCGCCGCGAGCTACGCGCCGGTGCCCGGCCGGCTGCCCGCCGAACTGGCGGCGGCCGGCATCGAACCGTCCGAGGTGACCGCGATCGTCCTGACCCATCTGCACGGTGATCACGTGGGCTGGGCCGTGCCGGCCGACTCCCCGTTCACGAACGCACGGGTCATCGTGCAGCAGGCGGACGTCGACCTGTACACGGCTCGGCGGGCCGACACCGGCCAGCACGACCGCCTGATCGCGCCGCTACGGGCGGACGGCCGGTTGCAGGAGATCGAGGGTGGGCTGGTGCTGGCCCCCGGTCTGCGGATCGTGCCGACGCCCGGGCACACGCCCGGTCACCAGTCGGTCTGGGCCTACCAGGGCTCGGAAACCCTGCTGGTCACCGGCGACCTGCTGGTGCACGCCGTCCAGCTGATCGACCCGGATCTGGCCTACGCCAACGACATGGACCCCGCACTGGCCCGCACAACCCGCCGGACGATCCTCGACGAGGTGCACGCCCGAGGCACGACCCTGGCCGTCTCCCACCTGGGCACCGAGTTCCGGTAGTCGTTCGAAGAAGTCGGAGGACGGCATGCCCTGGTGGAACCGGAAGCCCGAGGAGCGGGCGCGGTGGGTGCTCGACCCCTTGGCGGGGGTGGGCCCGCGGCGCTTCGGGATGAACCCGCGGCAGGTGGCGGCCGCGTCGAACGGCGAAACTCCGGCGGCACCCAACGACGGCTGGACACCGCGTACGAGAAAGGTGCCGGACCGCAGCGGCCCGGCACCTTCGTCGAAAACTCAGAGCTCGGCGACGTCCGCCTGCTTGGCGCGGACGGCCTCGGCGGCCTCCTTGAGGCCGGCGATCTCGGTGTCGGTGAGCTTGTCCTCGACGACCCGCTTGATGCCCGAGGCGCCGATCTCGGCCTCCACACCCAGGTAGACCCCGGAGATGCCGTATTCGCCGTCGACCCAGGCGCAGACCGGCATGACCGTGCCGGCGTCCTGGACCACGGCCTTGGCCATGCGGGCCGCGGCGGCCGACGGGGCGTAGTAGGCCGAGCCGGTCTTGAGGAGGGCGACCACCTCGGCGCCACCGTTGCGGGTGCGGACCACCAGCTCCTCGATCTTGTCGGCCGGGAGCAGCTCGGAGAGCGGCTTGCCGTCGACCGTGCAGCGGGACGGGACCGGGACCATGGTGTCGCCGTGCGAGCCGAGGGTGAGCGCCTTGACGCTCTTGACCGGCACCGCGAGGGTCTCGGCGATCGAGTTGGTGAAGCGGGCGGTGTCGAGCACGCCGGCCTGGCCGAACACCCGGTTCTTGGGGAACTGGGTGGCGAGCTGGGCGAGCGCGGTCATCTCATCGACCGGGTTGGAGACGACGATGACGACGGCGTTGGGGGCGTACTTCGCGATGTTCTCCGCCACCTGGCGGACGATCTTGGCGTTGACCTCGAGGAGGTCCATGCGGCTCATGCCCGGCTTGCGGGGCAGGCCGGCGGTGACGACGACGACGTCGGAGCCCTCGATGGCCTCGTAGCCCTCGCCGTTGGGGCCGGTGGTGGCGCCGACGACCTTGGTCTCGAAGCCCTCGATGGGCCGGGACTGGTTGAGGTCGAGGGCGAGGCCGGCCGGCTTGCCGTCGATGATGTCGGTGAGCACGACGGTCTCGAAGACGTCGTACTCGGCCAGGCGCTGCGCGGTCGTCGAACCGTAGAAACCGGCACCGACGACGGTTACCTTCTTGCCCATTAGCTCTCCCACTTCCGTTTTTCCGGACCGTATCAAGCGGTAAGCCCGGGGTTACCGGCCGGTCTGCCCGGGGTGGTCAAGGCGACACTATCGCTCCGTGGGCGACCGCGAAGGCGCCTGCCTGAGCGAGGTCGATGCGGGCGCCGCGCAGGTCGACCTCGCGCAGCGCTATTCCGTCGAGGTCGGCGCCGCGCAGGTCGGCGCCCTCGAGCCGGGTCTCCTTGAGTCGTGCGTAGGCCAGGTCGGCGTCCCGCAGGTCGGCCCGCGTGAGGTCGGCGCCGGTCAGGTCGGCCTCGCGCAGTCGCAGCCCTTTCAGCTTCGCCCCGGTCAGGTTCTGCCCCCGGAGCGCCACGTAGGCCCAGTCGCCGCCCTGCACGGTGAGCGGCCGCAGCCCGCAGTCGAGAAACTGGGTGCCGGTCAGCTTGCAGTCGGCCAGCGTGGTGTCGAAGAACGAGCACTTGCGGAACGTCGAGTGCAGGATCGCGGTGCTGGTCAGGACGGCCGCGTTGAACCGCACCCCACCGAAGGTGCAGTGGCTGAACACGCAGCCGGTCAGCCGCGCCTCCGACCAGTCGACGTCGTGAAAGGCACAATCTTCGTATCGGACATGCCCCACCTCCTCCAGCGCCCAGTCGTCGCCGGAGAAGGTGGAGTTTTGCACTAAGTCCGACATGTCAGTGGTAGAAGTGTCGCGTCCCGGTCAAGTAGACGGTGATCCCGGCTTTCGCCGCCGCTTCGATGACCGCATTGTCGCGAATCGACCCGCCGGGCTGCACGACCGCCTTGACACCGGCTGCGATCAGCACCTCGAGCCCGTCCGGGAACGGGAAGAACGCGTCCGAAGCCGCGACGCTGCCGTTGCTTCGTGACGAGCCCGCCCGGTCGACCGCCAGCTTGGCCGAGTCGACCCGGTTGACCTGGCCCATGCCGACGCCGACCGTGGCGCCGTCGTGGGCGAGCAGGATCGCGTTGCTCTTCACGCTGCGGATCGCCCGCCACGCGAAGGCAAGATCGCGAAGCATCTCGGGCGGGCCCGGCTCGCCGGTCGCCAGCGTCCACCCGGCCGGATCGTCGCCCGGCGCGTCGATGCGGTCGGCCATCTGCACCAGCACACCACCGCCGACCTGCTTGAACTCGGCCGGAGCCGGGTTCCACGGCGGGGCGGTCAGCACGCGCAGGTTTTTCTTCTCCCGCAGCAACTCGAGCGCCTCGTCCGCAAAGGACGGCGCGACGATCACCTCGGTGAAGATCTCACCCAGCTGCTGGGCCAGCTCAAGCGTCACCTCGCGGTTGACCGCGATGACGCCACCGAACGCGGAGACCGGATCGCACGCGTGCGCCTTGCGGTGCGCCTCGGCCACGTCGGCGCCGATCGCGATGCCGCACGGGTTGGCGTGCTTGATGATCGCGACGCACGGCTCGGTGAAGTCGTTGGCGCTGCGCCACGCCGCGTCGGCGTCGACGTAGTTGTTGTAGGACATCTCCTTGCCGTGCAGCTGCTCGGCCTGCGCCAGCCCGGCGGGCGCGTTGGGGTCGAGGTAGAGCGCGGCCTGCTGATGCGGGTTCTCCCCGTAGCGCAGCGTATTTTCGCGGCGCAGCGCGATGCCCGCGAACTCGGGCCACTCCTGCTCACCGACCAGGGTCGTCGTGGTCCAGTTGGCCACCGCGATGTCGTACTCCGCGATGTCGGCAAAGGCCCGGGCGGCCAGGAGCTTCCGTTGCGCCAGCGTGAAACCGCCGGCCTTGACGGCCTCCAGCACGATTTCGTACGCCTCGACGGCCGTGACAACCGCAACCGACGCGTGATTTTTGGCTGCGGCTCGAACCATGGCCGGACCGCCGATGTCGATCTGCTCGACACACTCGTCGACCGTCGCGCCGCTCGCCACGGTCCGGCTGAACGGGTAGAGGTTGCTCACCAGCAGGTCGAACGGCTCGATCTCGAGCTCGCGCAGCTGCTCGGCGTGCGCGTCGAGCCGCAGGTCGGCGAGCAGGCCCGCGTGCACCCGCGGGTGCAGCGTCTTGACCCGGCCGTCGAGCGTCTCGGGGAAGCCGGTGAGCTGCTCGACCTTGGTGACCGGAACACCGGCCGCCTCGATCGTGGACGCGGTCGAGCCGGTGGAGACGATCTCGGCACCGGCGCCGGCGAGCGCCCGGGCCAGCTCGACGAGGCCGGTCTTGTCGTAAACGCTCAGCAGCGCCCGCTTGATCGGGCGCCGGCCCTCGTCAGACGAACTCACGGAATGCGTACCTTCCTGTTCTCGATGGTCCAGCCCTCGCGCACCAGCCGGCCGACGTGCTCGACCAGCTGGGCGCGCTCGGCCACCTTGATCCGCTCGGTCAGCGTCTCTTCCGTGTCGTCGTCGAGCACGGGAACGCTGACCTGCGCGATGATCGGGCCGGTGTCGACACCCGCGTCGACGAAGAAGAGCGTCGCGCCGGCGATCTTGACGCCGTAGGCGAGGGCGTCGCGCGGGCCGTGAATGCCGGGGAAGGCCGGCAGCAGCGCGTTGTGGGTGTTGATGTAGCGATCGCCGAACGCGGCCAGGAAGTGCGCGCCGACCAGCTTGAGGAAGCCCGCCGAGATGACCAGGTCGGGCTGGTATTGCTCGACGTGCGCGGTGAGCGCCCGGTCCCACGCCTCGCGGGTCTCGTAGTCCTTGACCGAATCCACGAAAGTGGGTATGTCGGCAGCCGCCGCATGGTCGAGCCCGGCAATGCCGTCCCGGTCGGCCCCGACCGCCACCACGCGTGCCCCATAAGCGGAATCACTGGTGGCGTTGATGAGAGCCTGTAGATTGCTGCCCGATCCCGAGATCAGGACGACCAGGCGAGCGGGGGCGGGATCGGTCACCCGAGAACCCTATCCCGACCGGTCGCACGAGAAACGAGGTACCTGTGTCCACTCCGCCCACGCCTCCCCCGTACTACGGGCCGCCGACCGGGGGCTACCCGGGCGCCCCGCAGCCACCCCAGAACACGCAGGGCCTGGTCGGCATGATCCTGGGTATCGCCGCGATCCCGCTGATCTGCTGCTGCGGGCTCGGCATCCCGGTCGGCATCGCCGGCGCGATCGTCAGCTGGCTCGGCCTGCAGAAGGCCAACCAGGGCCTGGCGACCAACCGCAGCCAGGCAATGGCCGGCCTGATCTGCGGGGCCGCCGCGACCGGTCTGGGCATCATCAGCTGGATCATCCTGTTGGCGACCGGCCACACGAATTACTACCACTTCTCGTAGTGAGCCCCAGCCCCGCCGGCCGGGCCCGATTCTCTGAGCAGGACCCGGCTCGTCGGGCTGGGTCCTTTCTCTGAGCGGCCCCCGCCTTCGGACCTGATCCGACTCTCTGAGAGGCCGGCTCTTCGGGCTGGATCCCCTTCTCTGAGCGAGGCCCCAGCCTTCCGGTCGGGTCCGACTCTCTGAGCGAGGCCCCGGCCTTCCGGTCGAGTCCGACTCTCTGAGCGAGGCCCGGGCCTTCCGGTCGGGTCCGACTCTTTGGGTGGGGCTCAGCCTTTCGGGCTGGGCCCGAAGATGCGGCCGGCCGCCGCGCCGATCGTCGCCGAGACGGCGACCACCACGGTGGCCACCAGGCCGACCTGCCACGGGTCGGGTCCGACCGTGGCCATCCGCCCGTCGCCCAGCGAGCCGCCGGAGAACAGGCTCATCAGGCCCAGCAGCAACCCGGCCACCGGGCCGGCCAGCAGGCCGCCGCCGAGCACCAGCGGCCACCGCAGCTCGGCCGGCTTCGGCTGATCTTTGCGGTCGCTGAGCACCCGCAGGACCATCAGCCATCCGGCGGTGAGACCGACCACCACCGGGATCGCCAGCAGCGCGATCCCGGCCGCGCCCATCGGGCCGTTCGGCAGGCCGGAGAGCAGCGGAACTGCGGGCAGCGGGCCGGCCGTCACCTCGGTGAGACGTACGACCGAGCCGGTGCCCAGCGCGAAGCCGGGCCCGAGCAGGTAGGCCGCCGCCCAGACCACGCCGTTCGCCCCGTAGGCCAGGCTGACCAGGGTGATGCCGGCCTGCCCGGCCACCCCGGTGCGAAACTCCGAGATCATGTCGGCCGCCGGTCCGCCGCCGACCGCGATCGACAGGCCGGCCACCGCGGCACCCGCCGCCAGCAGCAAAAGCGCGGCCACCATGCCGGTGCGGACGCCGTGCCGCAGCACCTGCGGCGCCCGCCGGGCGAGCACGCTCAGCGCGTCGGTGCCGCGCAGCGCGCCGAACAGCGACCCGGCGGCGCCGAGCAGGAAGAAGTTGATCGCCGCGTGGCCGGACGACACCTCGGTGTGCGGCGCGTCGACGGCCAGCCCGGCGAGCGAGCCGAGCAGCGAATAGCACAGGCCGATCGCGAACCCGACCAGCAGCGCGTCACCGATCTTGCCGGAGTGCCGGGCGCCCATGGCCCGGGTGACGTGCAGGCCGGCCCGGTTGAGCCGCCAGACGATCAGGGTGGTGAGCAGCAGCGGGGCCAGCCCGAGCGCACCGATCGAGGTGCCGACCGGCACCCCGTGGCCGAGCAGCCAGCCGGCCAGTCCGGCGTGCGCGGCGCCGCCCAGCCCGCCCTGGCCCTCGATCGTGCGGGCCAGGCCGATCACCGCGGCAACGGGCAGATAGGACAGCAGGGCGGCCCAGATCGTGGCGAACGCGGCCGCGAGCGGCAGCGGGGCCCGGCGGCGCCGTTCGGCCGGCCGGCGTTGCTCCGGCACCTTGACCGTCTCCCGAGCACCCAGCACCCGATCGTCGACCAGCACCGTGGCATGCCCGTCAGCGGCACGGCCCTCGGGAGCACGGCCCTCGGAAGCACGGCCGTCGGAGGCGTCCGGCAGTTCCGCGGCCGGGATCGCGCCGGTGGGTTCGTCGGCTTCGATCGGCACCGCTTCGGTCGGCCGGTCGACGCCCTCGGACCGCGCCCGGTCGAGAGGCACGGTCTCGCGGGCGGCAACCTGCGCCGCCTCGGCGATCGCGAACGCGTCGTCCGGGTCGTCGGATCGGTCGTGTGGGCTCGGCATCGCGACTACTTTTGCACGCCGGAGGCGTTCGGGCGATCCGGATACGACGACGCGCCGCCATCGGGGTCGATCAGACTCCCGTGGCGGCGCGCCGGCCGATGCAGTACCAAAATCAGCTCATGACCTCGCGCATGAGCCGCGCGGTCTCGCTCGGGGTCTTGCCGACCTTGACGCCGACGGCTTCGAGGGCCACCTTCTTGGCGTCGGCGGTGCCGGCCGAACCCGAGATGATCGCGCCGGCGTGACCCATGGTCTTGCCGGGCGGGGCGGTGAAGCCGGCGATGTAGCCGACCACCGGCTTGGTGACGTTCTCCTTGATGAACTCGGCCGCGCGCTCCTCGGCGTCGCCGCCGATCTCGCCGATCATCACGATCGCGTCGGTCTCCGGGTCGTCCTGGAACGCCTTGAGCGCGTCGATGTGGGTGGTCCCGATGATCGGGTCACCGCCGATGCCGACGCAGGTGGAGAAGCCGATGTCGCGCAGCTCGTACATCATCTGGTAGGTCAGCGTGCCGCTCTTGCTGACCAGGCCGATGCGGCCGGCCGGAGTGATGTCGGCCGGGATGATGCCCGCGTTCGACGAGCCCGGCGAGGCGATGCCCGGGCAGTTCGGGCCGATGATCCGGGTCTTCTGACCGCGGGCGACGTTGAGCGCCCAGAACGCGGCCGAGTCCTGCACCGGCACGCCCTCGGTGATCACGACGGCGAGCGGGATCTCGGCCTCGATCGCCTCGACGACCGCCGACTTGGTGAACGCCGGCGGGACGAAGATGACCGACACGTCGGCCGCGGTCTCCTTCATCGCCTCGGCCACGGTCGCGAAGACCGGGAGCGAGTTGCCGTCGAAGTCCACCGTGGTGCCGGCCTTGCGCGGGTTGACGCCGCCGACCACATTGGTGCCCGCGGCGAGCATCCGGCGGGTGTGCTTGGAGCCCTCCGAGCCGGTGATGCCCTGGACGATGACCTTCGAGTCCTTGGTGAGCCAGATAGCCATTACGTCACTTCCCCGCAGCCGCGAGCTCGGCGGCGCGCTCGGCCGCTCCGTCCATCGTGTCCACCCGCTGGACCAGCGGGTTGTTGGCGCCGTCGAGGATGGCCCGGCCTTCCTCGGCGTTGTTGCCGTCGAGGCGCACCACGAGCGGCTTGGAGACGTCCTCGCCACGCTCGGAGAGCAGCGCCAGCGCCTGGATGATGCCGTTGGCCACGGCGTCGCAGGCGGTGATGCCACCGAAGACGTTCACGAAGACCGACTTGACGGCCGGGTCACCGAGGACGATCTCGAGACCGTTCGCCATCACCTGGGCGCTCGCGCCGCCGCCGATGTCGAGGAAGTTGGCCGGCTTGACGCCGCCGTGCCGCTCACCCGCGTACGCCACCACGTCGAGGGTGGACATCACCAGGCCGGCGCCGTTGCCGATGATGCCGACCTCGCCGTCGAGCTTGACGTAGTTGAGGTTCTTGGCCTTGGCCGCCTGCTCCAGCGGGTCGACCGCGGACTGGTCGACCAGCGCCTCGTGGTCGGGGTGCCGGAACGACGCGTTCTCGTCCAGCGTCACCTTGGCGTCCAGGCACAGCACCCGGCCGTCGCCGACCTTGGCCAGCGGGTTGACCTCGACCAGCGTGGCGTCCTCGGCGACGAACGCGGCCCACAGCTTCACCGCGATGTCGACGACGTGGTCGGCGACGTCGGCCGGGAACTTGGCCGCGGTGACGATCTCACGGGCCTTCGCCTCGTCGACGCCCTTGCTGGCATCGATGGCGATCTTGGCGACCCGGTCAGGGTCGGTCTCGGCGACCGTCTCGATCTCCATGCCGCCGGCGACGCTGGCGATGCACAGGAAGGTGCGGTTCGCGCGGTCGAGCAGGTAGGAGAAGTAGTACTCCTCCTTGATGTCGGCCGTCTCGGCCAGCATCACCTTGTGGACCGTGTGGCCCTTGATGTCCATGCCCAGGATGTCGGTGGCGCGGGCCTCGGCCTCGTCCGCCCCGTCGGCCAGCTTGACGCCGCCGGCCTTGCCCCGGCCGCCCACCTTGACCTGCGCCTTGACGACGACCTTGCCACCCAGGCGCTCGGCGATCGCCCGAGCCTCCTGCGGGGTCTCCGCGACGCCGCCGCCCAGCACGGGCAGCCCGTGCCGTTCGAACAGGTCACGCCCCTGATACTCGAACAGGTCCACGTGTCTCCTTTCGCTCGCGACGCCAAGCGCCGGCAAGCCGCACCGTTGCGTCCCGACCTGTGTGCCCGGCGGTCATTTCTGGCGTCGCCGGCGTGAAGAATGTCCGGCCTTCCCGATTTACGGGACGGCCCTAGTCGCAGACTAGCGACCAGATCGGGCGGCCCGTAGCCGCGGGTGCACGGTGTGCAAGAGGGCACACTCCGGCCCGGTGGGGCCGCCTGAGAAAAACTCCGGTGAAGTCGCGTAACCCGCCCGGGAAGGCGTCGTTGAGAGTGATGTCGGACCGCTGAGCGGACCGGCACGGGACGGCCGATGCCCTGTCGGTCGAGGGGTGGCGGCGGGGCATCGTGCATAGAGAGGCCGGACGTGTGAGGGGTGCGTCCGGCCTCTCCCCTTGTCCGTTTCCCCCGGTCAGGCCACTGACTCAGTCACATTGGCGCGCACCCATTCGATGATGGACGCGGTGGTGGCCCCGGGTGTGAAAATCTTGGCGACGCCGAGCGATTCCAATTCCGCGATGTCATCGACCGGAATGATGCCGCCACCGAATACGACGATGTCACTTGCGTCACGTTCCGCCAACAACTCGATCACTCGCCGGAACAACGTCATGTGCGCGCCGGAGAGAACGGAGAGGCCGACCGCGTCGGCGTCCTCCTGAATAGCGGTCTCGACTATCTGCTCGGGTGTCTGATGCAGGCCGGTGTACACGACCTCCATGCCCGCGTCGCGCAGCGCGCGGGCCACCACCTTGGCCCCGCGGTCGTGCCCGTCCAGGCCGGGTTTCGCCACGACGACCCTGATCCGTGCTTGCATCCTGCTGACCCTCCGACTCCCGGGCACCGTTGCCACCTTAACGAACGGTAACCCGGCGAACCGCCCCGAGGTAAGCGGCTCCGGGAAAGTGAAAATACGTAAGGTGACCGAAACTGTATTCAGAGTAACCTGACTTTATGCTTTCCCAATGATCACGGAGAGTGCCCAACGAAGTCGTTCGGGAAAGGTAACGAATTCGGACATTCTCCCCTCAATACGGACCGGGAACTGTCAGCGAATTGGCTCTGTGACTTGTGGGTCGGCAGCCGTTTGGCTACCGTGGCTCCCGGTCGTCAACCGGTTAAACCCGATCCGGCGGCCAGGACGGAACTCGGATCACCGAAATTTCGACGGTCCGAAACCGCCACGGAATTGCTTCTGACGGAGGGTTGTTCGTGCGCCAGCGCTTGTCGTCTGAGCCCGATCGCTATCGCGGCCGGCGTCGCGTACCCACCCCTCCCCGCAGCCGCTACGCCATCGTCGTCACCTCGGCCTTCGTCGGCGCGGGGGTCGTCGCCCTCGGCGCGGCCTCGCAGATCCCGGACCACAAGGCGGTCAGCCCCGAGGTCCTGAAAAACCTCGAGAGCGCGCACGTCGCCTCGGACGCGATCGCCGACCGCTCGACCGACAACCACGCCGCGTCCCGCAGCGAGGACCGCAGCGCCTCCGTCGACAAGACCAAGCTCAGCACCAACGAGACGGCGGCCGACGTCTGGATGCTCCCGATGGAGGAGTTCACCTTCACCTCCCCATACGGGGTGCGGTGGGGCGTTCTCCACGCCGGCATCGACCTGGCCGACCCGCAGGGCACCGTCTTCAAGTCGGTGCACGCCGGCACGGTGACGCAGTCGGGCTACAACGGCGGCTACGGCTACAGCATCACGATTCGCAACACCGACGGCACCGAGGTCATCTACGCCCACGCCCGCCGCCTCTTCGTCAAGGCCGGCCAGCAGGTCAAGGCCGGCGACGCGATCGGTGAGGTCGGCAACACCGGCGCTTCGTACGGGCCGCACCTGCACCTCGAGATCCACGTGAAGGGCCAGCCGACCGACCCGATCCCGTTCCTGCGGCAGCGGGGCGTCGACATCAAGCTGGGCGTCGAGTCGGTCTACGCGAGCATGGCGGACGCCGCCTCCTGACCGCTGGGCGGTCCCTCACCCTGGTTGCAAATCGGTGAGGCACGACTTTCCTCACTCAGCCTTCCGTACGCGCGGGCCGACAGGCAGATGTCGGTAGTTTCCGCCTGGGAAGGGTCACCTGCGTGCCGTACGGATCTGCCGGCCGTCACCGCCGCCGGCGCAAGCCCCTCGCCTCGCCCGCCACGCTGCTGGGCACCGCCCTGGGCGCTTCCCTGGCGGCCGGCGTAGCCCTGGGCAGCGCGGCCGCGGCAAACGCCTCCCACCATTCGCCCGCCCAGGATGCCCCGAGCGCCTCCGCAGCCCTCAGCTCACCCGCTACCGGCTCCCCCGCGGCCTCCGCCGCGCTGAGCCCGTCCGCGTCGGGCGTGGGCGGCACGGAGCTGCTGGCCGGCAAGGCGCGGCCTGCCGAAATCACCGTCGGGGTCGCCTCGGCGGTCGCTGCCCGGAAGAAAGAACGCCCCCAGCCCGCCGTGACGACCCGTAAGGCACCCCCCGCCTGGGTCGACCCCAACCCGACCGCCGTCGTCACCTCGTGCTTCGGTGAGCGCTGGGGCCGCCTGCACGCGGGCGTCGACCTGGCCGCCCCCGACGGCACCCCGATCGTGGCCGCCGGCGCGGGCGTCGTGGTGCGGGCCGGTGTCGCCGAGGGCTACGGCAACGCCGTGCTGATCGACCACGGCAACGGCTTTCTCACCCACTACGGCCACCTGTCGGCCATCACGGTGTCGGTCGGGCAGCGGGTGGCGGCCGGCGAGCAGATCGGCAACGAGGGCTCGACCGGGCACTCCACCGGCCCGCACCTGCATTTCGAGGTGCACCAGGGCTACTACCAGAACCCGATCGAGCCGACCGCGTGGATGCACCACCACGGCGTCGACATTTCCGGCTGCGTGCCGCTGAGCTAGATCTTCTCGATCGGGGCGTGCCGGAGGATCAGCCACATCACCTGGTCGCCGAAGTCGATCTGGGCGCGGGCGCCCGGGCCGTGGCCTTCGACCGCCTGCACGCGGCCCAGGCCGTACCTCTGGTGGTTGATCCGATCGCCGACCGCGACCTTCGGCGCCTGCGGCAGATCGCTCGCCGTGGCGAGCTTGCTGCCGTCGATGCCGAGCCGGCTCGCCAGCTGTTGGGCCTTGGGCGTGCCGCCGGCGAAGCCGCCGCCGCGTCCCCGGTCGCCGCCTGACCGGCCGCCCACGCCGCCGCCGGTGCCCGACCACGACGTGTAGTTGCCGGCCGTGCGCTCCCAGCGGATCAGCTCGGGTGGCAGTTCGTCGGTGAAGCGCGACGGCGGGTTGTACTGCGGCTGGCCCCAGGCGCCGCGGGTGACCGCGCGGGACAGATAGAGCCGCTGGCGGGCGCGGGTGATGCCCACATAGGCCAGACGACGTTCCTCTTCGAGCTCCGAGTTGTCGCCGAGCGCCCGCATGTGCGGGAAGACCCCGTCTTCGAGTCCGGTCAGGAACACCACCGGGAACTCGAGGCCTTTGGCGGTGTGCAGGGTCATCAGCGTGACCACGCCCTGATTGTCGGGGTCGTCGTCGGGCAGCTGGTCGGCGTCGGCGACCAGCGCGACCTGCTCGAGGAAGCCGGCCAGGGTGGCCGCCTGCGGGCTGTCCTCCTCGGCCTGCGCCTCGACCCGCTCGGTGTATTCGCGGGCGACGCTGACGAGCTCCTGCAGGTTTTCGACCCGGCCCTGGTCCTGCGGGTCGAGGCTCTCCTCGAGCTCGGTGAGCAGGCCACTGCGCTGGAGGACCGCCTCGAGCACCTCTTCGGGCGGCGCGGTCTGGGCCAGCTCACGCAGCTCGTCGAGCATCTGCACGAACTCGGTGATGCTGTTGGCCGACCGGGCGGCGATGCCCGGAGCGTCCTTCGCGTGCCGCAGCGCCTGCCCGAACGAGATGCGGTCGCGTGAGGACAGTGCTTCGATGCACGCCTCGGCCCGGTCGCCGATGCCCCGCTTGGGCGTGTTGAGCACGCGCCGGATGCTGACCGTGTCGTCGTCGTTGACCACCGCGCGCAGGTAGCCGAGTGCGTCGCGTACCTCTTTGCGCTCGTAGAAACGGACGCCGCCGACGACCTTGTAGGGCAGGCCGACCCGGATGAACACCTCTTCGAAGACACGGGACTGCGCGTTGGTGCGGTAGAAGACGGCTACGTCACCGGGGCGGATGTCCTCCCGGTCGTGCAGCCGGTCGATCTCGCGGGCCACCCAGTCGGCCTCGGCGTGCTCGGTGTCGGCGACGTAGCCGACGATCTGCTCGCCCGCGCCCTGGTCGCTCCAGAGCCGCTTGGGCTTGCGCGAGGTGTTGCGGTCGATCACCGCGTTGGCGGCCGACAGGATGGTCTGGGTGGACCGGTAGTTCTGCTCGAGCAGGATCGTGCGGGCGTTGGGGTAGTCGCGCTCGAACTCGAGGATGTTGCGGATGGTCGCCCCGCGGAACGCGTAGATCGACTGGTCGGCGTCGCCCACCACGCACAGCTCACCGGGGTTGTCGACGCCGATCAGCTCCTTGATCAGCTGGTATTGCGCGTGGTTGGTGTCCTGGTATTCATCAACGAGGACGTGCCGGAAGCGGCGACGATAGGCCTCGGCGACGAGCGGGTGCGACTGGAACAGGTGCACGGTCGCCATGATGATGTCGTCGAAGTCGAGGGCGTGGGCCTCACGCAGACGTCGTTGATAGAGCTCGTACGCCTCGGCGACGGCGCGCTCCTGCGGGCCCTTGGCCTTCTCCTTGAACTCCTCGGGCCCGACCAGCTCGTTTTTCAGGTTGGAGACCTGGGCGGCGAGGCCGCGCGGCGTGTAGCGCTTGGGGTCGAGGTCGAGCTCGCGGCCGACCATCTGCATGAGGCGGCGCGAGTCGTCGGCGTCGTAGATCGAGAAGGTGCTTTTGAGCCCGGCGTGATCGTGCTCGGCCCGCAGGATGCGTACGCAGGCCGAGTGGAAGGTCGACACCCACATCAGCCGGGCGCGCGGGCCGACCAGGTGGGCGACCCGCTCCTTCATCTCGCCGGCCGCCTTGTTGGTGAAGGTGATCGCGATGATCTGGCCGGGGTGCACGTCGCGCTCGGCCAGCAGATAGGCGATCCGGTGGGTCAGCACCCGGGTCTTGCCCGAGCCGGCACCGGCCACGATCAGCAGCGGCGAGCCCGCATGGGTGACCGCGTCCCGCTGAGGGCCGTTGAGCCCGACCAGGAGCGACTCGGGATCAAGCCGGTTCTTCGGTGGGCGGGGAGGAGCGTCACCGGGCTCTCGCACGGGAGGCATGGAGAACAGGGTGGCGGCGGGGGGTTCTGAGGAAGCTCGCATCGCGGGAGCAAGTCTAGGCCGACCCCCCGACAAGAAACCGAATCCGCCTCGCCGCTCCCGGCTTGGATCTGCTTCAATCAGCGCCTCTCTCACATGTGTTCAGCGGGGGCCGCACGATGTTCGATTCATCCGGTTCTGACCCGGAGACAGCCGTTTCCGCGGATGCGTCCGATGTCGAGGAGTCCGACAAGTCCGATTGGTCGGCTCCCGCGATCCCCGCGCAACGACGGCCGGACCACGACGTTCTTCTCAGCGCGCCGCCCGTGCCACGCCGCCGCTGGTGGTGGGTCGCCGTGCTCGCGGTCGTCGCGATCGCCGCCGCCGCGGCCGCGATCGTCGTCCTGCCGTTCGGCTCCAAGACCCCCGCGAGCGGCCTCGGTGCCGCGCCCGCCGCGGCCGCCACCCCGACCACCCCGCCCAGTCCCTACGAGCTGGCGGTCAAGGCCCTCGCCGACCAGGCGACCGCCCTCACCCGGCACGACCGCAGCGGCTGGCTGGCCGCCGTCGACCCGAAGCAGCCGGCCCTGCGCAAGCACTTCGCGCAGCTCTACTCGAGTTTCCAGGCGCTGCACGTCACCCAGTTCTCGTACCAGAGCTCGACCGGCGGCAAGTCCGACGGCCCGGTCGAACTCAACAACGAAATGATCTTCTGCCTGAGCCAGAAGGACTGCCCGTCCCTGGTCCCCGGCAGCGACAACGGCCCGTCGCACATCCCCGAGAAGCTGACGCTCAAGGAGTTCAACGGCCGCTGGGTGATCAGCAAGGTCGGCAAGGGCAGCTACCGGACCCAGCTGCAGCCCTACCCCTGGGAGGCGGGCGACATGGTCTACGCCCAGGGGTCCCGGGTCACCGTCGGCGCACCCAAGTCGCTGTCCGGCCAGCTGAAGACCGTGCTCACGATCGCCGACAAGGCCGCACGCACCGACGACCGGTTCGCCGCCATGGTGGGCAATCCGCAGTTGCGCTACCGCGTGTTCCTGGCGACCGACAAGGCCTGGAAGACCTGGTACGGCGGTAACGACGCGAGCTACGCGGTGGCGTACACGATCCCTACCGGCTCGGCCGGCAGCGACGTCGTGCTGCACATGCCGAAGCTGAAGGACGACCGTGCGGAGCTCAAGGTCGTGCTGCAGCACGAGATGGCCCACGTCGCCACGCTGAGCAACCTCACCTCGACCGACGACCCCGACCTGTGGCTGATGGAGGGCGTCGCCGACTACATCGGATGGCTTCCCCAGCACACCCGCCAGGACTGGAACTTCCCGGACGTACGCGACGCGCTGCACGGCAGCAAGCCGCCCCGGTCGATGGTCGAGAGCCCGCTCAAGGACGACGCGTCCGACCGCGCGGTGGCCCGGTTCTACGGCCTCGGCCACTTCGCCGTGGAGTGCCTGGCCACGAAGTACGGCGAGGCCCGGACGATGAACTTCGTGCGGCTCAAGCTGCGCGTCCAGGAAGACATCGACGACGCCTCGCGGATCGCGTTCGGCGCGCCATTCAAGACCGTCGACAAGGGCTGCATGACCTGGATGAAGCAGCACTCCTGACCTGTCCCACGGTTCGGGCGGTTTCCTTGCGAACGCCAGTTTGCCGGGGGCATACTCGGCTCGTGATCCAGCGGGCGCGATTTTATTTCTACGGCACCGGAAACCCGGCCGCCGTGGGACGCGTCTGAACGAGCGACTTCCATCAGGCCCCGGGCTTCCCAGCCCGGGGCCTGATGCTGCCCGGGCCGGGATGACCGGGGCGCAAGCACCCGAGGAGCAGCACATGAGCGCCGACGTCGTGCCCGACACCGAGAACACCGGTGCCGGCGAGGTTCTGGCCGCCCACGAGATCAAGGCCATGCGGGAACGGATCGACGAGATCGATCAGGCCATCATCGACCTCTGGCTGGAGCGGGCCCGCCTCTCGCAGCAGGTCGGCCGCACGCGAATGGCGAGCGGCGGCACCCGCCTGGTGCTCTCCCGCGAACAGGCGATCTTCGAGCGTTTCCGTTCGGCGCTGGGCGCCGACGGCATCCAGGTCGCGCAGATGATCCTCCGCGCCGGCCGCGGCCCGCTCTGATCCCGTCAATAACGCCGGATCACGTTGCGGACCTCGGCGAAGTGACACGCACTGGGATGCGGTGACCGCTGCCGCATCTCCAGCTGCGGCTCGTGCTGCGCGCAGACACTCTGCGCCTTCCAGCACCGGGTGCGAAACCGGCAGCCGGTCGGTGGATCGGCGGGCGACGGCACGTCACCCTCCAGGACGATCTGGTCACGCCGCCCGCGCAGGCGCGGGTCCGGCACCGGTACGGCGGAGAGCAGCGCCTGAGTGTACGGATGGGTCGGCTGCTCGTAGATCGCCTGGTCCGAGCCGAGCTCGACGATCTTCCCGAGGTACATGACGGCGACCCGGTCGGAGATGTGCCGCACGACCGACAGGTCGTGCGCGATGAAGATGTAGGACAGCCCGAACTCGCGCTGCAACTGCCCCAGCAGGTTGATCACCTGGGCCTGGATCGAGACGTCGAGCGCCGATACCGGCTCGTCGCAGACGATGATCTCGGGTTTGAGGGCGAGCGCACGGGCGATGCCGATGCGTTGCCGCTGGCCGCCGGAGAACTGGTGAGGGTAGCGGTTGATGTGGTCGGGGTTGAGCCCGACCACGTCGAGCAGCTCCTGCACGACCCGGGCCCGCTGCGCGCGCGGCACGACGTCCGGGTGGATCTCGTACGGCTCGCCGATGATGTCGCCCACGGTCATCCGCGGGTTGAGCGAGGTGTACGGGTCCTGCAGCACCATCTGAATGTGCCGCCGCGACCGTCGCATGTCGGCACCGCGCAGGGTCGCCATGTCGTGCCCGCGCACCACGATCGAGCCGCCGGTCGGCCGTTCCAGTCCGACCAGCAGCTTGGCCAGCGTCGACTTGCCGCACCCGGATTCGCCGACGATGCCGAGCGTCTCGCCGCGCCGCAGCTGGAGGTCGACGCCGTCCACCGCGCGTACGGCGCCCTTGCGCGAGGGGAAGTGTTTGGCCAGCTCCCGCGTCTCGAGCACGACGTCAGACACCGAGCACCTCCCGGATGAAGTGGCAACGCGCCATGCGGTAGTCGCCGATCCGGTACGCGGGTGGTGGCGGATCCTGCGCGCACACGTCCCGGGCGTACGCGCAACGCGGGTGGAAAGGACACCCGCGCGGGATGTCGGTGAGGGCAGGCGGCAACCCGCCGATGGCGTTGAGCTGGGAACCCTTGCGGTCGAGCCGGGGGATCGACTCGAGCAGCGCCTTCGTGTACGGGTGGGCGGGCCGGCCGTAGATGTCGTAGACCGGCGCCTCCTCGACGATCCGCCCGGCATACATGATCGAGATTCGGTCGGCGACGTCGGCCACCACGCCCATGTCGTGGGTGATCAGCATCAGGCCCATGTTGCGCTCGCGCTGCAGCTCGGCCAGCAGGCTCATGATCTGCGCCTGCACGGTCACGTCGAGCGCGGTGGTGGGTTCGTCGGCGATCAGCAGCTCGGGGTCGAGAGCGAGCGCCATCGCGATCATGACGCGCTGCCGCATGCCGCCCGAGAACTGGTGCGGGTAGTCGTTGATGCGGCTGCGCGCGCCCGGGATGCGGACCTGGTCGAGCAGGCCGATCGCCCGGCGCTTGGCGTCGGTGCGTGACATCCCCCGGTGCTTGCGGAACAGCTCAGCGACCTGGAAACCGACCGAATAGACCGGGTTGAGCGCGGAGAGCGCGTCCTGGAAGATCATCGCGATCCGGTTGGCCCGGACCTTGCGACGCTCCCGCTCGGAAAGCTGCAGCAGGTCGACGCCGCGATAGAGCACCTTGCCGCCGGTCACCACGGCCGGCGGGGTGTCGAGGATGCCCATGATCGCCTGCGCGGTCACCGACTTGCCGCACCCCGACTCGCCGAGCACGGCCAGGGTCTCCCCCGGCCGCACCCAGAAGCTGGCGCCGTTGACCGCCTTGGCCACGCCGTCGCGGGTGCGGAACTCGACGTGCAGGTCGTCGACCTGCAGCAGCGGCGCGTTCGGGTCGACGCCGGGCAGCACGTCCATCTCGGCCTGGATATCGGTCATCGGTTCACCGCAGCTTCGGATCGAAGGCGTCGCGGATGGCGTCGCCGAGCATGATGAAGGCGAGCACGGTCACGCCCAGGAACACCGACGGCCAGACCAGCGGCCCGGGGTGGATGCGGACGTACGCCCCCTCGTCGGAGATCGCCGTGCCCCAGCTGATCGCGTCGCCCTGCAACCCGACCCCGAGGTACGACAGGGTCGCCTCGCTGGCGATGTTGATGCCGAGCAGGATGGTCAGCACCACGATGAACGGCGCCACCGCGTTGGGCAGGATGTGCCGGAACATGATGCGGGCCGGCCCGGCGCCGAGCATGCGCGCGGCCAGGACGTAGTCCTGGCCCTTGGCCGAGATCACCGACGAGCGCATCACCCGGGCCGCCGCGGTCCAGCCGAGCACGCCCAGGGTCACGGTCACCGCGAGCAGGCCGGTCGAGTTCGGGCCCTCCAGGCGGCGGGTCAGCACGATCGCGGCGAGCAGGAACGGGATGCCGAGCACGATGTCGATGAAGCGGGAGAGGATCGCGTCGACCCAGCGGCCGTAGTAGCCGGCGGCGAGACCGAACAGCAGGCCGAGCACGCCCGACATCAGGGTGGCGAAGACGCCGACGACGATCGAGTCGCGGGCGCCGTAGACGGTCCGGGCGTACACGTTGCAACCCTGGAAGTCGTAGCCGAGCAGCGCCTTCTCGTCGGCGCCGTGGTGAGCCCGGCCGAGGATGCACTGGTTCGGGTCGGCGGAGGTGAACAGCGACGGCCAGATCGCCATCAGCAGGACCAGCGCGACGAGCACCCCGGCAAGCCAAAAGATCTTGTTGCGCCGCAGGTCGAACCACGCGTCGGCGGCCAGGCTGCGGGGCCCTCTTGCCGCAGTCCTGGTTTTGGCAGATCGGCCCGGCCGGTCGGTGCGGCGGGGGTCGGTCGCCTGGCCGGATGCCTCGGCGGCGGTGACCAGGTTGATGTCACTCATAGCGGATCCTCGGGTCCAGCACGGCGTAGAGCAGGTCGACGATGAGGTTGAGCACCAGGAACACGATCACCAGGACGCTGACGAAACCGACCACCACCGGCCCGTCCTCGGTGCGCAGGCCGCGCCACAGGTTGAAACCGACCCCGGGGATGTTGAAGACCTTCTCGGTCACGATCGCGCCCGACATCAGCACCCCGACGTCGACCCCGATCAGCGTGATCACCGGGATCAGCGAGTTGCGCAGGACATGAACACCGATGACTCGCGCTCGGGACAAGCCCTTCGCGCGGGCCGTACGCACGTAGTCGGCGCGCAAGTTTTCCGACACCGACGCCCGACTGACCCGGAGTTCGGCCGCCACGACCGTGCTGGCCAGTACGAACGCCGGCAGCAGCAGTTGCATGAAGGTCGCGTTCTTTCCGGCCGTCGGCGCGAACCAGCCGAGCTTGATGCCGAAGATCAGCTGAGCGAGCGGCGCCAGCACCACGATCGGCAGCGACAGCAGCACCAGCGTGAACAGCAGGGTTGCGTTGTCGAAGATGCCGCCCCGCCGCACGCCGGAGACCACGCCCGCCCCGATCGCGATGATCGCCGCGAACACGATCGCCATCACCGCCAGCCGCATGGTCAGCGGCCACGCGTCGGCCAGCATGTCCTTGATGGAACGACCGGTCAGCGACGTACCGAAGTCGCCGGTCAGGAGCCCCTTCGCGTAGTACCAGTACTGCTGCAGGAAGCTGTCGTTCAGGTGGTAGCGCTCGGTCAGCACGAGCCGCTGGGTGGCGGTGACCGGACGATCGCCGACCAGGGCCTGGATCGGGTCGTCAGCGTTGAGGAACACCAGCGCGTAGACCACGAAGGTCGCGCCGAAGAAGGTCAGAACCATCAGCAGCAGGCGCCGCACGACGTAGCGGAACATCTTCGGTGTTGCCTCTTCCGCATCAAGCTCGCCGCGCCTTGTGGGCACGACGGAACACACGAGGGTGGTCAAACATGAAGTGGCGCCACGGTTTCACGTGCCCCGTGGCGCCACCACCGTTCGAGCGGTCAGATTAGTCGGCTACTTCGATGTTGTAGATGTCCACCTTCTGGAACAGGTCGACCGTTACGTTCGTGACCTTCTCGGAGTAGCCGAACACGTTCTCCCCGAAGCGGAGCGGGATCACCGGCATGTCCTCGGCCAGGATGTCCTCGGCCTCCTGCCACTTCTTCACCGCGCCGGCCGGAGTCTTGGCCTCCGAGCCCTCCTTGATCAGGCTGTCGAACGACGAGTTGCTGTAGCCGTAGTAGTTCGACGAGCCGCCGGTCGAGTAGAGCGGCGTGAGGTAGTCCTCCATCAGCGGGTAGTCCATGACCCAGGCCAGCCGGATCAGGCCGACGCTCTCCCCGGCCTCGACCTTCTTGAGCACGTCGGGCAGCTTCGCCTCGGCGTGACCGACGCAGTTGATGCCCAGCGACGCCTTGATCTGGTTGCACATGGCGTCGATCCACGGCTTGTAGCCACCGTCGGTGTTGTACGTCACCGTGATCGTCCGGGGCCCGTTGGCCTGCTGGTAGAGCTGCTTGGCCTTGGTCGGGTTGTACAGGCAGTTCTCGCCGCAGGAGTCGGGGCGGTAACCGTCGACCACCGGGGAGACGAACGACGTCGCCGGCGACTGCGAGCCGAGCGAGAGCTGGTCGGTCATCTCCTGCCGGTTGAGCGCCATCGAGATCGCCCGGCGGACGCGCGGATCTTTGAACTGGGGGTCTTTGAGCGGGAACCCGATGAACTGGAACAGCGAGTTGGGGCTCTTCTGGAAGCGGGTGCCCAGGTCGGCCGAGGCGGCGGAGAGGTTTTCCACCGGGATCTGGGTCTGCACGTCGACGTTGCCGGCGACCAGGTCGGCGTACTCCGCGCCGAGGTCCTGGTAGATGCGCCAGGTGATCGCGTCGACCTTGGGCACCTGGCCCTTGAAGTCGGCCACCTTCTCGACCTGGATCTGCTGGTCGTGCTCCCACTTGCCCTTCATCTTGAAGGGCCCGTTGCCGATCGGCGCGTCCTCGAAGCCCTTGGCGATCACGCCCGGGCTGGAGAACGCGGCCTTGGGCAGCGGGTAGAAGCAGTCGTAGCCCATGACCGCCTCCCAGCCCGCGAACGGCTCGGAGAGAACGACCTTGAACGTCAGGTCGTTGACCTTCTGCAGGCCGCTGAGCTTGGTCGCGGTAGGCGCCTTCGCCTTCTCGGGACCGTCGCCGTCCGGGTCGACCGGCTGCATCGCGGCGTAGCCCTGGATGCGGGCGAAGTAGTAACCCGCAAGCTGGCCGTTGGGCCCGTAGGCACCGTAGTTCCACGCGCTGATGTAGTTGTCGGCCGTGACCGGCTCGCCGTTGCTGAACGTGAAGTCCGGCTTCAGCTTGATCGTCCAGGTCTTGTTGGTCTTGTCCGGCGTGATCGACTCGGCGGCCACCAGCTGGGGCTCGTTCTTCGAGTCGAACTTGACCAGCGGGTAGTAGAGCGAGGCGAGAACCTCGGAGCCGTTGGCCTCGGTCGTGTCGGTGGGGAGAAGGTGCTCCGGCTCACCGACGCCGATAACGACGCTGTTGGGCAGGGCCTCGGTGTCGTCCGACGAACCACTGCTACAGCCGGCGGCCAACAGAGCGATGGCGGCCACGCCGACCGCCATCTTCCACGGGCGTTTCCCGAGCATGGGAAGGTTGCCTCCTCTTGGGGCTCACAGGGGGGTGTGCGAGCAGCTGCCACTGTGACACAGAGAGACGGGCAGCCCCGAGCCCCGTTACCAAGCCGATACTAGCCAGACCGGGGCAGGGTAACCCACCACGGGCCGTCTTGGTTAGACGCTCATGTCCGCCTTGACCTGCGGAAATCTGGCCCAGCTCGGAAATGTCGACGGAGCGGAACGGATCACGGACAGGGCGTGACGACCGCGTCGATCGAGGTCAGACAAGCCGCCGATCCGCCGCCCACCGTGACAATTCGTAGCGGTTGCTCATCTGCAGCTTGCGCAGCACGTTGGAGACGTGGGTCTCGACCGTCTTGATCGAGATGTACAGCTCCTTGGCGATCTCCTTGTAGGCGTAACCCCGCGCGAGCAGGCGAAGCACTTCACGCTCGCGGTTGGTGAGCTGGTCGAGCTCGGGGTCGGCGACCGGCACGTCGGGCCGGGAGGCGAACGCGTCGAGCACGAAGCCGGCCAGCCGCGGGCTGAACACGGCGTCGCCGTCGGCCACCCGCCTGATCGCGGCGGCCAGCTCGTCGGGCGAGATCGTCTTGGTCACGTAGCCCCGGGCGCCGGCCCGGATGAGGCCGATCACGTCCTCGGCCGCGTCCGACACCGAGAGGGCGAGGAAGCGGATGTGCGGGTGGCTGCGGCGCATCGCGTCGAGCACCGCGCGGCCGCCGCCGTCGGGCATGTGCACGTCGAGCAGCACCACGTCGGGCTCCAGCGCGCCGATCTTGCTGACTGCCTCGGCGACCGAGCTGGCCTCGCCGATCACGTCGACATGTGCACCCAGCTCAGCTCGCACTCCCGCGCGGAACATCGCGTGGTCGTCGACCAGGAAGACCTTGAGCCGCCCGCCGTCGGTCGCACCCATGGGTTCGGTCATCGTGCGGTCTCCTTCCCGCTCGTCACACTGTCTCGGGTGGCCGGGAGCGTGAGGCGGACCTCGGTGCCCTCGCCCGGCGTGCTCCGGATCTCGGCTCGCCCGCCGTGTCGCTTCATGCGCCCGATGATCGACCCTCGGACGCCGTGGCGTGATTCTTCCACGCCGTTGATGTCGAAGCCGGCGCCGCGGTCGCGCACGAACACGCTCAGCTCGTCGGCCTCGACCTCCGCGTAGAGCGAGACGGTCTGCACCTTGGCGTGCCGGGCCGCGTTGACGAGCGCCTCCCGGGCGGCCGCGACCAGGGCGGCGACCCCCTCGTCGCACGGGGTGTCGCCGACCACCACGGTCTCGACGCTGATCGCGTAGGTGTCCTCGACCTCGGCCGCGGCCTGCTCGAGGGCGGCCGCGAAGCGCTCGGTCGGCGACGCGGTGGGCTTGTAGAGCCAGTTGCGCAGGCTGCGCTCCTGGCCCCGGGCCAGCCGCTGCACCTCTTTGATGTCGGCCGAGTTGCGCTGGATCAGCGCCAGCGTGTGCAGCACCTGGTCGTGGATCATGGCGGCCACCTCGGCCCGCTCCTGCTCCCGGATGCGACCCTCGCGCTCGGTCCGCAGCTGGTTGAACATGCGCCAGAGCAGCGGCGCCGCGACCACGCCGACACCGACGAGCCCGACCAGCGCGAAGATCACGCCGTTGATCACGTCGGTGAAGTTGGTGGTCGGGGTGTAGACCGCGACCACGCCGATGATGCCGGTCGCGACCAGCACGCCGCCGCCGACGAAGCGCAGCAGGAACGCGCGGCGGTCGCTCTCGGCCACCACGGCGGCCAGCCAGGGCGCCTGGGGCAGCCGACCGGCGCCGAGCTGACCCCGCCGGGTGGGGTCGGACTGATGCCAGATGATGCCGGCGCCGACCGCGATCACGGCGATCAGCCAGCCGACGGTCCCCGCCACGTTGTCGCGGAAGACCAGCGCCTGCAGGAGAATCACCCCGAGGCCGATGGCCGCGAACGGCAGCAGCATGCCGAGCTCGCGGCGGCGAGGTGCCTCGGCACCCGTCAGCTGTTGCTGCGGGAGCACGGCCCAGAACGCGGCATAGAGCAGCAGGCCGAGACCGGAGAAACCGAGGAGGACGACGAGAGCGATGCGCACCGCCAGCACGGGAAGACCCAGATGCTCGGCCAGCCCGGCGGCGACCCCGGCGATGATCCGGTGGTCACGCGGCCGGTACAGCCGGCGGACAGGCGGGTGGGCGGCGGCGGTGATGGCTCCTCCTCGGTCGGATACACCGATCGTCACACGTATGGGGGCGCTGGGCCACGGGGAACTTCCCCGAGGATCGGTAGCCGAGGATCTCAGGGTGGCCTCAGGGTCGGCGCCGGAAGCAACTCGGGTGCCGTCGCGGCCAGGATCGATGTCATGAACGACGAAGCTGCCGAATCGCGGGGCCCGTCCGGTCCGTCGCAGGACGCACCGGCGCCTTCGGTCCCCGCCACGCCCGACTCCGACACACCCACCGAGGCGCTCCCGACCGAGGCGATCAAGACCGAGGCGGCACAAACCGGGGCGACCCAGGCCGAAGCGACCCAGGGCGAAGCGACCCAGGCCGAAGCGACCCAGGCCGAAGCGACCCGGGTCGAGCCCACCGCGGAGATGCCGACGGCGGAGACGCCGACGGAGATGCCGACGGAGATGCCGGCAGCCGACGTGCCGCCGGCCTGGACTCCCCCCGCCGGCGGCATCCCGGAGGCCGACGCGCCACCGGCCGATACCCCACCGGCCGATACCCCACCGACGGGTGCCCCGTCGGCCGATGCGCCACCGGCCGGTGACGCCACGCCTCCGCCCCCTCCGCCGCCCGGCGCCAACAACATGCCGCCGTGGATGACCAACCTCGGCGGCCCCGGGTTCTCCCGCGACAAGCTGGTGCGGCCCCGCCAGGGCCGATACGTCGCCGGCGTCTGCGCCGCGCTGGCCCGGGCCACCAACACCGACCCGGTCCTCTGGCGCGTGCTGCTCGCCGTGCTGGGCATCCTCAGCGGGGCCGGCGTCCTTCTCTACCTGATCGGGTGGCTGATCATCCCGGCCGAGGGCGACACCGCCTCGCCGGTCGAGTCGCTGCTCGGCAAGGGCCGTTCGGGCATGGCGCCGCTCTCGGTGGTCGTGCTCGGTGCCGCCGCGGTGCTCTCGTTCGCGTTCATCGTGCACGACGGCGCCCGGGCGGCCGTGCTGGCCGCCGCCGTCATCCTGGGTGCGGTTCTGCTGATCAAGCGGAGCGGCTCGTCCTCGTCCCCGGAAGCCGCGACGTTTCCGGCGGCCGCGGGCCCGGGCCCGGTTCCGCCGCCTGCGGGTCCGACATCTGAGACGGCCCGGTTCACCGCGCCGTCGTTCGCCGCGCCGCAGTTCACTGCGCCGGCCGCGAGCACGGCGACCGCGGAACCGGTGACCGCTCCCCTGATCCCCGAGCCGCCGGCCACACCCGGTTACTCGTCGGCCCCACCGGCCGAGGGCTACCGGCCGCCGTTCGCGCCGCACGGACCGTGGGGCCCGAGCGGACAGCAGTCCTACGAGCCACCGCGGCCACCGCAGCAGCCGCCGCGCCCGCCGAAGCCGCCCCGGGAGCGTTCCAAGCTCGGCCGGCTGACCTTCTTCGCGGTCGTGGTCGTCATCGGTCTGATGGCGGTGCTCGACAACGCCGGAGCCCACATCGCGATCTCGGCGTACTTCGCGGCCGCCCTGGTCACCGTCGCGCTCGGCCTGATCCTCGGTGCCTGGCTGGGCCGGGCCCGCGGGCTGATCTTCCTGGCCGTGCTCCTCTCGATCGGCCTGGGCGTCACCAGCAGCGCCGAGCGGTACGGCAGCCAGATCGGCAACAGCGTCTACCGCCCGGGCACCCTGGCCGCAGTGGCCGACCGCTACGACTTCACGGCCGGCAACGCGACGCTCGACCTGCGCGACGTGAACTTCACCGGCCAGCAGCAGACGGTCACCGCGACCATGCGGTTCGGCCAGCTCAAGGTCCTGCTGCCGCCGAACGTCGACACCACCGCCACGGTGCACCTCGACAACGGCCGAGCGGTGATCCTGGGCCAGGAGCTCAACGACCACAACGTCGACACCACGATCTCCGACCAGGGCCCGGACGGCGCCGGCGGCGGCACGCTCAAGCTCGACCTGCAGATGGACACCGGAAACCTGGAGGTGGCCCGATGAAGCCGCACCGCACCGACGGCGTCTCGCTGAGCTTCGGCGTGATCTTCCTGCTGGTCGCGCTCTGGTGGGCGGTCTCGCGCGTGGTCAACGTCCACCTGCCGGCCGTCGGTTGGCTGATCGCCGGCGCACTGATCCTCTTCGGCGTGATCGGGCTGTTCGGGGCGATCCGCTCGGGCCGCCAGGCCCCCGAGCCGGTGCACGTGACCGCGACCACCACCACCGAGGCGCCCAAGCCGGTCGGGACCCCGGGCGACCTGCCGCCCGAGATGCACGCGTCGATCGTGCGGGAACTTCTGGACGACCCGGCGGAGAGCTTCCAGCGGCAGCACCCGGACGCCAAGCCGGGATCCGCCGACCGCGACTGACCGCCCGCACCTCGTACGCCGCCCGCAGGTCCATGGTCTGCGGGCGGCGTCATTATGCTCGACGGCATGACCCCGTTTCCCGCCGTGTCCAATGCGCCCGTCGCCGGCGTCGGCCCCATCGCCGCGCGTGCCCTGACCGCCGAGTTCGCCCGGCCCAACGTGGCGACGTCCGCCCTGGTCATCGGCGCCGATCACGCCTCGCTCGTGGTGGCCTCGGCCGTCGAGGCGCTGCTGCCCGGTGACACGCTCACCCTGGTGGCCGGCGAGCGCAGCACCGCCGACCTGCTCCGCGACCACATCGACGGCCTCGGCAGCTGGATCGCCGACCGGGTGAAGATCGTCGACTCGCTCGACGAGGCGCAGCCGGCCGACGTGGTCATCGTGGGTGAGCCGGTGACCGGCACCACCGACGAGGTCCGGGGCCTGCTCGACCGGGTGGGCAAATACCTCACCGACGGTGCGGTGGTCACCCTCGCGACGCCGGCACTCCCGGGGCGTACGGGCGGGGCCGCGGCCGAGTTGTTCCGGCAGAGCGCGCTGTTCGGGGTCGGCTCCGACCTGGTCGTCCGCAACCAGCCGCCGCTGCGCGTGCACAAGCTGCGTTTCACTCCCGCGTCGCCGCAGGTGGCAAGCACTCTCTCCCCGGTTTACCGGCCGTCCAGCGTGCCGGTCACCCGCGGCATGCACCTCGACTCCAACGGCGTGGCCGCGGCCGGCATCGCGCTCGGCCTGGCCGCGGTGGCCCGCATCGCCCGCCCGAAGTCGAAGCTCTGGCTGCTGCCCGCGCTGGCCGCGGCTCCGGTGGCGGCGTTCTTCCGCGATCCCGAGCGCGAGGCCCCGTCCGACCCGGCCGCGGTGGTGGCCTCGGCCGACGGCCGCGTGCTGTCGGTCGAGCGGATGACCGACGAGCGGTTCGGGCCGGGCGAGTTCCTGCGCATCGCGGTGTTCCTGTCGGTGCTCGACGTGCACGTCAACCGGGTGCCGGTGGCCGGCCGGGTGGCCGACTACTTCGTCGAGGACGGCGGGTACGCCAACGCGATGACGGCGGCCGCCGAGCACAACGTCGCGGCATACACCGTGCTCGACACCGAGCGCGGCACGGTTGTGGTCGCCCAGCGCACCGGCCTGATCGCCCGCCGCATCGTGCAGCGGGTGCCGGTGGGCACGCTGGTCGCCCGGGGCGAGCGGATGGGCCTTATCCGCTTCGGTTCCCGCACGGACGTCTACCTGCCCGCCGACAAGGCCGAGTCGCTGGTCGCGGTGCAGGACAAGGTCGTCGGCGGCTCGACCGTCATCGCCCGCTGGATCTGAACGCAACGACAGGAAGGCCGCCCCTGACGGAGCGGCCCCCTACCGGCGATTGCCGCGGAGCGAAGCGGAGCCGCCTAGCTCAAGCGCGCTTGTCCCGCGCCCACATGATCGGGCCACTCATGAGGTACGTCGCGACGACCGCGACGAAGGTGAGCCGGGCGTCGACGAACGCGGCCACCAGCGGGAGCGCCAGCAGCCACGGCGGCAGCTTGAGCAGGCGGGCCAGCTTCGCGTACGGGAAGCTGGACACCATCGCGAAGGCGAGCAGTGCCACCCCACCGAGCACGGCGAAGCCGGGCAGCGGCAGGTCGATCAGCACGGTGAGTGCCAGCACAGCCGCGGCCATCGTAGTGGGCACGCCGCAGAAGAACTTGCCGTCCTTGGGCGAGACGTTGAACCGGGCGAGCCGGATCGCGGCGCACGCGGCCACCATGATGCAGGCGACCATCGCCGCGGCCGTGGGCACCTCATGGGCCAGCGACGAGTAGACGACCACCGGGGCGGCCAGACCGAACGAGCACATGTCGGCCAGCGAGTCCATCTGGGCGCCGAACGGGCTCGACACGCCCAGCTTGCGGGCGAGCGCGCCGTCGAGGCCGTCGAATGCCACGCAGGCGACCAGGCAGGCGGCCGCGCCGCGCACCTCGCCGTGCATCGCCAGGAAGATCGCGACCAGGCCGAGGGCCAGGCTGGCCAGGGTGCAGCCGTTGACCAGCGCGAACCGGAGCCGTCGGGCGACCGTGTGCTCGCCGGGCAGCAGGGAGACGGCCGCTTCGGCCTCGACGACCGAGGCCGCGATGGCCGGGGCGGAGGCTGCCATGTGTACGCCGGTCGGGAGGGTCGGACGGGGCGTGACGACTTCCGGCCCCGTGTAGATCACCTCGGCCCGGGTGGCGGTGGCAGCGCGTCCGGAGTCTCCTCCGGATCGGCGGCCCACCCGCACCAGCAGGGCCTGCCGGGCGATGCTTCCGCCGCGGCGCAACCGGCCTGCCCAACGACGCCCGGCGGGACGGGGACTATCCGTCGTACGCCGCCGGCGCCAAGGGGTACTCGGCACTTGCTTCCTCCATGGGGATCGGACGGTCCACCGGCTGGGTTTTGCGGCGGGTTGTTGGGGGTGTCGCCCGTTGTTGAGACGGACGCGGGGGAATGGCGGGTTACACCATCGCACAGCCGAACGGCCTTGGCGAGACATCAGATGGCGCCCTCGGTAAGGGTGCGCTGCGTCCTCCATGCCCAGTTTTGAGAAGTTCAGCTGGTTAGTCGCGTGAACCTTCTTCGTGCGGCAAGTTTAACGCGTCTTTTCACTATCGATCTCCTCCACGGCCGCGCGGGCCAGCTCCGTCAACTCCAGCTTGTCGATCTCGTCCCGCGTGAACCAGCCGGCCTGCGAGGTCGAGCCGCCCGCATCCTCGGTGATCACGGCCTCGGTCGGCACGTCGATCTCGACCCGGAACAGAATGCGGATCGTGTGCCAGTCGATCGGCCGCTTCTCGGGGCCGAGGGCCGCTGGGTCGTAGCGATGCGACACCCCGAGCAGACCGGTCACCCGGCCGCGCTGGGACGTCTCCTCGTACAACTCGCGGTGGAGCGCCTGCTCAGGCGTCTCCCCGTGGTCGGTGCCACCACCGGGCACGTGCCAGAGTCCGGCGCCGCCGTAGCCCTCGCTGATCTGGGTGAGCAGGATCCGCCGATCGGGGTCGGTGGCCGCCGCGTACGCCCCGAAGCGCTGGACCCGCTCCGGGCGAGCGAGAGGCTCGTCGGACGATGTCGCCGGAGGCGGCGAGTCCGTGAGGCCGAGCGCATAGGCCGTGAACGGCATCAGGGAAAGTCCGGCGAGCTCCTGTGAGGGGATCCACTCAACTCGATCGGTCGTGCCGCCGGTCTCGGCTCGCAATGAGCCGCCGATGACCGAGACGTCGTAGACCAACCGGTCTGTGTGTTCCAGCGGCCCGGTCGCTAGCCGCACCACGTCGGCGGTCACCGTGCGGAGCGTGTCGATGAGCACCGACAGACCGGTCTCCTCGGCGAACTCCCGGACGACCGCGTCGTCGGGGTGCTCGCCCTGCTCGACGCCGCCCCCGGGCAATGTCCACTGCCCGGGGAACTCGCTGAGGTCCGAATTGCGGGCCAGCAGCACCCGGCCGTCGGCGTTCCGGCAGATCCCGTAGGAGCCGACCCGTCTGATCTTCATCGCCCTAGATTAGTTGCGCCTTCCGCAGCGCCTCGGCCGTAATTTCCGTCACCTCGTCCTCGGACAGGGCCGCCACCTGGGCCAACGGCATCCAGAGGGCCTCCGACGTGGATCCGCCCACATCCTTGATCACGACCTCGGTCGGCTTGTCGACGACCACCCGATAGAAGGCACGCACGCCGTGCCAGTCGATCGGATAGCCCTCGGGGCCGAGCGACGCCGCGTCCCGGTGGCTGGCCACGCCGAGCAGTTCGATCAGCCGGCCCTCCTGCCCGGTCTCCTCGACGAGTTCCCGGATGAGGGCGGTGCCCGGCTGCTCGCCGTAGTCGGTGCCGCCGCCCGGCAGGTGCCAGCGGCCCGCACCCGGGTAACCGGGGGCGATGCGGGTCATCAGCAGGTTGTCGTGCGGGTCGGTGGCGATCGCGTACGCCGCGAAGCGCTGCGCGCGGTGCAGCCCGTCCGGCCCGGGGTAGGCGTAGAAGGACGGGAAGTCCGGGGCGATCTCGGGACGCAGGTCGCCGGCCGAGGTGTCGAGACCGAGTGCGGCGGCCGCGAAGGTCCGCAGTTTGAGGCGGGACGCCTCCTCGATCGTGTGCCAGCGGGCCAGGTCGGTGGGGTGCCCGACCCGGTCGACGAGATTGCCGCCGCGGATGGAGACGGTGTAGATGAGGCGATCCGTGTGGATGGTGACGCCGCGGTGCGGCAGCGAGCGCATGTCCGCGAGGACGTCGCGCAGCCCGGTCACGGCCACCGAGAGCCCGGTCTCGGCGGCGGTTTCCCGGACGACGGTGTGGTTGGGGTCCTCGCCGTGGTCGACGGCGCCGCCCGGTAGCGACCAGACGCCCGGAGTGCCGGAGCGACTGGACGCCCGGACCAACAGGACACGACCGTCGTCATCGGTGGCGACGGCGTACGCGGCGATCCGGCGAAGCGGTTCGAGTGCGGGGGTCACGGCGGCATTCTGCCCGGTTTACGTTACCTTCAGAAAACGTCTGTCAAATTCCTGACAGACTGATCGCAGAACGTAACCGCAGATCAGAGCGTTGCGTCGGACACCACGCAGTCGGGCCATTACCGGGCGTATCCACAAATCAGGGTCGGTATCCGGGCGGTCACCGAGGTCGTCGGGGGCCGTCCGCGGCGACCATCGAGGCATGACAGTCACCGCGTACAAGCTACTCCGCCGGCCCCTCGACGACCGGATCGTGGCCGGCGTCTGCAGCGGCCTCGGCCGCTACTTCGGCGTCGACCCGGTGCTGATCCGGGTCGGCTTCGCGATCCTCGCCGCGGCCACCTGGGGTGCGGCGCTGCTCGCCTACCCCCTCATGTGGTTCCTGATCCCCGAAGAGGTACCTACTCCCACTCGATAGTGCCCGGCGGCTTGCTCGTCACGTCGAGCACCACCCGGTTGACCTCGCGCACCTCGTTGGTGATGCGGGTCGAGATGCGGGCGATCAGGTCGTACGGCAGGCGCGACCAGTCCGCCGTCATCGCGTCCTCGCTCGATACCGGGCGCAGCACGACCGGGTGGCCGTAACTGCGGCCGTCGCCCTGCACGCCGACGCTGCGGACGTCGGCCAGCAGCACCACCGGGAACTGCCAGACGTCGCGGTCGAGCCCGGCCGCGGTCAGCTCCTCGCGGGCGATCAGGTCGGCGGCGCGCAGAATGTCGAGCCGGCCCCGGTCGACCGCGCCGATGATGCGGATGGCCAGGCCGGGACCCGGGAACGGCTGCCGCTGGACCATCTCCTCGGGCAGCCCCAGCTCGGCGCCGAGCGCCCGCACCTCGTCCTTGAACAGCGTGCGGAGCGGCTCGATCAGCGCGAACTGGAGATCGTCGGGGAGCCCGCCGACGTTGTGGTGCGACTTGATGTTGGCGGTGCCGGTGCCGCCACCCGACTCGACCACGTCCGGGTAGAGCGTGCCCTGCACCAGGAACTCGATGTGCCGCTCGGCGTCCAGCTCACGGGCCGCCGCCTCGAACGTCCGGATGAACTCCCGGCCGATGATCTTGCGCTTCTGCTCGGGGTCGATGACCCCGGCCAGGTGCCCAAGGAAGATGTCGGCCGCGTCGACCACCTTGAGCCGGATGCCGGTGGCCGCCACGTAGTCCTTCTCGACCTGCTCGGCCTCGCCCGCCCGCAGCAGCCCGTGGTCGACGAACACGCAGGTCAGCTGGTCGCCGATGGCCTTGTGCACGAGTGCGGCGGCGACCGCCGAGTCGACGCCGCCGGACAGACCGCAGATCACCTGCTTGTCGCCGACCTGCTCGCGGATCGCCGCGACCTGGTCCTCGATGATGTTGGTGGGCGTCCAGGTCGGTTCGAGGCCGGCGATGTCGTACAGGAAGCGCTTGAGCATCTCCTGGCCCTGCTCGGTGTGCGCCACCTCGGGGTGGAACTGCACGCCGGCCCGCCTGCTGTTCAGATCCTCGAACGCGGCGACCGGCGCGCCCGGCGTCGACGCGGTGACCGCGAAGCCCTGCGGCGCGACCGCGACGCTGTCGCCGTGGCTCATCCAGACCGGCAGATCGGCCGGCAGCGAACGCAGCAGGGTGCCGCCCTGGGCGGTCAACAGGGTGCGGCCGTACTCGCGGGAGCCGGTGTGCGCGACCGTGCCGCCCAGCGCCTGGGCCATCGCCTGGAAGCCGTAGCAGATGCCGAAGACCGGCACGTCGTTGTCGAACAGGGTGGCGTCGAGCCCGGGCGCGCCCGCCTCGTAGACGCTGGACGGGCCGCCGGACAGGATGATCGCGGCCGGGTTTTTCGCCAGCATCTCGGCGACCGGCATCGAGTGCGGCACGATCTCCGAGTAGACCCGCGCCTCACGGACGCGGCGGGCGATCAGCTGGGCGTACTGTGCGCCGAAGTCGACGACGAGAACGGGACGCGGGGTAGTCACCGGCCGAAGTTTACCGAGGGTCAGATTTTCACACCGCGAGCGGTGCCCGCCGCGTTACCGGCCCGGTCGTACGCGCGCACCTGCAGAGCGACCACACCCTTGGCCGTCGCCTTCCACGACAGCGAGTAGGGAGCGGTGGTGTCGGTCGCGACGAGCCGGCCGCCGGCATAAAATTGGACCTTGGCGACACCGTGCTGGTCGGAGGCGGCGACCGTGGCCGTGACGATCCCCCGGGTCACGTGCGGAACGGTCGCGAAGACCAGGGCCGGCGCGGTCTTGTCACCGGCGTACGGCAGCGCGTTGAGCGCGTTCAGGGCGTCGATCCGGCCGGTCGAGCCGACCCGGGAGGCGGCCAGCGCGGCCCGGATCGTGGCCGCCGACGGCGCGGGGTCGGTCGAGGCCAGCAGGCCCGCCACCCCGGCGGTGAACGGCGTCGCCGACGACGTGCCGCAGTACTGCTCGATCGAGCCGTTCAGGGCCTGCGACGGGTTGCACCCGGGTGCGGTCACGTCGACCCAGCTGCCGTAGTTGGACCACGGGTAGCGGGCGCCGGTACTGGTCTCTCCGCCGACCGCGAGCACGGCCGGAACCGCGGCCGGGTAGTGCAGGGTGCTCGAGCCGTCGTTGCCGGCCGCGGCCAGCACCAGAGAACCCTTGCCGGTCGCGTAGGCCACCGCGTCGCGCAGCAACCGGCTGTCGTCGGTGCCGCTCAGCGACAGGTTGATCACGTTGGCGCCCCGGTCGGCGGCGTACCGGATGCCCTCGGCGATGTCGCTGTAGCTGCCGCTGCCGTCCTTGCCCAGCACCTTGACCGGCAGAATCCGGCAGGCCCAGCAGACACCGGCGATGCCGGCACCGTTGTAGCCGTTGGCCCCGGCCACCTCGGCGGCCATCGTGCCGTGGCCGCTGTCGTCGCGCGGGTCGTCGTCGTTGTTGACGAAGTCGTGGCCGTCGAGCACCCGTCCGGCCAGGTCGGGAGTGGCGGTCACGCCGGTGTCGACGACCGCGATCACGACCCGGCTCGCGCCGCGCACCGACGACCAGGCCTCGTTGACGCGGGTCTGCACGGCACCCCACTGGCCGGCGTAGCCGGGGTCGTTCGGAGTCAGCGCGGCCGCGTGGGCGACGTGGTCCGGCTCGACGTAGGCGACGTTGGGGTCGGCGGCAAGCTTGCGCGACGCGTCGGCGAGACGATCTCGCGGCACGTCAACGGTGACGGCCCCCGTACCGGGGAGGTCCTCGGCGCCGGCCGGCCCGTTCCGATCGGCGGCCCTGAGGCCGACGATCAAGGTCTGCGAAGCGGTGGCGGCATGAGCGGGAAGGGCCGGCGTGACGGCAATTGCCGCAAGGGCTCCCAAAACCATGTTCCGTACGCGCATATCCCGCTCCCCCGTCGCTTCGGCCTGCCTCCCCACCTTCGGAATCGACGGGTTGAGTCTTGGTGGGCGCGCGGTTGCGGCTCTGGTGCCGCTGGAAACGGTCATTTACTGTGCCGCCATGCGGACTTCGAAGTTGCGACGCTCGATCGGCGGGGCGGTGGTCATGGTGCTGCTCGCCACCGGCACCGCGTGTTCGCACTCCTCGGGTTCGAAGAAGCCCGCGGGGCAGCCGGCCGCCGCGGCACCGACCTCGGCCGCGCCGACCACCCCGCCACCGTCGCCCGGCGCCGACATCAAGGGCCCGCTCGACCTGGTGATCCTCGGCGTCGACACCCGCGTGACGATCCCCGACTGGGAACCGCACTCCGACGCGATCATGCTGCTGCACGTCGAGCCCGACCTGAAGACGGCGTACCTCTACTCGCTCCCCCGCGACCTGCTGGTCAAGATGCCGGCGTTCGGCAAGGCCGGCTTCGGCGGCGGCACCTACAAGCTGACCGAGGCGATGAGCCGCGGGTCGCGGGTGCCCGGCTCGAAGAAGACGAACGTGCCGCAGGGCTACGAACTGCTCACCAGGACGCTGAGCAACTACACCGGCATCAAGTCGTTCCAGGCCGGCGCGATCCTCAACTTCGGCGGCCTGTCGAAGCTGGTCGACAAGCTGGGCGGCATCGACATGACGGTCGACGAGACGGTCAAGTCGCACCACCGCAAGCCGGACGGCTCGCTGCGGCCGCTCAAGTCGGGCGGCGGCGACTACACCGGTCCGCAGGCGGTCTACAAGCCGGGCAAGCGCCACTTCGTCGGCTGGCAGGCGATCGACTACGCGCGCCAGCGGTACGGCCTGCCCAACGGTGACTACGACCGGCAGCGGCACCAGCGCCAGCTGGTCGAGGCGATCCTGACCAAGGCGCTCACCCAGAACCTGGGCGGCGACTCGGCCAAACTCCAGGGCATCATCGGCGCGCTCGGCAAGTCACTGGTCGATGTGGGCGGGCGCACCCCTCTGGAATACGCGTACGCCCTGCGCAACCTGACCGCGTCCGGCATCACCATGGTCGGCCTGCCCGGCGCCGGCGTCGGCAGCGGCGGCTCCTACCGCGGCGAGGCCCTCAAGTCCGACGGCAAGGCGTTCCTCAAGGCGGTCGCACAGGACAAGGTCGCCGCGTTCCTCGCCGCCCACAAGAAACTGGTCAACCACTAGGGATGCGGCGGCTTGGTCCGGCCGAAGAGCCAGGCCTGGAACAGCGCATCGAGGTTCCGGCCGGACAGCTGCTCGGCCAGTGACCTCATCTCGGCGGTGGTGCCGTTGCCGTCCCGATGAGTGCTGGTCCAGGTCGTGAGCAGCCGGCCGAAGGCGGCGTCGCCCATCGCCTGGCGCAGCGCATAGACCGTCATCGCGCCGCGCTGATAGACGGCGTCGCCGAAGAGCCGGGACACCCCCGGGTCGCCGGGCGGGTCACCCCAGTGGAAACCGTTGTACGCCCGGTCGAACGACTCCGCCACGGTCGCCCCGCCCGAGTGCTCGGTCCACAGCCATTCGGCGTAGGTCGCGAAGCCCTCGTTGAGCCAGATGTCCTTCCAGCGTTCGAGTGCCACGCTGTCGCCGAACCACTGATGGGCCAACTCGTGGGCGACCACGGTCAGGTCGGGGCCGTCGTGGAAGAACGACGAGGCATAGGCGGGCCGGGTCTGGGTCTCCAGCGCGTAGCCGATCCGGCTGTCATCGACCACGATCGCGCCGTAGGCGTCGAACGGATAGGGCCCGAACCGGCTCGCCAGGAAGTCGGCGATCTCGCCGGTGCGGCCGACCGAGGTCGCGGCGGGACCGTCGGCCGGCACCCCGGCCGGCACCGCGATCACCATCGGTTTGCCGTCGTGGGTGGACGACGCGACCCGATAGTGTCCGATCACGACAGTGGACAGATAGCTGGCCATCGGCGAGGCCTCGGACCAGTTCCAGGTCGTCCAGCCGCCGCTGCTCGGCCGCGGGCCGGCCACCCCGTTGCTGATCACGTCGAGGCCGTCCGGCACGGTCATGGCCAGCTTGAACGTCGCCTTGTCGGCCGGGTGGTCGTTCACCGGGTACCAGGTGCTCGCCGACTGCGGCTGGCCGAGCGCGAGCGCACCGTCCGACGTGCGCAGCCAGCCACCCCCACCGATGTCGGGATCGCGCAATTGCTGCGGCTTTCCGCCGTACGCGACGACGACCGTCATCCTCTCACCGCGGCGTATCCCCTTCGGGGGCGTCACCAGCAACTCGTCGCCGTCCACATCGGACCTCGCGGCGCCGCCGCCGACGGTCACCGACCGCACGCCGAGGTGGGCCAGGTCGAAATTGAACCGCTTCAGGTTCTCGGTCGCGGTCGCCGTGATCGTCGCCGTGCCGTCCAACTGCCCCGACTTCGGGTCGTACTTCAGGGCCAGGTCGTAGCCGGCCACGTCGTAGCCGCCGTTGCCCGCCGTCGGGAAATAGGAATCGCCGATGCCCTTCGCACCGTCGACGAACGCCTGCGAGTCGACCGGCTTGTCCGGCTTGCCCGAGCAGGCGCCCAGGAGCAGAAGGGCGGCCAGCACCGCGGCCGCCCGCACCACCCGTCGCACGCCGCCCGGCCTCAGTGGTCGAGGACCAGCGCGACCTTCTGGAACTCCTTGACGTCGCGGTAACCGCACTTGGCCATCGCCCGGCGCAGACCGCCGAACAGGTTGAGCTGGCCGTCGGGGCGGTTGGCCGGGCCGTACAGCAGCTCCTCGAGCGTGCCGTCGGGCTCGCCCGCGATGCAGAACCCGCCCCGCGGCAGCGACGGGTGACTGGCCGCCGAGTGCCACCAGGCACCGCCGGCGGGCGCGCCCTCGGCCAGCGACAGCGGCTCGCCGAGCATCACCGCGTCGGCGCCGCAGCCGATCGCCTTGGCGATGTCACCGCTGGTCGAGATGCCGCCGTCGGCGATCAGGTGGACGTAGCGCCCGCCGGTCTCGTCGAGGTAGTCACGACGGGCGGCCGCCGCGTCGGCGATCGCGGTCGCCATCGGCACCCGGATGCCGAGCACGGTGTCGGTCGTCGACCACTCGTCGGCGCCGACACCCACGATCACTCCGGCCGCGCCGGTACGCATCAGGTGCAGGGCCGTCTTGTAGTCCGTACACCCGCCGACGATGACCGGAAGGTCGAGGTCGGCGATGAACTCCTTGAGGTTGAGCGGCTCGTCGGTGACCGAGACGTGCTCGGCACTGACCAGCGTGCCCTGGATGACCAGCAGATCGATGCCGGCGTCGAGCACGACCGGGGCGAGCGCCAGGGTGTGCTGCGGCGAGACCCGGACGGCGACGGTGATGCCGCCGTCGCGCATCGTCCGGACCCGCTCGGCGATCAGCTCGGGGCGGATCGGCTCGGCGTAGACCTCCTGGAGACGCTTGGTCGCGTCGGCGTCCTCGTCGAGCGAGGCCAGCTCCTCCAGGACCTTGGTCGGGTCCTCGTAACGCGTCCACAGGCCCTCGGCGTTGAGCACGCCCAGGCCGCCGAGACGACCCAGGGCGACCGCCGAATCGGGACTCATGGTCGCGTCGGACGGATGCGCGACGCACGGGATCTTGAACGGGTAGGCGTCGAGCCGCCACTCCGTGGACACGTCGTCCACGTCGCGGGTCCGCCGGCTCGGGACGATGGCGATGTCGTCCAGGTGGTAACCGCGCTGAGCGGTCTTGCCGAGACCGATCTCCACGACGTCACGCATATTTCTCAGCCCTCTTAGCGCTCGCTTTTAGCGGGAGTGGTAATTCGGGGCCTCGACAGTCATCTGGATGTCGTGCGGGTGGCTTTCCTTGAGGCCCGCAGCGGTAATCCTGATGAGCTGCCCACGCTCCTGCAAGTCGGGGATGGTCTCGGCACCGGTGTAGCCCATCGCCGCCCGCAGGCCGCCGACCAGCTGGTGCGCCACCCGGGAAAGCGGGCCGCGGTAGGGCACCTGGCCCTCGACGCCCTCGGGGACGAGCTTGTCCTCGTTGACATCCTGCTGGAAATAACGGTCCTTCGAGTACGACTTGGCCTGACCGCGCGACTGCATCGCACCGAGCGAACCCATGCCCCGATAGGACTTGTACTGCTTGCCGTTGATGAAGATGAGGTCGCCGGGGCTCTCCTCGGAACCGGCCAGCAGGCTGCCCAGCATCACCGAGTCGGCGCCGGCCACGATCGCCTTGGCGATGTCACCGCTGTATTGAATGCCGCCGTCGGCGATCACCGGAACCCCGGCCGGGCGGCAGGCCCGGGACGCCTCCATGATCGCGGTGATCTGCGGTACGCCGACCCCCGCCACCACCCGGGTCGTGCAGATGGCGCCGGGACCGACACCCACCTTGACCGCGTCGGCGCCCGCCTCGACCAGAGCCGTGGCCCCCGCGAACGTCGCGATGTTGCCGCCCACGATGTCGACCGCGGTGTCCTTCTTGAGGCGGGACACCATTTCGAGCACCGCCCGCTGGTGGCCGTGCGCGGTGTCCACGATGACCACGTCGACGCCGGCGTCGACCAGCGCGCGGGCCCGCTTGTACGAGTCGTCGCCCACCCCGACCGCCGCGGCCACCCGCAGGCGGCCCTGCGGGTCCTTGGTCGCGTTCGGGTACTGCTCGGACTTGACGAAGTCCTTCACCGTGATCAGCCCGCGCAGGTGGCCGCCCTCGTCGACCAGCGGCAGCTTCTCCACCTTGTGCTGGGAAAGGAGCGCGAGCGCCTCCTCCTTGTGCACCCCGACCGGGGCGGTCACCAGCGGCATCTTGGTCATGACTTCGCGAACCTTGGCGCTGGTGTCGGTGACGAACCGCATGTCGCGGTTGGTCACGATGCCGACCAGGACGCCCTGCGCGTCGACCACCGGCAGACCCGAGATGCGGTAGCGCGCGCACATCTGGTCGACCTGCTGCAGGGTGTCGTCGGGGCTGCAGGTGATCGGGTTGGTGATCATGCCGGACTCGGACCGCTTCACCAGGTCGACCTGGGACGCCTGGTCCTCCAGCGAGAGATTGCGGTGCAGCACACCGATGCCGCCCTGCCGGGCCATGGCGATCGCCATGCGCGCCTCGGTGACGGTGTCCATCGCACTCGAGAGCAGCGGAATCGACAACTCGACGCCGCGGGTCATCCGGGTGATCGTGTTGACCCGGCTGGGCACGACGTCCGATTCGGCCGGCTGCAACAGCACGTCGTCGAAGGTCAGGCCGAGAGGCACGGTGCGAGCCGACTCAGAACGGGCGGACTCAGTTTCCCCATACTCACTTGGCACTGGGCATCCCTAACTGCAGAAAGACGGAGTGTTCATCCTACCCATCGCCCCGCTCCGCCCTGCTGCGGCGGACAGCACGTGCGGGCCAGCGCACACCTACCGGAGGTGGGTACGGTAAGGGGGTGCAAGAAGAGCCGATCGACCCGTTCAACGGCGACCCCGCCGACCCGGCCGCGGGACTCGACGACCTCCCAGAGGACGACGAGACCGAACCGCTGACCGACACCGAGCGGCAGGACGTCCTGGAGGATCTCTCCGACCTGGAGATCTATCAGGCGTTGCTGAGCCCGGCGGGCATCCGTGGGCTAGTGATCGAGTGCGAAGACTGCCACGAGCCGCACTATTTCGACTGGGACCTGCTCCGCGGCAATCTCCGGCACCTGCTGACCAGCGGCCGCCCCCGCGTGCACGAGCCGGCCTACGACCCCGACCCAGACCACTACGTCACGTGGGAGTACGCCCGAGGCTACGCCGACGGCGTACACGACACGTTGGCCGAAGGCACCGAAGAAGACCAGCCCTAACCACCCCACCGACCCCAGCCGCGCCCGGCCCACCCGCCCACACAGAGCCGCCGCAAACCCAGGCTGCCGCCCGACCGTTACAAAGCCCAGCCCCGGGCAAGCTCAGCCCCGGCGCTCGCCAAGCCGCCCGGGCAAGCTCAGCCCCGGCGCTCGGGAAGCCGCCCCGCTCAAAGCCCAGCCCCGGCGCTCGCAGGGCCCAGCCCCGGCAAAGCCCGGCCCTGGCCCTGGCCCTGGCCGTGGCCGTGGCCCTGGCCGCCCCCACCAAGCCCAACCCCCGCAACAGCCTCACGACTTACGTTTGCCCCGTAGCCACTCCAGCACCCGCAATCGCCCCGCTGATGACTTGGCCCGCGGTTTTCTGCCGCCAGCGGGTTTTGCTGGCGTCAGAAAACCACGAGCCAAGTCATCAGCCCCAAAGGGGCGATTGCCCGCGGAGCGAAGCGGAGCCAGCAAACACAGCAGCCGCGTGCACCCAGCCCAGCCACGTCGCCCGCGCTTAGCACCCGCCCCAGCCACGTCGCCCGCGCAATGCACCCAGCCCAGCCCAGCCACGCCACGCCACGCCACGCCACGCCCCAGCGCCACACACCCAGCCGAGCCACGTCCAGCGCCAACTACCCAGCCAAGCCACGTCCCAACGCCAGCCACGCCCAGCGCTACGCACCAAACCAAACCAAACCACCCAAAAACCGTTAAGCAACAAGCCCAGCCCGGAACCCAGCCGCCACCGCATGTGCACGGTCGCGAGCCCCCAACTTCCGGAACAACCTCCGAGCATGAGTCTTAACAGTGTCCTCGGATACGAACAGTTCCCGACCGATCTCGGCGTTGCTCTTCCCGTCGGCCATTCCCCGGAGTACCTGCAGTTCCCGTTCGGTGAGGGTGAGCCGCCGTCCGGCCGGGGCCGGGTCGGCTACTCCTACCTGGGTTTCGTTCCCGGGCCAGGCCACCATGGGCCGTCCGGTGAGGGGGTCGATCGGTGCGTCGCCGCGCTGTGCCGGGACCATCGGCGAGTTCGGCAGCATGGCGGGTACGGCGGCGGCGTTGGGCGAGCCCATCGGCATGCCGTTCTGGTAGGCCTGGCGGGCCGCGGCCGAGTTGGTGTTGCGGGCGCCGCCGGCGACCGCGGCGGGTTGGGCGTTGGCGCCGTTGATCGGCATGCCTTGGGGGCGTACCGGGAGCAGGAGTAGGAGCAGTGCTTTGGCGACGACGCTGACCAGGTCGTGTTCGACGCCGCGGATTACGCCGCGGGCGCCGGCGGCGACTGCGGCCGCGGCGACGCGCGGGTCTTCGGCGCCGAAGAGTACGACCTGCGCCTGGGGGGCGCGGGCTAGTACGCGCCGGGTGAATCCGACGCTGTCGGGACGGGTCACGGCTGTGTCGGCCAGGACCACTTCGGCCGGCCGTTCAGCCAGTCGGATCATGGCCTCGGTCTCGCTGACCGCGGTCCGGACGACGCCGGTCATGCCGAGCCGGGCCGCGGTGGACGCGACGGTCTGGGCCGCCAGCGGGGTACGGACGCACACGAGGACGGTACGCACAGTGATCCTCCTTCTCTCTCAGAGGAGATCACGCGAGGGCCGCAGCATTACGCGCTTTAGATGGAAAAAATGGGAAAGATCGGTATCAGTTGCTTGCCCGATGTCATACGACAGCCGAAGACATCGAGATGGTGCGTGTGAGCCGCCGATCACCGGGGTAACACCGCGACAGGCCTGAGCAAGGCCCCTCATGACGACACACCGCGGTGCCGCGCGGGAGGAGGGTGTTTGATGTCGAACGTTCGCAGACTGCCCGGGCCCATCGCCGACCTGTGGGACTGGCAGCGTCTCGGCCTCTGCCGAGGCCGCGACACCGCCCAGTTCTTCCACCCCGACGGCGAGCGCGGATCGTCCCGCAACCGCCGTGAGGCCAAAGCCAAGTCGATGTGTGCCGCCTGCCCGGTGCGGGCGGAGTGCGCGGCGCACGCCCTGGCAGTCCGTGAACCGTACGGGGTCTGGGGAGGTTTCAGCGAAGCGGAGCGGCTGCGGCTGCTCGCCGTCGGCTGGGAGGACCTCGCCGACCGTTCTCACGGACGTGTTGACCTTGCTCGGCTCGAGGCCCGTCTCGGCCGGCCCCACAAGTCGGCCGTTCCGGCACAGAGGCAGGCACCGGCCGCCTGACGCCGGCCATCGCGCGGCATCACGACACAGCTGACGACACGGTCCCCGTCGGGGGATCGTGTCGAGTTGTTCCGCGGTTCTTCAACAACCGCATCGGCTGACATGCAAGCCACCGTATGAGCGACTTGCGTAATCCCGACGGACCGCTAGTGCGGCCTTCAACTAATCGACCTGGACCTGGATGGTGTGCCATCCACTGGCCCCGTCGGGCGCCGGGTCGGCCGGTTCACTGGTTTGGGTTTCTCCGGTGGCGTCGGTCGCCCGAACTCGCACACTGTGCTTACCGCGGGTGGCCGGCCATGCGTAGCTCCACTCCCGCCAGGTGTCGCTGGACACCGTGGCGGCGAGTGTCGCCACCTCCCAGGGCCCGTTGTCGATCTGCACCTCGACCTTGCCGATCCCCCGGTGCTGGGCCCACGCCACCCCGGCCACCATGACCGTGCCGGCCTTCCGCTTGGAGCCGTCGCGGGGTGTGTCGATGCGCGACTCGGTCTTGATCGGCGCCTGCTGGGACCACCCGCGCGGCACCCAGTACGCGTCGAAGTCGGCGAACCGGGACAGCTCGATCTCGGTGATCCATTTGCAGGCGCTGACGTACCCGTACAGCCCCGGCACCACCATCCGCACCGGGAAGCCGTGCTCGATCGGCAGCGGCTGCCCGTTCATGCCGATCGAGAGCAGGGCGTCCCGCCCGTCGAGCAACGCCGCGGTCGGCGTACCGCACGTCCAGCCGTCCACCGAACGCTGGATCACCTGATCGGCGCCGGGCAGCGGACCGGCCTCCTCGATCAGCGCCTTGATCGGCGTGCCGAGCCAGAGCGCGTTACCCACAAGATCGCCGCCTACCTCATTGGACACGCAGGTCAGCGTCACGTAGCGCTCGATCATCGGGCGCTGCAGCAACTGCTCCCAGGTGATCGTGATCGGGTTGCGGACCATCCCGTGAATGGTCAGCTGCCAGGTCGAGGGGTCCACCTGAGGTGGGTAGAGCGCGGTGTCGATCCGATAGAAGTCGTGGTTGGGCACGACGTAGGGCGACGCGCCGGGCACCTGCACCCCGGCCGGCAGCGTCGGCGCCGGCTCCCGCGGCACCGGCAGCCGGATCGCATCACGCGCCTCGGTCACCGCCTGCCGCGAGGTCAGGAACCGGCCGGCGAGGCCGCTCACCGCGGCCACACCGGCCGCGACACCGACGGCTTTGAGGAACCGGCGGCGGCTTTCCAGAACGTACGCGGTGTCCCGCGGGCCAACCGCAGAACCGCGTCCCGTCTCGTCGGTGGTGCCGCCGTCGGCCTCCGGGCCGTCCGCCCGCGCCGGCTCGGCGACGCCCAGCAGATAACGCAGCACCGGGACGGCCAGGCCGGCCCCGATCAGCGACGGCAGGGCGGCCAGCGCGGACGCGTCGTGCCGGGTCATCGCGGCCGCGACGCCGACCAGCCCGAACAGGGCGATCCCGACCAGCGCCACCCGCCAGTGCCGCCGCGCGATCAGCCCGACCACGAACGCGTACGCCGCCAGCAGCAGAGCCGTGCCGGTGATCAGGGCGGTCTTGTCGTGCACGCCGAAGACCTGCACCCCGAAGTCCTTGACCGGCCCGGGGACGTTGTCGACGACCACTCCGCCGACCGCCAGCAGTGGCGCCGACAGCGGCCCGGTGAGGACCGCCACGACCTCGGCCACCCCGAGCGCCACTGCCGCGGACGCCACCCCGGCGAACCCGGCACGCAGGGAAGATTTCACGACCCCATCGTCTCGCGACGCCGCGCGATCGGCGATAGACGCAAGCACCTCGTAAGAAAGCTCGCAGCCGGCGTCGGCGGGCGCGCGCCGAGCGGTCCGGACGGCCCGGTTGCTCAGCCGAGCAGCGGGTCCTCGAGGAGGCGCTCGAAGGCGAGCTCGGCCGCACCGATCAGGGCCGCGTCGGGGCCCAGCTCGGGCGTACGCAGGCGGATGTGCTCCCGGCAGGCCGGCAGCGCGATCGCGTTGAGCCGGCTACGGATCTGGGCCGCGGCGACCAGGTAGATGTCACGCATCGTCCCGCCGAAGATCACCGCCTCCGGGTTGAAGATGTTGATCAGGTTGCCGACGCCGAAGCCGATCCACTCGCCGACCTGGCGCACCGCGAACTGGGCCTGGCTGTCCCCGCGCATCGCGGCATCGACCACGTCGAGCACCGCGTCGCGGCCGCTCCGGTCGGTCCGCCCGGCGTACTTCAGCAGCGCCGCCTCGCCGATCTCGGTCTCCCAGCAGCCGCGCGACCCGCAGCTGCACTCCCGGCCGTACGGGTTGACGACCATGTGGCCGACCTCCCCGCCGTACCCTCCGTGGCCGGAGATCCGCCGGCCGTCGGCGATGATGCCGGCGCCGACCCCGACGTCGCCGTGCAGATAGATGACGTTGTCGCAGCCGATCGCCGCGCCCCGGGCGTGCTCGACCAGGGCCGACACGTCGGCGTGGTTGGCGACCGTGAGCGGGCCGAGGTAGCCCAGTTCGGTGCGCAGCGCGGCACCGACCGGCTCCTCGACCCAGCCGATCGTCGGTGCCAGCCGGACCACACCGTCGACTCGCCGCACCATGCCCGCGACCGCCACGCCGGTGCCGACGTAACGGCTGTCGTCGGGTGCCTCCCGGCGCAACTCGTGGACGAACTCGGCCAGCGGCTCCACCGCGTCGAGCACCTGCATGCCGCGCGGCCGGTCGGTCTCCCGGCGGTCGAGGATGCGGCCGCCGAGGCCGACCCGGGCCGCGCGCAGCCGGTCGACCTCGATGCTCAGCGCGTACGCGAACACCTTGGACGACTCGGGCCGGACGACCAGTGACGGTCGTCCGGCCCGGCCGGTTTCGCGTGGTGCCGCCTCGCTGACCAGCCCAGCGGTGGTCAGCTCGGCGGTCAGGGCGCCGATGGTGCTCCGGTTGAGCCCGAGCCGGGTGGTGAGTTCCGCCCGGGACGTCGCTCCGTGCACGTGCACGTAGCGAAGCAGCGTCCCGAGGTTGTGCCGGCGAATCTCCTCCTGGGTGGGGCCGGCCCGCATCAGCGTGCCGCCCCCACACCCGGGTTCGATTTGCTCATCGGTTGCCGGTGGCAGCCGCCCTGCGGCGCGACAGCGCGTCGACGCTGGCCGCGACCAGAAGGATGATGCCGGTGACCATGTAACGGACGCCGTCCGAGACGTTCAGGAGGGCCATACCGTTGTTGATGACGGCGATCACGAGACCACCGACCACCGCATTGATGATTTTGCCCTTGCCACCGAAGAGGCTGGTGCCGCCGATGACGGCCGCGGCCACGGCGTAGAGCAGCACGCTGCTGCCGCCGGTGTTCGGGTCGACCGAGGCCGCCCGGCTGACCTGGATGATGCCGCCGACCGCGGCCATCAGCTGACCGAGCACGAAGACCGAGATGCGGATCCGGTCGACCGGGATACCGGCGCGGCGGGCCGCCTCGGTGTTGCCACCGACCGCGTAGATGTGCCGGCCGAACGTGGTGCGGCTGAGGACGAAGGTCCAGAGCACGTAGAAGAAGCCGACGATCGGCACGACGATCGGCACGCCCTTGAGCGAGTTGATCGCCGGGTTGATCGCACGCTCCTGGGTCAGCAGAGCGGTTCCGACGATCGTCACGACGGCCAGGCCGACGATCCGCGCGGCGATGATGCCCCACGGGTCGGAGACCAGGCCACGCGACAGGCGGCTGCGGGCGTTGGTGAACTGCACTCCCGCGAAAAGCAGGATGATGACCGCGGCCAGGACCCAGCTCCAGGTCACCGACAGGTTGTTCTGGTTCAGCGAGAGCGTGAACTTGTCACGGACCGCGATCAGGGTGCCGCCCTTGACGAGCAGCAACAGGATGCCCTGGAAACCGAGGAACGCGGCCAGCGTCACGACGAAGGACGGGATGCCGACCTTGGCGACCAGGAAGCCGAGCACGAAACCGCTCACCACGCCGGTGAGCAGCGCGGCCGGGATCGCAACGTACGCGGGCAGGCCGTGGTTGGTCAGCAGCACGGCCATCACCGCGCCGGACATGCCACTGGCGAAACCGGCCGACAGGTCGATCTCGCCCAGCAGCAGGACGAAGACCAGGCCCATGGCGATGAAGATGCCCTGCGCGCCCTGGTTGAACAGGTTTCCGACGTTCAGGCTGCTCGTGAAGGTGTCCGTGGTGACGGCGAAGATGATGCAGAGCGCGATCAGGCCGAGAACGGCCGGAAGGCTGCCCAGGTCACCGCCGCGGACGCGACCCCAGTAATCGCGGATGTGGCTCTGAACCGTCGGCTTGACGACTTTGATTCCACCCACGGTGGTCGTAGTGGTCGTGGTGCTCACTGCTCGCCTCCGGGCGTGATGTCGATGGCCGCGTCGGCGGGCTTCTCCGGCGGCAGCCCGATGTTGCCGCTCCGGCCCGCCGTGATCAGCTCGACGATCTGGGAGTGCGTCACGTCGGTGGTCTTGACCTGGGCTGCCATCCGGCCGAGGTAGAGCGCGGCGATGCGGTCGGAGACCGCGAAGACGTCGTTCATGTTGTGCGAGATCAGCAGGACGCCGAGGCCGTTGTCGGCGAGCCGGCGGACCAGCTCGAGCACCTGGGCGGTCTGCGCAACACCGAGCGCGGCGGTCGGCTCGTCGAGGATGACGACCCGCGAGTTCCAGAGCACGGCCTTGGCGATCGCCACGGTCTGCCGCTGGCCGCCGGAGAGGCTGGCCACCAGCTGGCGCAGCGACTTCACGGTCCGGACCGAGAGGCTGGCCAGCGTGTCGCCGGCCATCTGCTCCATGGTCGGCTCGTCGAGGACGATGCCGCGGGTCTTCTCCCGGCCGAGGAACATGTTCTGGACGATGTCCAGGTTGTCGCAGAGCGCGAGGTCCTGGTAGACGACCTCGATGCCCAGCGCGGCGGCGTCACGCGGGGTGTGGACCGCAACCTGGTTACCGTCGAAGGTGACCGAGCCCGAGTCGATGCTGTAGATACCGCTGACGCACTTGACCAGCGTCGACTTGCCGGCGCCGTTGTCGCCGACGAGGGCGGTGACTTCGCCGGGATAGACGCTCAGCGAGACGTCGTGCAGAACCTGCACGGGACCGAAACTCTTGTCGATCCCGCGAAGTTCCAGAAGGGGTGTCGCGGCCACGGATGGATCTCCTTCGCTTAGTGACCGGGGTCGTCGTCGTGGCTCCGCCACAGGCGAGAGGGGGGTGGTGCCGACCCAACTCCGGCGCCGCCCACACCCGGTGGGCGTGAGCGGCGCCGTTGTCAGCCGTGATGCGGGACTAGCCCGTCACTGGAGAGTCAGCTGATGCCCGCGTCCGTGCAGGCCTTGGCGAACGCCGCGGTGCAGATCTGGTCCTTGGTGACGAAGCCGTCGGCGATGACGTCCTTGACGTTCGCCTTGGTGATCGACTCCGGGTCCAGCAGGACCGACGGGATGGTCGCCTTGGTCTGCGGGTCGGTGGTGGTGCCGGTCGCCGTGGTCGGCTTCTGGTTCTTCGCCAGGGCGATCGCCAGACCGGAGGCCGCGTCGGCCTCCTTCTTGATGGCCTTGTAGACCGTCATGCACTGGTCGCCCGCGAGGACGGCCTGCAGACCCGTGACGGTGGCGTCCTGGCCGGTGACCGGGACCTGGCCGTTCAGGTGCTGCTTCTTGAGGACCTCGATGACCGCGCCACCGAGACCGTCGTTGGCCGCCAGAACACCCTTGATGTTCTTGTTCTGGGTCAGCATCTGCTCGAAGTAGGTGCCGCCGGTGGCGTTGTCCCAGTCCGGAACCGAACGGTTCGGGCCCTTCTGCAGGGTGCCGTTCGCGTACAGCGGGTTGAGCACGCCGTCGTAACCCTGGGCGAACAGGGTCGCGTTGTTGTCGGTGGGCGAGCCGTTGAGCTCGGCGACGACCGGCTTGGTGTAGTTCTTGGCCTTCAGGCAGTCGACGAGGCCCTGGCCCTGCAGCTGGCCGACCTTGACGTTGTCGAACGACACGTAGTAGTTCGCGCCGCCGCCCAGGGTCAGGCGGTCGTAGTCGATGGTGGCGATACCCGCCTGCTTGGCCTTGGCGAGCACGGCCGCACCGGTGCCGGAGTCCAGGTTCACGGTAATGAGAACCTTGACGCCCTCGGAGATCATGCTGTCCGCGATCGTCTGGAACTGCTGCTTGTCACCCTGCGCGTTCTGCATGTCGTAGGTGACGCCGGCCGCGTCGAACGCCGCCTTCAGGTACTTCGGGTCGTCCGTGCCCCACCGCTGCGAGCTCTTGGTGTCGGGGAGGATGATGCCGACCTGCTTGCCGCCCGACTTCGTGCCGCCACCGCTGCCCGTGTCGTTGCTCTTGTCCTTGCCACAGGCGGCCATGCCGCCGGTGGCCAGCAAGCCGACCGCGGCAAGGGCGAACAATCCCTTACGCATTAATTGTGTCCTTTCGGGTAAATCCGGGGCTTCGATCGGATTCGATGTTGTGCGCTGCCGGGAGTGTCACTTCCCGTGCCGCGGTTAGATCACAAGCTAGTTTGTTGTGCCCGGCAACGTATTCCTGTCGCCGCCCGTCGCACAAGCCGTGTTGCCGGGCGAACTCGTAACCGGCCATAACAATCCGGCAACACGGCCGTGATGCGGGGAATCCGACTCGATCTTCAGCCCGAAACCGGTCCCGGACATTCGCTGGTGGTGGGCCACAAAGTTACGCTAAGTCACTCGCGCGCCCGTTCTCGACCGATCTCGGGAGAAAGATCCTCTCGACGCGTAACGTTGTCGTAACGGCCGATGGATCAAGCGCGACTTTCGCCGTCTATGTCCGGATCGGGGCGGTAACTGCCTCGGTCAGCCGAATCAGATCACCGGGTGCGAGGCCGACCTGGAGACCGCGACGGCCGGCCGAGACATACATCCTGGTCAGTACCGTAACCGAGTCGTCGATGACAGTCGGCAGCCGCTTGCGTTGCCCGAGCGGGCTGATGCCGCCGCGCACATAGCCGCTGCTGCGCTCGGCGGCCGCCCGGTCGGCCAGCGCCGCCCGCTTACCCCCCGCCGCCTGGGCCAGTGCCTTGAGGTCGAGGTCACCGGTGACCGGCACGACCGCCACCACCAGCGACCCGTCGACCCCCACGATCAGCGTCTTGAAGACCTGCTCGGGAGCGATCCCCAGGGCCTGCGCCACCAGCGCGCCGTAGTTGGGCGCGTCGGGCGCCACCTCGTACGGATGCAGGGTGTGCTCGACCTTTTGCGCGGTCAGCAGCGCGGTCGCCGGGGTGCCGGCGGCGGCCTTCTTCGCCATGGCCGGAACGCTACTACCGGCGATGATCGTCGGACGTGCCCGTTTCCCCACGGTGATCTGCCCTATTGCCAGACCCTTTACAACGGTCGACACAGAATGGCGGTCGGAGCGCCGGCCACCCGGGTCAGCACGAGCGACGCGGCAGCCGGCCCGGACAACTTGAGATCACGTCTCAGCTTGTCCGGCTCCAGCGCCGAACCCCGCTTGCGGATCTCCAACCGGCCCACCCCGCGCTCCCGCAGCAGAGCCCGCAGACGCTTGAGCGAGAACGGCAGCACGTCGGTCACGGCCAGCCTCCGGGCGTACGGTGTGTCGACCGGCTCGTCGGTGAAGACGTAGGCGATCGACGGGTCGGCGAGGCGCCCGGCAAGTGTGGCCGCGAACTCGGCCACCAGGTGCGAGCGGACGACGGCGGGATCGGGGTCGTACAGGAAGGCGCCGATCGGCCCGACCGGCGCGGCCTGCGTGCCGGAACCGGTCAGTTCGGCGCCCGACGGCAGCAGCACCGCCCGGCGCGCCGCCGAGGCCAGCGGGCCGCACCAGAACGCGGCCTCGACCAGATCGCCGTCGACGCTCACCCACTCCCCCTCGGCGCCCGGCGGGAGCAGGTCGTGGTCGATGCCGGGGGCCAGCTTGAGCACCGTGCGGGGAATCCGGTCGGCCAGCCCGGCCACGAAATCCCACGGCGGAGAGTACGAGCGCGGGTCGAAGACGCGGCCACGACCGGCCCTTCGGCGTGCCGGGTCGGCGAAGACCGCGTCGAAGCGGGCCAGGTCGACGGTGGTCGCGTCGGCGCATTCGACCGTGACCAGATCGGCCAGTCCCGCCTCGTCGACGTTGGCCGCGGCCAGTGCTGCGGTGTGCGGATCGGCTTCCACGGCGTACACCGAAAGCCCGGCCCGTGCCGCCGCCAGCGCGTCGGAGCCCAGCCCGCACCCCAGATCGGCCAAGGTCTTGACCCCGGCCGCCGCGAGGCGCGCCGCCCGCCGGTCCGCGACGACCGCTCGCGTCGCCTGTTCGAGCCCCGCCCGGGTGAAAAACATCCGCCCGGCCGACGGGCCGAACTTCCGCACCGCCCGACGGCGCAACTCGACCTGGGTCAGCGCGGCCGCCGCCAGATCCGGGGCCACCCCGCGAGCCCGCACCGACGCTGCCGCGGCGAGCGGATCGAGGGCGGCCACCTCGGCCGCCAGGGCCAGCGCACGCACCCCTTCGGGGGTACGCAGGAGGGTGGTCAAGTCATCGGTCACGCAGGCATTCTCCTCGGCATGACGACATTGGCACTCTGGTTGACGGAGTGCTAGTTCCGGCATAACCTCGCGGTTAGCACTCTCAACATGAGGGTGCCAGCCATCCGCCTTCCGGCGGGAGGTTAGGCACCAGGCGGACCGGCACCCGCGACGACGGCCCCGCCCGGTGGCATGAGGCATCAGTCCGGCCAGCACTGGCCGGCGAAACCTGCACCCAGGAGGAAATGCCCGTGACTACCGCGACCAAGGTTGCGATCAAGCCGCTCGAGGACCGCATCGTGGTCCAGGCGAACGAGGCTGAGACGACCACGGCGTCGGGCATCGTGATCCCCGACACCGCCAAGGAGAAGCCGCAGGAGGGCACCGTCCTCGCCGTCGGCCCCGGCCGGATCGACGACAAGGGCAACCGCGTCCCGATCGACGTAAGCGTCGGCGACACGGTTCTCTACTCGAAGTACGGCGGCACCGAGGTCAAGTACGCCGGCGAAGAGTACCTGGTGCTCTCCGCCCGCGACGTCCTCGCGGTCATCGAGAAGTGACCTACTGACAGTGCTGACCGCCCTGGCCCACATCGTTGGGTCAGGGCGTTGGTGCGTGAAGGGACCAATACATGGCGAAGATTCTCAGCTTCTCTGACGACGCCCGGCACCTGCTGGAGCACGGCGTCAACACGCTCGCCGACACGGTCAAGGTCACCCTCGGCCCACGCGGCCGCAACGTCGTCCTCGACAAGAAGTTCGGCGCGCCCACGATCACCAACGACGGCGTCACCATCGCCAAGGAGATCGAGCTCACCGACCCGTACGAGAACCTCGGCGCCCAGCTGGTCAAGGAGGTGGCGACGAAGACCAACGACGTCGCCGGCGACGGGACTACCACGGCGACCGTGCTCGCCCAGGCGCTGGTCCGCGAGGGCCTGCGCAACGTGACCGCGGGTGCCAACCCGATCGGTCTCAAGCGCGGCATGGACCAGGCTTCCGAGGTCATCTCCAAGGCGCTGCTGGCCAAGGCCGTCGAGGTCGCCGACCACAAGGCGATCGCCAACGTCGCCACCATCTCGGCCCAGGACGCCACCATCGGCGAGCTGATCGCCGAGGCGATGGACCGGGTCGGCCGCGACGGTGTCATCACCGTCGAGGAGGGCTCGGCGATGGCGACCGAGCTCGAGGTCACCGAGGGTCTGCAGTTCGACAAGGGCTTCATCTCGCCCAACTTCGTCACCGACGCGGAGTCGCAGGAGGCCGTCCTCGAGAACGCGTACATCCTGATCACCACGCAGAAGATCTCGAGCATCGAGGAGCTCCTCCCGCTGCTGGAAAAAGTTCTGCAGGAGAGCAAGCCGCTGCTGATCATCGCCGAGGACGTCGAGGGCCAGGCCCTGTCCACCCTGGTGGTCAACGCGATCCGCAAGACCATCAAGGTCGCCGCGGTGAAGGCTCCCGGCTTCGGCGACCGCCGCAAGGCGATGCTGCAGGACATGGCGATCGCCACCGGCGGCGAGCTGATCGCGCCCGAGCTCGGCTACAAGCTCGACCAGGTCACCCTCGACATGCTGGGCACCGCCCGGCGCATCGTGGTCGACAAGGAGAACACCACAGTCGTGGACGGCGGCGGCCGCTCGGCCGAGGTCTCCGACCGGGTCTCGCAGATCCGCAAGGAGATCGAGGCGTCGGACTCCGACTGGGACCGGGAGAAGCTCTCGGAGCGGCTGGCCAAGCTCTCCGGCGGCATCGCGGTCATCAAGGTCGGTGCCGCGACCGAGGTCGAGATGAAGGAGCGCAAGCACCGCATCGAGGACGCCATCGCGGCGACCAAGGCAGCGGTCGAGGAAGGCACCGTCCCCGGTGGCGGCGCCGCACTCGCCCAGATCGTCTCGGAGCTCGACGGTGACCTCGGCCTGACCGGCGAGGAGGCGATCGGCGTCGGCATCGTCCGCAAGGCGCTGGTGGAGCCGCTCCGCTGGATCGCGCAGAACGCGGGCCACGACGGCTACGTCGTGGTCGGCAAGGTCGCCGAGCTCGGCTGGGGCCACGGCCTCAACGCCGCCACCGACGAGTACGTCGACCTCGCGGCCGCCGGCATCATCGACCCGGTCAAGGTCACCCGCAACGCGGTGTCCAACGCCGTCTCGATCGCCGCGCTGCTGCTCACCACGGAGAGCCTCGTGGTCGAGAAGCCGGCCGATCCGGAGCCGGCCGCCGCGGGCGGCCACGGGCACAGCCACGGTGGCCACGGCCACCAGCACGGCCCGGGCTTCTGATCGCACGCACAGTCGAAAGGCGCGCCCGGTTCGGGCGCGCCTTTTCGCGTTAGAGTGCGCCGGTGGAAATTCGGGCGTCGGATGAGGATCGGCAGCGGACGGTGGCCGCGCTCGAGCGGCACACCGGGGCCGGGCGGCTGACGCTGGACGAGTTCGCCGAGCGAGCACGGCTCGCGCACGACGCCCGGACGCTCGACGACCTCGCCGCCGTCACGCATGACCTGCCCGCCGAGCCACCCCGGGAGGAGCGGCCCCGCGGCGACCTCCTGATGCTCTTCGCGATCGCCGCGGTGACGCTGGTCCTGCTCGCGATCTTCATCGCGGTGACCCGCTAGCCGATCTCAGCGGTCGACGGGGTTGAAATCCCAGACGTGGGGCGACCGCGCGATCAGCTTCGGCGGCGGCGCCAGCAGATTTTCCGGGGTGTTGCGCCACTTCGTGATGACCACGATGCGGTTGTCGGTCGACGTGTAGACCTCGCTGGACACGTGCTGCGGCAGCACCTCGAGCCGGGGCACCGCCACGTCGCACACCCAGGACAGCAGCTCGTCGAAGCCGCTGCCGAGGGCGCGTATCTCCCACATCCGCGCGATCATGAGCCCCGCCTTTCGATCATTGCTGTCTATCCCGTCACGCTGACCGCGGTCAATGACATTGCGGAATCGGCAGGCAGATCGAGACGACTGGGGGCGACGCCGGCCGCGACGAGATGGGAGCCGAGCGCCGCGACCATCGCGCCGTTGTCGGTGCACAGCTGCGGCCGGGGCACGCGAACCTCGATTCCGTGCTTCGCGGCGCGCTCCGACGCGAGCACCCGGAGCCGCGAGTTGGCCGCGACTCCCCCGCCGATCAGCAGCGTCTTCACCCCGTTGGTCAGGCAGGCGTCGATCGCCTTGGCGGTCAGCACGTCGCAGACCGCCTCCTGGAAGCTCGCCGACACGTCGGCCACCGGCACCGGCTCGCCGTCGCGCTCGCGGGCCTCGACCCATCGGGCGACCGCGGTCTTGAGCCCGGAGAAGGAGAAGTCGAAGCGGTGGGCGGCCCGGTCTCGGGCCGCGGTCAGGCCCCGGGGGAAGGCGATCGACTTCCGGTCACCGTCGTTTGCCGTACGGTCGATGATCGGCCCGCCCGGAAATCCCAGTCCGAGGAGACGCGCCACCTTGTCGAACGCCTCACCCGCCGCGTCGTCGATCGTCGCGCCGAGCGGCGTGACCCCGGCGGTCAGGTCGTCGACCAGCAGCAGCGACGAGTGTCCACCGGAGACCAGCATCGCGATCGCCGGTTCGGGCAGCGGCCCGTGTTCGAGGGTGTCGACCGCGACGTGGGCGGCCAGGTGGTTGACGCCGTAGATCGGCTTGTCGGCGGCCAAGGCGTATCCCTTGGCCGCTGCGACCCCGACCAGCAGCGCGCCGGCCAGCCCGGGCCCGGCGGTAACCGCGATCGCGTCGATGTCGGCCAGAGTGACCTTGGCGTCGGCGAGCGCGCGCTGCATGGTCGGCACTATCGCCTCGAGGTGGGCGCGGCTGGCGACCTCGGGCACGACCCCGCCGAAGCGGGCGTGCTGCTCCACACTGGACGCCAGCGCGTCGGCCAGCAGGGTGTGCCCGCGCACGATGCCGACACCGGTCTCGTCGCACGAGGTCTCGATCCCCAGGACGAGGGGTTCATCAGGCATTGCGCATCATCACCAAGGCGTCCGTGTTGCTGGGTTGGTAGTAGCCGCGACGAATCCCGACCGGCTCGAAATCGTATCTGGCATAGAGGTGCTGGGCGGGTGCGTTGTCCACAGCCACCTCGAGCAGGGTCTTCTTGACGCCCTGCCGGGCCGCCTCGCCCAGCAGCGCCTCGAGCAGATCGCGCCCGATGCCCCGGCGCTGCGCCGTGCCCCGGACCGCGATGTTCTGCACCCACGCCTCGTCGCCCGTCACCGCCAGCCCCGCGTAACCGAGCACTTCTTCCTTTTCGGTGGCGACGATGTAGAAGTTGTGCTGCGCGAGCTCGTTCCAGAACATCGCGCTCGACCACTTCTCCTCGCCGAACAGATCTTCCTCCAGCGGCATCACGTCGGCGATGTGCCACCAGCGGAAACGCTCGATCCGCATCAGGTCAGCACCGGCTTGCGACCGGACGGCTCGACCGCGTCGGGCCGCCGCAGATAGAGAGGGGTCAGCGGCTCGCTCGGTGCCCCCGCGCGAATGCGCGGCGCGGCGAGTGCCACCAGGGCGGCACCGGGCGGATAGAGCAGGTGTTCCTCCACCGGTACGGCGAACGTCGCCGCGTATTTCAGCGCGCCCTCACCGGCCGCCCGGTCGACGAGGCCGGTCAGGTGGGCGGCTTCGAACCCGGGCAGGTCGTCGTGCGCCCGCTTGATGCGGTCGATCGCCGCCGCCGCCTCTTCCGCCGCCGCGTGCGCGAGGGCCGCGGCCTGACGAGCGGCGTCCGCACCCGAGAGAGCCTCGGCCGACTCCCTGGCCTCGCTCTCCGAGATCTCGGCCGCCACGTGCACGGCGATCACCCGCGCGATCGCCGTGGACACATCGGCCGGCTTGGCGACGTCCGGCCCGATCACGCGTGCGCCGTCCAGGTACGTCGCGTAGTAGACCTCGCGGCGCCGCGCGTCGGTCGCCACCAGCACCCGCCCCGGGCCGGCGGCCCGCCCGAGCCCGTCGAGGGAGCACACGCCGTAGGTCGGAATGTCCAGCGCCTGACCCATGCTCGCCGCGGTGGCCAGGCCGACCCGCAGGCCGGTGAACGGGCCCGGGCCGAGCCCGGCCACGATCGCCCCGAGCTCGGACGGCCGCACCCTGGCCTCGGCCAGCGTCGCCACGATCTCGGGGGCGAGCTTCTCACCGTGCGCCCGCGGGTCGACGGTGCGCCGCTCGGCCACCCCCTTGATCCCCTCGGCGGTGACCTCGACCAGCGCGGCCGTCGAGGCCGGCGTAGCAGTGTCCAGAGCTAGAACGAGCACGGGACGACCCTAACTCGCGGCGCTCAGGTCCCAGTCGATGACCGGGCGACCGCCGTCGGCCAGCGCCTTGTTGGCCGCACTGAAGGGCCGCGCGCCACGGAATCCCTTCGGGTTCATCGGGCTCGGGTGGCCCGCCTCGAGGATCACGTGCCGCGGGTTGGTGATCAGTTCGACCTTCTTGCGGGCGTACGACCCCCAGAGCAGGAACACCACCCGCTCCTCGCGCGCGTTGAGCGCCTTGATCGTCGCATCGGTGAACGTCTCCCAGCCTTTGCCGCCGTGCGACGCGGCGGACGCGGCCCGCACGGTCAGCACCGCGTTGAGCAGCAGCGCGCCCTGCCGGGCCCAGCCGGTGAGGTTGCCCGACCCGGGCACCTCGACGCCCAGGTCCTCGGCCAATTCCTTGAAGACGTTGCGCAGCGAGGGCGGGATGCGTACGCCGTCACGCACGCTGAAGCTGAGGCCGTGCGCCTGGCCGGGACCGTGGTACGGGTCCTGGCCGAGGATCAGCACCCGCGTGTCGGCCGGGGTGCACAGCCGGTAGGCCGCGAACAGGTCCTCGATCGGGGGATAGATCGTGTGCTCGGCGTATTCCCGAGCCACGAAGGCACCGAGCGCTGCGGTGGCCGCAGCGTCCAGGAACGGCAAGAGTTCGGCCCGCCACTCGTCCGGCAGCAGGTCAGGAAGGTTCACATTGTCTCCAGTCGATGCAGGCGGGACGCCCAGTCGCCGCCGTGGGCAAGCAGTTCGATCACGCGTGTTTCGTCTTCGAGGCGGTCGATGCGCACCTCGAGGTATTCGTCGTTGAGCCGCTCGACCAGGCCGGCGCCCCACTCGACCACGGTCACCGCCTCGTCGGCCGAGGCGTCCAGGTCGAGGTCGTCGATCTCGCCGCGCGGGTCGGGACGGTCGCCGAGACGGTAGGCGTCCGCGTGCACCAGCGGCACCGGCCCCCGGTGCACCCGGGCGATCACGAAGGTCGGCGAGGTGATCGGCCCCTGCACGCCGAGACCGGCCCCGATGCCCTGCACCAGCGCGGTCTTGCCGGCACCGAGGGGCCCGGTCAGCACGACCAGGTCGCCGGGGCGCAGGATCGTCGCCAGCCGGCGCCCGAACGCCTTCGTGTCCTCGACGGTGGCCAGCTTCACGAGATCTTCTCCAGGAACGGGATGAGAACCGCGTTGACCTCGTCGGCCTTCTCCAGCATCACCACGTGGCCGCTGTTTTCGATCTTGACCAGTTCGGCCTCGGGCAGGTGCTTCAGGATCTCCTCGGAGTGCACGACCGGGGTCAGATAGTCCTTGGTGCCGACGATCACCAGCACCGGCACACCGCGCAGCGCCGACAGCGCGGGCGTCCGATCGTGGTCGTAGAGCGTGCGCAGATATTTGGTGAGCGTCTCGACCGAGGTCTTGGAGTTCATGCTCTCGACGAACGTCACCAGCGACGGGCTCGGCTTGGCATCGCCGAAGCCGTAGCGCCGGGTCAGCAGCCAGGCCAGATCGCTCGAGGCGAGCCGTGCCCGGTCGATGGTGCCGCCGCCGAGGTGGGCGGCACGGCCCCAGAGCGGGAAGAACGGCGCGCTGGCCCGGGCGACCAGCGTCGGGATGCCGAGCTTGGTCTTGTCGACCAGGCCGGCCGAGGTGGACATCAGCACGACACCGGTGACCCGCTCGCCGAACCACTCCGGATATTGCTCGGCGAACGCCATGATCGTCATGCCGCCCATCGAGTGTCCGACCAGGATGATGTGGCCGTCGGGCACCGTCGCGTCGAGCACGGCGGCCAGCGACTTGCCGAGAGCCGCGATGTCGTAGTTGCCGGACTTCAGCTTGCTCGACCGGCCGTGGCCGGGCTGGTCGTAGAAGACCAGCCGGTGATCGCCTTGTGAAGCGAGCGCCTGCCGCTGGAAATAGAAGGTTCCCATGTCGAGGGCGAGCCCGTGCACGAAGACGACCGTCGGTTTTCTACCGGGCCGCGAAGCCTCGACGACCTCGACGTGCAGGTCGGTGCCGTCGGCCGCGGTCACCGTCAGCTGTTCGTCGAACGGCTGCTCCTCGAACGGTTCCTCGGCGTGCGGGTCGCCGGGGGCGTTGAGCGACTTGCGGACCAGCGACCGCTCGACGGCGAACACGGTGGCCAGCCCGGCCGCGACCATACCGACCGCGGCGCCGGCGATGCCGACCTGCTTGGCCCGGCGCCGCGAGAGGGGCGCAGGACTCACGACGGCACCCCGGCCGTCCCGTCGTACACCCGCGGCACCCGGGTGCTCCCGAACCGGGTGACCACCTCGTAGTTGATCGTGCCGATGGCATCGGCCCACTCGGTCGCGGTGGGGCCGCCGTCGTCGCCCGGCCCGAACAGCGTAGCGACGTCGCCCGCCACCACCGGATCGTCGCCGACGTCAACCATGATCTGGTCCATGCAGACCCGGCCGGCGATCGTGTGGCGCTTGCCGCCCAGCTGCACAGGTCCGATGTTGCTGCCGTGCCGGGGAACGCCGTCGGCGTAGCCCAGCGGCACCAGGGCCAGGGTCGTCTCGCGCTCGGTGACGTAGGTGTGGCCGTAGGACACGCCCTGCCCGGCCGGCACCCGCTTGGTCAGGGCGACCCGGGCCCGGGCCGTCATCGCCGGCCGCAGCCCGAACGTCTCACCCGGCACCGGCGACAGCCCGAAGACCGCCACCCCGGGGCGGACCAGGTCGTAGTGGGTGTCGGGGCGGGTCAGCGTGGCCGCCGAGTTGGCGATGTGCCGATAGCGCGGAGTGACGCCGAACCCCTCGGCGACCGCCAGCGCCTCGGCGAACGCGGCCAGCTGGCGATCGGTCGTCTCGTGCCCCGGCACGTCGGCGTGGACCAGGTGACTCCAGACGCCGATGACCTCGATGTGGCCGTCGGCCTGGGCCTTGGCCGCCGCCTCGAGCAGGACCGGCCACTCGGCCGCGGTCGCGCCCCCGCGGGACAGCCCAGTATCGATCTTGAGGTGCACCCGGGCCGTGCGGCCGGTGCGGCCCGCGGCCCGCACCAGGTCGTCGAGCAGCTCGACCGAGCCGGCACTCAGGTCGAGGCCGGCCTCGACACCCTCGTGCAGCGGCAGGCCGGGCGCGTGCAACCAGGCCATGATCGGCGCCTCGAGCCCGGCCTGACGCAGCTTGAGGCCCTCGTCGAGAGTCGCGACACCCAGCCACGTCGCCCCGCCGGCCAGCGCGGCCCGGGCCGACGGCACCAGGCCGTGTCCGTAGCCGTCGCCCTTCACCACCGCCATGACCTCGGCGGTCGTGCCGGCGCGCAGCACCTCGACGTTGTGTCGGATTGCGTCCAGATCGACCCGGACCTCGGCCTGCCACATGATTGCCAGCCTACTGATGGGGTCTGACAGTTGCTCAAGCAAGCAGGTCGGCAAGCACCGGCCGCAGCGCGTCCGCCACGTGCGGCGACGTCACCGGGCCGCCCTCGGCAGCGCGCCGACCGGCCAGCCCGTGCACGTAGGCCGCCGCGATCGCCGCTCGATCGGGGGCCAGGCCACCGGCCAGCAGCGAGCCGAGCAGCCCCGCCAGCACGTCGCCGCTGCCCGCGGTCGCCAGCACCGAACTGCCGGTCGAGTTGACCCACACCTCGCCGGCCGGGGTGGCCACGATCGTGCGGTCACCCTTGAGCAGGACCACCCCGTTGATCCAGGCGGCCAGCTTGCAGGCCGCGCCGACCCGGTCGGGGCCGGGCGCCTCGCCGGCCAGCCGCTGGAACTCGCCGTCGTGCGGCGTGATCACCAGGGGCGCGTCGCGCCGGCGCAGGTCCTCCGCGTGCCGCCCGTCGACCAGCATGGTGATCGCGTCGGCGTCGAGCACGACCGGCACCGAGGTCGCCAGCACGCTGCGCAGGGCGGTCCGCGATTCGTCGCCGGTGCCGAGCCCCGAGCCGCACACCCAGGCCTGCACGCGACCCGCGTCGGCGACCTTGCCCACCGCGACGACCGACGGGTGGGCGCGGACGACGTCCTGGTCGGCGCTCCCCGCGTACCGGATCATGCCGGTGGGCCCGGCCAGGGCCCCGCCGACCGAGAGGATCGCCGCGCCGGGGTAGGTCGCCGAGCCGGTCGCGATGCCGACCACGCCCCGGCTGTACTTGTCGGAGAACGGGCTCGTCTGCGGCCACCATTCGGCGATGTCGCCGGCGTCCGGCACCCGCAGCGCCGGGTCGCCCCGCAGCACCGGGCCCAAACCGATGTCGATCAGCTCGATCTGGCCGCAGCGGGCGGCCGCCGCCCCGACGACGTGGGCCGGCTTCAGGCAGCCGAAGGTGACCGTGACGTCGGCGGTGACCGCCTCGCCGGGCACGTCGCCGGTGTCCACCGCGATCCCGCTCGGCACGTCGACCGCGACCACCGGCGGCCGCTCACCGTCCCGGCCGCGCAGGCCGGCCAGCCCGGCCACCAGGGTGATCGCGGGCTCGCGCAGACCGCCGCTCGCTCCGATGCCGACGATGCCGTCGAGCACCAGATCAGCGCGTTCGGGCAGCTCGCCGACCGTGAAGCCGCCGGCCTGGCGCAGCGCCGAGAGCGCGGCCAGGTGCACCCGGTCCGGTTTGATCAGCAGGGCCCGCACCTGGGCGCCGCGACGGGCCAGCGCGGCACCGGCGTAGAGCGTGTCACCGCCGTTGTCACCGCTGCCGACCAGCAACAGCACGCGGGCGCCGTAGACCCCGCCGGAGTCGTCCAGCAGCAGCACGCAGCGCCGGGTCAAGCCGGCCGCCGCCCGCTGCATGAGCGCACCCTCGGGCAGCGTCGCCATGAGCTCCTGCTCGGCCGCCCGGACGTCCGAAACCCGCCACGCCTGCCGCATGTCTCCTCCAGTTCAGGCTTGCTGCCTCAGGACTCCGCCACCACCATCGCGGAGGCGATGCCCCCGTCGTGGGAGAGGGACAGATGCCAACGCTTGACGCCCCGCTCCGCGGCGACCGCGGCGACCGTACCGGAAACCGTCAACCACGGGCGGCCGTCGGGGTCGGAGACCACCTCGCAGTCGTGCCAGAGCATGCCGGCCGGCGCGCCGAGGGCCTTGGCCACCGCCTCCTTGGCCGCGAATCGGGCGGCCAGCGACTCCGCCGAGCGGGGGTTGCCGGAGACGGTCATCCGCTCGTCCTCGGTGAAGAGCCGGACGGCCAGCAGGGGTGTGCGCTCGAGGGCGCGGGCGAATCGGTCCACCAGAACGACATCGATGCCGACAGCCACGATCACGGAACAACCCTATCGGTCCGGCGCGGCGCAAGGCCTGTGCACAAATTTCCGTACGTGGCAGCGCCGTCCACAAGCGCAACCGGCCGACCGTCCCCGCCTTTTAACCTCGCCCTATCCCGTTCCCACCCGCATGGAGGCTGCCGATGAACCCTGACCTCGAGGTCGACACCGACGACCTGCGCCGCATCGTCGCCGCGCTGTCCGGCACCGCGTCCCGGGTGACCGGCGCGGCCGCACAGGCCCCGGCACCCGCACCGTCCCCGCGCTGGGCCACCGTCGACGCGGCCGCCCTGGCCGCCGCGGCCGCCCGCTCCCAACTCACCCGCCTCGGCGCCGACCTGGCCGAGACCGCCCGCCAGATCACCGAGGCCGCCGCGTCCTACGAGGCGGCCGACGCCCGTGCCGCCGCCCGCCTGCGCCAGGCCCGATGACAGCCGAAACCGTCTACCTGCGCCTTCGCACCACCGACCCGAGCCGCTGGCACGCCCTCGCCGCCGCCTGGCGGCGGTGGGCCACCCTGGCCGGCCACCTGGCCGCCGAGCTACCACCGCTTCTGGCACGCTTCGCCGGCGCCTGGTCCGGCACCGCCGCCCGGGCGGCCACCGACCGCCTGCACCGGCTCGGCCGCGGGCTGGCCGTGTTCCGTGTCCTCTGCTGGCAGGCCGACCAGGCGATCAGCGAGTTCGCGACATCCCTCGACCGGGCCCGCGCGCTGCTGTCCCGGGCCGCCGCGGCGGCGGCCCGGGGCGGCCTGACGATCGCCGACGACGGCACGCTGCGCGGCGGTCCATCGGCTGCGGTCACACCCGACCTGACGGCCGCCCTGACGGCCGCCGATCGTGCCGACGCCACCGCCGTTGCCGGGCTCAGCTTCGGCCCGGCCGAGCCGCCCGGGCCCGCTCGGCCGTCCTGCACCGCCACGCCGGCCGAGGTGCATCGGTGGTGGTCCGGCCTGACCCCGGGCGAGCAACGCTGGCTGCTGGCCACCGAGCCGGGCTGGCTGGCCCCGCTCGACGGCATCCCGGCCGCCGACCGCGACGCCGCCAACCGCCTCCTGTTCGACGACCGCCGGGTGAGGCCGGCCGCCGCGCACGGGGTGCAGCACGGCCTCGACACGCTGACCGACACGCTGGCGTCGGAGGACGGGCCGCGGGCCTACCTGCTCCGGCTCGACACGAGCGGAGAAGGCCGGGTGGTGGTCGCCCTCGGCGATCCCGACCGCGCCGGCAACGTGCTCACCCACGTCCCCGGCATGACCTCCGACCTGGCCTCCTTCAACGGCGAACTGACCCGGGCGGCCCGGGTGGCAGCCCGGGCGACCGAGGTGGACCCGGCCGCCTCGACCAGCGCTGTGCTATGGCTCGACTACGACGCGCCCGATTTCGTTGACGAGGCCGCAAGCGCCGGGCAAGCTACCCGGGCCGCCCCGGCGCTGAGCCGCTTCCAGGAGGGCCTCCGCGCCGGCCACCAGGCCGGCCCAGCCCACCAGACCGTGGTCGGCCACAGCTACGGCTCGCTGGTGGTCGGCCGGGCCGCAGCGTCCGGCGAAAACCTGGCCGACGAGGTGGTCTTCGTGGGGTCCCCCGGCGTGGGCGTCAACTCGGCCGCCCAGCTGCACGCCCCGCCCGGCCACGTCTGGTCGTCGACGTCGGGCAGCGACGTCATCCAATACGCCGCCGTCTCACCGCGCGGTCTGGCCGAGGAGCTGACCCGGGCGGGCTTCGGAGTCGTCGAGCCGGAGCGACATCTGTGGTTCGGCGAGAACCCCAGCGACCCGCAGTTCGGGGCCCGCGTCTTCGCCAGCCGGCCGGGCGGCGGCCACCTGGGCTACTGGGATCCGGGCAGTCGATCCCTGGACGCCCTCGCTGCCATCACGCTGGGGCGGCCCCCGGTGGACAACGGCTGAAGCTTGTCGTACCGGACCGGTTGAATGAGCTCTTTTGATCGTCCTCGGTCGGGGACGGCTCGGTCGCCCGGTCCGGTGTGACTCTTCGCCCCTGTCATACGCATGATCCGGGGGCGTTGTCGCCGGGCCGGCTGGCGTCGATGAACCGCTTTTCGGGTTGGTCGGATGTCGACGCCGGACCAGGCGATCGAGGGTGCTCTGCCGGTCGCGGTGGCCCGCTACCGTGGGCTGCAGGTCGCCGTTCGAACCGACCGGTCTGATCACTCCACGGTGACGGACTTGGCCAGGTTGCGCGGCTGGTCGACGTCCAACCCCCGGGCAGCCGCGATCTCGCACGCGAGAATCTGCAACGGCACGGTCGTCATCAGCGGCGCCAGCAGCGTCGGCGTGTGCGGCACCGAGATCAGGTGGTCGGCGTACGCCTTGACCGAGTCGTCGCCCTCCTCCGCGATCACGATCGTGCGGGCGCCGCGGGCGCGCACCTCCTGAATGTTCGACACCACCTTGTCGCGCATCACGCCCCGCCCGGCCGGCGACGGCACGACGCACACCACCGGTGTGCCCTCGTCGATCAGCGCGATCGGCCCGTGCTTCAGCTCGCCCGCCGCGAAGCCCTCGGCGTGCATGTACGCCAGTTCCTTCAGCTTCAGCGCGCCCTCGAGAGCCACCGGATAGCCCACGTGCCGTCCGATGAAGAGCACGGTTGAAGCCGTCTTGAGTTCGCGGGCCAGGGCGCGGACGTCCTCCATCGAGGCGAGCAGTTCGCGCAGGTTGTCCGGGGTGTCGCTCAGGCGGGAGACGACGGCGGCGACCTCGTCGGCGTACATCACGCCGCGGATCTGCGCGAGGTGCAGCCCGATCAGGTAGCAGGCGACCAGCTGGGTGAGGAACGCCTTGGTCGACGCGACCGCGATCTCGGGACCGCCGTGGGTGTAGAGCACGGCGTCCGACTCGCGCGGGATCGTCGAGCCGTTGGTGTTGCAGATCGCCAGCACCCGGGCCTTCTGCTCCTTGGCGTGCCGCAGCGCCATCAGGGTGTCCATGGTTTCGCCCGACTGGCTGATCACGATCACCAGCGTGGATCGGTCGAGGATCGGGTCGCGGTAGCGGAACTCGCTGGCCAGCTCGACCTCGCAGGAGACGCGGGTCCAGTGCTCGATGGCGTATTTGGCGACCATCCCGGCGTGGTAGGACGTGCCGCAGGCCACGATGAAGACCTTGTCGACGTCGCGCAGGTCCTGATCGGTCAGGCGCACCTCGTCGAGCACGATCTCGCCGCGGTCGGAGAGCCGGCCGAGCAGGGTGTCGGCGATCGCCTGGGGCTGCTCGGCGATCTCCTTGAGCATGAAGTAGTCGTACCCGCCCTTTTCGGCGGCCGACGCGTCCCAGTCGATGTGGAACTCCTGCCCGGCCGCGGGCTCACCGGCGAAGTCGGTGATCTCGATGCCGCCCGGGGTGATCAGCACGACCTGGTCCTGGCCGAGCTCGATCGCCTGGCGGGTGTGCTCGATGAACGCCGACACGTCGCTGGCCAGGAAGTTTTCCCCGTCGCCGCGGCCGACCACGAGCGGCGAGTTGCGCCGGGCGGCGACGACCGCGTCGGGCACGTCGACGTCGATCGCGAGCAGGGTGAAGGCGCCTTCGAGACGGCGTACGGTCCGCCGCATCGCTTCGGCGAGAAGAGCCGGACCGGAAAGATCTTGAGACGAACGCAGCAAGCGAACCTCGGCGGCCAGCAGGTGGGCGGCGCACTCGGTGTCGGTGTCGCTGGTGAACTCGACGCCGGTCGCCTCGAGCTCGGCCCGCAGGCGGGAGAAGTTCTCGATGATGCCGTTGTGGATGACGGCGACCCGGCCGTCGGCGGACAGGTGCGGGTGGGCGTTGCGGTCGGTCGGGCCGCCGTGGGTGGCCCAGCGGGTGTGCCCGATCGCCGTCCGGCCGGCCGCGATCTCGTCGCCGGACCGCTCGGCCAGGGCCTTCTCGAGGTTGGCGAGTTTGCCGGCCCGTTTCTCGGTCAGGAGGTCGCCGGCGTCGACGACTGCGACGCCGGCCGAGTCGTATCCGCGGTATTCGAGGCGGCGAAGGCCGTCGAGAACGATGCTGAGTGCCGGGCGTCCCCCGACGTAGCCCACGATTCCACACATGCGGGGCAGCGTAGCGGAGATTCAATCACCCGTCATGCGCGAGAGGCACACTTTCGAGCACGCGACCTGATCGAAACAACCGCTATGGCCGAAATGCCCCAATGGGGGCGAAGCTGCGGCTGGCAGCTTTGACGTACGGTCGGCAAATGCACCCGCGGCCTCCCCGGGAGAGAAGTTGAGCGAGAGCCCCCAACCTGACGGCACCCCGAACCAGCCGCCGACCACCCAGTTCCCGCCGGTCAACTACGCGCCCCCGGGCTACCCACCCGACTACGGCCAGGGCTACCAATACCCGGCACCCCAGCCGTACGCCCCGCCGCCGCGCAAGAGCAACGCACCCCTGATCGCCGTCGTGATCGCGGTGGCGCTCCTGCTCTGCGGCGGCGTCAGCACCGCGGGCGTCCTGATCGTGCACAACGTCAAGGCCAAGGCCCACGAGGCGATCAAGCCGCTGACCGACCCGACCTTCCCCGACGTGCCGGACGGCGGCCTACCGACCGACACCGGCAAGCAGATCCAGGTCACCTACGAGGTGACCGGCGACGGACCGGCCGAGATCATCTATCTGCCGAAGCTGGGTGCCGACCCGACCCGGGCCGACAATGTGAGGCTGCCGTGGCGGTTCACCGCCACGATGGAGACGCCTACGCTGATCTCGGTCATCGCGATGCGCACCGGCAGCGTCGACGGCTCGATCACCTGCCGGGCACTGGTCGACGGCAAAGAGGTCAAGAAGACCGCCTCCGGCCCCAACGGCTTCGCCACCGCCGCCTGCACCTACTTCGCCTTGGACTAGGACAAATGACCGACCCGCTGGTCGAACGCATGCGCGCGTTCGGCACCACGATCTTCACCGAGATGTCGGCGCTCGCCGTCCGCACCGGCTCGATCAACCTCGGGCAGGGCTTCCCCGACACCGACGGGCCGCCGGAGATGCTCGAGGCGGCCGCCGAAGCCCTGCGCGGCGGCGCCAACCAATACCCGCCGCTCCCCGGCATCCCCGCGCTCCGCGCCGCGATCGCCGCCCACGACCAGCGCTTCTGGGGCCTCACCCGCGATTCGGACTCCGAGGTGGTGGTGACCGCGGGCGCGACCGAGGCGATAGCGGCCGCGATCATGGGGCTTTGCGAAGCCGGGGACGAGGTCGTTGTCTTCGAGCCCTACTACGACTCGTACGCGGCCTCGGTGACGCTGGCCGGCGCCGTGCGACGGCCCGTCACCCTCCGCCCGGGCCCCGACGGCATCTACCGGTTCGACGAGGGCGAGTTGCGGCGGGCCTTCGGGCCGCGCACCCGGCTGGTGCTGCTCAACTCACCGCACAACCCCACGGGCAAAATCTTCACCCGCGACGAACTCACGCTTATCGCGTCTCTCTGTCAGGAGCACGACGCGTACGCCGTGACGGACGAGGTCTACGAGCACCTGGTCTTCACCGACGCCGCCGAAGCGCACGTGCCGCTGGCGACCCTCCCGGGCATGGCCGAGCGCACCCTGCGCATCTCGTCGGCCGGCAAGACGTTCTCGTGCACCGGCTGGAAGGTGGGCTGGGCGACCGGCCCGGCCGCGCTGGTCTCGACCGTGCAGCGGGTCAAGCAGTTCCTGACCTTCGTCAACGCGTCGCCGCTGCAACCCGCGGTGGCCGTCGCGCTCGGCCTGCCGGACAGCTACTTCACCGGTTTCCGCGACGGCCTGCAGGCACGCCGCGACCGGCTGACCGCCGGGCTGGCCGAGGCCGGCTTCGACGTGCTGCCGTCGTCCGGCACCTACTTCGTGACGGTCGACATCCGTCCGCTGTCGTCCGCCTCAGGCGACGAGTTCTGCCGCGCGCTGCCCGAACGCTGCGGTGTCGTGGCCGTGCCGACCCAGGTCTTCTACGACCATCCGGACGAGGGCCGCCACCTGATCCGCTTCGCCTTCTGCAAGCGCGAAGAGGTCATCGACGAGGCGGCCCAGCGTCTGCGCAAGCTGTCCGGTTAGGCGACCGGGCTCGCGGCGGTGACCTCGGCGGCGATCCGCTCGGCCACCGCGCGGGCCTGCTCCTCGGTCTCGGCCTCGACCATCACGCGTACGAGCGGCTCGGTGCCCGACGGACGCAGAAGCACCCGGCCGGTCTCGCCCAGCTCGTTCTCGGCCAGCGCGACCGCGGCCTGCACGGTCGGCGCCGCCGCCCCCGCCGCCCGGTCGCCGACCTTCACGTTGATCAGCACCTGGGGCAGCGTGTGCACGACCGCGGCCAGGTCGGCCAGCGACTTGCCGGAGGACGCCAGCTGGGCCATCAGGTGCAGACCGGTCAGTACGCCGTCGCCGGTGGTGGCGAACGCCGGCATCACGACGTGCCCGCTCTGCTCGCCGCCCAGCGCCAGGCCGCCCTCGTTCAGCGCCTCGAGCACGTACCGGTCGCCGACCTTGGTCTCCAGCAGCTTGATGCCGGACTGCTTCATGGCGATCCGCAGGCCGAGGTTGCTCATCACGGTCGCGACCAATGTGTTGTCGGTCAACGTGCCGGCGTCGCGCATGGCCAGCGCCAGGATCGCCATGATCTGGTCGCCGTCGACGATGTCACCGGACGCGGTGACGGCCAGGCAGCGGTCGGCGTCGCCGTCGTGGGCGATGCCCAGGTCGGCGCCCTCGCGAATGACCGCCTCCTGCACCTTGTCGAGATGCGTCGAACCGCATTCGTCGTTGATGTTCAGGCCGTCCGGTTCGGCGTGGATCGAGATGACCTCGGCCCCCGCCTCCTCGTACGCGGTGGGCCCGACCTCGCTGGCCGCCCCGTTGGCGCAGTCGACGACGACCTTGATGCCCTCGAGACGGTGCGGCAGGGAGCCGACCAGGTGCTTGATGTAGTGCTCGGCCCCGTCGAGCAGGTCGTGCACCCGTCCGATCCCGGCCCCGGTGGGCCGCCCGACCAGGCCGTGCCCGTCCTCGATGGCCTTCTCGATCCGCTGCTCCAGCTCGTCCGGCAGCTTCAGCCCGCCGGCCGCGAAGAGCTTGATCCCGTTGTCCGGCATCGGGTTGTGCGAGGCGGAGAGCATCACGCCGAGGTCGGCGCTGGTCTGGGCGACCAGGTACGCCACGGCCGGCGTGGGCAGCACCCCGACCCGGACGACGTTGGCACCGGCGCTGGTCAGCCCCGCGACCACGGCCGCCTCGAGCATCTCGCCGCTGGCCCGCGGGTCGCGCCCGACGATCGCGAGCGGCGGATGGCTGCCGTCGCTCTCGACCAGAACCCGGGCGGCCGCGACCGCCACGGACAGCGCCAGCTCCGGGGTCAGATCGCCGTTCGCGAGTCCGCGTATGCCGTCGGTGCCGAACAGTCGCCCCATGGAGGCTTCCTTTCACATAGCAAATGCAGCGGGGAGGGGGCAGATCTTTGCTTCGCGTAGAGCCGGGATGCCAAAACGGCCGGTACCGGTCCCCACAAAACAGGGGACGATACCGGCCGTCGGTCAGACGCGGCGCAAAATCAGCGCTTCGAGTACTGCGGGGCCTTACGGGCCTTCTTGAGACCGTACTTCTTGCTCTCCTTGACGCGGGCGTCACGGGTCAGGAAGCCGGCCTTCTTGAGGGCGGGGCGGTCATCGGGGTCGTTCGTGATGAGCGCGCGGGAGATGCCGAGGCGCAGCGCGCCGGCCTGGCCGGTGATGCCGCCGCCGTGCAGGTTGGCGAGGACGTCGAACTGCTCGGCCTTCTCGGCGGTCACGAGCGGCTCGCGGATGAGCTGCTGGTGCACCTTGCTCGGGAAGTAAGCCTCGAGGTCGCGGCCGTTGCAGGTGATCTTGCCGGTGCCGGGGACGAGACGCACCCGGACGATGGCCTCCTTGCGGCGGCCGACGGTCTGGATGGGACGGTCACCGGGACGCGGGGCGCGGACCGGAGCCGGCGCGGGTGCCTCGACCACGACGACCGTCTCAGCGGGCTCCTCGACCGTCTCGACGGTCTCGACGACCTCGGGCTCGATGATGTCGGTCATGCTGCTGCCTTCTTCTGCGGTCACTGCGCGACCTGGGTGATTTCGAACGGCTGGGGCTGCTGAGCGGCGTGCGGGTGCTCGGCACCCGGGTAGACCTTCAACTTCTTGATGACCTGCCGCGCCAGCTTGTTGTGCGGGAGCATGCCCTTGACGGCCAGCTCGATCGCCTTCTCCGGGTTCTTCGTCAGCAGGTCCTCGTAGCGGACCTGCTTGAGGCCGCCCGGGTAGCCGGAGTGCCGGTAGGCGATCTTGGTCTGCCGCTTGTTGCCGGTCAGCGCCACCTTGCCCGCGTTGATGATCACCACGTAGTCGCCGGTGTCGACGTGCGGCGCGAAGGTCGGCTTGTGCTTGCCGCGCAGAAGAGTGGCGGTGTGGGTAGCCAGGCGGCCCAGAACGACGTCAGAAGCGTCGATAATGTGCCACTGACGCTCGATCTCACCCGGCTTCGGGCTGTACGTACGCACAGAATTACCTTGTCTCGTTCGTCGGTCTGGGGTCGCGCGCTAGTCGCGTAGTGGCGCGACCAGCTTCTCAAGAGCCGCTGCCGCACAACAGCAGGCAACAATACCCGCCCGCGCCGCGCAGGGTCAAAACGGCATGTCAAACCGCGGCATGTCAAAACGGTGGCAGCTCGATAGAGCCTGCCTACACCCTACCCCGCGATCGGGACACGCCCGACAGCGGGAGCCGGAGACACCTCTTAGCAGGCTCGAAACATGCGGGACGCCGGGAGGAAACCCCTCGGCGGCACAGTTCGGCCATGGTCGTTCGTGCGATTGCCGATGTGATGCGCCCCGGGCGAGCTAGCCCGGGCGTGCACCGGCGACGCACTATTAAGAGGCCACCGTCAGGGTTGAGGACGGACCTGATGGTGACCGCCGGGTCGGCTTGCCGATCCGGCGAGGAGAAGTCGCGGCGTGCGCTGGCCGGAGGTATGGCGGAGAACGCAGGCGTGACATGGGAGCGGGTCGACGCTGAGGACGGCGTACTCCGAGCGTGCCCTTCGGTGGACCGGCCGGCCACGCCGCGACTTCTCGAACCATGACCGACCGCACGGGGGGCATCCGTCGGGCGGTGATCACCGCGGCCGGGCTGCGTGAGCCGACGGCCTCACTCTCCGGCTACACGGTGGGTGTGACCTCCGACCACCGCACCTCCGACCACCGCCGCGACGAGCTGGCCGACCTGCTGGAGAGCCGCGGGGCCCGGGTTGTGCTGGCTCCCGCGCTGCGCATCGTGCCGATCACCGACAACGCCGAGTTGCGGGCCGCCACCCGAGCCTGCCTCGACACCCCGCCCGACATCGTGCTGGTCAGCACCGGCATCGGTCTGCGCGGCTGGCTCGAGGCGGCCGACGCGTGGGGCCTGTCCGAGCCGCTGCGCGGCATACTTTCCGAGGCCTATCTGGTCGCCCGCGGCCCGAAGGCGCGCGCCGCGGTGCGTACGGCCGGGCTGCGCGAGCAGTGGTCGCCCGAGAGCGAGGACCCCGACGAGATGCTCGCCCATCTCGCCGGCCGGGGCGTCGCCGGCCGCACCGTGGCCCTCCAGCAGCACGGCGAACGACAGCCGGAATACGTCGAGGCCCTGGAAGCGGCCGGGGCCCGGGTGATCGAGGTGCCGGTCTACCGCTGGGCCGCCCCGGTCGACCCGGCGCCGCTGGACCGCCTCGTCGACCTGATCGGCGGGCGGCTGGTCGACGCGGTCACCTTCACCGCCGCCCCGGCGGTCACGGCGCTGCTCCGAGCCGCCGGGCCGGCCCTGCTCGACGCTTTCCGCACGCACGTGCTCGCGGCCTGCGTGGGCCCGGTCACCGCGGCTCCCCTGCGCAGCCTCGACGTGCCGGTCGTCACGCCGGGCCGGGCCCGACTGGGCGCCCTCGTCCGCGCGATCGTGGAGGAACTGCCGAAGCGCGCCCTCTCGCTGGAGGTGGCCGGACACTCGCTCACGCTGCGCGGCCACGCCGCGATCGTCGACGGCGACCTGCGCCCGCTCGCCCCGGCGCCGATGGCCGTGCTGCGGGCCCTGGCCGTCACCCCCGGCCAGGTATTCTCCCGGGCCGCGCTGCTGCACGCCCTGCCACGCGGCGCCGACGAGCACGCCGTCGAGATGGCCGTCGCCCGGCTCCGGGCCGGCCTCGGTTCGACAGGCATCGTCCAGACGGTCGTCAAACGCGGCTACCGCCTGCCGGCTTGAGCTCACGTTGAAGAACGTCGGGCCGGATCAACGAGTAGATCACCAGGTCGACCCGGCCGTCGTGGATGAACCCGGCGTTGCGGGCCACGCCCTCCCGGGTGAAGCCGGCCTTCTCGGCCACCCTGGCCGACGGCGCGTTGCCCGGAGCGATCCGCAGGACGACACGCTGAAGGCCGGCCTCGGTCAGTGCGTAGTGGGCCATCGCGGTGACCGCCTCGACCATGATCCCGCGGCCACGGAACGCCGGATGGGTCCAGTAGCCGATCTCGGTCTCGCCGTTTCGCCAGTCAGTGGCCTTGAAATCGATGGCACCGGCCAGCCGGCCCTCCGACTCGATCCCCCGGATCAGCCCACCGCCGCTCGACTGGGCCGCCGAGGCGATGTCGTGCACGAAGCCCCGCGCGTGGTCGGCCAGGTAGGGCCGCGGCAACGGCAGCCACTGCTGCGTCAACGGGTCGCGAGCGGCAACCACGATCGCATCCACATCGGAATCGCCGAGCGGGCGGATCGTCAACCGCTCGGTGGTCAGCACGAGATCGGCGGGGAACTCAGGACGATCGCTCATGGCGCGACATCCTGTCACCCGCCGACCCGCCACGACACCTGGATTTCTATCCCGATGTCGCGGCGGGGGCGAAAGGTCAGCTGACCGAGGTGAGGCCGCCCTGTTCGGCGACCAGCGTCGCCATCGCGTGCTCGACGACACCGACCAGGACCGCCTTGACCGAGTCACGGATCCGGGCGTCGCACATGATCAGCGGGACGTGGGCCGGGATGGCCAGCGCCTCGCGGACCTCTTCCGGTTCGTAGCGCGGGGCGCCGTCGAAACAGTTGAGAGCAACCAGGTACGGAAGGTGACGATTCTCGAAATAGTCGAGAGGCGCGAAGGCGTCGGCGATGCGACGGGTGTCGACCAGTACGGCCGCGCCCACCGCTCCCCGGATCAGTTCATCCCACATGAACCAGAAACGGGTCTGCCCCGGGGTGCCGAAGAGGTAGAGGATCAGGTCGTCGGCCATCGTGATGCGGCCGAAGTCCATCGCCACCGTGGTCGTCCCCTTGCCGGGCACCTTCGACGCGTCGTCGACGCCCTGGCCCGCCGAGGTCATCACGGCCTCGGTGGTCAGCGGCTCGATCTCGGAGACCGCGCCGACCAGGGTCGTCTTGCCCACGCCAAAGCCGCCGGCTATGACGATCTTCGCGGAGGTGATCTCCTTGGGTTGGGCACCCGCCCGCTCAGAGCTTGCGAAGTCCACTCAACACCCTTTCCAGCAGATCCATCCGCTCCGCGAATCCGGTTTTGGGAGCGGCACTGTGCAATGTCAGCAGTCCGTCGGCGACCATGTCGGCCACCAGCACCTTCATGACACCTAGTGGGTGTCTCGTGAAGGCCGATAACTCGGCTAGGGACTGGGGCTTCGACTCGCACAGCACGGCGATTCGGTACTTGTCATGCCCGGCGAACCGGGCCTCCTGCAAACCGGCCTGGCTGGCAACCAGAACGGCCTCGATCGGTATGTCCCGACGCGGTTCGGTGCGGCCGCGGGTGACGGCGTACGGGCGTACGAGGTTGCCCCTCGGGTCATTGGACTGTCCCATCCGTCACCCCCTTTCCGTACCGGTCGCGCCGGGTGAATCAGTGGCCGACGACTTCGCGCGGAGCCGGTGACAAAGCGGCACCGACCCGCTCGACGAGCAGGGCCATCTCGTAGCCGACCTGCCCGACGTCGCAGTTTCGCGCGGCGAGCACGGCCATCGACGAACCGTCGCTGATGGACATGAGGAAAAGATAACCGCTGTCCATTTCGATGATCGTCTGCTGCACGGCACCCGCGTGGAACATGCGGGACGCGCCGTCGGTCAGACTGACCACGCCGGACGTGATCGCGGCGAGCTGGTCGGCGCGATCGGTCGGCAGGTCACGTGATGAGGCCAACAGCAGGCCGTCCGCCGACACCGCCACGACGTGGGCGATACCGGCGACGCTGTTGGCGAAGTTGTTGAGCAGCCAGCCCATGTCCTGCATGGTGGGGGGCCTGGTCACTGGTCCTTCTCCTTAGCCTGGAAGGCGGTGGGGGATTCGGCGACGCCGTCCGTCCGCCCTCGTTGCACTCCCCGGTGGTACGCGGACAGGAGTCCTCGCACCTCGTCGGGTGTACGACGGTTCTGAGTGCGCTGTCCGCCGGTCTGCACGCCGCCCGGCACCAGCTGGGCCTGCGGTACGCGCTTGGGAAGGCCGGATTTGGTCGTGCCGGCATCGGCCGGTTCGGCCGCCGCCATCGCCCGCTTCCAGCCTTCGTCGGCCGCGGTCTTCCAACGGTCCTCGGCCGCGGGGCGCGGCTTGGGGACCGATCCATTCTGCCCGGTCGTCGTCAGAGCGTCCGGGGCCGGTGGTGCGGAGACCGGAGGTGCTGCCGTGGCGGCGGCAGCTGCCGGTGGTGTCGACGGCATGCGTTGGTCGGGCCCGCCGGTGGTGGTGGATCGGGATACCCGCTGCTCGGGGACGGTGACCGTGGGCGCGGTCAACGCCGGGGAGTTGGGTGGTGGGGCGTAGCCGGCGGTGGGCATGCCCCACTCCTCCGGGCTCTGGTCGTACTGCCGGAACCAGCTCTGCTGCATCTCGACGAAGATCGGAAGCTCGTTCCGCTCCTCGGCGGGCGCCAGGGTCGGCGGAGGCGGCACGGGCGGCATCGCGGCCAGAGCGGCACCCCACCCGTTGGGCTCGGGGCTCACCGGCATCGCCTGCGGTGCCGGTGAGAAGGCCTGCGGGTCGCGGGTGACCGACGGCATCGCCGCGGTGGGCGCCGCGAAACCGGCCAGGGAGGCGTCGACGTCGCCCGCCCGGGCGGCCCGGGACGGCAGCGGAGGACGGTTGGGCGTCGGCTCGATCTCGGACGGCCGCCGGGGCTCGGCCGGCCGCTGGACCTCCGCCGGCCGCTGGACCTCCGGCGGCCGCTGGACCTCGGACGGTGGGCGCTGGGACGGGAACATCGGCAGCTGCGGGTGCATCGGCTGGTCCGGGTCGGACATCGGGGCCGGCGAGAGGGCCGGCAGCGTGGCCGTCGCGGTGCGACCGGCGGGCAGTGTGTCCCAGCCGCCGGACGGACCGCCCAGCTCGGGGGTGGCACCGCTGCCGCCGCGCAGCGCGTCGCGCCGGCTGGGCAGCACCACGATGCTGCTCGGCAGCGTGACCTGGGCGACCGTGCCGCCCTCGAGGTTGGGCCGGAGCTCGACGCGGATGCCGTAGCGGGCGGCGAGCCGGCCGACGACGGCCAGGCCCATCAGCCGGAACGCGGCCACGTCGACGCTCGGCGGCTCGGACAGCCGCCGGTTGAGCTGGTCCATCTGCTCCTCGGACATGCCGAGCCCGCGGTCCTCGACCTGGATCACCACGTAGTCGCGGATGCGCCGGGCGTCGGCGACCACGATCGTGGTGGGCGGCGAGAAGCGGGTGGCGTTGTCGAGCAGCTCGGCGACCAGGCGGACGACGTCGTTGACGGCCAGCGCGACGATCGAGACGTCGGTGTCGACCGTGCCGAACTCGATGCGGTTGTAGAGCTCGACCTCGGACTGGGAGGCGCGCAGGGCGTCGACCAGCAAGGCGTCCTCGCGGCGCGGGGCGCTGGAGTCGGCGCCGGCCAGGACCAGCAGGTTTTCGTCGTTGCGGCGCATCCGGGTGGCGAGGTGGTCGAGCTCGAAGAGCCGGGCCAGACGCTTCGGGTCGTCCTCGGTGCGCTCGATCGTGTCCAGCTCGCCGATCATCCGGTCGACCAGTGACTGACTGCGGCGGGCCAGGTTGAGGAACATCGTCGAGACGCTCGTCCGCAGGGCGGCCTGCTCGGCCGCGATGCGCACGGCTTCCCGGTGTACGACGTTGAAGGCCTGTGCGACCTGGCCGATCTCGTCCCGGTTGTTGAGCCGGATCGGGTCCTTGACCTGCTCGACGATTTCTTCGGCGCTGTTTTCGCCCAGGTTGCGGGAGTCGCGCAGCCGCGCGACCACCTCGGGCAGGTCGCGGTGGGCCACCGAGAGCGCGCCCTCACGCAGGCGCCGCAGCGAGAGGTTGAGCGAGCGGGCCAGCACGACGGCGAGCGCGATGGCGACGGCCAGCACCAGCAGCACCAGCACGGCCTCGACCGCGGTCTGCCGGACGACCGAGTCGCGCTCCTCGCCCGCCTTCTTGAGGATTTCGGATTCGAGCTGCTGCTCGGCCCATCGCATCAGGTCGACGATCGCGCCGAGTGCTGCGGTGACGTCGGCCGGCGGAATCGCCTCACCGCGGCTGATCTCGGTGCTGACCTGGTCGGCCAGGTTGACCGCGTCGCCGGTGACGACGCTGTTGACCAGAGTCTGCTGCGCCGGGGAGGCGGCCAGCGAGAAGGCGGTCAGCGCCTCCTGCTGGCTGGTCTGGGTGGCGATGAACGCGGTGCGCTCCTCGGCACTGTTGTCGCCGGCGATGCGGGCCGCGTACGCGATTGCCTCCTGCTCGGCGGTGCCCGCCTTGGCCTTGGCGAACGCGGCGAGGGCACGCAGGCCGTCGGCCACCTGACCGTCGCCGGCGAACTGGCTGACCGCGTCGCCGTACGACACCAGGTCGGTGATCACGACGCTGTAGCGGGAGACCGCCTCGGCGACCGCGATGCCCTTGCGCTGGGAGACGACGTTGCGCGTGGCGTCCATGGTGTGGAGGTGGTCATCGATCCGGTTGAGCCGGTCGCGCACCGCCGGGGGTGGGCTGTCCAGCGCGTCCCGGTCGGCGAAGTAGGCCTGGATGTGATCGTCGGTGTTCTGGATCGCCGCGTTGTAGGGGCCGACCTTGCCGTTGGGGCCGGACAGGTAGGCGGCGGCGGCCATCCGCTCGACGTGCAGCAGCTGGGCCAGTTCCGAGACGTCGGTCCCGAGCTTGGTCAGCTTTTGTACCTGACCGGCTTCCGAGGCCTGCTGTCCGACATCGACCAGCCGGACGCCGGCGAGAGCCATAACTGCGATCAGAGGGACGACAAGAATGAGGGCCAGTTTGGCGCGGATCCGGGTGTCCCGCAGGCGAGGGAAGACACCACGGCGCGTCACCTGGGTCGAAGAACCGGTGCTCACGACATCTCCTCCGTGGTCATCCCCGTGTCTCTTCGCCCGCGAACTGCCTGCGGCCGAGGAATTTCATCAGAATGGCAGTCCCTTTGGGAAGCCTGGAAACGGCCGTAAACCTCTCGAGCGTTCATCCGGTAGGCCGTTTCTCGATTCGTAACCGGATATCTAAACTGCTTTGACGTGCACAAATGTCATGGGCGTGACAACCAGTAGTGGTTCAGTAACTCTGCACCATCCCGATACCAACCATTATGTGGGACAAGCGTCCCGCGACATCGATAGGGGTCCGCTTGACCGGGGACCTTCACGTTGGCAAGGTTTGGCGCGTTCAAAGCGGACACCCTGTCCGTGTCGGCAGGGTCCACACCGGACACCGTAGCCGTCGGCAGTTCCCGCCTTCCCGCCCCCCTGGAGGCACCCGCAGTGAGGTTTCATCGTCGCGTCACGGCGTCACTGTTGACGCCGGCCCTGTTGCTCGGCGGACTGACCGCATGCAGCTCGGACGACCCGGCCGGGTCCGGCGACACCCTGGTGGTCGGCGCCGATCTGGACAACTCGTCGGTGGTCGACATCGCGTACGCGCGGGCACTGCAACTCCGCATCGACCAAGTGAACGCTTCCGGACAGCTCGGAGACAAGAAGCTGTCGCTGCGAACCCAGGACAACCGCTCCGATCCGACCTCCTCGCTGCGCAACATCGGCACCTTCGGCGCCGACAAGAGCGTGGTCGCGGTGGTGAGCGGTAACTGCGACCAGTGCGCGGTCGGCGCCATCAAGACGATCACCGACGACAAGCTCCCGACGATCGCGCTGGCCCCGTCCGATCAGGTCGCGAACCCGATCAGCGAGCGGCGTTACCTGTTCAAGCTCGGCCCCAACTCGGCCGACAGCACCGCTGCGCTGGTTTCCGAGCTGACCCGCACAAAGACCGTCAAGAAGGTCGCGATCGTCTATTCCGACGACATGTACGGCAACGGCAGCGAGCAGGCACTGACCGCCGAGCTGAACAAGACCGCCATCAAGGTCACGACGCCCCGCTCGGTCAAGCCGACCGCCACCGACATCAGCCAGACGGTCGGCACCCTGGTCGACGCGAAGCCCGACGCCCTGGTCGTGCTGACCGGTCCCGATCAGGCACAACTGGCCGCGACCAGCGCAAAGGCGGCCGGCTTCGGCGGTCGCCTCTACTTCGACGCGGCCGCCGCGAGCGATCAGTTCATCGCGCCGGAGGCGGTCGCCGCGACCGACAACGCGGAGATGGTCTTCACGCAGACGCTGGCCATCGACGACGTCATCGCGACCACCCCGGCCAAGGCGGCCCGCAAGCAGTGGTTCCGCGACTACACCTCGCGCTACGGCAGCTATTCGGGTGTCGCCGCGTTCGCCGCCGACGCGGTCGACCTGATCGCTGCCGCCGTGGTCCGGGCGGGAAGCGACCGCGACCGGATCCGCGACATCCTCGAGACCTCGCAGATCGACGGGCTCTCCGGCCCGATCCGCTTCACGCCCGACAGCCACTCCGGTCTGATGCCCCAGGCACTGACCATGCTGGTGGCCCGGAGCGGCCGCTGGCGGCTTGCCTCATGATCAATTAATGACCCATTGAGTCACTCTAGGTAATGTCCCCTGCATGTTACATAACCGGTATTTTGGACTGACTTAAGAATTGCCCGCTGAAGTGGCGCCACCGGGGATCGATTCCGTAACGTGCGCGTCATGGCTTTTCGGACCTGGGCGAAACTGTTCGGGGCGACTCTCGGCGCCGCCGCTGCGGGCGGCGCGAGTCAGCTCGGCTTGGCGTACGGGTTGGGCATCCTCCGCCTGACCCGCGTCGTCGACGTCACAGCGCGTGACCAGTGGATGGCTCAGCTTGCCTGGGTCGCATGGATCGCGATGGCCTCGGCGGTGATCGGCGCGATGGTCGGTCGCCGGGCGTTGCCACCGCACGCCGGCGCGGGCACCCGCCTGGTCGCCGCGGTGTCGGCGGCCCTCGGCGCGGCGATCGTGGTGCCGCTGACCATGGAGCCGGCCCGCACCGCGCAGATCGCCGGCGTGCGGCCGGTGTTCATCATCGGCGTGTGCGCGGCGCTCGGTGCGGCGGTCGGCATCGTCGCGGCGTACGCCGCGGTCAGTCATGCCGTGGCGCGCTGGAACCTGACCGCCGTGGGCGCCGGGGTCTGGGCGATCGCCATCGTCTCGGTGGCGCCCTCGATGGCCCCGTCCGAGCCGCTGCCGGCGACGCGCCTCGGCGTGATCGACGCCTCGTTCCTGAGCGACTCGGTGACCCAGCGGACGGCCCTGTTCACCATGCCCGCACTGGCCCTGATCTGCGGCGTGGCGGTCGGGGTGGCGGCTCGCCGGCGGGCCATGCCGACGCTCACGGTCGCGCTGTCCGGCCTGGCCGGCCCCGCTCTGCTGACGCTGGCCTACCTGGTGGCCGGCCCGGGCTCGGGCGACCAGCGCTACCAGGTCGTTCCCTACTGGGCGGCGATGACCGCGGCCGGTGCGGGCGTGCTCGGCTCGGTGCTGGTGGCCGTGCTCAGCCGGGGCCCGGCGGTTCCAGCCGACGGATCCGGCCCGGTCAAGTCCCGGCCTACCCCGGACCGTCCGCCGCTGCCGCGCCGCGAGGCGCAGACGTCCTCGGCGATCGCACAGGCCGCGGCGGTTGCCGCTCAGCGCTCCGAGGAGCAACTCCGGCCGTCCGACACCGGAGTTTTCACGGTTCCGCCGGAGGAGGGTGGTGCGAGCTTCAACGGTTTCGCGCCGCGGCCGCAGCCGCAACCGGTGAACGCACCGCCGGTCGCGCCCGCACCGGTCAGCCCTCCATTGTCGACAAGCCCGGCCCCGCAGCCTCGCGGACGCAACGGACAAGGCGACGAATTCGTCGACTGGGTGAGCGGTCTCGGCCATCGTTAACGCGCGTTAACCATTGACGTACGCCAATGGAAACACTTCTGTGGTACGCCGCGAGTGGCCGAACGGGAAACAAAGCCGGACGGCGTGGAGTCCGATCGTGAACATGCCGATCGGACTCCGTCATCGCTCGCCTAGCGAGTCGGCGCCGGTGGCGCCGACTCCAACGGCACGTAGACCTGGCCGCCCGACTTGACGAATTCATTGGATTTGTCGCGCATACCCATGGCCCGCAGCTCGTGACTGATCTTCATCGAGCAGAACTTCGGCCCGCACATCGAGCAGAAATGGGCAGTCTTGGCGGGCGCCGCGGGCAACGTCTCGTCGTGATAGGACCGGGCCGTCTCCGGATCGAGCGCCAACTCGAACTGGTCCTCCCACCGAAACTCGAACCGCGCCTTCGACAACGCGTCGTCCCACGCCTGGGCACCCGGGTGCCCCTTCGCCAGGTCGGCCGCGTGCGCCGCGATCTTGTAGGCGATCATCCCGGCCTTCACGTCGTCGCGGTTCGGCAGGCCGAGATGCTCCTTCGGGGTGACGTAGCAGAGCATCGCGGTGCCGAACATCCCGATCATCGCGGCACCGATCGCCGAGGTGATGTGGTCGTAGGCCGGCGCGATGTCCGTGGTCAGCGGGCCGAGCGTATAGAACGGGGCGCCCGCACAAACCTCAACCTGGCGATCCACGTTCTCCTTGATCTTGTGCATCGGCACGTGGCCCGGCCCTTCGACCATGACCTGCACGTCGTACTCCCACGCCCGGTGGGTGAGCTCGCCCAGCGTCCGCAACTCCGCGAACTGTGCCTCGTCGTTGGCGTCGGCGATCGACCCCGGCCGCAGCCCGTCCCCGAGCGAGAACGTGATGTCGTAATCACGAAAAATCATACAAAGCTCGTCGAAGTTGGTATAGAGGAAATTCTCTTCATGGTGAGCCAAACACCACGCCGCCATGATCGAGCCCCCGCGCGAGACGATCCCGGTGACCCTTTCGGCGGCCAGCGGGACATAGGGCAGCAGCACCCCCGCGTGGATCGTCATGTAGTCCACGCCCTGCACGGCCTGCTCGAGCACGGTCTGTTTGAACACCTCGAAGCTGAGCCTCGTCGGGTCGCCGTTCACCTTCTCGAGAGCCTGGTAGAGCGGCACGGTCCCGATCGGAACCGGCGAGTTCCGGATGATCGCCTCCCGGGTCTCGTGGATCCGCGGCCCGGTCGACAGGTCCATTACGGTGTCGGCGCCCCACCGGGTCGCCCAGGTCATCTTCTCGACCTCCTCGGCCACCGACGACGTGACCGCCGAGGTGCCGATGTTGGCGTTGACCTTGACCAGGAACCGCGAGCCGATCACCATCGGCTCGCTTTCCGGGTGGTTGCGGTTAGCCGGCAGGACCGCCCTGCCGGCGGCGATCTCCTCCCGTACGACCGAGGCGTCGACACCCTCACGAATCGCCGCGAACTCCATCTCCGGCGTCACGATCCCGGCCCGCGCGGCGGCCAACTGGGTGCGGCCGCCCCGCCACGGCTCGCGCAGCGACGGAAGGCCGGCTTCCGGGCCGCTGCCCGGCCCGGACGTGTCGTACAGCCGGACCGGCTCGTTTCCGCCGTCCAATTCGACCTCGGTGAAGGGCACCCGGATGTCCGAGCGCGAGCCGTCGACGTACACCTTGCGTCTCATGATTCCTCCCCTATCGGTACTTAACGGGCGGCAAATGGCCGCACGAATCCCTGGGCCGCCCCGCCGGCTGATTCGGGACGGACTGATCTAGGCGAAGTGGTTCAGTGGCCCGGGCCCGGCACCCAGCCGCCACTCGCTGCCGCCACGCAGCGCGACGGTCACGTACTCCTTGGCCGCACGCACCGCATCGGGAACCGCATCCCCGGCCGCCAGCCGAACGGCGATCGCGGCCGAGAACGTGCAGCCGGAGCCGTGATTGTTCGCGGTCGCCACCGGCTCACCGGTCAGCACCTCCGTCACGCCGTCGTAACGGAGCACATCGACCGCCAGCTCACTGCCGGTCACAACCACCGCGCGCGCTCCCCGCGCGGCCAGCACGGCGGCGTCCGCCTCCGGCGATCCGCCCTGATCGCGGGCCAGCGCCCGCGCCTCCCGCCGATTCGGCGTCAGCACCTGCGCGTACGCGACAAGCCGCTCGACAAACGCAGCGTTCCCCAACGTCGCCCCGGACGTGGCGACGAGCACCGGATCGACCACCAGATGCGGCAGCTCTCCGGCCCGCGCCGCAATGACCTCGGCAACCGCCGCGTCCCCGACCATCCCGACCTTGACCGCGGCCACCGGCAGATCACTGAGCACCGCATCGAGCTGCGCCGCCACGATCTCGGCCGGCACCGGATGGATCCGGGTGACCCCGACCGTGTTCTGCGCCGTAACCGCCGTGATCACCGACGCGCCATAGGCGCCGAGCGCAGCAAACGTCTTGAGGTCGGCCTGAATCCCGGCGCCCCCACCCGAGTCCGACCCCGCGATCGTGAGCACCACCGGCGGAGTCACGACCCCACCCCGCTGTCCACCGCCGCCGCGAAAGCCGTGGACAGCTCCCGGGCAACCTGTTCCGGGTCCGGCGCCCGCATCACCGCGCCCAGCACCGCGATCCCGGCCGCGCCGGCCCGTGCGCACACCTCGACCCGGGCCACCGAGTCGATCCCGCCCAGAGCCAGCCAGGGCACCGAACCCGCCAGGCGAGCCGCCTCGACCGGGCCCAACGCGGGGCCGTAGCCCGGCTTCGTCGAGGTCAGAAAGACCGGCGAGAGCGTGACGTAGTCCTCTTCGGACGGTGACACGACGTCGTGCCGGGACCGCCCGACCAACCCCACCCTGGGCACCGGCCACGGATCGGCCTCGGCCAGGTGCACCGCATCGCCACCCAGCGGATCGGGACCGGCGACGATCAACCGGCCCGGCGGAACCACGGCCCGCAGTTCGCCGGCAAGTGCGCGCCGGGCCGCGTACGGCAGATCCCTCTCGCGGAGAATGACCCAGGCCGAGCCTCCGCGGACCGCCGCCTCGACCACCTCCGGCAGGGAGCCCGCGGCGAGCCGCCGATCGGTGAGCACGACGAGCCCGGCCGGTGTGGTCACCATCGCGCGATGCCCTCGTCCGAAGTGGACGCCAGCGCGTGGAAGCGTCGCGGGATCCGCCCGGCCGCGTGCGCCAGCCGCCCGGCCTCGACGGCATGCCGCATCGCCGTCGCCATCCCGACCGGGTCGTCGGCCCGGGTGATCGCGCTGGCGATCAGCACCCCGTCGCAGCCGAGTTCCATCGCGAGCACCGCGTCCGAGGCCGTGCCGATGCCCGCGTCGAGGATCACCGGCACGTCGACGGTCCCGCGGATCAACCGGATGTGGTGCGGGTTGGAGATGCCCAGGCCGGAGCCGATCGGCGACCCGGCAGGCATCACCGCCGCGCAGCCCACGTCGGCCAGCCGGCGGGCCAGGATCGGGTCGTCGCTGGTGTACGGCAGCACCGTGAACCCGTCCGTGACCAGCGTCTCGGCCGCCCGCAGCAGCTCGATGCCGTCCGGCAGCAGGGTCCGGTCATCGCCGATCACCTCGAGTTTGACCAGGTCGGTCTCGAACGCGTCGCGGGCCAGATGGGCGGTCTTGATCGCGTCGCCGGCGGTGTAGCAGCCGGCCGTGTTCGGCAGCACCCGCACGCCGATCCGGTCGAGGAGCGGGAGCAGGCCCGGCCCGGCCGCGTCGACCCGGCGCAGCGCGACCGTGACCAGGTCGGTGCCCGACGCGACGATCGCCTGCTCGAGCACGGCCAGGCTGGACGCCCCGCCGGTGCCGAGGATGAGGCGCGAGTCTCCGAAGATCATCGTCAGCCTCCCTGGGCCGCGGTGAGCACCTCGACCGTGTCGCCGTCGGCCAGCGTCACCTCGGTCCAGGTCGACCGCGGCACCACCGTCCCGTTGACCGCGACGGCGACCCCGCGCCGCGCTTCGAGCAACGAGGTGACCAGGCTGTCTACCGACAGCGCGGCCGCAACGACACAGTCCCGGCCGTTCACTGTCACCCTCATGCAAACCTCCCCGGCGCGAAGTCGTCGAGCATGGGATCGGTGGTTCCGGTCAACACCAGGTCAGCGATCAGGTCGGCGGTGACCGGCGCCAGCAGTACGCCGTTCCGGAAGTGCCCGGCCGCGACCACGACGCCCTCGCGGAGCACGCCGAGCAGCGGCGCGTTGTCCGGTGTGCCCGGCCGATGACCGACCAGCGTCTCGGCCAGTGTGCATTCGGCGAGGTCGGGCACGAGTTCGATGGCCGCCCGCAGCAGGTCGTGGACGCCCCCGGCGGTCACCGTCCAGTCGGAGCGTTCCTCCTGGGTCGCCCCGACCACGATCTCGCCGTCGGCCCGCGGCACGACGTAGACCGAACGCCCGTCGACCGTCGCCTCGATCACGTGCCGGAGCAGCCCGGGTTCGCCGCGCAGCCGGAGCACCTGGCCTTTGACCGGCCGGATCGGCAGGCCGGTGAGCGCCGCCGTGCCGCAGCCCGCCGCCACCACGACCGTCGGCGCGCCGGCCTCGTCGAGCGTCGACAGCCGCTTGGTGACGATCCGGTCGCCGAGCCGCTCCCGCAGCGCCGCCACGACCCGGCGCGGGTCGACCTGGCAATCGGCCGGCCGGTGCACGCCGGCCCGCACCCGCGGCGACAGGGCCGGCTCGAGTTCGCGCAGGCGGGAGGGCCGCAGGGCCGGCGAAGGCCACTCCCGCGCGGCCACGGCGACGTCGTCGGCCGTGACGGCGAGGCTCAGCGTGCCCGTCTCGTCGTAGCCCACGTCGACGCCGAGCGAGGCCGCGAACGACGACCAGCGCTCGGCGGACGACGACATCAGCCGGACCAGGGCCGGTGTCTCGAAGGCCGCCTCCCCGCCCGGCGCGAGCATGCCGGCGGCGACGTTCCAGGCGCCGTACTCACCGTCGTCGAAGATCGTGACGTCGGCGCCGTTGTCCACCAGCCGCGAGGCGATGGACAGGCCGATGATCCCGCCGCCGACCACCGCGACGCTCACGACAGCGCCTTCAGGAACGAGGTGGTGGCACCGACCGGGTCGGCCGCGATCGCCGAGACCACGGCCACCCCGTAGGTCCGGAGTTCCGGCACCCGGTCGACGGTGATCCCGCCGATCGCGATCACCGGGATCTCGGGCGCCGCGGCGGCCGCGGCGCCGGCCACCGCCGGCCCCATGGGCGGCGGCAGGCCATCCTTTGTGGACGTGGCGAAGACCGGACCGAGCCCGACATAGGAAGCACCATCGGCAACCGCGCGACGGATGTCCGCAAGGTCGCGACAAGTGCCTCCGACGACGGCCGTCGGACCGAGAAGCCGCCGAGCCACCGAAACCGGTAGATCGGACGACCCCACGTGAACGCCATCGGCCCCGACGGCCAGCGCCACCTCGACCCGATCATCGATCAGGCACAACGCGCCGGCCGTGCGGCACAACGGCAACGCGGCCAGCGCCAACTCGTAGGCCAGCCGAGAGGACGACTTGACCCGGATCTGGATCGCAACCGGGCCGAGCCCGACCACCGCCCGCACGACGTCCAGCGAGTCGGTGATGATGTGCAACCGAGGAAACACCACACGCTCCTCCCTGCGCCGGCATGACCCGGATCAGGTTCGACGGTCGGGGGCCGCAACAGCCCCCCTCTCAGCCCGGTGCACCGGACTCCCGTGGGGTTGGTTCTTCCTCGGACCATAACCGGCCCGCGACCGAAAGCGCTAGCGCACTTCCCAAACTGGCTGTGGTGTCTCGACCACCTCTCCGTCACCCTGGAACAGCACGAACCGATCGAACGACCGGGTGAACCAGCGGTCGTGGGTCACCGCGATCACCGTGCCCTCGAACGCCATCAACCCTTCCTCGAGCGCCTCGGCCGAGGCCAGGTCGAGGTTGTCGGTCGGCTCGTCGAGCAGCAACAACGTCGCGCCGGAGAGCTCGAGCAGCAGCACCAGGAACCGTGCCTGCTGCCCGCCCGAGAGCGTGCCGAACTTCTGGTCGCCCTGCGCGGCCAGCTCATATCGGTTGAGGGCCTTCATCGCCCCGGCCCGATCGCGCCCGGAGCGATGTTCGTCACCCCGCCACAGGATCTCGACCAACGTCCGGTCGACCAGTTCCGGCCGATCGTGGGTCTGCGAGAAGTGCCCCGGTCGCACCCGGGCGCCCAGCCGAGCCACACCGTTGTGCTTCACGTGGGCCAGCGGCGCCCCGTCGACCGGCTGATTTTCGACGTCGGGGCTGGTGCCGCCGGCCGCCAGCAGCCGCAGGAAATGCGACTTGCCGGTGCCGTTCGCCCCGAGCACGGCCACGCGGTCGCCGTACCAGATCTCCAGATCGAACGGGAACGTCAGGTTTTCCATCTCGAGATCCGAGCAGATCACGGCCCGCTTGGCCGTACGCCCGCCGCGCAGATCCATCCGCAGCGACTGGTCCTTGGGCGGCAGCGGCGGCGGGCCGGCCTCCTCGAACTTGCGCAACCGGGTCTGCGCCGACTGGTAGCGCGACGCCATGTCGGAGTTGTACGCCGCCTTCTGCTTGTACATCAGCATCAGCTCGCGCAGCTTCTCGCGCTCCTCGTCCCAGCGCCGCCGGTTTTCCTCCAGCCGCTCGTGGCGGTGCACGCGGGCCTCGTGCCACGACGCGAACCCGCCCGGGTGCGTCCAGGCGCTGCCGCCCTCGACGGTCACCACCCGATCGGCGGTCCGGGCCAGCAACTCGCGGTCGTGGGAGACGTAGAGCACCGACTTGGGCGACTCGCGCAGCCGCTCCTCGAGCCAGCGCTTGGCCGGCACGTCGAGGAAGTTGTCCGGCTCGTCGAGCAGCAGCACCTCGTCGTCGCCGCGCAGCAGCAGGTCGAGCGCAAACCGTTTCTGCTGACCGCCGGAGAGCGTCCGCACCGGACGGTTGCGCACCTCTTCCCACGGCTTGTCCAAGATGGCCACTGCGACTGTGTCGAACAACACCTCGGCGTCATAGCCACCGGCCTCGCCCCAATGGGTCAGCGCGTTGGCATAGGAGATCTGGCTGCGCTCCGAGTCGTCCAGCGCCGCGAGGGCGGTGGCGAGGCGCTCGCCGGCCGCTCGCAACGGCTGTGACATCAGCGAGAGTGCCAGGTCGGACAGCGTGCGGTCGTCGCCGATCATGCCGATGAACTGGCGCATCACGCCGAGCCCGCCCGAGCGGGCGACCGCCCCGACCGGCACCGGCAGGTCGCCGGCGACCATGCGCAGCAACGTGGTCTTCCCCGCCCCGTTCGGCCCGACCAGCGCCACCTTGGCGCCCTCGCCGACCCGGAACGCCACATCGGCCAGCAACTCGCGCCCATCGGGCAGCACATAGCCCACGCCGGCGACATCCACGTAACCCATGGGAGCATCCTGCCTGGTCGATGCCCTCGCGGTCAGTCGGTTTTCCGGGTCACCCTCAGCACGCGATAACCCTTCTGGCTGGCCATGCGCTCGACCTCCCAGCCGCGTTCGACCAGCCAGGCGTGGAACGAGTCACCGCCCAGGTGCCGGTTGATCACCAGCCAGGCGACGCCGCCCGGCGCGAGCCGGGGCAGCCAGCGCTCCATCACCGCGTGCAACTCGGCCTTGCCGACGTGGGTCGGCGGGTTGCTCCAGATCTGGTCGAACGTCACCTCGGCCGGCACCGCGTCCGGCTCGGACACCCGGATCCGCTCCGCGAGACCCAGCGACGCGGCGTTCTCGCCGGTCAGCTCGCGCGCCCGGGAATTCACGTCGATCGCCCACACCAGCGCCTGCGGTGCCTCGGCGGCCAGGACGGCCGCGATCGGCCCGTAACCACACCCGAGATCGAGGAAAACCCCGGTGGTTGCGGCGGTCGGCAGGTCACCCTTCCGCAGGAGTACGGCCGTGCCAGGGTCGAGTCGCCCGCCCGAGAACACGCCCGACGCCGTGGCGAGCCGGTAGTCCCGCCCGCCGACGCTGAACTGGATCTCGCCTCGCTGGGCGGGCGCGCTGGGCTCGGCGCTGAAGTAGTGTTCCGCGGTCACCGGTCAAGTCTGCAACCGCGCAACGAGCGGCCCTGCCCCGGGGGTGCCGCACACCGTGTGCGTTCATAGATCAGCGTGCGCTCCTAGCGTGAGTGAATGCTCCACGGCACCCCTTCGCGTACCTCCCGCTCCCCCCACGCGGCCGGCCACCGCCGAGCCGCCGGAGATACCAGGGTCGCCGCCCGGCACCGGCAGCGCGTCGACCCCCGCTTCCGAACCCGCCCGCTCACCGTCGCCGCCGGGGGCGTGCTCGCACTCCCCCGTGCCGCCGTCCTGCCGGTCAGCCCCCAGTGGGCCGCCCAGGCGCTCACCAAGGCGCTGGCCGGCCTGATCGTGGTCGCCGTCTTCGGCCTGATCGCCTTCTTCATCGTCGCCGACGAGCGCCGGGACGAGCCCTCCGCCGCAGCCTCGGCCGACGCGCTGGCCTCCCGGTCCGCCGACGGCACGCCGCTCACCCTTCAGGAGGTCTTCCCCGATCGGGCCGAGGTGCGCCCGCCCGGCGGCACCGCCGCCTACCGGGTGACGATGACCCACATCGACAGCCAGTGCAGCATCGCCACCGTCGGCGCGCTGGGCAATCTGCTCGGTGGACACGGCTGCAGCCAGGTCGTCCGGGCCTCCCTGACCGCGCCGTACGGCAACTACCAGGTGACCGCCGGCCTCTTCAACCTCGCCGACGCGGCCGGCGCGAGCGCGGTGGACGCCCAGCTTCGCCACCTGGTCGAGACCGGTGACGGCAGCTTCGCCGCGATGGCCGCCGGCGAGCCGGGCCCCGGTCCGGCCACTCCCGCCGTGGCCGGCCAGGTCGGCTGGCACGCCCGCGGCCACTACCTGCTCTATTGCGTCATCACCCGCCCGGGGGGCGCCGTGGTGCTCAACGACGACCCGAACGCGGCCCGCATCAACGCCGACCTGGTCGACGGCTACCTGGACGCCGGTGTCCTCACCGAACGGTCCCGCAAGCAACCGGAGTGACCTGCCGGGCCCGCGTCAGGCCCGCATCCGCCGGGTCGCGTCGGCACGGGAGGCATAGTCGCCCTCGGCCGGATAGCCGACCTCGACCAGCGTGAGCCCGTGCGCCGGGGCCACGGTCACCTCACTCGAGCGTTCGCGCAACATGAGCAGGGTCCGGGGCCAGGAGGGGTCGCGCCGGCCGTCCCCCACCGAGAGCATGGCGCCGACCAGGCTGCGGACCATCGACTGACAGAACGCGTCCGCCTGCACGGTCGCCACGCAGATCCGGTCCGGATCGCGGCTCCAGTCCAGCCGGGTGATCGCGCGCACGGTGGTCGCGTGCTCCTTGCGCTTGCAGTACGCCGCGTAGTCGTTCTCGCCGACCAGCCCGGCCGCCGCCGCGTTCAGCCGATCCAGGTCGAGCGGCCGCACCCAGCCCAGCGTGTCGTACCGGCGCAGCGGCTCGGGACCCCACGGCGTGTCGGCGACGCGGTACTCGTACCGGCGGAAGGTGGCCGAGAAACGGGCGTCAAAAGTGTCCGGCACTTCGGTCACGGCCCGCACCCGGGCGTCCGGCGGCATCAGGGCGGCCAGCCGGCGCAGCAGCGAGCCCGCCAAGGTCGTCCACACCTCGGCGGGCAGGTCGATATGGCAGACCTGGCCGGTCGCGTGGACGCCGGCGTCGGTCCGGCCCGCGACGGTCAGACCCAGCGGGTGGTCCGGGCCGATGAGCCGGCCCATCGCCTCGGTCAGAACCCCGGCCACCGTACGCCGGGACGGTTGTGCCGCCCAGCCCGAGAAATCGGCACCGTCATACGACACGTCCAGTCGCAAGCGGATGGTGTCGCTCACGCGAAAGTCCCCTCTTCGGCCGTGACGCACGACGGCGCTGGGGTCGTCGTGGCGGGACCGGTCCAAATCCCGTACGAAAAAGGGCCCGGCACTCTCGAAAGAGTGCCGGGCCCGCCAAGCTGAAGCCTGAGATCAGGCCTTCTCTTCGGTGTCCTCGCCCTCGGCCTGGTCGCCGGGGCCCTCGGCACCCTTGTCACCGGAAGCGTTCACCGGCGGCTCGGCATCCTGGTCGTCCGCCACGGCGGCCGGCGCGGTGGCCGGGGTCTCTTCCTCCGGGGCGAGCGCCTCGACCTTGGCCTGCTGCGCGGCGGCCTTACGGGCCGCCTTCTTGGCCGGCGCCGTGGTGGCCGCGACCTGCAGCTCCTCGACCAGCTCGATGACGGCCATCGGAGCGGCGTCACCCTTGCGCGGGCCGGTCTTGGTGATCCGGGTGTAGCCACCCGGCCGGTTGCCGTACCGCGGAGCGATCTGGTCGAACAGGGCGTAAACGACGTCCTTGTCCCGCACGACCGTCATCACCCGGCGACGAGCGTGCAGGTCGCCACGCTTCGCCTTGGTGATGAGCTGCTCAGCCAGCGGGCGCAGGCGCCGGGCCTTCGTCTCGGTGGTCTTGATCTTCCCGTGCCGGAAAAGCTCGGTAGCCAGGTTGGCCAGGATGAGCTTCTCGTGCGCCGGGCTGCCGCCGAGGCGGGGACCCTTGGTGGGCGTGGGCATTGGCGATGCTCCTTGTTATACGGCTGACCGGCTGCTCTTAGAGCTGCTCGGTCTCGCGGTAGTCGTCGGTGTCGTAGTCCACGTCGCCGAACGAATCCACGACGTGCGCCGGGTCGAAGGACGGCGCGCTGTCCTTGAGGCCCAGGCCCATTCCGGCGAGCTTCATCTTGACCTCGTCGATCGACTTCTGACCGAAATTCCTTATATCCAGAAGGTCGGCCTCCGTCCGCCCGATCAGTTCGCCCACGCTGTTGATGCCCTCGCGCTTGAGGCAGTTGTAGGAGCGGACGGTGAGGTCCAGCTCCTCGATCGGCAGAGCCAGATCGGCGGCCAGCTGCGCGTCCTGAGGGGACGGTCCGATGTCGATGCCCTCGGCGGTCTCGTCGAGCTCGCGGCAGAGACCGAACAGCTCGACCAGGGTCGAGCCGGCCGACGCCAGCGCGGTACGCGGCGAGATGGACGCCTTCGACTCGACGTCGATGATCAGACGGTCGAAGTCGGTGCGCTGCTCGACACGGGTCGCCTCGACGCGGTAGGTCACCTTCATGACCGGCGAGTAGATCGAGTCGACCGGGATGCGGCCGATCTCGGCACCGGCGGTCTTGTTCTGCGCCGCCGTGACGTAGCCACGGCCCCGCTCGACGGTGAGCTCCATGTCGAGCCGGCCCTTGCTGTTGAGCGTGGCCAGCTTCAGGTCGGGGTTGTGCACGGACACGCCGGCCGGGGGCTGGATGTCACCGGCGGTGACGTCGCCCGGGCCCTGCTTGCGCAGGTACATGCTGACCGGCTCGTCGTGCTCGGAGCTGGTGGTCAGCTCCTTGACGTTCATGACCAGCTCGACCACGTCCTCCTTGACACCGGGGATCGTGGTGAACTCGTGCAGAACGCCGTCGATCTTGATGCTGGTGACCGCCGCGCCCGGGATGGACGACAGGAGGGTCCGCCGCAACGAGTTGCCGAGGGTGTAGCCGAAGCCCGGCTCCAGAGGCTCGATGGTGAACCGGGAGCGGGTCTCGCTGAGCGACTCCTCCGTGAGGGTCGGCCGCTGGCTGATGAGCACGCTGTTCTTCTTTCTGTCAGGCCATCCGCTATATGACGGCCGTCTTTCGGGTGCCGGCCGGACTTGGCCGGCACCCACGAGCTCTACTTGGAGTAGAGCTCGACGATCAGCTGCTCCTGGACCTGGGTGTCGATGACACTGCGGGCCGGGAGCGAGTGCACGAGGATCTTCATCTCACTCGGGATGGTCTCGAGCCACGCCGGCACGGGCCGGGAACCGGCCTGGGCCTGCGAAACGACGAAGGGAGTCATCTCCTTCGACTTCTCGCGGGTCGTGACGATGTCGTGCTCCTTGACCCGGTACGACGGGATGTCGACCTTGTGGCCGTTGACCAGGAAGTGGCCGTGCTTGACCAGCTGCCGGGCCATGTCCCGGGACTGCGCGAGGCCGGCCCGGTAGACGACGTTGTCGAGACGCGACTCGAGGATCTGCAGCAGCACCTCGCCGGTCTTGCCCGGCTTGGTGACAGCCTCCTCGTAGTACGTGTGGAACTGCTTCTCCAGCACGCCGTAGACGCGGCGGGCCTTCTGCTTCTCGCGGTGCTGAAGCAGGTACTCGGTCTCCTTGGTCCGACCGCGGCCGTGCTGGCCGGGCGGGAAGGGACGCGACTCGAACGGGCACTTCGGCCCGTCGCACTTGCTGCCCTTGAGGAACAGCTTCATCTTCTCGCGGCGGCAGCGCTTGCAGTCCGCACCTGTATAACGAGCCATTGTTTCTAGATCTCCCTCAGACCCGACGACGCTTAGGCGGACGGCACCCGTTGTGCGGCTGCGGCGTGACGTCGGCGATCTGGCCGACCTCGAGGCCCGCGGCCTGCAGCGAACGGATGGCGGTCTCCCGGCCGGAACCGGGGCCCTTGACGAACACGTCGACCTTGCGCATGCCGTGTTCCATCGCCCGGCGAGCGGCGGCCTCGGCGGCCAGCTGCGCGGCGAACGGGGTCGACTTGCGGGAGCCCTTGAAACCCACCTGGCCGGACGAAGCCCAGGAGATGACCGCACCGGTCGGGTCGGTGATCGACACGATGGTGTTGTTGAAGGTGCTCTTGATGTGCGCCTGCCCGTGGGCGACGTTCTTGCGTTCCTTGCGCCGGACCTTCTTTACTGCGGCCCCTGCGCGTGCCTTCGGTGGCATAAGTCAGTGCGCTCCTATTACTTCCGACCGGGCTTCTTCTTACCGGCGACCGTGCGCTTCGGACCCTTGCGGGTACGGGCGTTGGTGCGGGTCCGCTGTCCACGCACGGGAAGACCCCGGCGGTGGCGGATGCCCTGGTAAGCCCCGATCTCCACCTTGCGGCGGATGTCCGCGGCGACCTCGCGGCGAAGGTCACCCTCAACCTTGAAATTGGCCTCGATGTAGTCGCGGAGCTGAACCAGCTCCTCTTCCGTGAGGTCCTTCGAGCGCTTGTCCAGGTCGATACCGGTCGCTGCCAGTGCTTCCACCGAGCGGGTCCGGCCGATCCCGAAGATGTAAGTGAGCGCGATCTCCATCCGCTTGTCGCGGGGAAGATCTACGCCGACGAGTCGAGCCATAAGTGGGCGTACTCCTCATTCACGTCGGAGGTCTGTGCCGCTCCCACCCCGTCTGCCCGGACGGGCCCCGGCCTCCAACCGGGGGTGCGGCCACGAGAAGTGGCCGGGGAGAAGCTTGTTCGTGATGCCGGATCTGGCAGCGGACCCGGGACTCAGCCCTGGCGCTGCTTGTGGCGCGCGTCGGTCTTGCAGATGACCATGACGCGGCCGTGCCGCCGGATGACCCGGCAGTTGTTGCAGATCCGCTTGACGCTCGGCTTGACCTTCACGGTTTGCCTTAACTCTCAGTCGGAACGGGACGTAATACCCGCGACCCCACTACTTGTAGCGGTAGACGATGCGCCCACGGGTCAGGTCGTACGGCGAGAGCTCGACGACGACCCGGTCCTCGGGAAGGATGCGGATGTAGTGCTGCCGCATCTTGCCGGAGATGTGAGCCAGCACCTTGTGACCATTGGCGAGCTCCACGCGGAACATGGCGTTCGGCAGGGGCTCGATCACTCGGCCTTCGATCTCGATGGCTCCGTCTTTCTTTGGCATGTCCTCCGCTACCTGACATCGGGGTTTGGGGCTAGCGCTCGTACAGCGTCTTACCCGATCCTCATACGTGAGGCTCGGACCAGCCGCGGCTCCCGCCATCCTCGAAGCGCTGAGGACATGCAAGAGTGGACGCTGCGCGCCAGCTAGCCAGTGTACGCGCGCCCCAGCGACGACACCAAACCGAGGTCACCGTTACCCGGGGTCGGGTGTGTCGCCCCCCGAAGAACCGGACATGTCGGCGTTTTTCTCCTTCGGTGGCTGCCGATTCGGCGGCTGCGAGGTGAGTGCCTGAGCCCGGCGCTCCTTCTCCTCGCGCTCCCTCAGCTCCCGGGCCGCACGCTCCTCGAACTCGCGCCGAGGTGCCCCGGTCATCAGCCCGTTGACCGTTCGCCACAGCACGGCCGCGGCCCAGATGCCGATGATCCAGCCCGGCCAGTAGTCGCCGAACCCGCTGATCGCCCAGATCGCGGTCAGGGCCACGGCGGCCGGCACCCAGCTCTGCCACTGACGAAGGATCCACTCGGCGGTAGGGCTCTTGCGCCTCGGCTCCACCGGGGCCTCGGCGGGGACCGGGTGCTGCCCCACCGGCAGGTCGGTCAGCAGGCCATCGAGATCGCCGTAGGTCCTGGCGGCGTAGGCCTGCTGCAGGCGCTCGTCGTACTCGCCCAGATCGAGCCGGCCCTCGTCGAGCGCCGCCCTCAGACGCTCGACCACCCGCTCGCGGTCGGCATGGGACGCCCGCATCTGATCGCGGCTCAGGCCATCGGTCATGGCGGTCCCGTCACGCCTCAGATGCCGCGGCGACGGTCACGACGCTCGTCGCGGGCGCCCCGATAGGCGTCGCGGCGCGCGTCCCGGTCGGACTGGCCGTGGCTGTAGCCGAACCACTGGCCACCCACCCCGAGGACGATCGGGATCAGCATCCAGACCGGCCAGAAGTAGACGAGGTGGCCGGCGCTCGCGCTGGTGACCGCCCAGATCAGCACGCAGACCAGGAAGGCGCCGCCGTACGGCCCGGTCCAGCGGGCCCACTGCGCGGCGACCGAGTGCGCGGGTGCCGGAGCGGGGGCCCCGGCCGGCGTGGCCGGCTGCACCTGGGACTGCTGGGGCGGCACCGTGCCGGGCAGGTCGTCGAGCAGCCCGTCGAGGTCGGCGAAGGTCTTCGCGGCGTAGGTCTGCTGGAGTCGCTCGTCGTACTCACTCAGGTCGAGCCGGCCCTCGTCGAGAGCCGTCTTGAGCTGATCCGCCACTGCCTTGCGATCACTGTCGCCGGCCCGCATTCCCTCGCGCCCCATGCGTCCCAGCATGCCAGCCGATCGCCACCGAGGCGATGCCGGGTTGTCGCGGCCCTCGCCGCCGTCCGGCGTTACCGAGGCTGGCGGGCCGTGACGAGATCTCCCAGGCGGCCCCGGCCGCCGTCCGGCGCGGTCGTCACCCACACGCCGTCGTCGAGGATTGCCATGGTGTGCTCGACGTGGGCCGCCTTCGACCCGTCACGGGTCACTACGGTCCAGCCGTCCTCCAACTCGTGCGTGCGCGGCGAACCCATGGTGATCATCGGCTCGATGGCGAGGCACAGGCCGGCGACCAGCTTCGGGCCCTTGCCCGGCTTGCCGTGGTTGAGCACGTGCGGGTCCTGGTGCATCTCGGTGCCGATGCCGTGTCCGCCGTAGCCGTCGACGATGCCGTAGCGGCCCGCCTTGCGAACCGTCTTCTCGACGTTGAACGAGATGTCGGTGAGCTTGCCCCGGCCGTTGGCCGAGCCGCGGGCGGCGGCCGCTATGCCGGCCCACATCGCGTCCTCGGCCACCTCGGCCATGCGCAGCAGCGCCGGGTCGGTCTCCCCCACGCCGACCGTGATCGCCGAGTCGCCGTGCCAGCCGTTCAGGATGGCACCGCAGTCGAGGGAGAGCAGGTCGCCCTCCTGCAGGATCTGGGAGGCGTTCGGGATGCCGTGCACGACCTGCTCGTTGACCGACGCGCAGATCGAGGCGGGAAAGCCGTGGTAGCCCTTGAACGACGGGACCCCACCGGCGTCGCGGATGACCTTCTCGGCGATCGCGTCGAGGTCGGCGGTGGAGACGCCGGGGGCGACCGCGTCACGCATCGCGTCCAGCGCGGCGGCGACGACTAGGCCGGCGCCCCGCATCAACTCGATCTGCTCGGGGGTTTTCAGCTGAATGTCCAGCTGGGGGCGACGCATGTCAGCCCCCGTACGACCGCAGGGCGTCGATGGCGCGCACGGTGACGTCCTCGACCGGGCCGGTCGCGTCGATGCCCACGAGCTTGCCCTGCGCACCGAAGAAGTCGACGAGCGGCGCGGTCTTATCGGCGTATTCCACCAGGCGGTTGGCGATGGTCTCGGCCTTGTCGTCGTCCCGCTGGAACAGCTCCGACCCGCACCGGTCGCAGATGTTCTCCTTGCTTGTCGGATCGAACTCGACGTGCCAGATCTTGCCGCAGCCGCGGCAGGTCCGGCGGCCGGAGAGCCGCCGGATGACCTCGTCGTCGTCGACCACGAGCTCCATCACGAGATCGAGCGCGGTGCCGAGGTCGGCCAGGAGCTTGTCGAGCGCCGACGCCTGCGGGACGGTTCTCGGGAAACCGTCCAGCAGGAAGCCGTCGCCCGCGTCCGGCTCGGCGAGCCGGTCCCGGACCATGTTGATGGTGACCTCGTCCGGAACCAGCTGCCCGGCGTCCATGTAGCGCTTGGCCTCGACGCCCAGCGGCGTGCCCTGCGAGACGTTGGCCCGGAAGATGTCCCCGGTCGAGATCTTCGGCACGGCGAGATGGGCAGCGATGAACTCAGCCTGGGTCCCCTTGCCGGCCCCCGGAGGGCCCACCAGTACCAGCCGCACCTACATCGCCTCGCTTCGGTGAGAACGAGAAACGCCCGACGCACGAGCCCCCCGGCTCCGCGTCCCCACTACCGGAGGAACCCTTCGTAGTTACGCTGCATCAGCTGGCTCTCGATCTGCTTGACCGTCTCCAGACCCACGCCGACCATGATCAGCACTGCGGTACCGCCGAACGGGAAGTTCTGGTACTGCTGCTGGTTCAGCCAGATGAAGAAGAAGTTGGGCAGCACCGAAATCAAGCCGAGGTAGAGCGCGCCCGGCAGGGTGATCCGGCTGAGGATGAAGTCCAGGTAGTCGGCGGTCGGCTTGCCCGGACGGATGCCCGGAACGAACCCACCGTACTTCTTCATGTTGTCCGCGACCTCGGTCGGGTTGAACGTGATCGAGACGTAGAAGTACGTGAAGAAGATGATCAGCAGGAAGTAGACGCCGATGTAGAGCGAGCTGGTCGGAGCGGCGAGCCACTTCTCGATCCAGATCTGGTAGCCCTTGAGGTTGTTCTTGTCGAAGAACTGCAGGTACAGCTGCGGCAGGTAGAGCAGCGAGGACGCGAAGATCACCGGGACGACACCGGCCTGGTTGACCTTGAGCGGGATGTAGGTCGAGGTACCGCCGTACATCCGGCGGCCGATCATGCGCTTCGCGTACTGCACGGGGATGCGGCGCTGGGCCTGCTCGATGAAGACGACGGCACAGATGATGAGCAGCACCAGGATGATGACGAGGCTGAACTTGCCCCAGCCGCTCGACTCCTTGATCGTCCAGCCCTCGCCGGGGAGACGGGCCGCGATCGAGGTGAAGATCAGCACCGACATGCCGTTGCCGACGCCGCGGTCGGTGATCAGCTCACCGAGCCACATCACCACGCCGGTGCCGGCGGTCATCGTCAGCACCAGAACCGTGAGGGTCAGCCAGGTCGGCAGCCCGGTGTTCTGCGGGACGATCTGCATCTTGGGGTCGCTCTGGTCGCACGCGTTGCCGAACAGCTGGCCGGTGCGCGCGAGGGCGACGAACGCCGAGGACTGCAGGATCGCCAGGCCGAGCGTCAGATAGCGGGTGTACTGCGTGATCTTCGCCTGGCCGGACTGGCCCTCCTTGCGGAGCTGCTCGAGGCGGGGAATCACCACGGTCAGCAGCTGCAAGATGATCGACGCCGTGATGTACGGCATAATGCCGAGCGCGAAGACCGACAGGTGCAGCAGTGCGCCGCCGGAGAAGAGATTGAGCAGGTTGAGGACCTGCCCACCGGAGTCGGTGGAGTTGACCACCTTGAGACAAGCCTGCACGTTGGTGTAAGACACCCCCGGGCTGGGCATGGTGGCACCCAGCCGGTACAGCGCGATGATCGCGACCGTGAACAGCAGTTTCTTGCGCAGGTCAGGCGTCCGGAACGCACTGGTAAAGGCGGAGAGCAACTTCTTCCTCCTGCGCGGAAGCCGCCGGATCCGGCGGGTGGGGGAAAGGCATCGGCCGGAAGGCCGATATTCCTAGCTGGGAACGGACTCTAACAGTCTTGGAGCGCCGCAGTGAGTCACGGTAGCCACCACTGCGGGTAGGCGCCCACCCGGCCCGCGGACGGGCTGGTCAGACGCCACAAAGGGGATGCCGCCCAGGCGACGCGTTTCTCATCGCCCGGGCGAGCACCCCCACATATCACAGCTCGGTGGCGGAACCGCCGGCTGCAGCAATCTTCTCCTTGGCCGACTCGCTGAACGCGTGCGCCGAGACGGTCAGCGACACACCGTCCAGCTCGCCCGCGCCGAGCACCTTGACCAACTGGCCCTTGCGGACCGCACCGGCCTCGACCAGCTCGGCCGGACCGACCTCGCCGCCGTTCGGGAACAGCTCGGCGAGACGGTCCAGGTTGACGACCTGGAAGACGACCTTGTTCTTGTTCTTGAAGCCCTTGAGCTTCGGCAGGCGCATGTGGATGGGCATCTGCCCACCCTCGAACCGGGCCGGAACCTGGTAACGCGCCTTGGTGCCCTTGGTACCGCGACCGGCGGTCTTGCCCTTCGAGCCTTCACCGCGACCAACGCGGGTCTTGGCCGTCTTGGCGCCGGCCGCCGGACGCAGGTGGTGGACCTTGATCGCCATTACTCGACCTCCTCAACACTCACGAGGTGGTTCACGGCGAAGATCATGCCCCGAATCTCGGGACGGTCCTCCTTGACCACCACATCGTTGATCCGCTTCAGACCGAGCGACCGCAGGGAGTCCCGCTGGTTCTGCTTACGGCCGATACCGGACCGGACCTGGGTGACCTTCAAGCGCGCCATCAGTGCACCGCCGCTTCCGCACGCGCCGCCAGCATGGCCGCCGGCGCCACGTCCTCGACCGGGAGGCCACGGCGGGCCGCGACCTGCTCCGGCGACTCGAGGCCCTTCAGCGCGGCCACCGTCGCGTGCACGATGTTGATCGGGTTCGACGAGCCGAGGCTCTTCGAGAGCACGTCGTGGATGCCCGCGCACTCGAGCACGGCACGCACCGGGCCACCGGCGATGACGCCGGTACCGGCGGAGGCCGGCTTGAGCAGCACGACACCCGCGGCCGCCTCACCGGTGATCGGGTGCGGAATGGTCGCACCGATCCGCGGCACCTTGAAGAAGTGCTTCTTGGCCTCCTCGACGCCCTTGGCGATCGCCGCGGGCACCTCCTTGGCCTTTCCGTAGCCGATGCCGACGGTGCCGTCGCCGTCGCCGACGATCACCAGGGCGGTGAAGCTGAAGCGACGACCACCCTTGACGACCTTGGCTACGCGGTTGATCGCGACGACCCGTTCGAGATGCGGGGTCTTGTCGACGGGCGCGTTGCCGCGACCGCCCTCGCGGCGGTTGTCCCGGCGGTTGCCACCCTCGGTGTTACCGCCGGACCCGCCGCCTCGGCGCTGCTGACCAGGCATTGGTCAATTCCTCCTAGAACTCGAGTCCGGCTTCGCGGGCGGCCGACGCGAGCGCAGCGATCCGGCCCGCGTACTTGTTGCCACCGCGGTCGAAGACGACCTTGGAAATGCCCGCGGCCTTGGCCCGCTCCGCGAGCAGCGCGCCGACCTTGCCGGCCAGAGCGCTCTTGTCGCCTTCGCCACCACGGATCGACGTGTCGAGCGTGGAGGCCGACGCGAGGGTGTGACCCTTGAGGTCGTCGATGATCTGCGCGGAGATGTGCCGCGAAGAGCGGGTGACGACCAGGCGGGGACGCTCGGCGGAGCCGCGGACGTTCTTGCGGACCCGGAAGTGCCGACGCGCCTTGCCGACGGCACGCGCGGCACCGACACCGGCGCCATTGCGGCGCTTGAGCAGCGTGGCGGTCACTTCTTACCTGCCTTTCCAGCCTTGCGGCGGATGACCTCGCCCTGGTACTTCACGCCCTTGCCCTTATAGGGCTCCGGCGGACGGATCTTCCGGATGTTGGCGGCGACCTCGCCCACGAGCTGCTTGTCGATACCGGCAACGGTGAACTGCGTCGGCCGCTCCACCGAGAAGGTGATGCCGGCCGGCGGAACCACGTTGACCGGGTGCGAGAAGCCCAGAGCGAACTCCAGGTCCGTGCCCTTCGCGGTCACGCGGTAACCGGTGCCGTTGATCTCCAGGGTCTTCTTGTAGCCCTCGGTGACGCCGACGATCATGTTGGCGACCAGGGTACGAGAAAGGCCGTGCAGCTCCTTGGCCTTGCGCTCGTCGTTGGGACGGTTGACGTGCAGCTCGCTGCCCTCCCGCTCGACCGTGATCGGGTCGGCGACGGTGTGCGAGAGTTCGCCCTTGGGGCCCTTGACCTTGACGGTCTGCCCCGTGATGGTGACATCGACGCCGGCCGGGACCGGGATCGACTTACGTCCGATTCGCGACATGTCAAAGTCTCCAGTTACCAGACGAAGGCGAGGACTTCCCCGCCAACGCTCCGCTTGCGGGCCTGCTTGTCGGTCAGCAGCCCCTGGGACGTCGAAATGATCGCGACGCCGAGGCCACCGAGCACGCGCGGGAGCTCGTCAGCCTTGGCGTACACCCGGAGACCGGGCTTCGAGACGCGCTTGATGCCGGCGAGGCTGCGCTCGCGGCTCTGGCCGTACTTGAGCTCTACGACCAGACGCCTGCCGACAGCGCCTTCCTCGGGCTCCTCGGCCGACCAGGAAGCGATGTAGCCCTCGGCCTTGAGGACCTCGGCGATGTTCGCCTTGATCTTCGAGAAGGGCATGGTCACCTTGTCGTGGTACGCCTGGTTGGCGTTTCGCAGACGCGTGAGCATGTCTGCGATCGGGTCCGTCATCGTCATGGGTATTCGTCAACCTTTCTCGCCGGGGTTCCCGTGTCGAACGGGCCTACGGCGAAGCGGTAATACAAGGTAGCCGCCTTTAGTCCGCTCAAGGGTGGCGGGTGGGGCGGTTGGATGGTTACCAGGAGGCCTTGGACACGCCGGGCAGCTCACCACGGTGGGCCATGTCCCGCACGCAAACCCGGCACAGGCCGAACTTGCGGTAGACCGAGTGCGGGCGACCGCACTTCTGGCAGCGGGTGTATGCCCGTACGGCGAACTTCGGCTTCGCGGCCGCCTTGATGATCAGCGCCTTCTTAGCCATTCTCAGTTCTCCTTGAACGGGAAGCCCAGGAGCTTGAGCAGCGCCCGGCCCTCGTCGTCGGTCGTGGCGGTCGTGACCACCGTGATGTCCATGCCCCGCGTGCGATCGATCCGGTCCTGGTCGATCTCGTGGAACACCGACTGCTCGGTCAAGCCGAACGTGTAGTTGCCGTGCCCGTCGAGCTTGCGGCCGTCGAGACCGCGGAAGTCACGGATACGCGGCAGCGCGATCGACAGCAGCCGGTCCAGGAACTCCCACATGCGGTCGTTGCGAAGAGTGACCTTCGCGCCGATCGGCATGCCCTCACGCAGCTTGAACTGCGCGATGGACTTGGTAGCCCGGCGGACGAGCGGCTTCTGACCGGTGATCGTCGTCAGATCCCGCACGGCGCCGTCGATCAGCTTGGCGTCGCGGGCAGCCTCGCCAACACCCATGTTCACGACGACCTTCACGAGGCCGGGAATCTGCATGGGGTTGCCGTACTTGTACTGCTCCTGAAGCGCGGCGATGACCTCGCTGCGGTACTTCTGCTTCAGGCGAGGCAGCGTCTTGGGCTGCGTCTCTGCGTTTTGGGTAGCGGCAGTCATCAGATTTCCTTACCGGTCGTACGCGCGATGCGGACCTTCTGGCCGTTGTCGTCGATCCGGTAACCGATCCGGGTCGGCTTGCCCTGGTCGTCCACGATCTGCACGTTCGAGATGTGGATCGGGGCTTCCTGGGTCACGATGCCACCGGTCTTCGAACCACGCTGGGTGGTCCGGATGCGTTCATGCCTCTTGACGCGGTTGACGCCCTCGACCAGGAGCTTGTCCTGCCTCGGGTAGGCCGCGATGACCTTGCCCTTGGCACCCTTGTCCTTGCCGGCGATGACGACGACCGTGTCGCCCTTCTTGATCTTCACGGTCAGAGCACCTCCGGCGCCAGGCTGATGATCTTCATGAACCGCTTGTCGCGCAGCTCGCGCCCGACCGGGCCGAAGATGCGGGTACCGCGGGGGTCGCCACCGTCGCGGATGATGACGGCGGCATTCTCGTCGAAGCGGATGTACGAGCCGTCCGGCCGACGCCGTTCCTTGCTGGTGCGGACGATGACCGCCTTGACGACGTCACCCTTCTTCACACCCGCGCCCGGAATGGCGTCCTTGACCGTGGCCACGATGACGTCACCGATGCTCGCGTAACGACGACCGGAGCCGCCGAGTACGCGAATGCACAGGATCTCGCGCGCACCCGTGTTGTCAGCGACACGAAGTCGCGACTCCTGCTGGATCACTGGGGTCTCCTATGTCTGCCAGTTCTCCGGGGCGTAAACGCCCTGAAGCTTGGCGGAACGAAGGTCCGCTGGGCCGGCCGGGGGCCGGCCCAGCGCACACTCACTTGGCCTTTTCGAGGATCTCCACGATCCGCCACCGCTTGGTGGCGGAGAGCGGACGGGTCTCCATCAGGGAAACCCGGTCGCCGATACCGCACGCGTTCTGCTCGTCGTGCACGTAGAGCTTGCGCGTGCGACGCAGCACCTTGCCGTAGAGCGCGTGCTTGACGCGGTCCTCGACCTCGACCACGACGGTCTTGTCCATCTTGTCGCCGACCACGAGCCCTTCGCGCACCTTGCGCTGAGCCCGCGGAGCAGCAGTGTCGTTCTCGCTCATGCAGTCACCTCATCCGGCGCAACCGAGAGCCCCAGCTCGCGCTCACGCATGATCGTGTAGATCTTCGCGATGTCCTTACGGACAACCTGCAACCGCCGGTGGTTGTCGAGCTGGCCGGTCGCACCCTGCACGCGCAGGTTGAAAAGCTCGGCCTTCGCCTCCCGCAGCCGGGAGACCAGGTCATCACCGGAGAGCTCACGAAGCTCGCCCGCTTTCACGCCCGCCGCCATCAGCTTTCACCCACTTCGCGCGTAACGATGCGGCATTTCATCGGGAGCTTGTGGATCGCGCGGCGCATCGCCTCACGCGCGATCGTCTCGTTCGGGAACGACATCTCGAAGAGAATGCGACCCGGCTTGACGTTCGCCACCCACCACTCGGGAGAACCCTTACCGGAACCCATGCGGGTTTCGGCCGGCTTCTTGGTCAGGGCCTGGTCCGGGAAGACCGAGATCCAGACCTTGCCGCCACGCTTGATGTGGCGGGTCATCGCGATACGAGCCGACTCGATCTGCCGGTTGGTCACGTACGCCGGCTCGAGAGCCTGAATACCGAACTCACCGAAGACGACCCGGTTGCCGCCCTTGGACGCGCCGTGGCGGTCCGGGTGGTGCGGCTTCCGGAAGCCCTTTGGGGGCTTACGCGGAATCAGCATGGGTCAGCCCTCCTGCTGCGTTTCGGCCGCAGCCGGAGCAGCGGCAGTGTCGTTCTGCGCGGGCGCCGGCTCGGACTGCGCCGCCTGCTGTGCGGCGCGACCGGCCTCGGTGCCACCCGCGGTGGTGCCGGACGAGCCGGACCGGGTGCGGCGCGGACGGTCCGGACGGTCCGAGCGGTCACGGCGCGGGCGCGCGGGCGCCTCGGGGGCAACCTCGCGACCCGGCACGGCGTCGCCCTTGTAGATCCAGACCTTCACGCCGATGCGGCCGAACGTGGTACGGGCCTCGAAGAAGCCGTACTCGATGTTGGCCCGCAGCGTGTGCAGCGGAACGCGACCCTCGCGGTAGAACTCCGTACGGCTCATCTCCGCGCCGCCGAGGCGGCCGGAGACCTGCACGCGGATGCCCTTGCAGATCGGGTTCTTCATCGCCGACTGCATGGCCTTGCGCATCGCCCGGCGGAAGCTGACCCGGGAGGACAGCTGCTCAGCGACGCCCTGCGCCACGAGCTGCGCGTCCGACTCCGGGCTCTTCACCTCGAGGATGTTGAGCTGGACCTGCTTGCCGGTCAGCTTCTCGAGTTCGCCGCGGATGCGGTCGGCCTCGGCGCCCTTGCGGCCGATGACAATGCCCGGCCGGGCGGTGTGGATGTCCACGCGGACCCGGTCACGGGTGCGCTCGATGTCCACCTTGGAGATGCCGGCGCGCTCGAGGCCCTTGGACATCATGCGGCGGATCTTGACGTCCTCGCCGATGTAGTCCTTGTAGAGCTTGTCCGCGAACCAGCGGCTCTTCCAGTCGGTGGAGATACCGAGGCGGAATCCGGTGGGGTGAACTTTCTGGCCCATTACTCGGACTCCTCCGTCGTCTCGGGCTCTGCCCCTGAATTCTGAGCAGTGGCGGCGCTCGTTTTCACGGGTGCTGCCTTCTTCGCCGCCGCGGCCTTCTTGGCCGGCCGGGCGACCTGGACCGCCTCGACGGCGATCGTGATGTGACAGGTGCGCTTGCGGATCCGGTACGCCCGGCCCTGCGCCCGCGGCCGGAACCGCTTGAGCGTCGGACCCTCGTCGACGAACGCCTCGCTGACCAGGAGCGCGTCCGGGTCGAGCCGCTCGTTGTTCTCCGCGTTCGCGATTGCACTCGCGAGCACCTTGTAAACCTGCTCGCTCGCCGCCTGCGGCGCGAACTGCAGGACCGTCAGAGCCTCCTTCGCGGGCAGACCGCGGACGAGGTTGACGACACGGCGTGCCTTGTTCGGCGAGATGCGGACGTGCTTCGCAACCGCGCGACTGCCCGGAAGAACCGGAGCGGCGTTCTTTGCTGGCATCGCTGTGACCCCTTTCCTATCCGTGGACTGACTAGCGACGACGGCTCTTGCGGTCGTCCTTCTCGTGACCCTTGAACGTACGGGTCAGAGCGAACTCGCCGAGCTTGTGTCCGACCATGGCCTCGGTGATGAACACCGGGACGTGCTTGCGCCCGTCGTGCACGGCGATCGTGTGCCCGAGCATCTCGGGGATGATCGTCGAGCGCCGCGACCAGGTCTTGATGACGTTCTTCGAGTTCTTGTCGTTCTGGACTTCCACCTTCTTGAGCAGGTGGTCGTCGACGAACGGGCCCTTCTTCAGGCTACGAGGCATTTTCTTCTACTCCCGTTACCCGCGCTTGCGGGTGGCGTAGCGGCGGCGAACGATCAGCTTGTCGCTCTCCTGGCCCTTGCGGCGGGTACGGCCCTCCGGCTTACCAGCCGGGTTGACCGGGTGGCGACCACCAGAGGTCTTACCCTCACCACCACCGTGCGGGTGGTCGATCGGGTTCATGGCGACACCACGGACGGTCGGGCGCTTGCCCTTCCAACGCATGCGGCCGGCCTTGCCCCAGTTGATGTTCGACTGTTCGGCATTGCCGATCTCGCCGACCGTCGCGCGGCAGCGGATGTCGACCCGGCGGATCTCACCGGAGGGCATACGCAGCGTGGCGTACGCGCCCTCACGGCCGAGCAGCTGGATACCGACACCGGCCGAGCGGGCCAGTTTGGCGCCACCGCCGGGACGAAGCTCCACACCGTGGACCGTCGTACCGACCGGGATGTTGCGCAGGGGCAGGTTGTTCCCCGGCTTGATGTCCGCGCCCGGTCCCGACTCGACGGTGTCGCCCTGCGACAGGTCCTTCGGCGCGAGGATGTAGCGCTTCTCGCCGTCGGCGTAGTGCAGGAGAGCGATGCGGGAGGTGCGGTTCGGGTCGTACTCGATGTGCGCGACCTTGGCCGGCACGCCGTCCTTGTCGACCCGCTTGAAGTCGATCAGCCGGTACTGGCGCTTGTGACCGCCGCCCTGGTGCCGGGTGGTGATCCGGCCGTGGACGTTGCGGCCACCCTTCTTGGGCAGCGGAACCAGCAGAGACTTCTCCGGCGTCGACCGGGTGATCTCGGCGAAGTCGGCGACGCTGGAGCCGCGACGGCCCGGCGTGGTCGGCTTGTACTTACGGATAGCCATGATTTACACCCCTTAGCTGACCGGGCCGCCGAAGGCCTCGATACGGTCACCGTCAGCCAGCTTGACCATCGCGCGCTTCGTCGCCTTGCGACGGCCGAAGCCCGTCTTGGTCCGCTTGCGCTTGCCCTCGCGGTTCGCGGTGTTCACCGTCAGCACGCGGACGTCGAAGATCTGCTGGATAGCGATCTTGATCTGGGTCTTGTTCGCGTCCGGGTGGACGAGGAACGTGTACCAGTTCTGGTCGAGAACGCTGTAGCTCTTCTCGGAGACCACCGGCGCAACGATCACGTCGCGCGGGTCGGAGATGGTAGTCACTTGCTCTCCTCCGAAGCTTCCGCCGGCACGCCGAGGAATTCGTCGAGCGCGTCCTTGGTGAAGACCACGTCGTCGGCGACCAGCACGTCGTACGTGTTGAGCTGACCGGACTCGAGCAGGTGCACGGACGACTCGTTGCGCAGCGAGAGCCAGTTCAGCTCGTCGGTGCTGCTGAGCACGACCAGAACCTTCCGCGCCTCGGTCGCCTTGCGCAGGGTCGCGATCGCGGCCTTGGTCGACGGCTTCTCGCCGGTGACGAACGCCTCGACCACGTGCACCCGGCCGTCGCGGGCCCGGTCGGAGAGGGCGCCACGCAGAGCGGCGGCCTTCATCTTCTTGGGGGTCCGCTGGCTGTAGTCGCGCGGCACGGGACCGTGCACGACGCCACCGCCGGTGAACTGCGGCGCGCGGATCGAGCCCTGACGGGCGCGGCCGGTGCCCTTCTGCTTGTACGGCTTCTTGCCGCCACCGGCGACCTCGCCGCGGGTCTTGGCCTTCGCCGTGCCCTGGCGGGCCGCGGCCAGCTGAGCCACGACGACCTGGTGCATCAGCGGGATGTTCGCCTGCACGTCGAAGATGTCGCCGGGCAGCTCGACCGAGCCGGCCTTGGCGCCCTCGGCGTTGAGCACGTCAACCGAGCTCACTTGGCACCGCCCTTCTTAGCCGCGGTACGGAGCAGGATGAGCCCACCCTTGGGGCCGGGAACCGCACCCCGCACGAGGATCAGGTTGTTCTCGGCGTCGACCGCCTGCACGGTGAGGTTCTGAGCGGTGAAGCGCTGGCTGCCCATCCGGCCGGCCATCCGCACGCCCTTGAACACGCGGCCCGGGGTGGCGCAGGCGCCGATCGAGCCGGGCGAGCGGTGCTTGCGCTCGACACCGTGGCTGCTCTTGAGACCGTGGAAGCCGTGCCGCTTCATGACACCGGCGTAGCCCTTGCCCTTGGTCTTACCGGTGACGTCGATCGGCGTACCCGCCGCGAACGTCTCAACGGTGACCTCTTGGCCGAGCTCGTACGACCCGGCGTCGGTGGTGCGCAGCTCGACGAGGTGACGTCGCGGCGAGACACCGGCCTTGGCGAACTGACCACTCTCGGGCTTGTTCACCTTGCGCGGGTCGATCGCACCGAACGCGAGCTGGACTGCCGAGTAGCCGTCCTTCTCGCCGGTGCGCACCTGAGTCACGACGCACGGGCCGGCCTGCACCACGGTCACGGGGACGACTTTGTTGTTGTCCCAGACCTGGGTCATGCCGAGCTTGGCGCCCAGGATGCCCTTAACTTGCCTGTCCATTAGTCCGGATCCCTACAGCTTGATCTCGATGTCGACGCCAGCCGGCAGGTCGAGGCGCATGAGCGAGTCGACCGTCTTCGGAGTCGGGTCGATGATGTCGATCAGCCGCTTGTGCGTGCGCATCTCGAAGTGCTCGCGCGAGTCCTTGTACTTGTGCGGCGAACGGATCACGCAGAAACGGTTGATCTCCGTGGGCAGCGGCACCGGGCCTGCAACCTGTGCCCCGGTACGCGTGACCGTCTCAACGATCTTCCGCGCCGAGGAGTCGACAACCTCGTGGTCATAGGCCTTGAGCCGGATGCGGATCTTCTGTCCCGCCATGGTGGCTTCTGTTTCCTTTTCTCGATGCCGCTAGGTGCGAAAGCGGTGACTCTCGCAGCCCGCAGGACCGACGATCCTGCGTTGTCCGACCCCCGCGGTCGGGCGTGTCGCGATGACTGACGTTATTCAGCGTTCACACAAACATGATCACGGGGATCAGATGGTGCCGGCCGGGCTACAAACACGTCCGGACACCGGGCGAGGGGGGCTGGCCACCGTTTCTCTGTGAAGAGGCGTGCAGCCAACCCCCCTGCGCGGACGCAACCTGACTAGTATGCCGCATCCATCGCGGCAACGCTAATCGGGGTCACCTGACTCAGGCGTTGATCTTCGTGACCGTTCCGGCGCCGACGGTGCGGCCACCCTCACGGATCGCGAACTTCAGGCCCTGCTCCATGGCGATCGGCTGGATCAGCTTGACCGACATGCTGGTGGAGTCGCCCGGCATGACCATCTCGGTGCCCTCGGGCAGCGTGACGACGCCGGTGACGTCCGTGGTGCGGAAGTAGAACTGCGGCCGGTAGTTCTGGAAGAACGGGGTGTGCCGGCCACCCTCCTCCTTGGAGAGGATGTAGACCTGGCCCTCGAACTCCGTGTGCGGGGTGCTCGTGCCGGGCTTGACCACGACCATGCCGCGCTCGACGTCCTCGCGCTTGATACCGCGCAGCAGGAGGCCGACGTTCTCGCCCGCGCGGGCCTCGTCGAGCAGCTTGCGGAACATCTCGATGCCGGTGCAGACGGTCTTCGTCGACTTCTCGCGGATGCCGACGATCTCGACCTCCTCGTTCGGCTTGAGGATGCCACGCTCGGCGCGACCGGTGACGACCGTTCCACGACCGGTGATCGTGAAGACGTCCTCGATCGGCATGAGGAACGGCTTGTCGGTGTCACGCTCGGGCTGCGGGATCGCGGTGTCGACCGCGTTCATCAGCTCCATGAGCTTGGCGGTCCACTCCTTGTCGCCCTCGAGCGCCTTCAGAGCGGAGACGCGCACGACCGGCAGGTCGTCGCCCGGGAACTCGTAGGTGCTGAGCAGCTCACGGACCTCGAGCTCGACGAGCTCCAGGAGCTCCTCGTCGTCGACCATGTCGCTCTTGTTCAGCGCCACGACGATGTACGGAACGCCGACCTGGCGGGCCAGGAGCACGTGCTCCTTGGTCTGCGGCATCGGGCCGTCGGTCGCGGCAACCACCAGGATCGCGCCGTCCATCTGCGCGGCACCGGTGATCATGTTCTTGATGTAGTCCGCGTGGCCGGGGCAGTCCACGTGCGCGTAGTGACGCGCCGCGGTCTGGTACTCGACGTGCGCGATCGAGATCGTGATGCCGCGGGCCTTCTCCTCCGGCGCCTTGTCGATCTCGTCGAACGGGGTGTACGGGTTGAGCTCCGGGAACTCGTCGTGCAGGACCTTGGTGATGGCCGCAGTCAGCGTCGTCTTACCGTGGTCGATGTGACCAATGGTGCCGATGTTGACGTGCGGCTTAGTCCGCTCGAACTTCGCCTTCGCCACTGGTGTCCTCCTGTGGACTGTGTCTTTTCTTGCGCCCGGCACGCCCGATAAGGCGATAGGGACTCTGTCGACTGCTCGTGCGCGTGCGGCCCTCGACGGACCGCACGCGCCTCACCGCATCGGTGACCGAAGCCCTCAGGCGCCGGTGGCCTTCGCGATGATCTCCTTCGCGACGCTCTGCGGAACCTCGGCGTAGGAGTCGAACTGCATGCTGTAGCTCGCCCGGCCCTGCGTCTTCGACCGGAGGTCGCCGACGTAGCCGAACATCTCGGAGAGCGGAACCAGCGCCTTGACGACGCGGGCGCCCGAACGCTCTTCCATCGACTGGATGATGCCACGGCGCGAGTTGAGGTCGCCGATGACGTCACCCATGTTGTCCTCGGGCGTGGTGACCTCAACGGCCATCATCGGCTCGAGCAGCGCGGGGTCGGCCTTGCGAGCGGCCTCCTTCATCACCATGGAACCGGCGATCTTGAAGGCCATTTCGGACGAGTCGACCTCGTGGTACTGACCGTCGAGCAGCGTCAGCTTGACACCGACCAGCGGGTAGCCGGCGAGAACGCCGTACTGCAGGGCGTCCTGCGCGCCCGCGTCCACCGACGGGATGAACTCCCGGGGGATGCGGCCGCCGCTCACGGCGTTGACGAACTCGTAGGTCGGGCCGTCCGCCGCGAGGGGCAGGGGCTCCACCTTGACGATGACCTTGGCGTACTGGCCCGAGCCACCGGTCTGCTTCTTGTGCACGTAGTCGAGCTTCTCCACGGTGCCGCGGATCGTCTCGCGGTACGCCACCTGCGGCTTACCGATGTTGGCCTCGACGTTGAACTCGCGCCGCATGCGGTCGACGAGGATGTCGAGGTGGAGCTCGCCCATGCCGGCGATGACCGTCTGCCCGGTCTCCTCGTCGTTCCAGACGCGGAAGGTCGGGTCCTCCTCGGCCAGGCGCTGGATCGCGGTGCCCAGCTTCTCCTGGTCCGACTTGGTCTTCGGCTCGATGGCGACCTGGATGACCGGCTCCGGGAAAGTCATCGACTCCAGGATGACCGGGTTGGCCGGGTCGCTGAGCGTGTCACCGGTCGTGGTCTGCTTGAGACCCTGGACGGCGATGATGTCACCGGCCTGCGCCGTTGGACGCTCCTCACGCTTGTTCGCGTGCATCTGGTAGATCTTGCCGATCCGCTCCTTGCGGTCCTTGGTGGAGTTGACCACCTGAGAACCCGAGTCGAGCGTGCCGGAGTAGACCCGGACGTAGGTCAGCTTGCCGAGGTGCTTGTCCGTCTGGATCTTGAACGCCAGGCCGGAGAACGGCTCCGTGTTCGACGGCTTGCGCTGGATCGGCGTCTCGCCGTCCGTCGCGGTGCCCTCGATGGCCGGGATGTCCAGCGGCGACGGCAGGAAGTCGATCACGGCGTCGAGCATGGGCTGGACGCCCTTGTTCTTGAACGCCGAGCCGCACAGCACCGGGTTGGCCTTGCTGGCGATCGTGGCGCGCCGGATGGCGGCCTTGATCTCGTCCTGCGAGAGCTCCTCGCCCTCGAGGTACTTCAGCATGACGTCGTCGTCCACGTCGGCCAGCGTCTCGATCAGCTTCTCGCGCCACTCGTTCGCGGAGTCGACCAGGTCGGCCGGGATCTCCTCGATCGCGTAGTCGTCACCCTTCTGGGTCTCCCCACGCCAGGTGAGCGCGCGCATGCCGATCAGGTCGACGACACCGATGTGGTTGCTCTCGAGGCCGATCGGGATCTGCAGGACCAACGGGGTCGCGTTCAGCCGGTCGATCATCATCTGCACGCAGCGGAAGAAGTCCGCGCCGGTCCGGTCGAGCTTGTTGACGAAGCACATCCGGGGAACGTGGTACTTGTCCGCCTGCCGCCAGACGTTCTCGGTCTGCGGCTCGACGCCGGCCACGCCGTCGTACACCGCAACCGCACCGTCCAGCACACGCAGCGACCGCTCGACCTCGACCGTGAAGTCGACGTGGCCGGGCGTGTCGATGATCTGGATCGTGTGGCCCTTCCACTCGCACTTGGTGGCGGCGGAAGTGATCGTGATGCCGCGCTCCTGCTCCTGCTCCATCCAGTCCATGACGGCTGCGCCTTCGTGGACCTCACCGATCTTGTACGTGATACCGGTGTAGAACAGGATTCGCTCAGTAGTCGTGGTCTTGCCGGCATCGATGTGCGCCATGATGCCGATGTTGCGTACGTTGGCGAGCGCGTCTGCGGCGGCCACTTCAATCCCTACTTTTCTTCTTCGTCGTCGTCTCGTGGACCGGTACGACTTCTGCCGTGGCCCGGCCGAGGCCGGGCCGACAGGCGGGTCTTACCAGCGGTAGTGCGCGAAGGCCTTGTTGGACTCCGCCATCTTGTGGGTGTCCTCGCGCCGCTTGACGGCGGCACCGAGACCGTTGCTGGCATCGAGCAGCTCGTTCTGGAGACGCTCGATCATGGTCTTCTCGCGGCGGGCCTTGGAGTACTGGACCAGCCAGCGCAGACCGAGGGTGGTCTGACGCGGCGTACGGACCTCGACCGGAACCTGGTAGGTCGCGCCACCGACGCGGCGGCTGCGGACCTCGAGGGTCGGCTTGACGTTGTCCATCGCGCGCTTGAGCGTGACGACCGGGTCGGTGCCGCTCTTCTCGCGGGCACCCTCGAGGGCGCCGTAGACGATGCGCTCGGCGAGCTGACGCTTGCCACCGATCAGGATCTTGTTGATCAGCTGGGTGACCAGCGGCGAGTTGTAAACCGGGTCGGCGACCACAGGGTGGCGCGGAGCGGGGCCCTTACGCGGCATGTCAGCTCTTCTCCTTCTTCGCGCCGTAACGGCTGCGGGCCTGCTTGCGGTTGCGGACACCCTGGGTGTCCAGCGAACCGCGGACGATCTTGTAGCGGACGCCGGGAAGGTCCTTCACTCGGCCGCCACGCACGAGCACGATCGAGTGCTCCTGCAGGTTGTGACCGACACCCGGGATGTACGCCGTGACCTCGATCTGGCTGCTGAGCTTCACACGAGCGACCTTGCGCAGCGCAGAGTTCGGCTTCTTGGGGGTAGTGGTGTACACGCGCGTGCACACGCCGCGCCGCTGAGGACTTCCCTTCAGCGCCGGCGTCTTGGTCTTACTCGTCTTCGCCTGGCGGCCCTTGCGGACCAGCTGCTGGATCGTGGGCACCGGGTTTCTCCGCTCCCTTCGGCCGCTTCCTAGGCGGCCGCACGTCTTCTTATGCTCTGTTTGTGCTGGTCACCTTCCCGGAAGGGAAGGAGTCCGGCCCCCGCGGTCGGGCGTGTCGCCCGGCTCACGGTCCCGCCACGCGTTGCCACGCGTTTCGGGTCTTGTTCTGTGCCAGCTCCGAGATGCCTCAGAGCAGAGCGCTCATCGTGGCCAATGCCCCGCGCTCGGTATCAGCCGAACGGGGCACACACGAGTTGCCCGAGCAAGCTCGGGCACGAGGGGAAAGACTACCTACCACAAGCACCCAGGTCAAAATCAGTGGACTGGCGTCCACTCTTGTCTCATGACCCGGGCTCTCACGATTGATATCTCCAAGGCAAGTGTACCGGGTGCTCTTCGGCGGTATCGCCGCGGTGCCGGATCGGCCGGAAAGGCGGTCACATCACTCAGGACGAGACCTGCAACACCAGTGCCAACGCCAGGGAGAGCAGGGCAATTCCCGCCCCGGCACAACCGCAGACGAGGCCGCTGATCGCCATGCCGCCACCGGTGAAGCGCACCTGGCCGGTGTGCCCGGAGCGGCGGATCTGGCGGCGGGCGACCAGGCCCAGAACGACGGCCCCGGCTCCGAAGACGACGCTGAGCAGCGTGAACGCGCCCGACACCCAACCACCCCAGCCGCTGTCGGCGCCCGTGATGCCGAAGCAGAGCACGAGGAACGAGACCAGGATCGAACCGATGCCGGCGATGAGCGAGCCGATCGCCAGACCCGACGTGATCGGCATGACGCGCAACTGGACGAGGCCGAACTCGGTGCCCGGCAGCGGGTCGACACGCTCCGGCTGCCAGCGCCCGGACGGGGACGGCGGCGGCACGGCGAATTGCTGCGCGGGCGGCGCGCTCGGTGGCGGGAAGGGGTCGGCCGCCGGCTGCTGGGTCATGAGAAGAGCATGTCACCCGAACGAGGCCGGCCGCAGCCCGCCCTGGTCGGGCCGTCTCGGGCTCAGTCGGTGCCCGGCGCGAAGTCGGTGCCGCCGGGCCGGGCGGCCAGGTGCAGCAGGCCGGCGATGGCGGCCACCACCAGCGCGGCCAGGGCCAGCACGATGCCGGCCCAGGCCAGCCGGCGGCCACGCTGGATCCATGCCGAGCCGGTCAGGTAGCCGCCCGCCTGCCAGGCCTGCCGGGACGCCTGCCGGGCCAGCACGAGCGCCAGGGTGGCCGGGATCACCCCGCCGACGAACGCGCCGGTCAGGAAGCCCAGGAGCCCGAGCGCGAAGACCGCGCGCGCCTTGGTCGAGGGCTCCGGGTCCGGATCCATCGGGTGGCGGGTGGGCACGGCCGCGGGAAGGGTCACCCACCCATAGTAGAAAGGCCGAAGGGCGGCCGCGCTGTGCGCGGCCGCCCTTCATCTAATTCAGGATCAGCGGTACGACCCGAAGTCGAAGTCGTCCAGCGGAACTGCCTGCCCGCTGGCCGGCCCGAAGCCGTAGTCGGTCTCCGGGTAACCGGTCATCGAGTAGACCTTGGCCTTGGCCTCCTCGGTCGGCTCGACCCGGATGTTGCGGTACTTGCTGATGCCCGTACCGGCCGGGATGAGCTTACCGATGATCACGTTCTCCTTGAGGCCGACGAGCGAGTCACTACGCGAGTTGATCGCCGCGTCGGTCAGCACCCTGGTGGTCTCCTGGAAGGAGGCCGCCGAGAGCCAGGAGTCGGTGGCCAGCGAGGCCTTGGTGATACCCATGAGCACCGGACGACCGGCGGCGGGCTCGCCACCCTCGCCGACGAGCCGGCGGTTCTCCGACTCGAAGAGCGCCCGGTCGACCAGCACGCCCGGCAGGAACTCCGCCGCGCCCGAGTCGATGACCGTCACCCGCTTCAGCATCTGGCGGATGATGATCTCGATGTGCTTGTCGTGGATGAGCACACCCTGCGAGCGGTAGACCTCTTGGACCTCACTGGTCAGGTGGACCTGGACCGCCCGCGGACCCATGATCCGCAGAAGCTCGTGCGGGTCGATGGTGCCCTCGGTCAGCTTCTCGCCGACGCCGACGTGGTCGCCGTCGTGGGCCCGGAGCTTCACGCGCTTGGAAATCTTGTCGTACACGATCTCCTCGCTGCCGTCGTCCGGCACCACGATGATCTTGCGCGAGCGCTCGCCGTCCTCGATGCGGATGCGTCCCGGGGTGTCGGCGATGGGCGCCTTGCCCTTGGGAACGCGGGCCTCGAAGATTTCCTGCACACGCGGCAGACCCTGGGTGATGTCCTCACCCGCGACACCACCGGTGTGGAAGGTACGCATCGTCAGCTGCGTACCGGGCTCACCGATGGACTGAGCGGCGATGATGCCGACCGCCTCACCGATGTCCACGCCCTTGCCGGTCGGCAGCGAACGGCCGTAGCAGGCCGCGCACACGCCGAGCTTCGACTCACAGGTCAGGACGCTGCGCACCCGGACGTTCTCGACGCCGGCGGCGACGAGCTTCTCGACCAGGATCGAGTTGAGGTCCGAGCCGCGGGCGACGACCAGGTTGCCGTTGGCGTCGTTGATGTCGTCGGCCAGCGTGCGGGCGTGCACACCGGTCTCCGCGTGCGTGTGCACGACCAGGGTGCCGTCCGGCTCCCGCTCGCCCACCTGCATCGGGATCGCGCGGTCGGTGCCGCAGTCCTCCTCGCGGATGATGACGTCCTGCGACACGTCCACCAGACGACGGGTCAGGTAACCCGAGTCGGCGGTACGCAGCGCGGTGTCGGCCAGGCCCTTACGGGCACCGTGGGTGGAGATGAAGTACTCCAGCACGGTCAGACCCTCGCGGTACGACGAGGTGATCGGCCGCGGGATGATCTCACCCTTGGGGTTGGCCACCAGACCACGGATCGCAGCGATCTGCCGGAGCTGGAGGAGGTTGCCGCGAGCGCCCGAGTTGATCATTACCCAGAGCGGGTTCTCGTGCGGCAGCGTGCTCTCCATCTCCTTGGAGATCTCGTTGGTCGCCTTGGTCCAGATCTCGATGAGCTCGCCGCGACGTTCCTCGGCGGTCATCAGACCACGCTGGTACTGCTTGTCGATGCGGTCCGCCTCGACCTGGTAGCGAGCGAGGATCTCCGGCTTGCGCGGAGGGCCGATGACGTCGCCCATGCCGATCGTCACACCGGACCAGGTGGCCCAGTGGAAGCCGGCCTCCTTGAGCGCGTCCAGGGTCGCCGCGAGGGCCACCTTGGGGAAGCGCTCGGCGAGGTCGTTGACGATCGCCGACAGCTGACCCTTGCGGATCTCATAGTTGACGAACCGGTACCCCGGCGGCAGCGTCTCGTTGAAGATGACGCGACCCAGGGTCGTGTCGACGAGCAGCGGCTCGCCCTCGGTCCAGTCCTCCGGGGCTTCCCACTTGTCGGCCTTGGCGCCGTTGTCGACACCGACGACCTCCCGCAGGCGGACCCGGATCGGCGCCTGCAGGTGCAGCTCGCCGTTGTCGAACGCCATCCGAGCCTCGGCGTCCGAGCTGAAGATCCGACCCTCGCCCTTGGTGCCGGCGGTCTGGTGGGTCAGGTAGTAGAGACCGATGACCATGTCCTGGGTCGGCATGGTGACCGGCTTGCCGTCGGCCGGCTTGAGGATGTTGTTCGACGAGAGCATCAGGATGCGGGCCTCGGCCTGCGCCTCGGCCGACAGCGGCACGTGCACCGCCATCTGGTCACCGTCGAAGTCGGCGTTGAACGCCGTACAGACCAGCGGGTGGATCTGGATCGCCTTGCCCTCGACCAGCTGCGGTTCGAAGGCCTGGATGCCCAGGCGGTGCAGCGTCGGCGCGCGGTTCAGCAACACCGGGTGCTCGCTGATGACCTCTTCGAGGACGTCCCACACGACCGGGCGCTGACGCTCGACCATCCGCTTGGCCGACTTGATGTTCTGCGCGTGGTTGAGATCGACCAGGCGCTTCATCACGAACGGCTTGAAGAGCTCCAGAGCCATCTGCTTGGGCAGCCCGCACTGGTGCAGCTTGAGCCGCGGGCCGACGACGATCACCGAACGGCCGGAGTAGTCGACGCGCTTGCCGAGCAGGTTCTGACGGAACCGGCCCTGCTTGCCCTTGAGCATGTCGGACAGCGACTTGAGCGGGCGGTTACCCGGGCCGGTGACCGGCCGGCCGCGGCGGCCGTTGTCGAACAGCGCGTCGACGGCCTCCTGCAGCATCCGCTTCTCGTTGTTGACGATGATCTCGGGCGCGCCCAGGTCGATCAGGCGCTTGAGCCGGTTGTTCCGGTTGATCACGCGGCGGTACAGGTCGTTCAGGTCGCTGGTCGCGAAGCGGCCACCGTCGAGCTGCACCATCGGGCGCAGGTCCGGCGGGATGACCGGGACACAGTCGAGCACCATGCCGAGCGGCGAGTTACGCGTGTTCAGGAACGCGGCGACGACCTTGAGCCGCTTCAGCGCACGGATCTTCCGCTGGCCCTTACCGCTGCGGATGATCTCCCGCAGGTTTTCGGCCTCGGCGTCCAGGTCCATGTTCTGCAGCAGCGCCTTGATCGCCTCGGCGCCCATCCCACCGGTGAAGTACTCACCGAAACGGTCCCGCAGCTCGCGGTAGAGCAGCTCGTCGGTGACCAGCTGCTTGGAGTCGAGCTTGCGGAAGGTGTCGAGCACCTCGTCGAGCCGGTCGATCTCGCGCTGCGCCTTGTCACGGATCTGGCGCATCTCGCGCTCGCCGGCCTCCTTGACCTTGCGCCGCACGTCCGCCTTGGCACCCTCGGCCTCAAGTTCGGCCAGGTCCTGCTCGAGCTTGGCCGCGCGCTTCTCGATCTCCGAGTCGCGGCCGTTCTCCGACTGCCGCTTCTCGGCGAAGATCTCGTTCTCGATCGTGGACATGTCACGGTGACGCGACTCGGCGTCCACGCTCGTGACCACGTACGAGGCGAAGTAGATGATCTTCTCGAGGTCCTTCGGCGCCAGGTCGAGCAGGTAGCCCAGCCGGCTCGGCACACCCTTGAAGTACCAGATGTGCGTGACCGACGCGGCCAGCTCGATGTGGCCCATGCGCTCACGACGCACCTTGGACCGGGTCACCTCGACGCCGCAGCGCTCACAGATGATTCCCTTGAACCGAACCCGCTTGTACTTACCGCAGTAGCACTCCCAGTCCCGCTGAGGGCCGAAGATCTTCTCGCAGAAGAGTCCGTCCTTCTCGGGCTTGAGCGTGCGGTAGTTGATCGTCTCGGGCTTCTTGACCTCGCCGTGCGACCACTGGCGGATGTCGTCAGCAGTGGCAAGGCCGATGCGCAACTCGTCGAAGAAGTTGACGTCGAGCACTTGGACTATCCCTCGTGTTTCGTTGCTCGGATAAATTCCAGGCCGGCGGGGCGGCCCCCGGTGCTTTCAAGGCGGCTTCGCCGCACTGCGACGAAAAACCTTGAAAGCCCTGGGGACCGCACTCCGTCAGATCTCTTCGACGCTGCTGACGCCCTCGTTCGGGCGCCGGGACAGGTCGATGCCGAGTTCTTCCGCGGCCCGGAAGACCTCGTCGTCCGTCTCGCGCATTTCCAGGGCCACACCGTCGCTGGAGAGCACCTCAACGTTCAGGCACAGCGACTGCAGCTCCTTGAGCAGCACCTTGAAGGACTCGGGGATGCCCGGCTCCGGGATGTTCTCGCCCTTGACGATGGCCTCGTAAACCTTCACGCGGCCGAGCACGTCGTCGGACTTGATGGTCAGCAGCTCCTGCAGCGCGTAAGCCGCGCCGTAGGCCTGCATCGCCCAGCACTCCATCTCGCCGAACCGCTGGCCACCGAACTGGGCCTTACCACCGAGCGGCTGCTGCGTGATCATCGAGTACGGGCCGGTCGACCGTGCGTGGATCTTGTCGTCGACCAGGTGGTTGAGCTTGAGGATGTAGACGTAGCCGACCGAGATCGGGTCGGGCAGCGGCTCGCCGGAACGACCGTCGAACAGCTGCGCCTTACCGTCGCCGTTGACCAGCCGCTTACCGTCGCGGTTGACCAGCGTCGACTCGAGCAGGCCCTTGATCTCCTCCTCGCGCGCACCGTCGAAGACGGGGGTCGCGACGTTCGAGTCCTTGACCGACTCGTGCGCCTCGATCGCGCGAAGCTGCCGCTTCCACTCGGTGTCGTCGCCCTCGATCTCCCAGCCGGTCTTGGCGATCCACCCGAGGTGGGTCTCCAGAACCTGACCGATGTTCATACGCGAGGGCACACCGAGCGGGTTGAGCACGATGTCGACCGGGGTGCCGTCCTCGAGGAACGGCATGTCCTCGACCGGGAGGATCTTCGAGATGACGCCCTTGTTGCCGTGCCGGCCGGCGAGCTTGTCGCCGTCCTGGATCTTGCGCTTCTGAGCGACGTAGACCCGGACCAGCTCGTTCACACCCGGGGGCAGCTCGTCGCCGTCCTCGCGAGAGAACGTCCGGACGCCGATGACCGTGCCGGTCTCGCCGTGCGGCACCTTCAGCGAGGTGTCCCGGACCTCCCGGGCCTTCTCACCGAAGATCGCGCGGAGCAGCCGCTCCTCGGGGGTCAGCTCGGTCTCGCCCTTGGGCGTGACCTTGCCGACCAGGATGTCGCCGGGGACGACCTCGGCGCCGATCCGGATGATGCCCCGCTCGTCCAGGTCCGCCAGCATCTCCTCGGAGACGTTGGGGATGTCGCGGGTGATCTCCTCCGGGCCGAGCTTGGTGTCCCGGGCGTCGACCTCGTGCTCCTCGATGTGGATCGAGGTGAGGACGTCCTGCTGCACGAGGCGCTGCGACAGGATGATCGCGTCCTCGTAGTTGTGGCCCTCCCAGCACATGAACGCGACGAGCAGGTTGCGGCCGAGGGCCATCTCCCCCTCGTCGGTGCACGGACCGTCGGCGACGACCTGGCCGGCTTCGACCCGGTCACCCTCGAAGACGACAGGCTTCTGGTTGACGCAGGAGCCGGCGTTCGAGCGGCGGAACTTGTGCAGCAGGTATGTACGCCGGTGACCGTCGTCCTGGTGGACCGTCACGTAGTCGGCACACAGGTCCTCGACCACACCGCCGACCTCGGCGACGACCACGTCACCGGCGTCGACCGCGGCACGGTATTCCATGCCCGTACCGACCAGCGGGGCCTCGGCCTTGACCAGCGGCACGGCCTGACGCTGCATGTTGGCACCCATGAGCGCACGGTTCGCGTCGTCGTGCTCGAGGAACGGGATCATCGCGGTGGCGACCGAGGTCATCTGCCGCGGCGACACGTCCATGTAGTCGACCTGCGCACCAGGCACGTAGTCGACCTCACCGCCCTTACGGCGGACCAGGACGCGATCCTCGGCGAACGTGCCGTCACTGCTCACCACGGCGTTCGCCTGCGCCTTGATGTACCGGTCTTCCTCATCGGCAGTCAGGTAGTGGACCTCGTCGGTGACCCGACCGTCCTCCACCTTCCGGTACGGCGTCTCGATGAATCCGAACGGGTTGACCCGCGCGAACGTCGAGAGCGCGCCGATCAGACCGATGTTCGGGCCCTCGGGCGTCTCGATCGGGCACATCCGGCCGTAGTGGGACGGGTGCACGTCGCGAACCTCGAAGCCCGCCCGCTCACGCGACAGACCACCCGGGCCGAGCGCGCTCAGCCGGCGCCGGTGGGTCAGGCCCGCCAGCGGGTTGGTCTGGTCCATGAACTGCGACAGCTGCGACGTACCGAAGAACTCCTTGATCGCCGCCACCACGGGACGGATGTTGATCAGGGTCTGCGGCGTGATCGCCTCGACGTCCTGGGTCGTCATGCGCTCACGCACGACGCGCTCCATCCGGGACAGGCCCACGCGGACCTGGTTCTGGATGAGCTCGCCGACGGTACGCAGGCGACGGTTGCCGAAGTGGTCGATGTCGTCCGCCTCGTAGCCCTCCTCACCGGCGTGCAGCCGGCAGAGGTAGTCCACGGTCTTGACGATGTCTTCCTCGGTCAGCGTGCCCCGGACGATCGGGACGTCGATCTCGAGCTTCTTGTTGAACTTGTAGCGTCCGACCTTGGCGACGTCGTACCTCTTCGGGTTGAAGAAGAGGTTGTCGAGCAGGGTCTGCGCGTTCTCCCGGGTCGGGGGCTCACCAGGGCGGAGCTTGCGGTAGATGTCGAGCAGAGCCTCGTCCTGCCCGGCGATGTGGTCCTTCTCCAGCGTGGTCATGAGCAGCTCGGACCACCCGAACCGCTCACGGATCTGGTCGGCCGACCAGCCGATCGCCTTCAGCAGGACCGTGACGGCCTGCCGGCGCTTGCGGTCGATCCGGACGCCGACGGTGTCGCGCTTGTCGATGTCGAACTCCAGCCAGGCACCCCGGCTGGGGATGACCTTGACGCTGGAGAGGTCGCGGTCGGAGGTCTTGTCCGGCTCCTTGGTGAAGTACACGCCCGGCGAACGGACGAGCTGACTCACCACGACGCGCTCGGTGCCGTTGATGACGAACGTCCCCTTGGGGGTCATCATCGGGAAGTCGCCCATGAACACGGTCTGGCTCTTGATCTCGCCAGTGGTGTTGTTGGTGAATTCCGCGGTCACGAACAGCGGTGCGCAGTAGGTCAGGTCCTTCTCTTTGCACTCCTCGATCGAGGCCTTGACCTCGTCGAATCGAGGAGACGAGAAGGACAGCGACATGGTGCCGGAGAAGTCCTCAATGGGACTGATCTCTTCGAGGATCTCTGCGAGGCCCGAGTGGGCATGCGGGTCGTCCGTCGTCCGGGCCTGCCAAGCCTCGTTCCCGACCAGCCAGTCGAAAGAATCCGTCTGGAGGGCGAGGAGGTTGGGGACCTCAAGTTGCTCGGTGATCCTGCCGAAAGAGACACGGCGGGGTGCGTAAGCGCTCGACGTACGGCTGGTCTTCGCAGGGCGGGAAGCTGCCAAGATGCGTCCTTCCGAGGACCGGTGCTGCTGATGCGGCTGCAGCTGCGGTATGCAACTGTCTGCGTGCACTCCAATGAACCCCCCGGAAATCATCCATGCGGATGTACCGGCAGGGCTCAAGACAGAAGGCAGCGCAAACTAGCAGTGTAGCCGCTCGGCTAACCGCTGTCCAGCCCACACCGGAGGGGGCCTGCGGAACACGCCCCGACACCCTCTGACCTGCACCTGCAGGACCAGGGCCTCATGCGGGGCCGTTCGAACGCGGCTCAACTCCCTCGGGTGCCGAACTGGAAGGCCGGGACAAGACCGGTTACCCCCAGGGCGGCTGTCGCAAGCGCGGAAACTTGCTGTTGTCAGCGTGCCTGTCAGCGGACACACAGTCAAGGGCTGCAGCACGGGTCGAACCCTGACCGTCGCCCGCCGGGCACGTCCTAGCGACCATACTCCAGACAATGTCCGGTTGGACCGGCTTTGGCGGTCGGCTCCCCGACACTGGAAAAGTCGGCGCCGACCTGCGATTTCACGTGTAAAACGCCGCCGGCGGCGACCCGTTCGCACGGGTCGCCGCCGGCGGCAAGAGAATGCAGCGGAGCTTTAGATCACTTGAGGGTGACCTTGGCGCCCTCGGCCTCGAGCTTCGCCTTGGCGGCGTCGGCCTTCTCCTTGTTGACACCCTCGAGGATCGCCTTGGGGGCGGCCTCAACGGCGTCCTTGGCCTCCTTGAGGCCCAGGCCGGTCAGCTCACGCACGACCTTGATGACCTGGATCTTCTTGCCACCGTCGCCCTCGAGAACGACGTCGAACGAGTCCTTCTCGGCCTCGGCCTCGGCCGGAGCCGCGCCGCCGCCACCCTGGGCCGCGACGGCAACCGGCGCGGCGGCCTGGACGTCGAAGACGTCCTCGAACTGCTTCACGAACTCCGACAGCTCGATCAGCGTCATTTCCTTGAACGCGTCGAGCAGCTCGTCGGTGCTGAGCTTCGCCATGTCTGGCAACCTTTCCTAGCTTCTGATGTAAACGTTGCTCGGTTCGCGAGGCCGTCAGGCGGCCTCGGCGGAACCGTCCTTCTCGCGCTCGGCACGCAGGGCGTCCACCAGGCGAACGGCCTGGGAAAGCGGAGCCTGGAACGTGGCCGCGGCCTTGCTCAGGTTGCCCTTCATGGCACCGGCCAGCTTGGCCAGCAGCACCTCACGGGACTCGAGGTCGGCGAGCCTGTTGACCTCGTCGGCGCTGAGCGCCTTGCCCTCGAATACGCCGCCTTTGATGACCAGGACGGGGTGAGCCTTGGCGAAAGCCCGCAGGCTCTTGGCCGCCTCGACCGGGTCACCGCTGACGAAAGCGAGCGCGGTAGGACCGGTGAACAGCTCGTCGAGGCCCCCGATGCCCGCGTCGGTCGCCGCCCGCTTCGCGAGCGTGTTCTTCGACACGGAGTACGTGGTTTCCTTGCCCAGCGAGCGCCGCAGCTCGGTGAGCTGCGAAACCGTGAGACCGCGGTACTCGGTCAACACGGTGGCCGCCGAATTACGGAAGTTGTCCGTGAGCTCGGCAACGGCGCTGGCCTTGTCGGCCCGGACCGGCTTGTCCGCCATGTCCCTCCTCTCTCAATGCTCGAACCACTGGGAGAAGGAATCCTGGAGAATGAGAAACGCCCCGGCGCAGGGCGCACGGGGCGGATGAGGTGCGCTCGAGGGCGCTGACCCGATCACGAACCGTTCTCCCCTGCGCGGGTCGTCCGCATTAAGCGGATCCTTCGGCCACGATCTCCGTCATGCGACGGCGACTGCGGCAACCAGCGGTCTGTGGGTGGAACTTCGACAGCAACACTACAAGGTGGGAATGCAACGGCCAAATCGCGTCAGGAGCGGGAGCGGCGGAGGGCGGCGTAGCCGGTGAAGGCGGCGGCGGACCACAGGACGGCCCAGGCGATCAGCAGGGCCAGGGTGCCGGCCGGGGGCAGGCCGGGGTCGTTCAGGGCTCGGGCGGTCGCCATCACGGGCGGGACCAGCCACGGCGCCCACGAACCCTTGAGGCCGAGCACCACCACCAGCACGGTGGCCACGGCCAGGACCGCGACGCCGGTGCGGATCGAGCGGGTCACGGCGCGGCTGGAGAGGGCGCCGAGAGCGATCGCGGGCGGGATGGCCAGCAGGTGGGCCAGGATGCCGAGCACGATGCCGCGGCCCAGGGACTTCGTGTGGTCGATGCCGTGGAAGAGCCACGGGGCGCCCATCGCCAGCACGCAGACGATCACCGACACCACCAGCGCGGCCAGGACGCCGGCCAGGGCCTCGCCGGACGGGCCGACCGAGACGCGGGCCAGGCGGCGCTGCACGTCCGGCTCGGCGTCGAGCAGCACCTTGGTGAGCCAGGCCAGCACCGGGAAGAGGGCGGCGGCGGAGTAGCCGTACGCGATGGCGGCCGGGGCCGCGCCGCCACCGTAGATGACGCCGAGGACAACCAGCACGGCGATGGCGGGTGGGAGGGCACGGCCGCTGCGGCCGAAACCGGACAGACGCATCCGGGTCAGGGCGATCATCGGGCGTCCACCTCACGTACGCCCAGGACGCGGTGACCCGCCGCACGCAGCCGGACCACCGCCTGGTCGGCGTCCGCCCGGCGGACGGCGACCTCGACGACGACCTCGTCCTCCGGCGCCGTTGAGGCAGCGGACGAGGCGGCGGTGACCGTGCCGTCGGCGACCGTCCAGTGGCGGGCGCCGGTGAGCGTGGTGATCTCGCCGCGGTGGTCGCTGACCAGCACCGAGCCGCCGGCGTGGGTCACCTCGGAAACGATGCCGGGGATCAGCGTTCGGGCGGCCGCGTCGAGACCTTCCCACGGCTCGTCGAGAACCAGCAGGCCGGGACGCAGGAGCAGCGCTTGGGCGAGGCCGACCTTCTGCGCGGTGCCCTTGGAGAGATCGGTCAGACGGGTGCCGGCGTGCTCGGAGAGCAGCAGACGCTCGATCCAGCGGTCGACCACCGCCGGATCGGTCTGGCCGCGCACCTCGGCCATGCGGTGCAGGTAGCCGCCCGCGGTGAACGGCTGGTCGGCCGGAAAGCGCTCGGGGACCCAGCCGACCGTCGCCGGACGGTCGCGGATCGCGCCCCGGGTCGGGCGCAGCACGCCGGCCGCCAGCTGGAGCAGGGTCGACTTGCCGGCACCATTGCGACCCAGCACCACGACCGTCTCGCCGGGCTCGACGATCTGAGCCACCTCGTGCAGCGTCCAGCCCGCGCGCCGCGCGTACCGGAAAGCGACCTGCTCGAAACGCACGACCGGAAGCCTCCCACAAGAAAGGCCCCCGGGGTTGTCCCCGGGGGCCTCGCTTTCGAGTGCTGTCAGGCCTCGGCGCCCTCGGGGCGCAGACCCTTCACCACGTTGGGGTCGACCGGGACGCCCGGGCCCATCGTGGTGCTGAAGGTGACCTTCTTGAGGTACTTGCCCTTGGCCGCCGACGGCTTGGCCCGCAGGACCTCGTCGAGCGCGGCGGCGTAGTTTTCCACCAGCTTCTCCTCGGTAAACGAGGCCTTGCCGATGATCAGGTGCAGGTTGGAGTGCTTGTCCACCCGGAAGGTGATCTTGCCGCCCTTGATCTCGTTGATCGCCTTGGTCACGTCCATGGTGACCGTGCCGGTCTTCGGGTTGGGCATGAGACCACGCGGGCCGAGGATCCGGGCGATCCGGCCGATCTTGGCCATCTGGTCCGGCGTCGCGATCGCGGCGTCGAAGTCCAGCCAGCCACCCTGGATGCGGGCGACAAGCTCGTCGGTGCCGACCTCGTCGGCGCCGGCCGCGACGGCCTCTTCGGCCTTCGCACCCTGCGCGAACACGATCACGCGGGCGGTCTTGCCGGTGCCGTGCGGCAGGTTGACGGTGCCACGGACCATCTGGTCGGCCTTACGAGGGTCGACGCCCAGCCGCATCGCGACCTCGACGGTCGCGTCGAACTTGGTCGGGTTCGACTCCTTGGTCAGCTTGATGGCGTCGGTCGGGTCGTAGAGCTTGTTGGGGTCGATCTGCTCGGCCGCCTTGCGGTAGCCCTTGCCATGCTGCATTTCATTACTCCTGTGGTTGTTGGCGGGCCGCGCTGTTTCACGGCCCTCCCACTGACTGCTGGTCAGATCTTGGCGACCTGGTTGAAGTTGAGCTCCACTGGCGTCTCACGGCCGAAGATGGAGACCAGAACCTTCAACTTCTGCTGGTCGGCATTGATTTCACTGATCGAGGCCGGCAGCGACGCGAACGCGCCGTCGGTGACCGTGACCGAGTCGCCCACCTCGAAGTCGAGCACCTTAATCTCGGGCTTCGCCTTCTTCTCCTCCAGCTCGACCGCCGGGGCGAGCCACTTGAGGACCTCGTCCAGCGAGAGCGGGGCCGGCCGGTCGACCCGGTCGGTGGCGCCCACGAAGCCGGTCACCCCAGGCGTGTTGCGCACGCAGGAGTAGGACTCCGGGGTCAGGTCCATGCGGACCAGGATGTAGCCCGGGAAAACCTTGGCCTGCACCTGGTTGCGCTTGCCGTTCTTGACCTCGACCTCTTCGCGGGTCGGGACCTCGACCTGGAAGATGAACTCCTCCATGTCGAGGCTGGTGATGCGGGTCTCGAGGTTGGTCTTGACCTTGTTTTCGTAGCCCGCGTACGAGTGCACGACGTACCAGTCGCCGGGGGCGTAGCGCAGCTTCTGCCGCAGCTCCTGCACCGGGTCGTAGTCCTCGTCGTCAGCGACCGCCGCCACGGCGGCGGGCTGCTCGTCGTCAGCGGCCTCGATCGACTCGTCGGTGGTCGTGTTCTCCACCGACGCCTCGATCGACTCGTCGGCGGCCGCGGTCTCCACCGACTCCTCGTCGGTGACCGTCGCGGTCTCGTCGTACTCAGGCACGCTCGCTCACTTCCAAATATGTCTTCGTCTCACGCGGCAGCGGTCGGACCGCTGCCGGTCGGGTCGCGCCCGACGGCCGATCAGCCGCCGAACGCCCAGAGGATGCCCTTGCCGAACCCGTAGTCGAGCAGACCCACGATCGCCGTCATGACGGTCACGAAACCGATGACGATGGTCGTGTAGGTGATCAGCTCCTTGCGGGTCGGCCAGATGACCTTACGCAGCTCGCTGACGACCTCACGGAAGAAACCACCGATGCGGCCGAACAGGCCGGTGCGGCGGGCCTCTTTCCGGGCCTTCGGGCCGGAACCCCTGGTGCGCTCCTTGACGGCGGTGCCGCCACGGCTCACCGGCTCGTCGCCGTCGAGCTCCTCGTCGTCCGCCACCTCATCGTCGGTGACAGCGTCGGCGTCGTAGACCTCGTCACCCGGGTCGCCGGCGTCACCGGGTCGGTTCCTCTCGGCCATAGCGCCCTACTTCCGTCATCGTGATGATGGGGGTCCCGTCAGCGCTCGACCGGCGCCGGGTCGTGCGGACCGCGCACCGGGCGGGCACGTCTAGGAGGTTGCGCAGGGGTGACAGGACTTGAACCTGCAGCCTGCGGTTTTGGAGACCGCTGCTCTGCCAATTGAGCTACACCCCTGTGCGAGGCACATTTCCCTCTCGGCGGCATGCGTCGTCGAGTGGTTCACTGCCCCACGGCGCACCAGTGTACGGGTTCACACACGGATCTCCCAACCCGGGTCACCGTGGCGTCACTGAACCTATTTGCGGATGACTGCCTGAGCCAGCGAGAGCACCTTTTCGCCCTGGCAGGTGGCGGTGAGAGCCAGTCGTCGATGCCCGTCGGCGGTCGTCTCCTTGACCGTCGCCGACACGACCACCTCGGTGCCCTCGTCGGTGTCGGGCACCGGCACCGGACGGCTGAACCGGACGCTGAACTCGACCACCGCGTCGGCCGCGCCGGCCCACGTCGTCACCGCCCGGCCGACCAGCGCCATCGTGAACATGCCGTGTGCGATCACCCCGGGCAGACCGACACCGGCGGCGAAGCGCTCGCTCCAGTGGATCGGGTTGAAGTCGCCCGAAGCGCCGGCGTAACGCACCAGGTCGGCCCGGGTGACCCGGAAGGTCTGCGGCTCCAGTTGGTCGGTCACTTGGTTTCTCCCCGCTGCTCTTCGCCCCGCTGGACCAGCTTGGACCAGGCGGTGAGCACCGGCTCGCCGGACTCGGTGGTCACGTCGGTGCGGGTGGTCAGGAAGTCGTGGCCGCCCCGGGAGGTGATGTCCTCGATGGTGTTGTGGCAGACCAGCGAGTCACCGGCGACGACCGGACGGACGTACGCGAACTTCTGGTCGCCGTGCACCACGCGGCTGTAGTCCATGCCCAGCTCGGGGTCCTCGATGAACTGCTTGCTCGAACCCATCGTCACGATCACCGGGAAGGTCGGCGGAGCGACCACGTCGGCGTAACCGCGGGCCCGGGCGGCCTCCGGGTCGTGATATTCAGCGTCGATGGCGCCGATAGCCCGGGCGAACTCCCGGATCTTCTCCCGGCCGACGAGGTAGGGCTCGGTCGGCGGATAGGTGCGGCCGACAAATGACTGGTCCAGGGGCATGCCCCACAGACTAAACCGCGCCGCCCGGAACGAATCCGGGTGGCGCGGTCAGTAGCTGGAAGCCGAGAGTCAGCGTGTCTCGCGGTGCAGGGTGTGGCGGCCGTCCCGCGGGCAGAACTTCTTCAGCTCGACGCGGTCGGGGTCGTTACGCCGGTTCTTCCGGGTGATGTAGTTCCGCTCCTTGCACTCCGTACACGCCAGGGTGATCTTCGGACGGACGTCTGTCGCCTTGGCCACGGCGGGGTGCCTTCCTGCTCACGGGTTTCGTATTACCGGCTAACCAGCGTAGACGCTCGGTGGGCCGAACTGCAAAGTGGGGATCCCGGACGGGACCCCGTGCCAAGTAGCGAGGGCCGGACTTGAACCGGCGACACAGCGATTATGAGCCGCTTGCTCTGCCAACTGAGCTACCCCGCCGCGCCAGGCTTACGTCCTGCGCCTGCGGCGGCGAACGAACCCGGTAGAGCCCCCTTACGGAATCGAACCGTAGACCTTCTCCTTACCATGGAGACGCTCTGCCGACTGAGCTAAGGGGGCCGGCTGCAAACCAATCAGCGCGCGATCTCTCGCCCGCTGCGGAAGTAAGACTACACGGCCCCTTTCCGGGGGTGAAATCGGATCCCCTCGTGTCGCGGAACCGCTGCTCAGATCACCGCTCGGAGCCTGCGGACCTCGCCCTGATCGGTGGTCGTCGACTCGGTGCGAGCGCTGAACCAGGCCTCCAACCGCTCGTACGGCAAAGGGCGGCTGAACAGGTAACCCTGGCCGATCTCGCAGCCCATCTCTTCGAGCAGGTCGAGGGTCAGCTCGCTCTCGACGCCCTCGGCGACCACGGTCAGCCCGAACTCGCGGGAAAGGCTGATCACGGCCCGCACGATCGCCAGATCGCCGGAATCGGTCGCCATGCCCTGCACGAAACTGTCGTCGATCTTTACCTCGTGTACCGGCCACTGGCGCAGATAAGACAGTGAGGAGGCGCCGGTGCCGAAGTCGTCGACGCTCAGCCGCACGCCGAGGTCACGCAGGCGATAGAGAGTGGGCAGGACCCGCTCGATGTCACCGAGCATGCCCGGCTCGGAGATCTCGAAGGTCACCTGGGCCGGGGCCACCTGGTATTGATCGAGCAGGCTCTCGACCTGGTCGGGAAAGCGTGAGTCGAGCAGGGTGCGTACCGAAAGATTGACCGCGATCGAGAGCGGGCGGTCGGCCTGGGCCCACTCGGAACAGCGCCGCAAACCTTCGGTGAGCACCACCTCGGTGAGCCGGGAAAGCTGGCCGGTGTGCTCGGCGACCGCCACGAAGTCTTCCGGGGCCACCTCGCCGTGGGCCGGGTGCTGCCAGCGGGCCAGACACTCGACGCCGACCAGGTGACGGTCGGAGAGCGTGACCTTGGGTTGGAAGTAGACGTCGACGAGGCCGCTGTCGAGAGCCTGGCGCAGGTCGGCCGCGATGCCCAGACGCCGGACGGCCCGGGACTCCAGCGCCGGGTGGAAGAGCTGCACCCCGTACGGAAGGACCTTGGCCGAATTGCCGGCCAGCTCGGCCCTCTGCAGCAAGGTCTCGGGATCGTCGCCGTGATCGGGGTAGACGGCGACACCGATCGCGGTGTCGATGTCGAGGGTGAGCGTGCCCACCGACATCGGCCCCCGCAGTTGCTCGCGCATCTCGGTCGCGAGCCGGACGGTCGCGTCGGTGCTCTCGGCCCGCATGGTGACCACGAACTCGTCGCCGCCGATCCGGCCGACCAGGGCACCCGGGCCGGCGATGCCCTTCAGACGCTCGGCCACCTCGGCCAGCAGCTTGTCGCCGGCGGCGTGGCCCATCGACTCGTTGACGTCGCGCTGGCCGTCGACGTCGAGGAGCAGGACGGCGACGACTTCTTCCTCGGCGCGGACCTTCACCGACTCGGCGAGCGCGTCGACGATGCGCCGGCGGTTGGGCAGGCCGGTCAGGCGATCGTGGTAGGCGTCGTAGCGCAGGCGGTCGACCAGGCGCGCGTTTTCGACCGCCACGGCGGCATGCGCCGCGATGGTCTCGAGCACCTGGACGTCGCCGTCGCGGAAGGTGCGGGTGTCGCCGAGCCGGTTGCAGACCTCGAGGGTGCCGATCTCGGTCTGCCCCGAGCGCAGCGGCACCACGATGACGTCCTTGATCTTCGATCCGCGCAATGCCGACCGCAGCTCGACGAACTCGTCGAACCGGGTGCCGACGGCGACCGTGCGGCCGTCGTGGATCGCCCGTTCCCGGATCGAACCCGGGGTCGGCGACATGTCGAGCAGACCTCGATTTTCGACCCGGGCGGTGAGCATCACCTCGGGATGACGGCCCTGCGGGGCCAGCCACAACGTCGCGTATTCCGAGCGCATCACCGCGCGGACCCGGCCGAGCAGCACGTCGGGCAGGCTGGCCTCGCTGCGCTCGTCGCGGACGGCCTTGGTGAGCTCGTAGACGTCGGCCATGGTGCGGTGCTGACGGAAGAAGTCGGCGAACGACCGCAGCATCAGGATCAACGTGGTGCACAGGACCGCGAGCAGGATCGCGGACCATCGGTTGAACACCAGGGCGATCAGGAACAGCATCCCGATCACGCTGTTGACCAGTCCGATCAGCAGCGGCGGCCAGATTCCTCGAAGCACGTCCTGGCCGGCGCGGACGTTTTGCACCACGCTCATCACGGCGGCGATGCAGAACATGTCGACCGTGGTGTTGACCAGCAGTGCGGTACCGATGACGGCCCAGGTGGCCGGGCCGGCCCCGTGCGGATGCGGCAGGGCGGCGATCACCAGGGAGGCCGCGGAGATGCTGGCCGCGGCCTTGGCCACGTTGAACCACATCTTGCTCGGCACGACGACGCTGGACCGGGCCAGCTGGGTGATCACGACCGCGGCGGCGACCACGCAGGTGACCATGGCCGCCGGCAGGTAGTAAAGGACCAGGACGAACGGGATCTCGGTCAGGATGATGCTGTAGGTGCTGCGCCGGATGACGACGTTGAACACACCGACATAGGCCAGACAAATCCCGGCCAGCGCCAGAAGGCCGCCCAACCAGTGCGAATACCAGTTGGGCTTATTGACCCAGAAGAAAGCCGTGCAGACGAGGGCAAAAATCGCCAGCGGAGAAGTGATCAGCCACGCGTTCTGCGCGGATTGACGTCCTTCTCGCGCACGCCTGGTGGCCATCGGACTCCCTTGTCAGTCAACGCCGCCGATGACACGTGGGGGCCTGCGTCAGTCCCACTCGACGGAGACATTGACGGACTGAGCCGCGGCGTTTACGGACTGGGCCGCAGTGCTAGCCCCGGTGACCGCGCGAGCGTGCTCGACGCTGACGGCACCCACGGCACCGAAGACCACGGCCAGCACGAAAACCAAGCCGGCGAAACGGCCCAGCTTCCTTGCAGACATGTTTGACTCCTGAATCTGTAACACGCACCGGTGGGGGGTTCCATGATGGTGCCACACCCGATGTGCGACGGGGAGTGTCCGGCGGCGGGTCGAAGCCACACATACCGAAATCCTGACCGAACGGCTGAGGGAACACCGAGTGGAGCCGCCGCAAAATTGACGGCTTTAGGTCCGAAATAGGCGGAGATATGAGGTCGTTTCGCACCGTTACTGTCAAGTTGCCTTGACGTCAGGTGGGCCTGACGAGAGACTGTCGCGCGTGACTTCCCCGGACGAACTCGAGCGCGAACACACGCTTTCGACGGCTACAACGCGCTACGACGAACTGAGGATGCGGGACGCGCTGTCCTCGGTGCGCCAACACAGCGACGGAGCACCGCTCAACCGGCAGGAAGCACTGGAAATGCTCGCCCTCAGCGAGGTCGTGATCCGCAAGGCCGGCTACGGACGGCAGGCGATGGTGCGATCGGCACGCGAGGCGGGAGCATCGTGGACCCAGATCGGACTGGCCCTCGGCAGCAGCAAACAGGCCGCCTGGGAGGCACACAACCGCTGGGTCGAAGAGCAGGCCCGGGCCGGCCTCGAACTCGACCTCTAACCGACCTCGGCGGGACGGTCGGTGGCGCTGTACTGCGACCACGAGCCCGGGTAGAGACGGCCCGGTCCGAAACCGGCCCGCTCCAAGGCCAGCAGATTGTGACAAGCCGTCACACCGGAGCCGCAATAGGAAATGACGTCGGCGTCGCGGGTCACGCCAGCCGCGGCGAAACGCGCACGCAGCACCTCGGCCGTCGCGAACCGGCCGGAGACGTCGACGTTCTCGCGACACGGGACGCTGCGGGCACCCGGAATGTGGCCCGGACGGGCGTCGAGCGTCTCGTTCTCCCCGCGGAACCGGTCGGCCGGGCGGGCATCGACCAACACCGAACCGCCGGAAGCCACGTCGTCGATCGTCGCCAGACGCTCCGCCGGCCACGGCCGGACGGCGAAAGATCCCCGGGGAAGCTGCGGCTCCGCGGTTTCCAGCTTTCCCGCGTACGCGCTGAGGCCGCCGTCGAGCAGCGCCGCCCGCCGGCCCGTGGACCGGAGCATCCACACCAGACGGGCGGCCATGACACCGCCGGCATCGTCGTACGCAATAAGCGTGTCGTCATCGGAAAGCCCGAGCGACGCCATCCGTTCGGAGAAGAACGCCGCGTCCGGCAGCGGATGCCGGCCCTCGGCCGGCGACGCGGGCGCCGCCAGATCGTGATGGAGGTCGACGAAGATCGCGCCCGGTAGGTGGCCGCTGTCGTACGCCTCGCGGCCGGACCGCCCGTCGAGGTAGTAACGCACGTCGGCGAGGAGGACGCGGCCGGGGAGCGCAGGGATCTGGTCGAGGTCGACAACCGGTTCGATCACGTGTCCTTCTTACTCCCCTCTTTACGCGGCTGTTTCCTCAGCTGTTTCCTCAGCTGTTTACGCGGCTGTTTCCTCAGCTGTTTACGCGGCTGTTTCCTCAGCGGCTGGAGAGGCCCAGTTTGAGGCCGAAGCCGACCAGCACCGCGCCGGTGCCGCCGTCGACGGCGCGCTGCACCCGGCGGCGGCTGAGGAAGCCGCGGAACGCCTGCGCGCCCGTGATGATCGCGGTGAACCAGATCAGGCCCTCGGCGTCGTGGACCAGCGCGAGGAGCAGACCCACGCCCAGCGGCGACGCGCCGGCGGGGATGAACTGCGGCAGAACGGCGACGTAGAAGGCGCCGATCTTGGGGTTGAGCAGGTTGGTGAGCAGACCACGGCCGAAGGTGTTCCAGACGGTCGGCGTGCGCGGCTCCCGCGGCGCGGCGGCAACCTCCCCCGGACGCCGCACGGCTCCGACGATCATGCGGACGCCGAGGTAGAGCATGTAGGCGGCACCGGCGACCCGGAGAATGAGGTAGCCGGTCGCGGACGCGGTGAGCAGGGCCGAGACGCCGACCGCGGCGGCCGCACCCCAGATCAGGGCGCCCGCGTTGATGCCGAACGCGGTCGCGAAGGCCGGGCCGCGGCCCATGGTGACCGCGCTGCGCAGGACCAGCGCGGTGTCGAGACCCGGGGTGATGGTCAGTAGCGCGCCGAGCAGGGCGAACGAAAGAACCGCATGGGTGAGGGCCATGCGGTATTTCTACCTTCTCTTACCGCCCGCTCTTTCCCCCAGCTCTTGCTGCCCGGCGCTTGCTGCCCGGCGCTTGCTGCCCGGCGCTTGCTGCCCGGCTCTTGCTGCCCGGCTCTTGCTGCCCGGCTATTTCTGCCCTGCCGACCGCCGGCCGCGTGGCCGGAAGCGCACGACCGCCAGGCCGACCATTGCCACCGCGAGCAGGGTCATGACCAGGGCGGCGGGGCTGCTGCCGAAATTCGTGCCGACCACCACCAGCACCAGCGCCACCCCGAACAACGTGTGGTAACAACCGGCCTCGCGGACGTTGCGGAACGCCCGCGCGGTCGCCTGGGGGGCCCGGCCGGTGATCAGCATGCGGCCGCCGAAGGCCGCCAGTGCCAAGCCGATCGCCCCGCCGACGACCATCGTCCACTGACCGGTGTTCATGGCCCCAGTCTGCGACCTCGCGGGCCCGCGCTCAGCGGTAATTGGTGAATTGCAGGGCGACCCCGAAGTCCTCCTGCTTGAGCAGGTTGATCACGGCCTGCAGGTCGTCCCGCTTCTTGCCGGTCACCCTCAGCTGGTCACCCTGAATCTGAGCCTGCACACCCTTGGGACCCTCGTCGCGGATCTTCTTGCTGATCGCCTTGGCCTTGTCGGTCTCGATGCCCTCGACGACCTTGCAGTCGATCTTGTAGGTCTTGCCGGACTGGCGCGGCTCCCCCGCCTCGAGCGACTTCAGCGAGATGTTGCGCTTGACCAGCTTCTCCTTGAAAACGTCGAGGGCGGCCGACGCGCGCTCCTCGGTCTCGGACGTGATCGTCACGCCCTCTTCACCCGACTTCGCGACGGTGGTGCCGGTGCCCCGGAAATCGAAGCGGGTGCCCAGCTCCTTCTCCGTCTGGTGGAACGCGTTGTCGACCTCCTGCCGGTCAACCTTGCTCACGATGTCGAAGGACGGGCTGGCTGCCATGATCAGACTCTCCTGAGTGCCGACGTATTTCGATCTCGAAGGGAGGCCGGCCGGCGGCCTCCGACATGCCGACCGTACCCGGTTGCGGAGGCGATCGTGGATGCGGTTATTCTGTTGTCCGCGCCGCGGGAGACCGCGGTGCCATTGCCAGGCGGGTTGCCCGAGCGGCCAATGGGAGCGGACTGTAAATCCGTCGCGAAAGCTTCGAAGGTTCGAATCCTTCACCCGCCACCACAGGCACGAAGAGGCCCCTGACCAGCGTGTAAGCCGGTCAGGGGCCTTCTTTCGTGACTCTCACTTGATCTCACTCGACAGCGCTTGATCTCACTCGCTGTCCCCCATACGTCCCCCGAACGAGGCGGCCGGAGTTTTCGGGGGAGGAGATCAACTTCCCTCCTCGTAGCCCTCCTCGATACGCCGCATCGCCGCGTCCTCCTCGCCGAAGACCCAGCTCGCGTAGATGTCCAGCAAGACCTTGATGCTGTGGCCAGCCCAACGAGCGATCAAGGCTGGCGAGACACCTTGGGAGAGCTGAAACGAGACGCACGCGTGCCGCAGGTCGTACGGCGTTGCGGCCAGAGGGGAAGCGAACTCTTCAGGCGTAAGCCCCGCCGCTCGCGCCTTTCGCCACGCGATGCTGACACTGTTGCGGGAACCGGGCTGTTGCTCGCCGGAACGTAGATGCCGCCGGCCCCACGACGGGTGACGAACAACCGGCGATTCTTGGGGAGCGACCATGTTTCAAGGTGGCGATCCAGCAGGTCGCACAGCGGCGGCGGGGCAGGCACGGACCGGACCTCGGTCTTGTCCCGGTGCTTGAGACCACGCTCTTCGGTCGCCGCGCCGGTATCGGTCCAAGCCGTTCCCGCCTCTGGAAGCGACCCGCTCAAAATGGAGCCGCCCCCATCCGCCTTTCTTCGCCGGCCGCTCATACTCCGGCTCGGCCCGCATGAGACTTTCCTCGGGCCGAAGACCGGCGTAGAACATCGTTCCGAAGAACGCCTCCAGTTCGGGATAGGTGCGGCGTACAGCGAGCAGCAGCCGACGCCCCTGCTCCTGGTTGACCACGACGCGCCGGTCGATAGCACTGCTAAGTTTTGGCGCCGCCCAGCGAACCTTTTCGAAGGGATGCGCGGGAAGGTCCTCTAGCTCGACGCCATACCGCAGGGCTCCGCTGAAGATCGCCCGCTTGCGGTGAATCGTGCTCGCCGCAGCGGCCTTGCCGTCGATTGGCAGCGCCAGGGCGTCGAGGGCCTTCCTCGTTAAGGCGGAGTTCGCCAATTCGTCCAGCACGGCCAGCCGGCCGCCTTGCTGGGCGAGCAGCGATGCGGCCGTTTCGCTGGTCACGTCGTCCGCGACAAGCTGCGGCTTCGCCGGAACCGTGATCGCCTCGGCGTTCATCGCGGCGGCCGTCGCCTCCGCGATCAACGTGTCCCGGCCGCCCGGGTCGGCGCTCGCGGCGGCGAGCGCGGCCTTCTCGGCCGCCTTCCCGGCGACTTTCGCGCTAGCTCGGCCTCGATGATCGCGGGTGCGGTCCGCTCGATCATCGCCTTTTCCGCAGCGAGGATCGGAGCGACCATGGCCGCGAACACCGCCGACTTGCGGGAGCCGGGCGGGAGCACAACGACCGTGTGGAGGTTGGTCGGTTCCCGCCAGGACCCGCGTACCTCAACCTCGGCCCGGCCGCCGGCCGCCGTCGACAGACACGCCAAGGCGAGGCTGCCGGCCAGGTCGAGCGGCGTTTGGGTGAACTCCGCAACGGCGAACACCTGCTCGGCCAGCCAACCAGGCAACAACTCGGCCGGAAACGGCGGCAGGTGGCGGCCCTTGCCAAGCGGGATCAACGGCGACCACCCGCCCGGCACATCGGCGCCGTCGAGCAGCGCCCGGCCGGTCGCCACCACCTCGGCCGTGTCCGCGCCGGAGGCGGCGAGGTGGGCGAGCTGGGTGCCGAGGTCGGATATCGGGCCTTCGCCTTGGGGCTATTTGACGCCCTGGCGGTGGTCCAGCATGGCGGAGCCCAGGCGACCGGGATGACTCCTCTTACGCACGTGGGTGGGTCGACGCGAGCCTGACAGTGACCGCAACGGATTTCCGGTTATCGTGGATACGTTGCTCCAGGGCGCCGATGGACTGTCCATCAAACCGGTAAGGTGGCGGCCATGCAAGGTGATCGGTAGTGGATGGAAATAGCTGGATCACCGAGCCTCCGAAGCTCTCCATCTCGGCGAGTGTGCCTGGGTAAAACGGGATCAACACTTGAAACGTCAGCCTGATGAACGTGAACGTGATGCATACGGCAATCACCTGCCCATCGTCCTTCGCATATATCAGACGCTGATTCATTGAGAGCCCATCGGATGGATCGTGGTAGGCAGCCATCCATACGTACGTGCCAGCGTGCGGTTTGCGCTCGATTCGTAGGTGGTGACCGAAGTATCGTGGAATGTATGCGGTGTCTGCCAACTGATCAAAGAGTATCGCTTTCATCGTTGCCCACAGTGCCAACCGACCCTGCGTCTCAGCATCGATCACGGCCTCGTCGTGCGCGAAGAGGCGGAGGATTGTGTCCTTGACGTCATTCTCAAGCACGGACATCCAATTGTTGTTGCAGTCCGAGCACGTTGGAACTGTCAGACCGTCCAAGTTTCGAGTCGGCCGCCCGTCCTTTGTGAACCTCGCGCCCCGGTTCCGAAGCTCTCGAATTAGCCACCTGGGAAGGATGTCCTCTTTTGTGATCCGCCCAATGTGTCCTTGGCAGAAAGGGCACGACCCTTCCGCTGGAGGAAGATGGATATCGGGGCCTTGATCCTCCTCGGTGGGGAACTCAAGCAAGGCCAGCGGCAACTCTGACGGCAGACGGACTTGCTGGTCCCGAAGCCGTTGCCTCGCCATGTCCAGGCAGTCCTTGTGAGCGACTCCTAGCACGTACAACGGTTCGTCCGCAGGGGGCGGGAGTGGGTCGGAGCGCAAACGGCCCGGATCGACTGCGATCGCTATCAACCATGACCCTGATCGGGTGCCCGCTATCTCGACCCATGAATCACGTTGACGCTTCACCACGTCGTCGCATCCGAGGCATGGCGTCTGACGCCAAGTTCGCGGGTCCAAGGAGCTCCTCCTATCCCGTGAGCACAACTCCGTCACGCTACGTGACTGGGCCCTCAGCGCACACCTCAAATTGCCCCTGAAGCTCGACAGGTGCGAGGACGAAGCCCATGCCGGGCTATGTTGGGCCTCCGCTTCCGTAGTGCAGCAGGCCGAGAAACAGCGTATCCGTTCCCAAAAAGGCACCGCCGCCAGTCAAGATCGCCATTGGAACTGTTACACCACCTGCGTGCGCCAGCAAACCTGCCCCAACGGCAGCGAGTAAGCCAGTAAGGATCATGATGACGATCCACTGCGTGCGCTCCATGGAGAGTTCCCTTCGCTCTTCAACTCGTGTTGCGAACACGTGTCCGGACTAACGAAGGGAACGAAATCACATGCGGCGACTCGTCGTAAATGTCGCGTTGCTGCGATACGCTGTTTCTCCTACGGTCGAAAAACGGCACCCCGAAGCGGTGAGGTGCATATTCCCATTAAGCGCTGTGGCCTCTATCTCACTCTTTCGTGTAAAGGTGCCCGGGGACGGCAGCGGAATAGAGCGATCCAGTCGACCCCCGCTGACATCTCCCGAACTCGAAGGCCCCTGCCGGGCAGCGTCCGCGACCCCGCCGTCAAGTGCGTCGGCGACAACCCTCAGGTTCGCGGCCACCGGCCCTGAAGCCGAGGCGTCTACAGGGAGGGCGCGACGGGGGGTCTGCGGGGCGTCCGGGGAGGGTGGTCGGGTCCGGAGTCATCCTGCCCGCCTGCCCAAGGGATGCCAGACCGACGCCCGGCAGGGCGGAGCCCAAGACGACCGGGATGACTCGTCGGGCACGAGGTGTCGAATGGCTCTACGAGCCCCTCAGTCCGTCCCCAGGCTGCCAGAGGCTCACCAACGTTGAAACAACACCTACTGCTACCAGCGTTTAGCCAGCTCAGCGGCTCTACGAGCGAACATGAGCAGGGCCCGTAAAGAGGGCCGTCGGTATGGGGACCAACTGGGCCCGGCCGACTCAGTCCTGCCCCGAAACCCCTCAAACTCGAAGCTATTCAACCGCGACCATCACGAACCGCGTCGGTAGATCGGGGATCAGAAGATCGCTTCCCACGAATACACGCGAGCACTCAGGCCTTCTTTCGACGCCTCGCCCCGCCACGCTGCCGGAGGTGCACGCCCGATTCGGTCAGCACGCGGTGAATAAACCCCCAAGACCGCCCAGTAGTGGCCGCGATACTACGGATACTCTCTCCGGACTCATAGCGCGTCACAATATCCCTTATCACGGAATGGCGCGCCTCAAACGATTTACGTCGAGCTTTAACTAGCGTTCCCGCCCTGACGGCGGCGAGATCAGTTTGGCGCGTTCGCTCTTTCTGGGTAGAGACTGCGCGGACGATCGATCCACTCACCGCGCCAGCATCGCCGGCGGGCACCGAGGCCTTAGATGCCTGCTGGCGCGGGACGAGCGCATATCCTTCGTCAGCAGTCCTCGGATTTGGGACACGCTCGTCCAGCGGGGGTAAACCGAGCGATTCTCGGGCACTCGCGACGGCGCGCGCCCAGCGCGCACGCTCACCTCTCAGCGGAACGATGCTCCACCCGACGACCTTCAGGAATTCATTGCCGGCCATCTCCCGATGATACACCAGTCAGGTCAATAGTGAAACAACTGCAACAATTCCGGACAGCGTTGAAATTCCGACTTGAGCTACCGTGGATATCCTGACTGCAGTTAAAACCCAGGAGTTGGCGTCAACGGCAGCTATCGTCGCAGCCTGCAATTCCTTTAGAAGCCTTTCTTGGGTCCATCCATGAACGAAGGCAAGTTGGATTAAGTTGCCGTGATTTGCATCCGTTAAGCGATCGAAGACCACGACGACGATGGCCGCGAGGAACGCAGCAAATAGCAATCCTGTTGCCAGCTCATCCCACCCCGACGGCTTGCCTACTTGTAGCGCTGTAGCAGTCAGCGTTGCCGCGATACCCACTGAAAACGTCGCAACAACCTTCGCCGTGTCCACTTGAGATCTCTGACGGGCTAGGACCCTATCCGTCTGGCGCTCAAGCCAGTCTGCGACCGCGTCCGGCATCGTTCACGCCTTCGCTGCTGTTGGGAAACGCTGACTAGTCGTGTCTGCGCTGGAACGTCGCGCGGACCACGAAGGACACATCGATCACCATAAGCTACCCAGGGCCGACGGTCGATCATCTCTTGTACGGAGACGGAGTCTGCTCAGCCTGGTTCATGCGCGATCCGGTCGGACCGCCAGTTCGACCCCGCCAAACATGCTTGAGCGATCGGCAGGGCTGACACCCGGTGAGGCAGCGAGAGATAGGCTCAGGCGAAGGCGCCTGCGACGTCGACGTCAGCGAGTAGCTGAGAGATGAAAGATCCAGCCGCGTCCCCAATGGGTCCCCCACCTAGCCGATTTTTCGATGTTCTCGCAGGTAAAAGGGCGTTTTCCGCTCGGACTGTAAATCCGTCGCGAAAGCTTCGAAGGTTCGAATCCTTCACCCGCCACCGGCACGGAGAACGGCCCCGGAAGTTTTCCGGGGTCGTTTGCTTTTGTCGCTCATTCGAGGCGCAGGACTGTCTCCTCGATCTCGGTCTGGCGGCCGTCGGCGAACGAGACCGCGCGGCCCACCTCGCGGAACCCGGCCTTCTTCAGCACCGCCAGCGAGCCCTCGTTGTCGCTGGCTGCCCGGGCGAACAGTGGCCGCATGACCGCGACCTCCGACAGGAACAGGGACACCGCCCGGCTGGCGATGCCCTGGCCCCACCAATGGCGGTCGATCCAGTAGGTGATCTCAGTGTCGCCCTCCATCACGAAGCAGGCGATCGTGCCGACGAACCGACCGTCGACGGTTACCGCGCGGTTTTCGGCGTCGGGGAGCGTACGTACGCGGGCCTGGTGGCGGTCGAAGGCCGCCCGGTCGTCGGGGTCGGGGGGTGTGAAGGCGGCCATCCGGACCGCGACCGGGTCTCGCATCATGTCGAACAGCGTGTCTAAGTCTTCGTCTCGGACCGTGCGCAACTCGACCTCAGCCATGGCGCCGAACGTAACAGCCCGGTCCGACCGGAAATCGAATCAGCGAGGGTCCAGGGAACTCACAGTCAGCACCGGATGAATTCCCCGGTCGCGGGTGTTCCATGGGGCACGGGCCTACCCGCCCGACTCGCGAAGGAGTCCCAGTTGTCCAGCCATCACAACGGCCTCAAGACGGCCGCCCTGCTCGGTCTGCTGACCGCCATCATCCTGGGCGTCGGCTACTGGGTGGGTGGCAGCGGCGGCCTGGTGTTCGCCGTGATTATTTCGCTGGCGCTGAATGCCGGCACCTACTTCTTCTCCGACAAGCTCGCGCTGCGGGCGATGCGGGCCCAGCCGGTCGGCGAGGCCGAGTTCCCCGCGCTCTACCAGATCGTCCGGGAGCTCTCGCGTGCCGCGGGCCAGCCGATGCCGAAGCTTTACGTCTCGCCGTCGGCGCAGCCCAACGCGTTCGCGACCGGGCGTAACCCGGAGCACGCCGCGGTGGCGGTGACCGTCGGCATCACCCGGCTGCTCGACCGGCGGGAGCTGCGCGGGGTCATCGGGCACGAGCTGTCGCACGTCTACAACCGCGACATCCTGATCTCCAGCGTGGCGGCCGTCCTGGCCGGCATCATCACGATGTTTGCCCAGCTGGCGCTCTTTCTGCCGCTCGGCGGGTCGGATGACGACGACGGCCCCAACCCGGCCGCGCTGCTGCTCATGCTGATCCTGGGCCCGCTGGCCGCGACCGTGATCCAGCTGGCGATCAGCCGGAGCCGCGAATATCAGGCCGACGCGTCCGGTGCGGCGCTGACCAACGACCCGCTCGCTCTCGCGAGTGCGCTCGAGAAGATCCAGTACGGCGCTCAGCGCATGCCGTTGCCCGCCGAGGGGCAGCTGACCAGCGCCGCACACCTGATGATCGCCAACCCGTTCCGCGCCGGTGGCATCGGCGCGCTGTTCTCGACCCACCCTCCGATGGAGGAGCGCATCGCCCGCCTCCGCCAGCAGGCCAACTCGCTTCAGCGCGTGCGCTGACGCAACACCGACGAAAGGCAGGGCCGTTTCCGGCCCTGCCTTTTTTCGTACGCGCGGACGGGTACCCCCAGGGGGTATAGTCGGCGCCATGACACCCCGGGAACTGACTCGCGCCGCGATCTCGGCCACGCTGCACTGCCTCACCGGCTGCGCCCTCGGCGAGATCCTCGGCATGGTCCTCACCACGGCGCTGGGCTGGGGCAACGCGGCCAACATCGTGGTCTCGATCGCGCTGGCCTTCGTCTTCGGATACACCCTGGCGATGCGCCCGGTCCTCGGGGCCGGCGTCCCGCTGCGGCGGGCCCTCGGCATCGCGCTGGCCAGCGACACCGTCTCGATCACCAGCATGGAGTTGATGGACAACCTGGGCCTGATCGCGATCCCGGGCGCGATGAACGCCGGCCTCGCCGACTGGCTGTTCTGGGCCAGCCTGGTCGGCACGCTGGCCATCGCCTTCGTGATCACCGTCCCGGTGAACCGCTGGCTGATCGCTCGCGGCAAGGGGCACGCCCTCGTGCACCAGTACCACCACGCGCACTAGTCTCCGGGCCGGACGAGGGTCAGGGACTGGAAGCGGCCCTCTCGAGCGGGGACGACGTGGAAGTCGAGGATTTCGAACTGTCCCTGCGCGTACGTCAAAAGCTCTTGATCGGTCCGGAAGGCGAAGAACCGCTCGTCCTCCGAGAAGCCCTCCTCGGGCCCGTCGCCGCCGTAGGTGCCCAGGTAGAAGAGGCCGCCCGGGCGCAGCACCGTCCGAATGCGCGCCAAGGTGGCCGCCAGCGACGCGTTCGGCACGTGCAGGAGCGAGTTGAAGGTGTAGACCGCGTCGAACTCGCCGGGCGCGAAGTCGAGCGACGTCATGTCGCCGACCAGGCATCGGACGCCCTTCGCGCGGGTGCGCTCGACCATCGCCGGGGACAGATCGATCGCCGTCACCTCCAGGCCCTCATCGGAGAAGAACCGGCTGTCCTGACCGGTGCCCGCCCCGGCCTCGAGCAGCGTGCGCGCCTCGGCCGCCCGCAGCCGGTCGAGGAAGGCGGCCCGCTCGTCGAGCTTCCAGCTCTGTCTGATCATGCCGTCCCGACGGTCGACCTCGGTGTCGTAGAACGACCGCAGTGCGGCAGTGATCTGCTCGGCTCCGGCGTCCCCGGTCGGCCTCAGGCTCATGGTTATTCCCCCTGACGATCCGTGGTTGAACTCCGATAGCCTGACCCGGTCCACGGGGGTGCGTAAAGGGAGCGTCCGATGGCTAAAGACGTCAGCGGTCCCGGGCGGCGGCCGTCCGAGCAGCAGCTGGAGACGCTGCGCGCGGCCGATGCCGACCGGCAGAAGATCGCCGACCAGTTGAAGTCGGCGCTTGACGAGGGCCGGCTCTCCCTGCACGAATACGACGACCGGGTCGGGCAGGCGTACGCCGCTCGCACCTACGGCGACCTGATCGCGCTGGTCGACGACCTCCCCCGCCCGGGCATGAGCTCGGCCGACGTGGCCGCCCGCGGCGAGGCCGACGCCCGGCGCGAGGCCCGCCGGATGCCGACCGCGCTCATCGTCCTCTGGACCATCTGGGGTGCCCTGCTCGCCGTCAACCTCGTGGTCTACGTGCTGGTCGCGGTCACCACCCCGGGTTATCTCTACCCCTGGCCGGTCTGGATGCTGGTGCCCGGCGCCGCCCTCGGCGCGGTCACCGTCGGAGTCCAGAAAGCTCGCGGCCGGCGCCGGAGATAAAGTCGGCGGGTGACCTCCCGAGTTCCACTCTCCGTGCTTGACCTGGCCACCGTTCGTGAGGGGCATGACAGCGCCGACGCGCTGCGGGGCACGCTCGAGACCGCGCGGACCGCCGACGAGCTGGCCTACGCCCGATTCTGGGTGGCCGAGCATCACAACATGCCGGCCGTCGCCTCGACCTCACCACCGGTGCTGATCGCCTCGATCGCCGCCCACACCAGCCGCATCCGGGTCGGCTCGGGTGGTGTGATGCTGCCCAACCACATGCCGTTCGTGGTCGCCGAGCAGTTCGCGACGCTGGAGGCGCTGCACCCGCACCGCATCGACCTCGGCATCGGGCGCGCCCCCGGCACCGACCAGACGACCGCGGCGGCCCTGCGCGGTGTCTCGCCCTACCTGACGGTCGAGCAGTTCCCCGAACACCTGCAGACGCTGCTCGGGCTGCTCGGCGACGACCGCATCGACCCGGAACTGGTCGCCCGCCTGCACGCGACGCCGGCCCCGGCGACGTACCCGGAGGTGTGGATGCTGGGCAGCTCGACCTACGGCGCCCAGGTGGCGGCGACGCTCGGGCTGCCGTTCTGCTACGCCTACCACTTCGCGATGAGCTCCGATGTGGACAACGCGCTGCGTCTCTACCGCACCGGTTTCCAGCCCTCCCCGCAGCACCCGGCGCCGCACGTCATGGTCAGCGCCTCGGTGATCGCGGCCGAGACGACCGAGGAGGCGCTCTACCTGGCCGGCCCCAGCCGGATCATGGCGTTGAGCCTGCGCACCGGCAAGCTCGGCCCGATCGTCTCGCCGGCGCAGGCGGCCGCCGTCGAACTCAGCGACCTCGACCGGAGCCTGCTCGACTCGCTGCCCGGAACCCAGTTCGCGGGAACAGCCGACGAGGTCGTGGCGGGCCTCGACGGGCTGGTCTCCCGCACCGGGGCCGACGAGTTGATTTTGGCCGGCACGGTCTACGACCCGGCCAGCCGGCAGGACACGCTGGTTCGAGTGGCCAAGGCATGGGGACTTTAATAGGCTGCGCCGCCGTCGGCGATCGCGAAAGATAGAACCCATGGCCTGGGAGCTGACCGACGACATCGAAAGCTTCGTGACGGCCGCCGAGGCTCACCTCCACTCCCGGCCGGTCGAGCACACGACTCTGCTTACGCTTATCGGCACGCTGCGGCGGCGCGGGCTTTCGGCGTACGGGAAAGAAGCCCCAGTTTTCGGCACCTGGCGCAACCCCGACGGGGTTGTCGCGGGCGCGCTCCTGCAGACACCACCGCACCCGGTGCTGTTCGGCGAGGTGCCGCCGCCGGCGGTGACCGAAGCCGTGGCGGCATTCGACGGCCGGGCGCTGCCGGGAGTCAACCTGCCGGCCGCCCAAATCGATTTGTTCGTCGCGCCGTGGCTGGCCCGGACCGGGACAACCGCCGAAGCGCATATGCGGACCCGGCTTTATCGGCTGTCCACTCTTCAACCGCCGGGCGGTCCGACTCGCCCGGCAGTCCCGGCCGACCGCGCGCTGCTCATCTCGTGGGTGCACGACTTTCTCGCCGGCATAGGCGAACCGGTTCCCGACGTCGGAGCCGTGGTCGACGAGGCGCTGGCCGACGACATCGTGACCATCGCGCTCGACTCCGACGGCGCGCCCGCCGCAATGGTGATGCGGACAGTCCCGGCGGCCGGCGTAGTGCGCATTCGATATGTCTTCACCCCGCCTCCCCTACGAGGCCGCGGATATGCGGGCGCGGCAACCGCAGCGGCGTGCGCCGCCGCCCGGCGAGACGGCGCATCGGAAGTGGTGCTCTTCACCGATCTCGCCAACCCGACCAGCAATGGGCTCTATCAGCGACTCGGCTTCCGGCCGGTCCAGGACCGGACGGTGGTGACTTTCGCATGAAGGTGTTGTCGGTCAACGTGGCGGTACCCCGGCCCAACCCGGCCAAAGGCCTGGCAATGACGGGCATCGACAAACAGCCGGTGACCGATCCCATTTCGGTGCGGCCGCCGGGGCCGAAAACGACGGGCCTGCACAGCGGCGTGGTCGGCGACCTGATCGGCGACGTTCAGAGCCATGGTGGGGACGACCAGGCGGTTTATGCGTACGCCCGGGAAGACCTGGATTGGTGGGAGTCGTCGCTGGGGCGGTCGCTGCCGTCGGGTTTCTTCGGCGAAAACCTGACCACGGTCGGGCTGGACGTCAACGGGGCAATGATCGGCGAGATCTGGAAGGTCGGAGCCGAAGTCGAATTGCAGGCGACGTTCGGGCGGATCCCGTGCGCGACGTTCCAGGCGCGGATGGAGGAACCGCGATGGACGCGGCGATTCGCGCAGGCCAATAGGACCGGGGCCTATCTGCGAATCGTGACGCCGGGCTCGCTGCAGGTCGGCGACCCGATCGAGATCGTCCACCGGCCGGGTCGCGGGGTGTCGATCGGCGAGGCCTTCCGGATCTGGATGTTCGACCACGGGTCATTGCCGCAGCTGCTCGAGGCCGAAAACCTGCCGAAGGACCTGCGGGCCGAGGTCGAAAAGCGCGTCGCCCGCCGCTGACGATCCCCGCCGACCGCTTGGCCTCCGAGGGCGTTGCTGCATGAGCGAGCATCGGGACCTGCCCATCAGCTCGCCGATGGCGTGGGCTCGCTTTTGATCGAGAGGGTGCGCCCTGCTACGGGACGGAAGAAGGTCTCCTCGTCGTCGTCAGCAGGTACAGCTTGAACACCGGCGCGGCGGGTGTATCCGAACTTCGGCGCGCTGGGGTCTCCGCGCACTAGCTACGGCGCACCTGACGGAGCAGGGAAAACGAGGCGGCAGGTGATCAATGAGATTTGCCGGGTGCAGCGGATCGGATCACCGTGGGCGCACATGCCTGAGCGATACGCCCCGTACCAAACGGCGTACGACCAGCCTCCGACGCCAGGCAGCTGGTCGCCTTGCTGGATGAGGTGGCTGTCGCGCGGGCCAGTGGTGTCGGCCGGCCGCGTAAACGCCTGGACTCGATGATGGCTGACACGGCGTACTCCAGCAAGGGAACCGGGCCGCGTTGCGTGCCCGCAAGATTGTCGCCGTGATCCCCGAGTGCAGCGATCAAAAAGTCCAACCGGGCCAACAAGAAAGCAGCCGGTGGACGCCCGCCGAACTTCGACGCCGAGCGCTACCGCGACCGCAACAACGTCGAAGGTGGCAGCTTCAACCGGCGAAAGCATTGGCGTGGCATGGCGACCCGATACGACAAGCGAATCGACTCCTACCAGGCCACCCTCGACCTCGCCGAACCCTTGGCCGGCTCCGCGCTACCCGCGACCGCACATCATGATCCGTCAGTTATGCACTAACTAAGGCCCTCGCGGTTGACGATCAACCGTTCGGTCCAAGAATTTCGAGCGCGCGCTTCGCGGTCTTTCGGGCGCTTCCTAAGCTGCTCAAGCCGCCGGCACCGAAGCGTTCCGGTGGTCGGCCGCCTTTCTTCATGAGGGTGTACGCCAAGTGCATCTACGGCCAAGACGAGACCGCACGGCAAAGAGTGGGAGCGGTGCTCGCCTTCGCGCCCTCCGTTAGGAGATCGACCCGGGGGCGCAGGCGGCGTCGTTTTCCCGTGGGGCCGTGGATTCCGATGACCGGGATTACCGATTGAAAATTCTCACTGCCCGGCCACATGTCCATGGGGGACGATCAAGGAAAGGTCAGGAGCTCTTGGCGAGGATTGCCATCCAAACGCCCAGAACGACAATGATCGCGATAGACGCGAAGATGGCATAGTTCGACACCCGGATGACCAGAATGGATGCGGCCAAAGCGGCGAGGAAGCAACCGAACGTGATATTCAATCGGCGACGCCGCATGGCATATCCTCCTATTATTTCGCGTGAGGCCTGTGGCGCTGCGAACTCGTATACTTCCTGCAGTCTAGAGTCTAGCGGCTCGACTTCCGGGCCGGTCGCGTGCACGTTCCTATATTGAAGGACCGCGGCCCGCCTCACCGAGGCGGATCGCGGTCCTCCATGCTGGGTTTACGACTTGCTGAGGCAGTACTGGATCGTGCTCAACGTGCCCGCGCCGGCTTCGAGCAAGCAGGCGGCGCACGCGAAGCCGGCCGTGAGTGCGCAAGCGATACCGCACGCCACGGAAAGGAGCGTGATGACGGCCCACGGGATACCCATGGAGGCCAGGCAGTTATTCAGTTTGCTCCAGCTGAGCGCTGGGGTCGCAGCCCCGCCGGGCGCCCAGTCGGCGTAGTCGGAGACAACCTTTGTCGCAGAATCCGCGACCTTGTCGAGTCGCAGCTGGCCGTCGAAGTAGAACTGAAGTCGCAGAGCGGTCGACGAGACCGGGCTGAATTTTTGCTCCATGACCGAGGCGATGTGGTCACCGTGGAGGATGAACGCCACGGCGCTTTCGTCGCCCCTGGCCTCGCTGGCCGGCACGCGAACAGCGCGACCGCCCTCTTTCGCCTGGACCACTTCGGCATCCGACCACAGCAACTTGCTGGGATCGACCGCCTTGAGGCTGACGGCCCCAGAATCGACCTGCGAGTGGACAGCACGAACAACTCGTTCCGCGGCCTTGCCGTTGGTCCGGGTGGCCGTCGCGTTGGCGTCAGCGATGTGCTTTATCCCCGCTGCGAGGACATCGTCCGAAACGTTGACCGGCGGCGACGAGACGACGCCGGACGCCGAGCCCTGCAGTGAAGTCGTCGAGGCCGAGGCGGACGTCCCGGTCGAGACAAGCGCCATTGCCGCCACCACGGCGCTGGATGTCACGACGGTGATAACTGTTCGGAAGCCGGACTTGATTCTCATGGAACCCACTTTCGCTCGTCGATGAAGAGGACATCGTTGGAGAGCGCCCCCGTGTAGCTCCGGCACATACCGAACGGAAACATGCCGGATTGCGATCGCTTGAGGAGCCTTACAGGTTCATTGACAACTGTCAATTGCTTGTGTTGGCGAACATTCCGACGCGAATTACTTTTGCGCACGGGAATTCCAAGGATTGACCACTGCGACTGCCTTTGATGTCGACAATCGTGTAAACCTGCGCATGCATGCGGCTGCATGCGCAGGATAACTTGGAATTCTCCCAACTTCTTCTGAGCGCAATGGCGCACACCGATTCAGCCTGCTGACTCTCGGTGCCGACGGTGACATTGATGACGGCGGGTTAACGCGTATGTCACTGGCACTTGTCATTGCGAATGTGCTTAATCAGGTCGCCCATGGCGACCCGGCGCCTGATACTCGACGCCAATGGCCGTCGTGCATCAACTCGTGCAGCGGTGCAGGTGTGCGGCACCAAAACGGATGCGACCACCTGGCATTTACGTGACGGTTGTCGTCACCCCGCACAGAGGAAGGAAACTGACATGAGGCGCAAGCGCCGATATTTTCGGCACTGAGATATCATCTCGCCGATCGTCAGCTGTTCGTTCGTCACTTCAATCACTCCCCGTTAGCATAACCGCATCCGCGACCTACGCCGCTGACGACCGTGTCCATCTACGTTCACGGATGTCAATGCTTTTCGGCATCGCCACTAGGGAGTTGGAGTGGCGCGGTGGCGTGACGGCCGCTGTCCGTCCGGGTATCACGTCGTGGCTACGGCGTCGGCCGCAGGCACATCGACCGCCTTCTCCGTCTGTAGGTGAATTTCAAATTGGTAGAAGGATGGACTGCAAGAACCGGGCGATCGTTGCGGTTCTCCACGGCCATTTCAACATCATCATTACGGTGGGTGGCGATCGCGACGTCGACGTGCCGGATAGGGACGAAGCTCCGTTGAGGCCAGGTCTTTCCACGGATCTGGTTCAACCGGAGCTTCGTCGTGCCCAGATCATTGCGTTCTCGCAATGGTGCTAGTCACGGCCGTGCTCAGATCGGGGGGCCGGTCGGCTCGTCGGGTGGCGCGGGTGATGTTGGCGGCGCCGCTGGCCCGGTGGAAACCGATTGCGGTGTTACGCAGGGCGGCCATGACGGCGGGTCTGTTGCCAGTCCGTGCTTGATGAAGATTCTCACGGAAACGTTACGACCCGGACGTGGTGTACGAGATTTCGATCAGCCACTCGGAACGGGCCCCCTGCTGCAGGTCGGCTGGGTTGGTGTCGGCGGCAGGTGGTGAGATGGTCAAGTACGCGGTTTCGCGGCTGGTCTTGCCGCTGGTGGTGATGGTGCGGGTCCGGTGCTTGCTGCGCGTGCGGGAACTGGATGCCGCGGGGTGTGTGCAGAGTGACGGCTTTGACGTTTCGGGTCTCGGATCGGTCGTGACCGCGGTCGCGGGTCTGGTGCCCGATCGAGATCTGCGCCCAGGGCAGTGTGGTGAGCCGGGCGAACAACTTCGCCCGGTTGCCTTTGACCAGGATCAGCAGGTGCGCGCCCCGAGCGGCGATCTCGTTCGCATAGCCGTCTGGGTATGGAGTGCGTCGGCGACGAAGATCAGATTTCAGGCTGCCCAGGACCTGTTCGACCGCGTCCAGCAACGGTGTGAACGCCGGGATTTCGTTGGATTTCGCGTTGACGGTGACCTTTTGGGGCCAGGACGATGCCGGTGCTGGTGTCCAGTGCGAACAGTAGGTTGCACTTGAGTGCCGTCGGCCCGGGGGGGCGCCCTGCACAGTTTTGCCGTCGCCGGCGATGACGTGCTGGTAGCGCGGCCGTCGTGGTCTGTGTGCCGGGCGGGTACGGGTGCATAGCCAACTCGCGAGGATCGTGGACAGCAGGTCGATGTCCAGGCGGATCAGCAGCCGCCACATCGTGGTGGTGGCCGGCGCCCTTCCCGGGAAGCCGAGCCGGGCCCGGGCGATGTCGTCGAGATCGTGTAGCCAGTCCGCCATCGCGGTGAGCGACGACACACCGGCCATCGCGGCGTATACCCCGACGCTGAGGAGTCCGGAAAGCGGGTAGCGCAACCCGCACGGGCTGCGAGTCGGCCAAGAACTACCTCGCTATGTCGGGCTTTTCGCGCAAGGCACTGATCGAGCAGCTTGAGTCGGACACCGGCGAGGGATTCACGCACTCGCAGGCCGTCTACGGAGTGAACAAGACGGGTATCTGAGCGTTCAGGTCAGGGCGGCGAAGAGCAGTTGGGGGGCGAAGCCCAGAACTACGGCGGCCGCGGCGGAGGCGGTCAGGGCTACCGCTATCGGGCGGGCGAGCGGCTGGTGGGGGTGGATGGCGGCCTCGAGCAGGGCCGGGTCCACCACGCCGGCGGCTGAGGGTTCCGGGGACCGGGTGGTCGAGTAGAGGGTGGCGGCTACGCGGATGTAGTAGGCCAGTGCGATCACCGCGTTCAGGGCTACCACGCCGGCCAGCCAACCCCAGCCGCGGTCGATCAGGGCGTTGATGATGGTGACCTTGGCGAACAGGCCGGCCAGGCCCGGGGGCAAGCCGGCCAGACCGGCCAACGACAGGACCAGGGCCGCGGCCGGCCACGGTGTGCGGCGGGCGGTGCCCCGGTAGTAGGACAGCGGGCCGCCGTCGGAGCCGGTGGGGCGCAGGGCGGCTACCGCGGCGAAGGCTATGAACTCCAAGGCTACGAAGAAGACTGTGTACGCCATCGCGGCTCGGACGCCGTGGGGGCCCAGGGCCAGCGGGGCCAGGATGTAGCCCGCCTGGGCCACCGAGGACCAGGCCAGCAGGCGGACCATGCGGGTCTGGGTCAGGGCCACCAGGTTGCCCACGGTCATCGTGAGGACGGCCAGCACTGCCATCACCGAGCCGGTGTCCAACCGCGACACGATCGACGCCAGGGCCAGTACGCCGCCCAGCTTCGAAGCCGTGGAGAGATAGGCGGCTACCGGGATCGGGGCGCCGTCGTAGGTGGGTGGGGCCCAGGCGTGCAAGGGCACCGCGGCCACCTTGAAGGCGAAGCCGACCACCAGCAGGGTTGCGCCGACGGTCGCTACCGGGGCCAGGGGGCCGATGCCGTCGGTCAGGCGGTTGAGGTGGAAGGCGCCGGTCGCGGCGTAGTTGAGGGCCGCGCCGAGCAGGGCGATCGCGGTGGAGACGACGCTGATCAGAAAGAACGTTACCGACGCGGAAGCGCCGGAGGTGGTGACCCTCTCGCGGGGGGCGAAGCGGCGGAGGCCGACCAGGACGTACAGGGGCAGCGTCAGGGTTTCCAGGCCGACGATCAGGGTGATCAGGTCGCCCGCGTAGCCGATCACCACGCCGCCGGCCATGGACGAGGCCAGTAGGAAGCAGTACTCGCCCGGCGGGGCCATGCTCAGCTTCAGGCCGGGCAAGGAGAGGGCGAGGACGCCTACGGTCAGGGCGGCGAAGACCACCGCGGACACTACGGCCAGGGGGCCGGGGGTCCAGGAGCAGAGGTTGGCGGCCGTGCAGAAGGTGGGTGTGCGGGAACCCAGGACGGCGCAGACGATCGTGGCTATGCCGCCGAGCAGGACCGAGCCGGCGGCGGCCGCGCGCTTCCCGGTCGCCAGTTCGGCTATCAGGACCAGCAGCGGGGTGCCGGCGGCGGCGTACAGGGGCAGCAGGGACACGTGGTCGATCGTCACTTCAGGACCCCCGACGTCGCGGCCAGGACCAGGGCGGGAGCCACGCCCACGGCCAGGGTCAGGACCACCAGCGGGGCCCAGGCCAGCCACTCGGCGCCGGCCGCCGACGCGGGCACACCGCGTACGGAAACTGAGGGAACGCCGTGCGTGAGCCGGCGCAGCAAGCGCAAGAAATAGGCGGCCGTGAGGGCGCCGCCGACGGCGGCCAAGGCAGCCAGCGTGAGCCACAGAGGTCCGCCCCGGCGGACCGCGGCGATGACCGCGAAAGCCTCGCCCCAGAAGCCGGCCAGGCCGGGCAGGCCGAGGGAAGCGATCGCGGCGAAGCCCAGCAGGCCCGCCAGCCGGGGAGCCGATTCGCGGAGGCCGCCCAGGTCGGCCAGTTCGCCGGTGTGTGCGCGGTCCTTGACGGCGCCGGCCAGGAAGAACAGCAGGCCGGTGATCAGGCCGTGTGCGACGTTGCCGAGCAGGGCCGCCTGCAGGCCGGTGACGGTGAGCGTGGCGATGCCGAGCAGGACGAAGCCCATGTGGCCGACGCTCGAGTAGGCGATCAGGCGCTTCAACTCGGTCTGGCGGAGGCAGACCAGCGAACCGATGATGATCGCGGCGGCGGCGAGGACGCCGAGGACGGGGGCCGCCCAATGGGCGCCCTCGGGGGTGACGCCGACGCCGATGCGGATCAAGCCGTAGGTGCCCATCTTGAGGAGTACGCCGGCCAGGATCACCGAACCCACGGTCGGGGCCTGCGTGTGCGCGTCCGGCAGCCAGGTGTGCAGCGGCCAGAGCGGGGCCTTGACCGCGAACGCGACCGCGAACAGCGCGAACGCGGCGCACTGGGTGGTGTGGCCGAGGCCGGCGTTCGGCAGCGCAAGCATGTCGCCGGTGCCCGCGGCGACGACCACGGTCATCACGCCGAGCAGCAGCAGAACGGAGCCGAACAGCGTGTAGAGAACGAACTTGCGGGCCGCGGCTCGACGCTGGTCACCGCCCCAGCCGGCGATCACCGCGTACATCGGCAGGAGGACGACCTCGAAGAACAGGAAGAACAGGACCAGGTCGAGCGAAAGAAACGTGCCGAGGATGCCGACCTCGAGAACCAGGAGGAGGGCCGCCAGGGCGCGACCGTCACCCTTCCAGGCCGTGTACGCGCAGCAGAGCAACGTGAGCAGGGCGGTCAGCACGATCAGGGGGTAGGAGACGCCGTCCACCCCGAGGTGGAAGTCGATGTGCAGGGCCGGGACCCAGGCCTTGTCGAAGTCGACCCAGGGCACCGCCGGTGGGCCCGGTGGCGTTCCGAGCGTGACCGGGCCGTAGCTGAACCAGCCGCGCGGCGGGGTGTGGCCGAACGGCAGCAGCAGGGTCAGCACCAGGGTGATCGCCGCGAACGCGGTGGCGGCGAAACGGGCCGGACGGTCGAGACGGCGCGGAAGGAGAGCGACCACCGCCGCGCCGACGGCCGGTACGGCGAGCACGGCGATCAGCACGACCTGGAGCCAGACGGTCGGCGCGTCGGTCAGATAGTCGCTGTTCATGAGGCGGCTCCGTACCAGGCGGCGATGACGCCGAGCAGCAAGGCGCCGGAGAGAACGAGGACCGCCGCGCCGGGCAGCGCGACCCGGTGGGCCGAGTGGAGCAGGCCGCCGAGACGGGTCGTCGTGGTGCCGGTGCCCTCAACCGCCGCGTCGACCACGTGCTTGTCGGCCTTGCTCATGAGCTCGGCGACGGACTTGACCGGGCGGACGACCAGACGGGTCTGTACGTCGTCGAGGCGGAAACCGGCGGCCAGAAACCCGCGGGCACGGCCCAGAGCCAGCGCCGGGTCGGCGCCCGGGACGGCCCGCCACAACCACCAGGCGGTGCCGGCGCCGGCCACGAGCAGCAGCAGCGGCAGGAGGACGGCCACGGTCAGGTGAGGTTGTTCCAGTTCGAGCGCGGTGCGGAAGCCGGGCGCATAGGCAGCCAGGCCCAGCAGAGCAGCCGGGATCGCCAGCAGCAGGATCGGCCAGCGCATTGCCGCGGGCGGGTCGTGCGGGGTCAGCGGCGGGGTGTAGCGCGCGTCGTCGAAGCCGATCTCCCAGTCCGGGCCGTCCGGGCCGTGCTCGCGGGACACCCCGAAGAAGGCGCAGAGGAGCAGGCGGGTGGCGTACCAGGCGGTGACGAAAACCGCGAGAAGCGCGGCCAGCCAGACCACCCAGCCGACCCAGACCGGCGCCGGGCCGCCGCCGTCGGTCGCGTGCGCGGCCGCGGTCAGCACGTTCTCCTTCGACCAGAAACCGGCCAGCGGCGGGAAACCGGCCAGCGCGCCGAGGCCGATCACGAACGACCAGAAGGTGAGCGGCATCCGATGGCGCAGACCGCCCATGCGGGACAGGTAGTTGGTGCCGACCACGTGGATCACGGCGCCGGCGGCGAGGAACAGCAGCGCCTTGAACGCGGCGTGGGTGAGCAGGTGAAACAGCGCGGCGGCGGGCGAGCCGACGGCCAGCGCGCCGGTCATGTAGCCGATCTGGCTGACCGTGGACCAGGCCAGGACGCGTTTCATGTCGTCCTGAGCGGTGGCGCTGAGCGCGCCGAGCAGGATCGTGATCGCCGCCATCACGCCGAGCACGCTGAGCGCGGCCGGTGACTGCTCGAACAACGGGTAGGTGCGGAAGACGACGTAGACGCCGGCCGCGACCATCGTGGCCGCGTGGATCAGCGCCGAGATCGGGGTCGGGCCGGCCATCGCGTCCGGCAACCAGGTGTGCAGGGGGAACTGGGCGCTCTTGCCGGCGACTCCGGCCAGCAACAGCAGCAGGGCCGCGGTGAGTGTCGGTCCTCCGTAATGGTGCGTGAGCACGACGCTCAGGCGGTCGGTGCCGGCACCCACGGTGAGGAAGGCAACCGCCAACAGGAAGCCGACGTCGCCGACCCGGGTGACCAGGAACGCCTTGACCGCGGCGGCCGGGGCCTCGGGCAGGCGGCGGTCGTGGCCGATCAACAGGTAGGAGCAGGCGCCCATGATCTCCCAGCCGACGAGCAGGCTGATCAGGCCGCTGGACGTGACGACCAGGAGCATCGCACCGGTGAACAGACTGACCTGTGCGGCATAGGGGCCATAGCGGGGGTCGTCGTGCAGGTAGGCGACCGAGTAGATCTGCACGAAGAGCGCCACAACGCAGACGGCCACCGCGATGTAGAGCGCCGCGACACCGGCGTTGAAGCCGAGCGTGATGTCGAGGCCGCCGATGTTCACCCAGCGCCGACTGGCGTCCAGCGGCTTATGCGCGAAGAGCAACAGGGCGGTGGTCACGGCGAGTGCGATTGCCGCACCGGCGATGCCCAGCGCGGCCGCCGGGCCGCGCCCCGGCCGATCATTCGGCGGCAGGGTCAGACCGACCAAACCCAGGAGCACGGGTACGCCGGGGATCAGCGCACCGGCAACAGCGGCCGTCACGTGGTCACCTGCTCAGGATCGTCCGCCTCGTGCATCGGGATCTCGTCGATCGCGATCGCTTTCCTCAACCGGTAGAACTGCAGAATGATCGCGAGCCCTACGCCTACCTCGGCGGCGGCCAGGACGATCACGAAGAGGGCGAAAATCGCGCCGGCCCGGGGTTCGGGGGCGGCATGGGCCCAGGCCTCGGGCTGGACTCCGACCAAGCTCTGGCGAATCGTCGAATCGGCCGCCACGAAGATCAGGTTGATGGCGTTGAGCATCAGCTCGACGGCCATGAGGACCAGGATCGCGTTGCGGCGGCGCAGGACGCCGTAGACGCCGAGGCCGAAAAGCAGGGAGGCGATGACGTAGGGGATGACGACGTGCATCAGGCGTCGCCCTCCTCGTCGCGGGTGGCTTTGTCGGGGCCGGCTTGGTTGCGGCCGGCTTTGTTGGGGCCGGCTTTGTTGGGGCCGGCTTTGTTGGGGCCGGCCTGGTCACGGCCGGCCTGGTCGTCGGGCGCGGAAAGCGCTGGGCGGTCGGCGCGGCCTGTGACGCTGGGCCGGGGGCGACTGTCACCGAGGACGGGTTGGCCATCGGGCGTGTCTGACCGCTGGGCCGAGCCGGCCGAGCCCTCGATCGCAGGTCCGGAACGGTCGGCGCCCGTCGGTCGCTCGATGGCGGAGCCTTCGATCGACGGGCGGGCCCGCGCGGGACGGCGGGCTGAGCCGCCTTCCGGAGCGGCGCCTTCGATCGACGGGCGGCCCTGCGCGGGACGGCGGGCTGAGCCAGTTTCCGAGGCGGTGCCCTCGATCGACGGGCGGCCTCGCGCCGGGCGGCGGGCTGAGCCGGTCTGCGGGGCGGAGCCGGTCTGCGGGACGGAGCCTTCGATTGACGGGCGGGCCGGGCTGCGGCCCGACGGATTATTCGCGGAGGCGGTGCCCTCGATGGCCGGGCCGGTCGGAGAAGGGCGCCGGCCGGCGGGGGCCGGGGCGGTGCCGGTTTCGGTGGCGGTGCCCTCGATGACGTCGTCGCGGGTGGTGCCTGGCTCGGCGGGGGTATCGCCGCCCAGGCGGGTGCGGCGGGCCTGAGCGCCGAAGATGACGTCGGCGGATTTGCCTTTGAGGACGTCCTTGGGGCTGGTGGTGGCCCCGGGCGTCGCGCCAACCGGATTTGGGTCGGCCGTGGCCGAACCGGCAGCGACCGAACCGGCAGCGACCGAACCGCCGGAGGCCGGGGCGGCTGTGGGCGCGGCGGCTGTGGGCGCGGCGGCTGTGGGCGCGGCGGCTGTGGCTGCTCGCTGTTCGGCGGCGGACTGGCGTAGGCGGGCCTGGGCGTTGGCCTGGCGGGCGGCGATGCGTTCGAGGCGGGCTACCACCGTGGCCGACTCGGTTAGCGGGTCGGGGGTGGGTGGCTGGGTGGGCACCGCCGCGGCCTCCGGGTCGGGGCGGGCGCCCAGGTCGGGGCGGGACAGGACGATGGCGCCTACCAAGGCTGCCAGCAGGAGGATGGAGAGCACCTCGAACGGGAGGACCCAGGCGCCGAAGATTTGGGCGCCGACGCGTTCCGCGGTGCCGGTCGGGGGTGGGTCGTAGCGGGTCCAGTGGAAGGCGTCGGCCAGCAGGGCGGCCAGTCCGAAGCCGACGCCCGCGCCGATCAGGGCGGCCGGGCCGGCCGGGCGGTCGAGGTCGGTCGACGGGCCGATCGGGGCTCGGGTCAGCATCACCGCGAAGAGGAGCAGGACGACGACCGCGCCGACGTAGACCAGGACCTGGACCCAGGCGACCAACTCGGCGCCGAGCACCAGGTAGAGGCCGGCGGTCGCGCCTAGGCTGATCACCAGGTAGAGGCCGGCGCGGACCAGGTGGGTGCTGATGACGACGAGGGCGCCCGAGCCGACCGCGATGACGCCGAGGGCCAGCATCAGCGCGTCCGCGACCGTCACTGCTCCGGCTCTCGGGACGTATCTTCGGGGTTGGGGGCGGCGCCGGGGCGGGAAGCCGGGGGGCGCCCGGCTGCGGTTGGGGGCGGCGTACGGCGTACGGAAGCTGCTTTAGCGGCAGTTGCCGCGCCCGGACCGGCTGCCTTGCGGGCCGCGGTGGCCTCCTCTTTCGACGGTTCGCCGAGAACGTCGTGGGCCGGCGGCGGGGGCACCGTGCGCATCCAATCGCTCAGCCGGTCCTTGTCGTGCAGCAGGTCGAGCACGCTGAACTCGGAGTATTCGAACTCGGGGGTCCAGTGGAGGGCGTCGAACGGGCAGACCTCGATGCAGATTCCGCAGTACATGCAGAGGGAGAAGTCGATGTCGAATTTGTCGAGGACATTGCGTTGACGGGCGCGGGCGGCGCCCGGAACGACGACCTCTTCCTTGTGCGAGTCGATGTAGATGCACCAGTCGGGGCACTCGCGGGCGCACAGCATGCAGACCGTGCAGTTTTCCTCGAGCAGGGCGATGACGCCTCGGCTGCGCGGGGGAAGTTCGGGTTCGACGTCGGGGTACTGCTGGGTGATGGACCGTTTGGTCATCGTCTTGAGCGTGACTGCAAGCCCGTTGATCAGCCCTTTGCCGGGCGCGCCGCGGTCCCCGTCGTCACTCACAAACGCATATCCTGCCCCGTCGTCGATCGCGATGCGAGCACACCCCCGCGACAAAGTTGACTCTGACAGCGTGTCAGGGGGTTTGCTGGCGGAATGGAGAGCAAATATCTGACCCCGGGTGTCATGACCGGACTGGGGAAGTCGGCGGGAAGGGTGGCGGCGCTGCCCGGTGACTTCGGCGGGATCGCCGGGGTGCTGCACGGGCTGTGCATTCACGAGTTCCTGACCGGCATGTACGGGGTCGACAAGGTGGACACGTCGACGGTTCATCTCCGCCGGGCCGAGGATTTGCTCGACACGATCGGTGAGCCGCTGGACGTCGCCCGGGAGCCCGGGGATCGGATGGCGACGAACTGCCGGGGGTTTACGGTGCTGGCGGTCGCGATGTTGCGGGCGCATGGGGTGCCGGCGCGGGCCCGTTGCGGGTTCGGCGGGTATTTCAATCCGGGGTTCTGGGTCGACCACTGGGTGGTCGAGTACTACGAGGACGGGCGTTGGAAGCGCGGCGACGCCCAGCTCGACGGGGTGCTGCTTGCCGAGTTCAAGATTGACTTCGACCCTGATGACCTGCCCGACGGGCAGTTCCTGACCGGCGGCGAGGCGTGGGAGCTGTTCCGGCGGGGCGGGGCCGACCCGGACACGTTCGGCCTGGGCGACACCGGGGCCGGCGACTGGTGGATCGCGGGCAACCTGGTGCGCGACGTGGCGGCGATGGACAACGTCGAGGCGCTGCCCTGGGACTGCTGGGATCCGATGCCCAAGCCCTCGGAATCCTTCGATTACCAGCTGTTCGATCATCTGGACACGACCAAGGTGCCGGACACCGTCTACAACGCGGTGCGGGACCGGGTCGAGCCGTTCAGATGACCTTGATCGCGGCGGTGAGGACCAGCTGGGCCAGCGCCACCGGCACCAGGACCAGCCAGCACAGGCGCTGCAGCTGGTCTTCCCTCAGCCGCGGGAAGGTCACCCGGAACCAGATGATCACGAAGGACAGCGCGAACACCTTGACCAGCGTCCACAGCCAGCCGAGCTGATCGGCGAACGGCCCGTGCCAGCCACCGAGGAACAGCACGGTGGTCAGGGCGGCGATCACGACGATGCCGACGTATTCGGCGAGCAGGAAGAACGCGAAACGCAGGCCGGTGTATTCGGTCATGTAGCCGAAGACCAGCTCGGAGTCGGCGATCGGCATGTCGAACGGCGGCCGGCGGATCTCGGCGACGCCGGAGATGAAGAAGACGATCGCGGCCGGCGCCTGCCAGAGCAGCCACCACGGCGACCAGGCGTCGAGGATGCCGGGCAGGCTCAGCGTGCCCGCGGCCATCGCGACGCTGGCCGCGGAGAGCACCAGCGGAAGCTCGTAGCCGAGCAGCTGGGCGGCGCCGCGCAGGCCACCGAGCAGGCTGTATTTGTTGGCGCTCGCCCACGCCGACATCAGCACGGCGAGCACGCCCACGCCCAGAAGGGCGAGGACGAAGAACAAGCCGATGTCCAAGCCCTGGGCGACCAGGTTGCCGGGCCCCAGGGGTACGGCCAGGAGCACCACCAGGTACGGAAACAGCGCCACCAGCGGGGCCAGCTGGAACACCCGCTTGTCGGCGTCGCGCGGGGTGATGTCCTCCTTCTGGACGAACTTCACACCGTCGGCGATCAGCTGGGCCCAGCCGTGGTAGGCCCCCGCGTACATCGGGCCGACCCGCCCCTGCATGTGGGCCATCACCTTGTGCTCGGCCTGCCCGACAACCAGCGGGAGCACGAGGAAGCCGGCGAGAACCGCGACGATGCGGATGACGAGTTCGAGCCAGAGCGGCATCAGCGGGGACCCCACTCGCCCGGGCCGGGCACGCCCGGCGGACGCATCGGGGCCCGCTTGGCCGCGCCCGACTCGGACTCCCCCGGTTCCTTGGCGCCCGGCCACGCCTTGGCGGCCCGGGAGGCCAGCACGAACTCCTTGCGCAGCGGGTGGCCCTCGAACTCGGGCGGGAGAAGCAGCGGCTTGAGGTCGGGGTGGCGGGCGAACGAGATGCCGAACATCTCGTACGTCTCGCGCTCGTGCCAGTCGGCGCCGGGGAAAAGCTCCACCACCGACTCCACCACCGGATCTTCCCGCGGAACCCGGGTGCGCAGCAGCAGCGCGTGGTGCCGGCGGGTGGAGTAGAGGTGGGCGACGACCGAGAAACCGTCGTCGAGTTCGTCGACCGCGGACAGCCAGTCGAAGAAGTCGCAGCCGACCGCGCCGTTGTGCTTGGCCGTGCCGACCGACTCCCACCAGCGGGCGACCGGCACGTCGACGACCGCGCGCTCGTGCCCGGGACCACCGCCGGAGACGCTCGCGATGATCTCGCCCGGCGGCGCCTCGGGTGAGTCGTCGGTCAGCAGCGCGACCAGGCGTTCGCCGACCTCTTCGGGCGTCATGGGCACATCTTAGGAGGTGGGCGGGTGAACGGGTGGCGCTGTCAGCGCGGCCACGTCGGCGCGCGGGACGCCACCCGGGCCGGACTGCTCGGCCGCGATCTTTTCCTGCAGGCGCAGGATGCCGTGGAGCAGGGCCTCGGGGCGGGGCGGGCAGCCGGGCACGTAGACGTCGACCGGGATGATCTGGTCGACGCCCTTGGTCACCGAATAGGAGTCCCAGTAGGGGCCGCCGCAGTTGGAGCACGAGCCGAACGAGATGACGTACTTCGGCTCGGGCATCTGGTCGTAGAGCCGGCGGATCGCCGGGGCCATCTTGTCGGTGACCGTGCCCGAGACGACCATCAGGTCGGCCTGCCGCGGGCCGTGGGCGAACGGGATGACGCCCATCCGCATGAAGTCGTGCCGGCTCATGCTGGTCGCGATGAACTCGATCGCGCAGCACGCCAGACCGAAATTGAAAACCCAGAGGGAGTAGCGCCGTCCCCAGTTCAGCACGAACCGGATGGGTTCCCCGAGCACTCCTGGCAGACCGGCCACGTGGTCAACCTACTCCGGTCGTTGCAGGACGCTGAGGAAGGCCGTCAGAAGAGCCTCGCGCAGTTCGGGGGTGGCGACGTTGAGCAACGAGTTGACGGCGGCCATCCCCTCCAGCCGACCGGCCATCTGAGCGACCAGCCCGGGCGTGATCATCTCGGGCGTGAGGTCGGGCAGCGGGATCTCGACCGGGCCGCGGGACCGGGCGGCCGCGACCGCCTCGGCCAGGGCGGGGGCGAACTCGGCGGCGGCGGCGGCGACCGCGGCGGTCACGGTGAGATGGATGGTCGGCGGGAGGTCACCGAACGCCATCTGAGGCTGGGTGTGCCAGCCGCGGGCGGCCAGTTCGTCGGCGAGCACGAAGAGGTCGGTGTCCTCGCCCGCCATGCACACCACGGTGGTCTCGGGCGGGGCGAAGAGGCGTACGCCGTCCGTCTGCTCGACCGCGGCGGCAAGGATGGACACCGCGTCGCGGGTGCGGGCGGCCAGGTCGAGGTAGCCGTTGTCGCCGATCGTGCGCAGGGTGGCCAGCGCGGCCGCGATCGGCCCGCCCGAGCGGGTCGACGAGATCACCGGGTTGACCATCGTGTAGCCGGGCCAGCCGGCGTAGGCGAAGTACTGCGGGCGGCGTAGCTTCTCGGTGCGGTGCAGGAGGATCGACACGCCCTTCGGGGCGTACGCGTATTTGTGCAGGTCGACCGAGATGCTGGTGACCCCGGGCACGGTGAAGTCGAAGTCGGGCAGGTCGGCGCCCAGGCGCTTCAGATAGGGCAGCACCCAGCCGCCGAAGCAGGCATCGACGTGGAAGCGCACGCCGTTGTCCGCCGCGATGGCGGCCAGCTGGGGGATCGGGTCGACCACGCCGTGGGCGTACGACGGGGCCGAGCCGACGACCAGGACCGTGTCCTTCGCTATCAGGGCGGCCGTCGCGGCCGGATCGGCCCGCAGGTCGGGGCCGACCGGTGCCACGTCGAGGGCGACCCGCAGATAGTGGGCGGCCTTCGCGAACGCGGCGTGCGCGGAGGACGGGACGACCATGCGCGGGGTGGTCAGATCGGGACGCGAGTCGCGGGCCGCCTTGACCGCCAGCAGGATCGACTCGGTGCCGCCGCCGGTCGCGCTGCCGGCCGCCTGTTCGCCGTTGAGAAGCCGGGCCGCCGCGCCGACCAGCGCGTTCTCCATCGCCAGCAGGGACGGGAAGGCGGTCGGGTCGAGGCCGTTGACGTGCGAGGAGATCGCGTGGGCGGCCTGGGCGAGATCGTCCAGGCCGTCGAGCGCGGGGTCATAGACGTACGCGAAGAGCCGGCCACCGTGCGTCGGCAGGTCGCCGGCCCGCAACTCGCGCAGCTCGGCCAGGGCCTGCTCGGCCGGGATCCCCTCGTCCGGCAATGCGTTGATCATGCAACCTCCCGGTTCGGGCGCAACACCAGCACGGCGGCCGCCACCAGGACGGCCGGTACGAGTGTGAAGCCGAGCAGCACGCCCAGCCGGGCCGTCTCGTCCTGGACGGCGGCGGTGCCAGTCGACGACGAGACATAGCCGAAGAGCTGCAGGATCAACGCGTATACGCCCGGGCCGAGCGCCAGCCCGAAGGTCTCCCCCGCCGTCCACAGACCGCTGAAGACCCCGGCCTGGCGGCTGCCGGTGCGCTCGGTGTCGACGTCGATGCAGTCGGGCAGCATGGCCATCGCGAAGACCTGCTGCCCGGCGTAGCCGACACCGACCACGGCCGCGATGAGGTAGATGACGACGGCCGGCAGGACGGGCGCGGCGACCATGAGCAGGCCGAAGCCCCCGAAGAGCAGCGAGCCGGCGATCAGCGAGCGCCGCTTGCCGATGCGCCCGCCGACGTAACTCCACAGTGGCATCACGAGCAGGGCCGGCCCGACGAACGCGGCGAAGAGGAAGGTGGCGGCCGACGAGTGACCGACCACGTGGTCGGCGAAGTACTGGACGCCGGCCAGCATCGTTCCGACCCCGACCGCCTGGACGATCCAGCAGAGCAGCAGCGCCCGGAACGGGCGGTTGGTGAACGCGATGCGCAACTGGGTGCGCAGATCGCTCTCGGGTTCGGCCGCCGGCTTCGACCCGGCCCGCCGGGTTCCGAAGTAGACACCGAGAGCGCCGGCGACGATGAGCGTGCCGACGAAGACTCCCGCCCAACGGTGACCGGTGATGCCGCCGCCGGTCCGGTCGACGACCAGCGGGGCCACCGCGCCCGAGATCAGGATGGTCAGGGCCAGGACGGCGACCCGCCAGGTCATCATGCGGGTGCGCTCGGCGTAGCCGCCGGTCAGTTCGGCCGGCATCGCCACGTAGGGCACCTGGAAGAAGGCGTACGCGGTAGCCGCGGCCAGAAACGCAACCGCGACGTAAGCCCCGGCCGGGGCGCCGCTGCGGAACGGGCCGGCGAACAGCGCGGCGAAGAGCAGGCCCAGCGCCAGGCCCGCCACGATGAGGAAGGGCCGCCGGTCGCCCCGCCGGTCGGAGATGCGCCCGGCGATCGGGTTGACCAGCACGTCCCACGCCTTCGGCAGCAGGACCAGCAATCCGGCCACACCCGCCGCAACACCCAGCGTGTCTGTCAAATAAGGCAGAAGAAGCAAACCGGGCACCGTACCGAACGACCCGGTGACCAGCGAGCCCAGCGAATATCCGGCCAGAACGCGACGCGGGAGGGCGGGGGCCGGCCGGCCTGAAGGGGCGGGGTCGGCGGTCGTCATCGACGCGCATCGTAACCACGATCATCCTGCTACGCCTACGCTCAGGTTGATGACGAGCGTTGCGGCCGGGGTCGCCGCCAGCCACCCGGCGACCGCCGAGGCCGGGCTGCGGATCCTGGCAGAAGGGGGCGGCGCGGCCGACGCCGCGGTCGCCGCCGTGCTGGCCGGTTGCGTCGGTGAAACGATTTTCACCGGGCTGGGCGGGGGCGGGTTCGCGACCTACTTCGAGGCGGCCACCGGCGAGGTGACCTGCCTGGACTTCTTCGCCACGGTGCCGGGCACCGACGGCGACCACCGGCCCGGTCCGATGATCGAGGTGGACGTCTACTTCGGCGGCGTGCGGCAGGTCTATTCGATCGGCGGGGCCAGCGTCGCGGTGCCGGGCGTTCCGGCCGGGTGCGGCGAGGTGCACCGGCGATGGGGGCGGCTGCCCTGGGCCTCCGTGGTCGAGCCGGCGATCGGGTTGGCGCGCCGCGGCGTGCGGCTGCCGGACGCGCACGCTCGTACGCTCGAGGCCTGCGCCCCGGCCCTCAACTGGGGTGCGGGCGCCGAGGTCTACACGCCCGGCGGGCGGCAGCTCACGGGCGGCGACGTGCTGTTCCATCCCGGCCTCGACGAGGCGCTGGGCGGGCTGGCCGACGAGGGACCGGCCGTCTTCTACACCGGCTCGTACGCCGCCCTGCTGGTCGAGGCCGTGCGCTCGGCCGGCGGCGCGCTCGGGCCCCGCGACCTCGCCGGCTATCGGGTCATGGAGACCCCGGTCGACCATGCGCTGCTCGCCGGCTACCGGATCCGGGCCCGGCACGATCTCAGCCGCACGGTCGACACGATCGCCGGGCTGCCGGCCGACCTGGGACGGCCGGCGCGCGCGCCCGGCGTCGCCGCCGCGCTCCGCGACCAGGGCGTCCAGAAGATCGGCGACACGACGAACATCTCGGTGGTCGACGCCGACGGCAACGCCTGCGTCATCACGACGACGCTCGGTCTTGGCTCCGGCGTGTGGCTGCCCGGCCTGGGCGTTCACCTCAACTCGATGCTCGGCGAGGGCGAACTGCTCACCGACAACCTGGCGCCGGGCCGCCGGATGGCGTCCAACATGTGCCCGCTGGTGGTGATCGACCCGGACGGCCGGCTCGCGGTGGCGATCGGGTCGGCCGGGGCGTCCCGCATCCGTACGGCCCTGGTCGACACGCTCCTGGGGGTGCTGGTCGACGGTCTCGACATGGAGTCGGCGATCCGCCGCCCGCGTTTGCACGTCGTCGGCGACGTCGCGCACGTCGAGCCCGGCTACCGCCGCGACGAACTGGCGCTGCTGGCCGACGCCGGCTGGCAGATCAACGAGTGGCCGGAGTTCGACCACTACTTCGGTGGGGTGACCGCGGTCGGCCAGGCCGGCGCGGCCGGGGATCCGCGCCGCGCCGGAGTGGGCCTACTGCTCTGAGTCGGCCTACGGCTTTGACCTCACATCGTTCGCGCCGAGATGCGTTCCGCGTCCTCGGCGGTCTCCCGCAGGCTGACCTCGAGCGGCGTGGCGGTGAGGCCGAAGGTCCGCGCCGTCAGTGTGCTGTCGAGCCGGAACGGGAAGTAGAACTGGTAGTCCATCTCGGCCATCTCGCGCATCATCGGGTTGAAGCGGCCGATGGCGTGGTTGATCCAGCGCGGAAGCTTGTGCATGGTCAGGTGCGGGACACCGATCAGGTCGCAGTAGCGGTCGGTCAGCTCGCGGAGGCTGATCGGGTCGGCCGACGGCACGTGCCAGGCCCGGCCCCAGGCGCGCTCGTCACCGGCCAGGTCGACCAGGGCACGGGCCATGTCACCGGTGTAGGTGAAGGTGTGCGGTGCGTCGAGGTCGGCCGGGACCCACGGCGTACGTCGGGTGGCCATGGCCGGAAGCAGGACCGCCGAGAAGATGCCCACCGCTCCGGCGCCGATGTAATCGGCGCCGCGTGCCTCGACCGTACGCACACCGCTGGCCAGGGCGTCGCGCCACATCTTGATGCGGACCTTGCCCTTGCGGCCGACCGCGGCCATCGGGGTGTCCTCGCGCATGTAGCCGCCGGGCTGCAACCCGTAGACGTAGAGATTGCCGGTGATCGCGTAGACCGCGCCGGTCGCCTTCGCGGCGGCGATCATCGCGTCGTTCATCGGGAACCACTTCTGCTCCCACTCGGTGTACTTCGGGTTGGCGCAGTTGTAGACGACCTCCGCGCCGGCGGCCAGTTCGGTGAGCCGGCGGGCATCCGAGGCGTCGGCGGCGACCCGCTCGACGAGCTTGTGCTCGGGGCCGCTGCCGCTCCGCGTAATCATCCGGACGCTCTCGCCGCGGCCGGCGAGCAGGCGGGCGATGGAGCTACCGACGGGGCCGGAACCAACGATGACGTGCATGCCATTCTCCTTGCTCGCTTTTGTGAGCACCGCTCTCTGACGAGAACAACGATGCCACCACGATCACTGTTTGGCAAGAGCACTGCTCTCGGTATGACACACTGGTCGCATGAGTGCAGCGGGAGTACGAGCCCGGGTCCGGGCCCAGATGACGGACGAGATCAAGACGGTGGCCCGGCGCCACCTGGCCACCGAAGGGGCCAACCTCTCGCTGCGCGCGGTCGCCCGCGACCTCGGCATGGCCTCGTCCGCCGTCTACCGCTACTTCGCCAGCCGGGACGAGCTGCTCACGGCGCTCATCATCGACGCGTACGACGCGGTCGGCGTCGCCGCGGAACAGGCGATCGAAGGCGTGACCGGGCACACCGAGAAGCTGGTCGCGGTCGGGCTGGCCGTCCGCGAATGGGCGCTCGCCGAACCACACCAGTGGGCCCTGATCTACGGCAGCCCGGTGCCCGGCTATCAGGCCCCCCAGGACACCGTCGGGCCGGCCACCCGGGTCATCCTGCTGATCGTCTCGATCGTGCGCGACGCCATAGGCGACGGCGCGGTCACCGCCGGGCCGCCGATCAGCGGACGCTACGCCGAAGAGCTGGCGGCGGTCGCGGGCCAGTTCGACTCGCGGATACCGCCCCAGGTCGTGGGCGCGACCATCGCGGCGTTCACCCAGCTCTGCGGCGCGGTCAGCTCCGAACTGTTCGGGCAGCTCAACAACTCGATCGACGAGGACCGGCGCGGGTTCCTCGAATTCCAGATGCGGGGCGCCGCGCGGCTGATCGGCCTAGGGCAACCAATGGGCGCGTGACATGTCGACGTGGTCGCCCTTCAGCGGTACGCCCTCGGAGAGCAGCCGCTGCCGGGCCTCCTGCTCGTGACCCGGCGGCATCCGCCCGGCGCTGGTCACCACGCGGTGCCACGGGACCCCGCCGCCATGCCGGGCCATGATGGTGCCGACCTGCCGGGCCGAGTTGCGCCCGGAGACGTCGGCGAGGGCGTCGGCGATCGCACCGTACGACATGACCTTGCCCTCGGGGATGCGCTCGACGAGCGCGAGCACCTCTTCGGCGTACTCCTGCGGTGTCACCCGAGCCACGATATGGGATCTCGGGCCGATTCCGCGGACCCGCACGAGGACAATGGCCGGGTGCGCGATGTAGTGACCGAAGCACGCCGGGTCGTGGTCAAGGTGGGGTCGTCCTCGCTGACCACGGCGTCCGGCGGCATCGACGAGGCGCGCGTCGACGCCCTGGTCGACGCGTTGGGCTCGCTGGCGACCTCCGGGCGCGAGGTGGTGCTGGTCTCCAGCGGTGCCATCGCGGCCGGTCTCGCACCCCTGCGGCTGCGCCGCCGGCCGCGAGACCTGGCCACGCAGCAGGCGGCGGCGTCGGTCGGCCAGGGGTTGCTCATCGGACGGTACGCGGCGGGCTTCGCTCGGCACGGCAAAACCGTCGGGCAGGTGCTGCTGACCGTCGACGACGTGACCCGGCGGGCGCACTACCGCAACGCGTACCGCACCCTCCGCAAGCTGCTCGACCTGGGCGCCCTCCCGATCGTCAACGAGAACGACACGGTCGCCACCGAAGAGATCCGGTTCGGCGACAACGACCGGCTGGCCGCGCTCGTCGCCGCCCTGGTGCAGGCCGACCTGCTGGTGCTGCTCTCCGACGTGGACGCGCTATACACCGGCAGCCCGTCCGACCCGTCCTCGCGCCGCATCCCGACGGTCGATTCCTCCTCGGATCTCTCCGACATCAGCATCAGCACGCCCGGCCGGTCCGGTGTCGGCACCGGCGGCATGGTCACCAAGGTCGAGGCCGCCCGCATCGCGACCGGATTCGGCATTCCGGTCGTGCTCACCTCCGCACCCCGGGCCGGTGAGGTTCTGGCCGGTGACGAGGTCGGCACGCTCTTCCACGCCGCCTCGCAGCGGCCGGCGGCCCGCCTTTTCTGGCTCGCCCACGCCACCGCCCCCCGCGGCCGGCTGCACCTCGACCCGGGTGCGGTCACCGCGATCGTGGCCCGGCGCAAGTCACTGCTGCCGGCCGGCATCACCGCGGTCGACGGGTCATTCGCGGCCGGCGACCCGGTCGACCTGGTCGACGCCGGGTCGGGCGCGCCGGTGGCCCGCGGGCTGGTCAACTACGACGCGGTCGAGCTGCCCGCACTTCTGGGACGCTCCACACCCGAGTTGGCGGCGACACTGGGGCCAGGCTATGAACGTGAGGTCGTTCATCGGGACGACCTTGTCCTCCTTTGATCGGGGTAACGCGATGACCGTTCAGCAGCAGGCCACTGACGCACGGGTGGCCTCGATCGAACTGGCCGCGGCCACCCGCGCCGAGAAGGACCGGGCGCTGCTGCTGATGGCCGACCGTCTGGTTTCGCGCTCCGACGAGATCGTCACCGCCAACGCGGTCGACGTGTCCAACGCCCGTGACGGCGGCCTGACCGACGCGATGATCGACCGCCTCACGCTGACCGCCGACCGTGTCTCGGCCATGGCCGACGGGCTGCGCCAGCTCGCCGCGCTGCCCGACCCGGTCGGCGACGTCGTCCGCGGCTCGACCCTGGCCAACGGGCTCGAGCTGCGGCAGGTGCGGGTGCCGTTCGGCGTGGTCGGCATCATCTACGAAGGCCGCCCCAACGTGACCGCCGACGCGGCCGGCATCTGCCTCAAGTCGGGCAACGCGGTGCTGCTGCGCGGCTCCGGCTCGGCCCTCAGCTCCAACGCGGCGATCGTCTCGGTGCTGCGCAAGGCGGTGGCCGACGCCGACCTGCCGGCCGACGCGATCCAGCTCGTCGACGCGACCAGCCGCGACTCGGTCAAGGAGCTGATGCGGGCCCGCGGCCTGGTCGATGTGCTGATCCCCCGCGGCGGCTCGTCCCTGATCAAGACGGTGGTCGAGGAGTCGACGGTCCCGGTGATCGAGACCGGCGTCGGCAACTGCCACGTATACGTCGACGCCACGGCCGACCTGGAAAAGGCGCTCGCGATCACGGTCAACTCGAAGACCCAGCGCCTGTCCACGTGCAACACGGCCGAGTCGCTGCTGGTGCACGCGGAGATCGCCGACACGTTCCTGCCGCTGGTGCTGGAAGAGTTCGCGTCGGCCAAGGTGACAGTGCACGGCGACCCGCGGGTGGCGTCCCACAGCGACGACGTGGTGCCGGCGACCGAGGTCGACTGGGAGACCGAATACCTGTCGGCGGACATCTCGGTCGCGGTGGTCGACTCCCTGAACGACGCGCTCGACCACATCCGCCGCTACGGCACCGGCCACACCGAGGCGATCGTGACCGAGTCGGTGACGGCTTCGCGTCGCTTCACGGCCGGCGTCGACGCGGCCGCGGTCATGGTCAACGCGTCCACCCGGTTCACTGACGGGGGCGAGTTCGGCTTCGGGGCCGAGATCGGCATCAGCACGCAGAAGCTGCACGCCCGCGGCCCGATGGGCCTGCCCGAGCTGACCTCGACGAAGTACATCGTCACCGGGAACGGCCACACGCGCTGAGCTCAGTGCAACCGGGCTAGGCCGGCGAATGGGCCGGCACTAGCTGGGCGTGATGACGCCCTCGGCCGGCTCCACCGAGTCATGCGGCTCGGGTGAGACGTTGGCTTCGGCCCGCGTGGTCACGCTCGGCGTAGGCGACGCTGATGACTTGGCCGACGTGGTCGCGCTCGGCGTAGGCGACGCTGATGGCTTGGCCGACGTGAGCGCGCTCGGCGTCGCCGAGGGCACCTGTGACGGCGGCGCGGAGGGAGACGGCGTGGTGGTCATTGATGGAGCCGGTAACGAGGCGGGCGCGGGTGGCCGGGCGACGGAATCCTCGGCAGGCGGTGGCGGTCGGCCGATCACGATCGGGGCGCTCGGGACCGATGCACTGGTCCAGCTGTCGCCGACTACGGCGAGGACCGCGTAGGACCAGCTTCCGGGCGGGACGTCACCCTCCGTACACGCCGGTGTCGTCAGGAGGCCGCCGCAGTGACTGCCGGCCTCGACGGTTGTCACGGTCAGGGCGTTGGTGCGGGTCAGGCGGTAGCCGCGTACGGGAAAGGCGGTCATCGACGACCACGTCACCCGCACCGACGAACCGTGCGCGGTGGCCGACGGTGTCGCCGGGGCGGGCAGGACGGCAGCCCGTGCGCTGAGGCCGGCGTGGCCGGAGGAGGTCGTCCAGGCCGCCAGCGCCGGGACCGGCGTGGCCAGCAACGCGGCGGCCGTCAGGCTGACACCGGCGAGGGCAGGGCGGAGCTTCATGGCAGACGGCCTTCCGAGCCGAATGGCCGGCGGCGAGGTCGCCGCCGGCCGCGTACGTCAGCTGGCGTTGCTCACACCGCTCACGTGCACCTTGATCGAGAAGGTGGCGCCCTGGCAGCCGTCCTCCGAGTTATTGATCATGTGGACGGTCTTCGGGAGGGTGAACTGCGCGCTGTCGCCCTTGGCGATCTCGAGGTCGAGGCCGGAGAGGACGCCGTTGGTGCCGATGTTGTTCTGCGAGAAGTCACCGAAGTAGACGCCGGTGTTGCCGCAGGTCTTGCCGGCGACCGGGGTGGCCTGGACGCCGTCGCTCGGGTTCCAGACGATCGAGGTGACCTTGACCGGGTACGGGTTCGGGTTGTTGATCGAGATGGTGGAGTCGCCGGTCACGCCCGGGAACAGGGTCGCGTCGGTGGTGACCACATTGGTCGTCAACTCGCTCGCCGTGCCGGCCTGGGCGCTGGCGGTTCCATCGCCGCCGGCGACCCACGACGCCCAGGCAGCACCGGCCACACCGGCGACAGCGAGGGTGGTACCGATGACGACGGCGCGCTTCACAGACTTACGCATTACGGCGTTCCTCCGAAGGAGTTGCTTCGTAGGCGCCGGTTTCGCTACTGACTCCCCGCCGGACTGTAGCGACCAACTTCATCGCCCGTGCGGATCTTCATCTCGCCCGGCCCCGGTTGGGGCCGTTACCCACTATGCCCGACGTGTCGGTATTGACCCAATAGCCCTAACTACTGAGCGTAATGATGGCCGTTCGGCGGATGTCAGCGATGGCCCCTCAGCACCATGAGCGTGGTGTTGACGTCGAAGTTGGGCCCCTCGGCGCTGTCCCAGCCGCCGTCGGTACGTTGCGTCTCGGCGAGCCGCTTGCGCGCGCTCTGCAACAACCAGTCGTCACCCAGGTTGACCCGGCGCAGCGCGGCCGCCATCGACGCGATGTCAGCCGCGGTCATGTCGGGCAACCGGTCGCCGAGCACCAGCTGGATGCGGGCCGCCTCATAAAAATATTGCTGCTCCCCGAGCAGGCCGGCGGCGTGCCAGCCGGCCGCCAGATAGGACGGCCAGGTGCCGTCCGGGCGCAGCCGGGCGACGAAGAACTGGGCGGCCGCGGCGAGGTTGGCGCCGTAGCGAACCGGCCCGGTGTGGTGCGGGTTGGTCTCCATCTCGGCGACCGTCATCCAATAGCCGGCCAGCGCGGTCAGATAGAGCGTGGCCTCGGGGTCACCAGGCATCGCCCAGGCCGGAGCCTCGGCGGCCAGCGACTCGTCCTCCTGCCAGGAGCCGTCGTCACGCTGGGCCGCAGCCAGCCAGTTGAGCGCCCGATCGACCGCCGGGCCGTGCAGGCCACCGAGGTCGTCGAGCTCGTTGAGGCGGAAGCAGGTGGCGTCGACCGAGGGAATCGCGCTGTCGGTCGAGGCGGGCCAGCCCCCGGCCGAGGTCTGCCCGGCGGTGATGCGATCGATGATCTCGTCGGGCGCCTGCTGGCGCGTGCGGAGATAGTGCAGTCGAGCTCGCTCGACCGGATCTCCGTGCGCGATCACGTATCCGATCGCCGCATCAATATCGACCACGACCGTCACGCTACAACTCGGGACAGCGATCCGCTGTGTCGTCCTGGTAACTGTCCGGAACGTCCGCCCCGCCTCGTCACCGATTGGTGACGAGGCGTGACGGCACGAAGGGTCAGTATGACGGCAACGACGGGTCGACCGTGTTGACCCAGGAGACGATGCCACCCTGGACGTGCACGGCGTCCTTGAAACCGGCTGCCTTGATGGCCGCCAGCGCCTCGGCCGAGCGCACACCCGACTTGCAGTGCAGCACGATCTGCCGGTCCTGCGGGAAGCGGGACAGGGCCTCGCCCGAAAGGATTTCACCCTTCGGGATGAGCGTGGCGCCGGGGATGCGGTTGATCTCCCACTCGGCGGGCTCACGCACGTCGACCAGGAACACGTCCTTGCCGGCGTCCTGCCACTCCTTCAGCTCACGGGCGGTGATCGTCGAGTCGAGGGTCGCCTCCTGAGCCTCCTCGGAGACCGCGCCGCAGAAGTCGTCGTAGTCTTCCAGCAGGTCGGTGACCGTCGGGTTGTCGCCGCAGAGCGCGCAGTTCGGGTCCTTGCGCACCTTGATCTTGCGGTATTCCATCTCGAGGGCGTCGTAGACCATCAACTTGCCGACCAGCGGCTCACCGATGCCGGTGATCAGCTTGATCGCCTCGTTGACCTGGATCGACCCGATCGACGCACACAGCACGCCGAGGACGCCGCCCTCGGCGCAGCTCGGCACCATGCCGGGCGGCGGGGGCTCCGGGTAGAGGCAGCGGTAGCAGGGACCGTACTCCTCCCAGAAGACTGAGGCCTGGCCGTCGAAGCGGTAGATCGAACCCCAGACGTACGGCTTGCCGAGCAGCACCGCGGCATCGTTGACCATGTATCGGGTCGCGAAGTTGTCGGTGCCGTCGACGATCAGGTCGTACTGGCTGAAGATCTCCTTGACGTTGTCGCGATCCAGCGCGGTGTTGTGAATGATCACGTTGACCAGCGGGTTGATCTCGCGAATGCTGTCCGCCGCGGACTCGGCCTTGGGCCGGCCGACGTCGGAGACGCCGTGGATGATCTGGCGCTGCAGGTTGGAGTCGTCGACCGTGTCGAAATCGACGATGCCGAGCGTGCCCACACCGGCCGCGGCCAGGTAGAGCAGGGCCGGCGAGCCGAGACCGCCGGCGCCGACGACGAGCACCTTGGCGTTCTTGAGACGCTTCTGACCGACCATCCCGACATCCGGGATGATGAGGTGCCGCGAGTAGCGGCGGATCTCATCGACGCTCAGCTCTGCGGCCGGCTCGACGAGCGGGGGCAGTGCCACGTTCTTGTCAAGCACCCTGTGACTCCCGGGTTGGCGGTAAGGATCGCCCCCCATTCTTGCTCGTTGGCCCGCGTCGCGGCCATGACGTTGAACACCGGCCCGACATGCGGGACACGGGAATTTTCAGCGGATCGACGGGCCGGTGTACCGCTCGCCGTTCCGATACGGCCAGGCGTTGGCCACGCAGCCCTTGAGGCCCAGCGTCTGCTGCATCATGACCGGGGCCGGGCGGCCCTTACCGGGACACGCCTCGTGCCCGTGCCCCAACTGGTGCCCCACCTCGTGGTTGATCGCGTACTGCCGATACGTCGAGATCGGAGCGCGATAGTCACGCACCGCGCCGTCCCACCGGGCGTCATTGATGATCACCTTTCGCGGCAGGCGACACGAGGTGTAGCCGCCGGTCTCCAGGCCGCCGGTCGAGCACATCCGCTGCGAGGTCTTCGGCGACGCCAGATAGACCGTGAACTCGGCCGAGGCGCCCTCCGGCACCCGCTGCAGCCGGAACCGCCCGGAGGCGATCCAACTACGCCCGTCACCCAGCGTGCGGTCGACCGCGTGGGCGAAGTCCGCGCCGGCCTGCGCCGGCGACGGCCTTTCCACCGCGACTTTGAAACGGTGGATCGGTCCGGCGCGGCCCAGGACGGGTCCGAAGCCGTTGACGTACGCGAACTGGCCGCTCGTGCCCGCTTCCGGCCGCGCGGCGGCCGAGGGGGTGGGTTCGACCCGCGGCACCGGTGGGGCCACGTGCCCGGCCGGGGCCGCGACGGACGGGCGCGGCCCGGCACGGCCCCCGGCTCCGACGTAGCGGCCGAGCAGCAGCATCCCCACGACGATCAGCAGGAAGAAGAGGGTGCTCAGAAACCGGTGGCGCGGCCCGGGGTCGCGGACCGCCGCGGGGACGTTCTCACCGGGCAGGACGACCGGCGTGCGGACCACGCGGCGGCCGCTCGACCTGGTCGCTCGCACCGCCGACGTGGCCACCGGCTCACGATCGCGAGTCCGGCTCATCACCTTTGCCATGACAAACGCGAGATTGCCACGGATCAGCGATCGGGCGGGCCTGATTCGATCAGACGGGCGGTCCCGTGAGGAACTTGCCGTCGAAGCGCGGCCACGGGTTCACGACACATCCGCGCAGCGTGAGCGTCTGCTGAACCATCACCGGCGCCGGTCCCCCGGCCCTCGGACAGCCCACGTGGTGATGCCCCAACTCGTGCCCCACCTCATGGTTGATCACATATTGCCGGTAGACGCCGAGCGGGATCCCGGCCGCCCGGTACGGGGCAGCCGACAACCGCCAGCGGTCCAGGTTGATGATCGCCTTCCCGGTCGTGCGGCACGACGTGTACGGCCGCCCGTGGATCGTCACGTTCGTGCCGCCGGCCAGACACATCCGGCCGGTCGTGCCGCGGGTCGCAAGGTAAACCGTGAAGTCGTACCTCTCCCCCACCGCGACCATCTGCAGGCGCAGCGTGCCGCCGCCGGTCCAGCTGCGCGGATCGCCCAACGTCGCCTGCACCTGGTCGGCGAACGCGGCCACGCCCTCGTTGCTGCCGTTCTCCACGCCGACCCGGAAACGGCGCAACGGGCCCGTCCGGCCCATCACGGGACCGGTGCTCATCGCGTACGAAAAGGAACCGGAGCCGTGAGTGGGCACCTTCCCCGAAGTTTGCAGCAAGCTGGTTCTGCTCGGTGACGGCGACGGCGTCGACTCCCGGAGAGGCGGCGTGGCGGGCGCCGCCGAGGAGGGCGCGGCGACCGGCTGCCAGCCGCCGGAGCGCAGATGCCGGCCGGCCAGCACGCCGGCGACAACGACCAGGACCAGCGCGAAGACCGCCAGCCACCACTGGCGCCACCGATCCCGAACGTGAGGAGATTTCTCGATCATCGCCCGGCCAGAGTCGCACAGGTTGCCCCTAGGCGGCGATGTCGGAGAGCATCCCCACGATTCCCCGGGCCACCAGGCGCGGCACCTCCATCTGCGCGACGTGACCGACCCGCGGCAGCATCAGCAGGCGACTGTCCGGGATCACCCGGGCGACCTGGGCCGGCACCCGCGGATCGACCAGCTTGTCGTCCAGACCGCCGATCACCAGCGTCGGCGCGACCACGTTGGCGGCCAGCCGCCACTGCGAACCGGCGCCGGGCAGATAGGCCCGCAGGAAGCTGGAGACCAGGCCGCGCAGCGTGCCCAGGTAGGCCCGCGGGTAGTGCGACACCGTGTAACGGAGCTTGATCTCCTCGATCGCCTCGGCCCGTCGCTGCGAGTTGATCTTGGAGGTGTCACCGAAGCAGGCGATCATCACCTGGTCGGCCATCTCGTCGACGGTCATCCGGGCCATCCCCCACGCGAACAACCGCTCGGCGCGGGGCAGCGCCAGAATCGGCAGCAGCGGACCCTGCGCCGTGCGGCGCGGGTCCAGGAACGGCATGGCCGGGGAGATCAAGGTGAGGGTGCGGACCAGGTCGGGGCGCAAGCCCGCGACGCGTACGGCGATGGACCCGCCCAACGAGTTCCCGACCAGATGCACGGGGCCCCGCCCCGCGAACTCCAGATAGCCGATCAGGGTGTCGGCCGTGGCCCGGATCGAATAGTGGGGGTTCGGATCGCTGTAACCGAAGCCGGGCAGATCGATCGCCTGCCCGTCGAACCGGTCGGCGAGCAGGCCCGCCAGGTCGGTGAAGTTTTGCGAGGAACCGCCGAGACCGTGCACGTAGACGGCGGGCTCGGCGTCCGGACCGGTCCCCGCGGTGTCACGGACGTGGAGCATCTTCCCGTCGACGGTCACCCGCCGGGCGGGCCAAGGAGGTGGTATGTCGCCGACCGGCCGCAACGCGCCGTCGGCGGCCAGGATGGCGCCCTTCATCCCGACAAGAGTGCCTCAAGCCGGCGGTTGACCGCCGCCAAGGTTGCGCGCACCATGGCCAGCCGGTCGTCGCCGGTGACCACGGCCGAGCCGGCCAGCTGCTCGACCCAGCCGTTCCAGGACAGCAGCAGCACGGCGACGGCGACATGGGAGGCACCGAACGGTACGGCGGCGGCATGCTCGACGAAGCAGCGCACCGGCCCCTCCGGATGGTCGGTGGTGGAGAGTAACTGGTCGACCGCGGCGGCGGTGGCCATCGCGCAGAGCCGCAGCAGGTAACCGTCGACCGCCGGGCCGCTCGCCTCACCGGCCGCCGACCGGCCGCCGACACCCAGCCGCACCTCGACCGTGGCGTCGGTGCCGAACGTGTTGACCTGCACGTTCTCGATGACGATGCGGGGGCCGGGGTCGTGGGCCGGATAGAGCGGGCGGGGCGGAGTCTCGACGCCGCTCGGCACGATCGCGGTCTCCGAGATGATCCGGGGCTCGTCGTCGTGGCGCTCGTGCTGGGCGGGCTTTTCCGGGGCCCTCTCGACCGGCTTCGCCCGGGTCGGCGCGGAAGCCTGGGTCGACGAAGTCTCCCTGGCCGGGGCAATCTCCCTAGCCGCCGGGGCTGCCCTGGTCGGGGGGGCCTCCATCGCGGGGCCCGGGGCGGCCTCTCTCGCCGGCTGGACGTCGCTCAGCGTTGACTCCCGATGCCGTTCGCGTTCTCTTTCCCGGCGCGGGGCTTCCCGGAGGGAGGTCTCCCGAGGCAAGGCATCGCTCAGCGAGGTCTCCCGGGACGCGGCATCCCGCCGCTCCTGGAAGGCGGCGTCCGGCCTTTCCTGGAAGGCGGCATCCCGCCTCTCCTGGCGGGTGGCATCCCGCTGGGCGCTGTCCTCGTACGTGGCATCCCTGAGCGAACTTCCCCGGGGCCTGCCTTCCCGCAGCGAGGCATCCCTTGGTGGGGGTGACACCGGGGCGGTGGCCCGCGCCGGCGAGACGGGGGACGTGGGAGGGGGCAATGGGGGCAGGGCCTCACCCTTCATCGCCGCGTCGAGGCCCATGCGGTCCTGCAGGAGGCGGGCCACCCGGCGGCTCACCTCGGCCGGGTCGGCGCCCTCGGCAAGGTCGAGACGCAGGCTGTGGGCGCCGGCCGGAGTGGTGCGCAACGACGCGTCGCGCACGCCGGCCACCTCGCGGACCGCGGCCAGGATCGCCTGCACGTCGAACCCTTCCTGCCGTTCCTGCGCCGGCAACACGTCACCGCGGCGCAGGTGCGTCGCGATGCGCGCCAGCGCGGGCGTCTCGGCGGTGGGCTCCACCAGCGGTGGCTCCGGAACTCTCGGCACGTCCGGCTGGGCCGGGACGCGCTGGGGCAGCAGCGAACGGGCGCCCTGGTCGGCGGACTCGGTCGCCCGGGCAGCCCCGGGGTCACCGGGCCGGACCGGGCCGGCGTCGCGACCACCGAACCCGGCGTAGGCCGGCGGCGGGGTGTAGCCGGAGGTCTCCGCGGCCGGCGAGGGCTCGTATCCCTGGCCGCGCGGGAAGCTGGACGGATCGTACGACGGGCGGGCGAGTTTCGCCTCGTCGCCGACCGGGTTTTCCGGTTGCGTCACAACGCGCGGGGGCTCGGGGGTCGCGGCCCGTTCGGGCACAACCGGGCTGCCGGTGACCGGAGTGCCCTGGATCGGAGTGCCCTGGATCGGGGTGCCCTGGCTCAGCGCGTGGCGGGCGTCCTGGCCCATCTCGGAGGCGATCCAGTCGGCGCGGCGGCCACCCGGGGCGGCCGGGCGCACGAGCGGAACGGCCGTGGTGGCGCGCTGCGGCGGTGCGGGGGGCGCTGCGTCGTCGAGGTCCCCCTCGTACGGATAAGGGGGTGCGCTGCTCGGCGTAGGCACATCGAAGGCGCGAAGCGGCGAAGGCCGCGCCGCGGCCGGGCTGCCGAAGCCACCGGTGACCTGTCCGGGCTCGATATTTCCGAAACCGCCGGTCGTCTGGCCAGGCTCGCTGCGGCCGAAGCCGCCGGACGTCGGAGCGGGCTCACTGCTGCCGAGGCCGCCGGACGTCGGAGTCGGCTCACTGCTACCGAAGCCGCCGGACGTGGGAGCAGGCCCGCCATTGCCGAAGCTGCCGGTTGTCTGGCCAGGCTCTCTGCTCCCGAAGCCGCCGGTCGACTGGCCGGGCTCTCTGCTCCCGAAGCCGCCGGTCGACTGGCCAGGCTCTCTGCTCCCGAAGCCGCCGGTCGACTGACCGGGCTCCCTGCTCCCGAAGCCGCCGGTCGACTGGCCGGGCTCCGACCGCACGGCCGGGCTGCCGAAACTTCCGCCGCCGGGGCGGGACTGCTCGGGAACGCTGGGAAGGGGCGGCGGCGCGAGCGGCGCCAGCAGGTCGGAGTAGCGCGAACGGGTCTCACCCCACCGGTCCGCTGCCCCGGACGGGGGAATTTCGCCGGTCGGCCTGGCGTCGACGAACCCGGGCGGTGTCGGCGCCGGCAGCGGGACGCCCGAGGAGGGCCTGTTTTCCGGAGCCGGGCGACGCCACGCCGGGACGTCATTCTCCTGTTCGAGCGGGGCACCGGGGTGGGACCAGGGGCTGTCCGGCGTCGCCCAGCCGTTCAGCCGGGTGCGCTCATGCGGATCAGCACCGTCGCCGCCCTCCGCGGCTCCGGCGTCTCCGGAATGCCCTGTTTCATCCACCGCGTGCTCCTCGCTCGCCCCCGCTGAGGCTACCGTGTGCTTGCGGTGGCGATAAGTTGCAGCGTCGCGACAATTGACCGCACGGCTGCGACACGCGCCGATCCGGGCATACCGCGCCGACCAAACCGCGGGGACCAACCCCCTGGAGGTTCAGAGAGATGACCGCAGCGTCCGGCGGACCACAGACCGCCCGCCCTACGCGCCTGCCCCGCTCCGCGCGGCGCAAGCAGCTGCTGGCGGCCGCCCAGCAGATCTTCGTTGCGCAGGGTTACCACGCAGCCGCGATGGATGACATCGCCGAGCGCGCCGGCGTCTCCAAGCCCGTGCTCTATCAGCACTTCCCGGGGAAGCTCGAGCTCTACCTCGCGCTGCTCGACACGCACTGCGACGCGATAATCGCCAAGGTGCGCAGCGCGATGATGGCCACGACCGACAACAAGGAACGGGTCAAGGGCGCCGTCCAGGCCTACTTCGACTTCGTCGACCACGAGAGCGAGGCCTTCCGTCTCGTCTTCGAGTCCGACCTCCGCAACGATCCGCAGGTGCGCCAGCGGGTCGAGCGGGTCGAGCAGGGCTGCATCGAGGCGGTGACCGACACGATCATCGTCGACACCAACCTCAGCACCGACCAGGCCCAGTTGCTCGCGGCGGGCCTCGTCGGGACGTCCGGGCAGTCGGCTCAGTACTGGCTGGCCAACGGACGGCGTACGCCTAAAGCGGAAGCGGAAACGCTGGTAGCTGCGCTTATTTGGCGCGGCATCGCCAGCTTCCCCCTTCAGGACGGCACATCCGGCGGAACACCGGCCGAAATCGGATAGCCTTCAGTGCGTCGGACGCGCACAGAGGAGGACCCCGTGGAGGTCAAGATCGGCGTGCAGCACACGCCGCGTGAGCTGGTGCTCGAGAGCGCACAGACCCCGGCGGAGGTCGAGCAGGCCGTGACCGAGGCGATGGCCAAGGACGGCGTGCTGTCGCTCACGGATGAGAAGGGCCGCAAGGTGATCATCCCGATCGCCAAGGTCGCGTACGTGGAGATTGCCGAGTCGTCCAACCGGCCGTTCGGTTTCACCACTCGCTGAGGCTGTCTCGAAGGGGGTCGCGGAATCCCGCGGCCCCCTTCCGTAACTCTGCTCTGAGGTGCGAGATCTCCGAGTCGGGTAGACTTGTCGCGTCGCCGTCGACGTCGATCCTCTTGATCGCCGCGGCGACCCGCGCGTGCGGCCCGCTTTCGAGCGTGTGGCCCGCGCCCTACCCATAGCGCGCCCCAGGTTTCGACGGGCGCACCACGAGAGGCACCCGTAAAACTTCATGACCGACATCGAGAACTCAGAACCCGCACTCGTACCAGTTACCAACCGCGCCCCCGTCCGCCCCGACAGCCCCACCTTTGCCGAGCTGGGAATCCGGGCCGAGACCGTCGAGGCGCTGGCCAAGGCCGGCATCACCCGGGCCTTCGCCATCCAGGAGTACGCACTTCCGATCGCGCTGCGCGGCACCGACCTGATCGGCCAGGCGCCCACCGGCACCGGCAAGACCCTCGGGTTCGGCCTGCCCATGCTCGAGCGGCTGCTCGCCCCGTCCGAGGGCGCCGACGGCATGCCGCAGGCTCTCATCGTGGTACCGACCCGCGAGCTGGGTCTGCAGGTGGCACGTGACCTCGCCGCCGCGGGCAGCACCCGCGGGGTGCGGGTGCTGCCGATCTACGGCGGTGTCGCCTATGAGCCGCAGGTCGACGCCCTCAAGAAGGGTGTCGAGATCCTGGTCGGCACGCCCGGCCGCCTCCTCGACCTGGCCAAGCAGAAGCAGCTCAAGCTGAGCAGCGTCAAGACGCTCGTGCTCGACGAGGCCGACCGCATGCTCGACCTGGGCTTCCTCGACGACGTCGAGAAGATCCTGGCGATGCTGCCCGAGCAGCGGCAGACCATGCTGTTCTCGGCGACCATGCCCGACCCGATCGTCGCGCTGTCCCGCCGGTTCCTGCACCACCCGGTCACCATCCACGCCGGTCACACCGCCGACAGCGGCCCGTCGCCGCTGACCAAGCAGGTCGTCTATCGCACCCACCCGCTGAACAAGGTGGAGATGATCGCGCGGATCCTGCAGGCCCGCGGCCGCGGCCTCACCATGATCTTCACCCGCACCAAGCGGGCCGCCGACCGCCTCGCCGAAGACCTCGACTTCCGCGGCTTCGCGGTCGCCGCCGTCCACGGTGACCTCGGCCAGGGCGCCCGCGAGCGCGCGCTCCGCGCCTTCCGCTCCGGCAAGATCGACGTGCTGGTCGCCACCGACGTCGCCGCCCGCGGCCTCGACGTCTCCGGCGTCACCCACGTCATCAACTACGACTGCCCGGAAGACCCGGAGACCTACACCCACCGCATCGGCCGCACCGGCCGGGCGGGCGCGACCGGCGTCGCGGTGACCTTCGTCGACTGGGAGGACATGCCGCGCTGGGTCCTCATCGACAAGACCCTCGGCCTGGGCATGCCGCAGCCGCCGGAGACCTACCACACGAGCGCCGCGCTCTACAGTGACCTCGACATTCCGACCGACATCTCGGGCACGTTGCCGACGGCCGAGCGCAACCGGGCCGGCCTTTCGGCCGAGATCGAGGAGGACCTGGGTGGCGGCGGACGCCGCCGGGAACGGGGCCGGAACGGTCGGCGAGGCCGGCCGGATTCCTCCGGACCGTCCTTCGGCTCATCGTCCGGGCCGTCTTCCGACGGCGGCGAAGACCGCCCCAAGCGCCAGCGTCGCCGGCGCCGGGCGGGCGACGAGCTTTCCGGTACGCCGGAGAGCCCGGCCGCCGAAACCACGGAGTCCTCGAGTGTTCTCGCCGAGGACGCACCGGCGTCGCGGACCCGCTCGCGCCGTCGCCGCACGGCGTCCTCGCCGGACGCTCCCGACTCGGCTGTCGCTTCGACCCCCGTCGGTTCCGGGGTCTCCGTCGACTCTTCGGCATCGGTCAACTCTTCGGCATCGGTCAACTCCTCGGCCGCCGTCAACTCCTCGGCCGCCGTCAACTCCTCGGCCTCCGTCGACTCGCCGGTCGACGAGATCGCGCCGGCTTTGCGTACCCGCAGCCGCCGCCGGGTGACCGACTCGCCGGTGGAGGCCGCGCCCAGCGCCGGCTCGCCGGACGACGAGATCGTCCCGGCCGCGCGCACGCGCAGCCGGCGCCGGGCGAGCGACGAGCCGGCTTCGGCTCCCACTTCGGCTTCCGTCGAAGAGGCCGCGCCGGCCACTCGGACGCGCAGCCGCCGCCCGGTCAGCGATGAGCCGGCTTCGGAGGTCGAGGCCGCCCCGTCGACCCGGACCCGCACCCGTCGCGCGGTAACCGACGACCCGGCGGCGGCCGATGCAGCCGCCACGGCCCCCCGGACCCGCAGCCGTCGCACGGTGGCCGACGAGTCGGTGTCGGCGTCCGAAGAGGGCGCGACCACGCCGCGTACCCGCACTCGCGCCGCGGCCGACGTCGCTCCCGCGGTGGAGACGCCGGCCGATTCGGACCCGGCTTCCGAACTCGGGGTGGCACCCAAGCGGACCCGCCGCAAGGCGACCGCCGCCCCGGTGGCGGAGACGACCGGCGATGCGGTTGAGGAGGCGGCTCCCCCGCGTACGCGACGCAAGGCCGCACCCGTGAACATGCCGGTGTTTTCCGACGGCGGTGACCATGCCGCCGCCGACTCGTCGGCCCCGGCCGACGCCGACCTTGACTCCGACGACGACGCCGACCAGCCCAAGCGCAAGCGGCGCCGGGGCACCCGGGGTAACCGCGGCAGCGGGTCGGGCTCGGCCGAGATGACCGGCGGTTCCGAGGCCGGAGTCGGCACCACCGCCTGATTTCTATCTGCGAAAGGCTCGGCCACTCGGCCGGGCCTTTCGCATGTCCGGCGCGGCCGCCGGTCTCCGCGCCGGACCCTGCCGGCTCGACCATGCCGCCTGGCCCCCGCCACCTCCCCCCACCCCTGTTTTGGGAGGGGTCGAGTAGAGCACCGGGGTCCGACAATTTCGGGCGGCCGTCCACAATCTCAAGGCCGGGGATCGATCCCCAGGGTGGTGCAGGCTTCGCGGTACATGCGGACGGCCTCGGCGCGGACCTGGCGGCGTTCGGTGAGGCGTTCCGGGAACGGGATCCGCACCGGGACCTCGATGCCGTCGACGATGGCGGCGAACTCCATCCCGTCGGCGTCCAGGCCCGACATGCGGGCGGCCGTCGCCTGCGGGATGCCGCCGAGCGCCCGCACGATCAGCACGTTGTCGTCGGCGTGGTCGCCGTTCATGTGGGCCGCGATCTGGGCGACCACCTCGGGCGGGAACGGGTTCATACCCAGCGCTCCTTCAGTTCGGTGAGCAGGCTGATGTTGAGCCGGTACGCCTCGCCGACCTCGCGCAGGAAGATCCGTTCCTGCGAGCGCGGCCAGTTCAGGGCGTCGAGCATCTGCCGGTAGCGGGCTTTGAAGACGAACGGGTCGACGCCCTCGAAGACGAAGAACCGGTGGCCGTCGGTGGTGAGGCCATAGGACCTGGCAATTGCCGGGCCCAGATATTGGCCGCCGGACAGGTCACCCAGATAGCGGGTGTAATGGTGGGCGATGAATTCGGGCGCCCCGGCGAACGCCGCCTCGCGCAGCCGGGTGCAGTAGGTAGTGGTCGCGGGCAGCGCCTCGATGCGATATTCCCAGCCCCGGCCGTAAAGGAACGTCAGGTCGGACTCGATCGCGGGCAGGCGGTGCAGTTCGGGTGCGACGAATGCGCCGGCCACCGGGTCGTCGGTCATCGCCGCGGCGGCCAGTTCCAGGGCTTCGTAGATGAACCAATGTTGCGCGGCCAGGTCGGCGTACGCCGCAAACGGCAAGCGGCCCGCCGCGAGTGACCCTAGGAAACCGCTTCGTTGCGCCGCGTCGTGCGCGGCGTGCGTTTCGGCGCGCAGCCGGACCGAGAGCGGGTCGCCCCGGTACGACATGAGGCACCTCCGCGCCAATGTATAGATCAACTTGGTGGCGAACGGAAGACCCGAGGAGCCAGGCAGAATGGATGCATGCCACAACCGCTCGCCGATGTGCTCGCCGAAGTCCGTGAACTCTTACTAGACCCGGGGCTCACCCGCGCGGTGGCGGCCGGCCGGCGGCGCGGTTTCACCCCTTCGGTGACCCGGGCCGAGCTGCGGCCGGTCACCTTGAAGGCCGGGGCGCGGCTGCAGATCGTGACCGACGACGGGGCGCGCCCGACCACTCGAAATGTCGTTCCGGGACCGGAGGCGGCCGAAGCAGTCGATTCGCTGCTGGCCGAGCCGTTCGGGAATTGGCACATCGAGACGGCGTCCTCGACCGTGCAGGTGCGAATCACCAAGAAGGGCGACGCGCAGATTCATCGGGCCTCGGCGTCCCGGGATTCGGCGGCGGCCGATCACGACCGGACCAAGCAGTGGCTCCTCGATCCGGGCGACCCGCTTTTCGAAGTGATCGGCGGCAATGCGGCCAAGCGGCGGCAGATCGACGCCTTTCTGCGCGCCCTCGAGGCGACCCTGCCCGCCGAACTGCCGCCGACGCTGCGCGTCGTCGATCTGGGCTGCGGCAATGCCTATCTGACGTTCGCGGCCTATCGATACCTGGCCGGGCGAGGCGTTTCCGTCGAGGTCGTGGGGGTCGATGTGCGCGAGGACCAACGCGTACGGAATTCCGCCGTCGCCGAATCCCTCGGCTGTTCCGACGACGTCTCGTTCGTCGCGGGGACCATTTCTTCGGCCTCGCTGCCGTTCGAGCCCGATCTGGTGCTGGCGCTGCACGCCTGCGACACCGCGACCGACGAGGCGCTGGCCCGCGCGGTCGGCTGGTCGGCTTCGTGGGTGCTCGCCGCGCCGTGCTGCCACCACGACATCGCGGCCCAGCTCAAGGGCCGGACGGCGCCGGCACCGTTCGGAGAGCTCACCCGGCACGCGATCATGCGGGAGCGGTTCGCCGACGTCCTCACCGACACGCTGCGGGCGTCGCTGCTGCGGTTGAACGGCTACCGGGTCGACGTGGTCGAGTTCATCGACTCGGCGCACACGCCTCGAAATTTGATGCTGCGGGCCCGGCGGACCGGCGCGGCGCCGACATCGGCCCAGCTTTCCGAGTACGCATCGTTGGTCGAGGAGTGGGGTGTGAAACCGGCCTTGTCGACCATGCTGCCTAGCTGACCGTGACGGTCCAGGCCGCGTCGTGCACCTGGCCCGCGACCTGGAAGTCGAAGAACATCCGGTAGGTGCCCTGGCTCGGCGCGGTCAGCCAGAACTTGACCTTGCCGCCGACCAGCTGCGCCTCGGGATGGACGTGGACGTAGCCGAGGTCGCCCTGCCGGATCATCACCAGGTGGCCGTACGCCCCGAGGTAGGGCTGCAGGGCGGCCGGCTTGCGGTCGGGTCCGGCGACGCTCACCAAAATCGGCTGCACCGACCGGGTGTTCGGGGTGCCCTCGTAGCCGACCGCGAAGCCACCGGTGTGAGCCGTTTTCGCGGGGGCGGCCAGGGGCACCGGGGCGTACGGTCCGGCGACCGTGAGGTCGCTGCCCAGCGCGGCCGCGACCTGCTGGCCACCGACGATCGCGGTGAAGTCGGCGATCATCCGGTAGATGCCCGGCTGGGCCAGCGTGAGGTCCATGGTCCAGGTGCCGTCCGGGTTCATCGTGGGGTGCAGGTGCTGATAGCCGGATAAGTCACGGCGGACCACGATGAGGTGCAGAAGCTTGTCGTGGACGACGGCGAAGATGGTGACGGGTGCGCCGCCGGCGCCGATGATGCGGAACCTGAGGTGCTGCTTCAAGCCGGCCTGGAAGGTGGTCTTCAGCGGTACGAGGGTGAGGTTGGCCGAGCTGAGCGAGAGGCCGCCGACCATGGAGCCCGCCGGTAGGGCGACCGCGGACTGGGTGACCGTGCCGTCGGCGTTGTGGGTGTGGGGTTCGCTCTCGCCCATGGCCATGCCCGGCATGTCCCCGCCGGCGCCCTGGGGCGCGCCGCTGCTGGTGCCGGTTGCCGCCGGTGGGGCCGATGCCGAGGTTGCTCCGTTGTTGAGCCGGCCCAGCCCGTAGCCCGCGAACAGCACGACCACGAGCACGGCGCCGTAGGCGGCCAGCCGGAACGTGGCCCTCTCCTCGGCCTTCCCGCTTGTCGCCGGATCGGCCGGCCGCCGGCCGAAATCGGGTGGCTCCTCCGTCTGCTGATCAACAGCCATCCCGTTTCCCCCGTTCGTTGATCACGCTCTACTGGATGAGTCCGTCGGCGCGACCGCAAAGTTCCCGCCGGGGGTCAGACCCCGGCCAGTTCGTAGCCCGCCTCGTCGACCGCGGCCCGAACGTCGTTGTCGGCGAGCGGCGCCGCGCTGGTCACCGTCACCGCGCCCGAGGTCAGGTCAATGCGCACGTCCTCGACGCCGGGAAGCGTGGACAGCTCGCCGGTCACCGCCTGCACGCAGTGCGAGCAGGTCATCCCGGTCACGGTGTAGGTGCTGGTCACAGCCATGGCAAAGCCCCTCTCAGACAACGGCCGTCACGAACGGACGAGCCGCGCGATCGCATCGGACGCCTCTTTGACCTTGGCCGTGGGGTCGCCGGCCCGTGCCGCGTCGACGACGCAGTGGGCCAGGTGGTCCTCGAGCAGGCCAACCGCCACCGCCTGGAGCGCACTCTTGGCGGCGGAGATCTGGGTCAGCACATCGATGCAGTAGGTATCTTCGTCGACCATCCGCTGCAGGCCGCGGATCTGCCCCTCGATGCGACGGAGACGCCCGAGCAGGGCAGCCTTGTCACCGGAGTAACCGTGCGGGCCAGCGTGGTGCGTCGACTCATCGGACATAGCCAGAGCATACCCCCTACCGGTATCACGCCGTCGCCGGCCTCCGGGAGCGTTGTCATCCACTTTGAAATCCTTTGTCCCATTCTGCCGGTACCTGCTCTCGCGCGACCATCCCCCACCTGAGCGTCAGCCCCGGCGTCCCTCGCCGGCGCAGCGTCAGTTGGCGACGGCCAGCGGCATCACCGCACCGGCTCCGGCCCGGCGCGGCGTCAGTTGGCGACCGCCAGCATGAGCGGCATCACCGCACCGGCTCCGGCCCGGCGCGGCGTCAGTTGGCGACCGCCAGCGTGAGCGGCATCACCGCGCCGGCTCCGGCCCGGCGCAGGGCCCGGCCGGCGAGCGTCATCGTCCAGCCCGAGTCGACCAGATCGTCGACGAGCAGCACGGGGCCGGACAAGGTGGACAGTTCCGCCTTGAGCTCGGCCGGGACGGTGAAAGCGTCGTGCAGGGCGAGCACCCGCTGGGCGCTGTTCCCCCGCGCGCCGCCACCCTCGTGGGTCGACGTCAGCCCGCCCAGGAGCGGGAGGCGCCCAACCTTGGCGATGTGCTCGGCCAGGCTCTGCACGAGCAGCGCATGGCGCCGCGAGCCGACCGCGACCACGCCGGCCGGGCGCTGCGCCCAGGCGTCCTCCCCGTGAGCCCACGCTTTGAGAACCTCGACCACGGCGGCGGCCAGATCATCGGGAATCGGCTGGTCGGGTGCGTCGTCGGCGACCAGCGCGCGGAGGCGGTTGCCCCAGCCCAGGTCGGACAGGCGACCGACGGAACGGCCCGGCTCGATCTGCTCAGCCGCCGCGATCTTGCCCTTGAGTGACAGTCCGACCGCGGCGAGGCCGGTGGGCCACATCTTCTTCGGGGCGATCTCGGCGCCCGGCTTGCCCAGGAACGCGTTGGCGGCGGCGAGGGAGGCGGCCGACACTTCGGCGTCGAACAGCGGCTCGGAACAGTTGTCACAGCGGCCGCAAGGTCCGGCCTCGGGGTCGTCCAGGCAACGGCGAAGAAACTCCATGCGGCAGGTGGTGCTCGACGCGTACTCGATCATGGTGTCCTGCTCGGCCCTGCGCGCCTCGGCGACGCGTCGCAGACGGGCCGTGTCGTAGGTCCACGGCTCTCCGGTGGCGAGCCAGCCGCCGCGCGACCGACGGACCGCGCCGTCGACGTCGAGGACCTTGAGCATCATCTCGAGCCGGTTGCGCCGCAGGTCGACCAGCGGCTCGAGGGCCTGGGTCGACATCGGACGGTCCGGTGCCAGGTGCGACAGGACAGACCGCACCTGATCCTCGGGCGGGAAGGCCAGCGAGGCGAAGTAGCGCCAGATCGCGACGTCTTCCGCCCCGGGCAGCAGCACGACCTCGGCATGCTCGACCGCACGACCCGCCCGGCCGACCTGCTGGTAATAGGCGATCGGGGACGGCGGCGCGCCGAGATGGATCACAAAGCCCAGATCGGGCTTGTCGAAACCCATCCCCAGTGCCGACGTGGCGACCAAGGCCTTGAGCTTGTTGTCGAGAAGGCCCTGCTCGGCCGCCCGACGCTCGCTGTCGTCGACCTGGCCGGTGTAAGAGGCCACCGCGAAGCCGCGCGAACGCAGGAAATCGGCGGCCTCGGTGGCGCCGGCGACGGTCAGTGTGTAGACGATGCCGGAGCCCGGCAGCCGCTCGAGATGGTCGGCGAGCCAGGCCAGCCGATGCGCCGGATCGGGCAGGTCGAGCACGGCCAGGCGCAACGAGTCTCGTTCGAGCGAGCCGCGCAGGACCAGCGCGTCGCCGAGCTGATCAGCCACATCGGCGGTCACCCGGGCGTTGGCCGTTGCGGTGGTGGCGAGCACCGGGGTGCGGGACGGAAGGCCGGCCAGGAACTGGCGCAGACGCCGATAGTCCGGGCGGAAGTCGTGCCCCCAGTCGGAGACGCAGTGCGCCTCGTCGACCACCAGCAGGCCGGTCGTCGCGGCCAGGTCGGGGAGCACGTTGTCGCGGAAATCGGGGTTGTTGAGGCGCTCCGGACTGATCAGCAGGACATCGACCTCACCGAGCCGGATCTCGGCCTGGATCACGCTCCACTCGTCGAGGTTGGCCGAGTTGATCGTGCGGGCTCGGATGCCCGCGCGGGCAGCGGCGTCGACCTGGTTGCGCATGAGCGCCAGCAGCGGCGACACGATGACGGTCGGCCCGGCCTCACGCTCGCCGGACTGCGCGGTGACGCCGTCACGTAAAAGCGCGGTCGCCACGAAATAGACTGCCGATTTGCCCCAGCCGGTGCGCTGGACACAGAGCACCCGCCGCCGGTCGACCGTGAGCGCCTCGATGGCGCGCCACTGGTCCTCTCGCAGCGTCGCGTGCTCGCCGGCCAGGCGGCGCAACACCTCCTCGGCGCGCTCGCGCACCGCTGCTCGCTCGGCCTGGTCAGCCACGGTTCCGGTCGTCTCGGTCACCCGGCATGTCTATCAGCCGGCACCGACAAAACCCCGGCTATCCACAGGCCAGAAAGTTATCCACAGGCCTTCAAAGATCCCGTACGCCGAGTCGGCCGCGACCGACAAAATCGGGTCGTTCGCGAGTTCTGGAGAGGAGTGGATCGTGCCGAGAAACCGCAGGTCGACGGGTCGACGACGTTTCCAGCCGGTCGATGGCAGCCACCGGCGCAGGACGTTTCCGGACGCCGGTGAGGGCGGAGACCATCCGGCTCATCGCCGTCGCGACTTTCCCGGCCCGCGGGGTCTACCCGAGAGGGGCCGGCCTTGTGACCAGAGCCACGTGAGCGCAGGGAAGCCGGAGGACGCGGAACACCTACGCGATGCCGACCTTCTGCTCGACGAGTTTCTCGGGCCGGGGGTGACCTCTCGAGATCCGGGTTCGCGACGGCCGCGTCGAGTCGGGCCGCAAGTCGGTTTCGGCGCACCCGCGGCGAGCCGCCTCCGGCTCGTTCCGCCGGGACGCGACCTTCCCCCCGTGAGCGACGACAACGCCGACTCCGCAGAGGTCGACTCAGCGAGTGAGGCGCAGATCGACTCGACACGGCAAGCACAGGTCAATCCGACGCGGGAAGCACAGATCGACTCCACGCAAGGAGCGCACGTCGACCCGGCGCGGGAAGCGCTGGACGGCTCGGCATGCGAAGCGCAGATCGTCCCGTTCCGCGCGCTCCATCCGACCGCCGAGCGCCGACATCGGGCCGGGCGCGACCGCATCGTGCAGATCGGCGGGCGTACGGGACCGGGGCGGCTGCGGCGCGCGGGCCGCCGACCGATCACCGGCGCGGCGGACGCCCGAGCGGCCGACGACTGGGGCGGCGAGGCGAGCTGAAGGGTCGCGGGGGTGGGAGGGCATTTACCGATGTTCGTTGACAACTAAATTTGTCGGTGGAAGTGTCGAGGGCATGAAGACGATTGCCGAGAAGCTGCTGATCAAGCCGCACACCACCGTCTGGCTCTCCGACCCGGCGCAGGTGCCGCTGCTCGCGCCGATGCCCGAGGGTGTGCGCGAGGTCGACGCCTTGGCCGCGGCGAGCACGGCGATCGTGTTCGCCGAGAGCGCGGCCGGGGCGCGTGAGCAGTTGCAGAAGCACGTTGGCGACCTCGACAAGCCCGGGGCGTTCTGGGTCGCCTACCCGAAGGGCAACAAGGCCGACATCGGCCGCGACTCGCTGTGGCCGATCGTCGCCGACTTCGACATGCGGCCGTGCGGCCAGGTGGCAATCGACGACCGCTGGTCAGGGCTCCGCTTCCGGCCCAACAGGCCCGGCGAGGGCAAGTTCGTCGGCGGCGTCCAGTGAACGCCACAACCGTTCGATCGCCTCCCGGTACAACGCCTCGGCCATGTCGCCGAAGAACGGCCGTGGCCCTGCCGCCGCGGCGGCAGGGCCGTCGTCATCAGCACCGCGGTCAGGTTGCGGCGGCTCGGAGGGGGTGCCAGGCGACCACGGCCACGGCCAGCATCGCGGCCGCTGCGGCGGCGTACGTCGCCGTCAGACCGAACGCGGTGGCGAACAAGCCGCCGGCCAGCGAACCCGCAGCCGCGCCGGCCAGGTCGATCAGCGAGTAGACGCTGGTTACCCGGCCGAAGAGGGCCGCCGGAATGTCGCGCTGGCGGATCGTCGTGACGACCACGCCCCAGACCGTCGTATGGATGCCGAAGATGACGATCATCGAGGCGGCTACCAGCGGGGTCGTGGTCAGGGCCAGGGTGGCGTGCAGGGCTACCTCGACAAGCAGGCCCAGGCGGAGCAGCAACGAGGCTCCGACCGCCCGGAGCAGCCGGGGGGCGACCAGCGTGCCCAGGAGGCCGCCGGCCGCGAAAGCGAGCAGCAGCACGCCGTAGCCGACGTCCGAGAGGCCAAGGCGCTGCATGGCGTAGAGCACGAAGATGGCGAACGCAGCGCAGAAGACCAGGTTGGCGACGGCCATCGTGACCGCCAGGGTGCGAAGAAGGCGGTGGCCGAAGAGGAACCGCACACCTTCGGCGATCTCCGCGGACAACCGGCCGGCGCGCGAGGGCGACGGTGCCGGCAGGGGACGGATCGAGGCCACGAGCAGGGCCGATGCGCCGAACGTCAGGGCGTTCAGGCCGAACGGCAGGAAGGCCGCCACGACGAACAACCACGCCCCCAACGGCTTGGCGGCGAACTGGTTGATCAGGTTGAAGGTGGCGTAGAGCAGCGAGTTGGCCCGGGGCCGCGACGCGGGCGGCACGAGGGCCGGGACGAAGGCGGCCGACGCGGTGTCGGCGAGGGTTTCGCCGGTGCCGAGCACGAAGCACACGATCAAAATGAGTGGCACGCCGACTGAGCCGGAGGCTACGGCTATGGCGAGTACGCCGACGGCTGCGCCCCGCACCACGTTGACCGTCGCTACCAGGCGTCTCCGGTCGAGGCGGTCGGCCCAGGCGCCGCTGATCAGGGCGAAGAGCAGCCACGGCAGCTGCTGGGCGAAGGCGGCGCCGGCGACCGCGGCCGGGTCCGGGCTGAGTGAGGCCACGAGCAGGGGACCGGCGACCATGGTGACGCCGTCGCCCAGGTTGGACACCGCGGTTGAGGTCCACAATTTCGAGAAGTCCGCGCCCAGGGGCACGGCGAAACGGGCACGCAAGAAGAGCTCCTCAACGGAGCTACCAAACTAGGGAACCGTCGGGCCCGACGTCGACCTATTTCGATCCCCGGCCGCCTCGCTCACGCCCTGCCGCTCGTCCGACGGGGAACCGGTCATGCTGCCCAGCACCTCGGCCCGGCACCGCTGCCCGTTCAGGCGGAACGAGAACGGCAGCGCATTCACCCCGCGGTAGTCGCCGCGCAGAGTGAACGCCCGCAGCTTGCCTCGTCCCTTCACGACGACCTGGTGGCCTTTCTGGGTCACCGTCTTCTCCGGCGAGGTCAGTTTCTGCGACCCCGGATAGGCGAACTGCACCCGCCAGCGATGGCCGGCCACCGCATCGGTGGTAGCCACCGTCAGCAGCGCCTCATAGTCGCTGCCCGAGTCGCGTTTGAGCTGGTAGCGGACCGCGCAGGCGGTTCCCTGCGGCACCGACGCCGGGGCCGCGCCGGCCGCCTGCGCCTGTCCGACCGACGGCGTTCCCCGCGTCGATGACCAGGCCACGCCGCCGATGACGAGCACCGCCACGATGCCGATCACCACCTGCAGCCGGTGACGGAACGACACCGTGGGCAGCGACGGGCGGCGGCCGGCGAAGACGCCGCCGCCGAGGGGCCGTACGCCGCCCATCCCCAGCACCGACGCGATCTTCAGTCCGGCGCGGAGGCGAAGTAGGTGCGCCCTCGGCCGGGGTCCCGGCGTACCCCCGGGCAGCCCAAGATAGGCGAGAGCGGCGCGACCCAGGCCTCGCGGCACGGGGTTGACCGGCGCCGCCGCGCCCCGCGCGGGCGCCGTGCCCGGCTCGCGTGCGGTCGGCGGCGGCATGATCGACTGAAGTCCGACCAGCGCGGCCAGCGACCGGGCCACCTCGGCCGCACCCGGGCGGTCGGCCGGATTCTTGGCCAGGCAACGCAGGCACAGCGTGCCGACGGCGGACGGCATGCCCGTCTGGTCCGGAACCGGGGCCGGCGCGGCATAGAGATGGGCACGCAGGGCATCGGCGGTGGTTTCGGCCGGCCACGGCAGCCGGCCGGTCAGGCTGCGGTAGAGGAGGAGGCCGACGGCGTACACGTCGGTGGCAGCCGAGACGTGCGCGCCGCCGAGGCGTTCCGGGGCGAGGTAGGCCGGCGTCCCGAGGAGGCTGCCGTCGGGGGCCGCGTCGCGCTGACCGACCGCGGCCGAGATCCCGAAGTCGACGACCTTGGCGCCGGCCCCGGTGAGCATCACGTTGGCCGGCGTGACGTCGCGGTGCACCAGCCCGCGGGCGTGAGCCGTGGCCAGCGCCGACGCAACCTCGGCGGTGATCGTCACGGCCTCGCGCCAGTCCAGCGCGCCCTGCCGGCCGATGCGGGCGGCGACCGATTCGCCGTCGTTCAGTTCCATGACCACGAACGGCACCGACAGTTCGCCGATCACCGACGTTTCGCCGAAGTCGAAGATGCCGGTGATGTGCGGGTGGGCGAGCCGGGCCGCGGCGAGTGCCTCCTGGCGGAGCCGATCGCGAAACGCCTGGTCACCGGCGAGCCGGGGAGACAGCACCTTGACCGCGACCTGCCGGCCGAGCACGTCGTCGTAGCCGCGCCAGACGACCGACATGCCGCCCGTCCCGAGTTTCTCGACGAGCCGGTACCGGCCCGCGATACGAAGCGAACTCCCCTGACCGTTTCGCTCCGTCCGCCCCATATGCCGATTGTGACCCGCAGCACCGGCGGCCAAGCCCCGCACACCAAAACCTGGGGGTTATGTCCGTATTCAATAGCCGAGGAGCTGGTCGACCGGCGCGTAGTCGTCGGTCAGCACCCGCGCGTGCCCGGCGAACGAGCCGTCCGGCATCAGCGTCACCGGGTCCTTGGCGTGCCGGTCGAGGCCGGCCCGGATGGCGTCCAGCGGCAGCGGATTCTTCGACCCGACGATCACGAAGTTGGAGCCGGTCGAGCCGGACAGGGCCGCAGACGGGGCGATCAGTGCGACGTGCGGGAACACGGCCGCGACGGTCGCCAGCTCGGACTTGACGAACCGGTCGGGCGGGTAGTCGATCACGTTCTGGGCGTAGATGCCGCTCGGACGCAGGGTGCGCGCGACCTGGGCCATCATCTCGCGGGTCGACAGGTGCCAGGGCACCACCAGGTAGCCGAACGCGTCGCCGATCACCAGGTCGTAGGCGGCCGTCGGCTGCGACGTCAGCCCGACCCGGGCGTCGCCGACCAGCACCCGAAGGTCGGGCCCGGTCGCCAGCCCGAGCCTCTGCCGATCGAGCTTGACCAGGCCGCCGTCCAGCTCGAGCACCAGCTGGCGGCTGCCGGGCCGGGTCGCCCGCAGGTATTCGGGCATCGTGAAACCGCCTCCGCCGAGATGGAGAACATCGGTCGGGGAGGCCGCGTCGGTCACCGCCGCGAGCCATTGGACGTACGCGAAATCCAGGTGCAGCGGGTCACTCAGGTCGACGTACGAGTGATGGGCCGAGTTGAGGACCAGTAGCCGCCCGCTCGGGTCGGCCCCGTCCGCCTCGACCGAGGCGCAGTGGTAGGCGGTCTCGACGTCGCACGGGTTCGGGGCCGTCGCGCCCAGACCGGCCGCCGCCAGGCCGACCACGCCGAGCAGTGCCCGGGCGCGCGGGCCACCGGGCAGCGCCTCCGCGTCCCGCCGCAGCCACCAGCCCAGCACCAGCCCGCCCAGCGCCAGCAGCCCGGACAGGCTCAGCACGATCCAGCTGCTCGGCATGGCCGCCACGAAGATGAAGCCGGTCGCCAGCGTCGCCGTGATCGCGCCCAGCGTGCCGATGCTCGACAGTCGGCCGACCACCGCGCCGGTGCGGTCGAGGTCGGCCAGCTGGAGTTTCACCACCATCGGCGTGACCGTGGAGAGCAGGAACGCCGGGAGGAAAACGGCCATCGCGGCAAGCAGGAGCACCGCCGGGGCGGCCCCGCCGCGCAGGATCTCCCCGGCCCAGCGGACCAGCGGCAGGGTGAGCGCGGTGCCGATCGCGCCGAGGACCAGGACCGGGGCGAGCAGGGCCCGCGGGTTCAACCGGTCGGCCAGCCGGCCACCCAGCCAGGTGCCGTACGCGATCGCGGCCAGCGAGACGCCGATGACCGAGCTGCTCACCTGCAGCGTGACGCCCACGTACGGCCCCACCAGGCGCAACGCGAGGATCTCGAGGACCAGCACCGAGCCGCTGGCCCCGAAGACGAGCGTCGAGGCGAGGGCGGACGGCAGCGCGCGCGACGGGACTCCCATCGCCGGAATGCTACCGACGCACCCCCACGCCCTAGATGACCGACAGGTGTACGTGGTTGGTGTGCACCGCGGCCGCGTCACCCGTGGCGCTGTACGCCTTCCATCCGGTGCCGGGCATCCAGATCTGCCGGTACCAGATCACGTACAGAACGCCGAGCCGGTCGGAGTTCTTGATGAAGTACGCCGCCAGGCGGTTGCCGTAGTCCTTGTCGGCGCCGGTTGCCGCCTCGTTGACGAATCCGCTGGCATGGGCCGAGAAGTCGCACGCCCGGCCCTTGGGATGCTCGCCGCTGTCCTGATGCCGGAAGCAGGCCACGTAGTGGCTGAATCCGGCGGCCTTGGCGTTCTGATAGGCGTTGAGCAGGCGCGGCGTGATGCAGCCGGTGGTCGTCGGGTCGTTGATCGTGCAGCCCTCCTTGGGCCACGACCCGTCCGAGTTGCGCGGTGCCGCCTTGGCGAGCGGCGAGTTGGCGTCGAGAAAACCGCTGCCGGCCGAGCCGCCGCCGACGCTGGCCAGCGCCAGTTCGGCCTCTTTCTTCTTCTTGCCCAGCGCGGTGACCTGCTTCTGCTGCTCGGCCACCTCGCGGTCGATGTCGGCCTTGGCCTGCCGGGCCGCGCTGAGGTCGTCCTCATATTTCTTCAGCGTCGACCCGTCGACCTGGGCCATCATGTCGAGCCGCTCGACCCGTTCCAGGAAGATGTCGGGCGAGCTGCTGTCGAGCAGCATCGCGGCGGTGTTGGAGCGGCCGAGCCGATAGGACCGGTTGGCGATGACACCGACCTGCGTCTCCAGCGCCTTCGCGCCGGCCTGCGACTGGGCGACCAGCTTCTGCAGGTCGGACTGGCGCTTCTTCGACGCGTTCAGCTTCTGGATGGCATCGGCCTGGCCCTTGGCCGCCGATTCCAGAGCGTCCTCGAGTTTTTTGCCGCCGCTTTCGCCTTTCGGGTCGGCGTAGGCCGCCGAGCCGGGCGCGGCCAGGAGCAGCGCGCAGGCGGTCACGAGCAACGCGAGCGCAGCGTAAAGCCGGCGGAGGGTTGTCGCCGCCACGGAACCTCCCCAGGTCATGAGCGGGGCAAACTCTATCGCGGGGCGCAAGGGGCGGACAGATAGATCAAGTCGCCGAGTACCCGCCGTCGACGAAGAGTGTCTGGCCGGTTACGGCAACGGCAGCATTGCTGGCCAGAAAGACGGCACACGCCCCGAAATCATCCGGAACGCCGTTTCTCCCGATCATCGTGCGCGCGGCGTGCTGCGCCACCTTGGCCGGGTCGGCGAAGGTCGGCTCGGTCAGCGGCGTGTGTACCACCCCGGGCGCGATCGCGTTGCAGCAGACGCCGTGCGGCGACCACGCTTCGGCCTGCGATCGGGTGAGCGCGACCAGACCGGCCTTGGCAACCCCGTACGCGCCGCTGTTGCCGTACGCCCGGAAAGCCTGCTGCGACGCGACATTGATGATGCGTCCCCAGCCCTGGGCCGCCATGCCCGGGCCGAAGGCCTGCCCGAGCAGGAACGGCGCGGTGAGGTTGGCGCTCATCGTGACGTCCCAGTCGTCCTCGGTGAGCTCGTCCATCGGCGGCCGGCGATTTACCGCGGCCGAGTTCACGAGCACGTCCGGTACGCCGTACACGTCGGTGATCTTGCGGACGGCGGCCGTGAGCGCCGCCCGGTCGGCGAGATCGACGGAGATCGCGTGTCCTTCCGCGTCGTGCCCCTCGAGCTCTTCGACCACTTCGGACATCGGCTCCGGGCGCCGCGCGACCAGGATGATGCGGGCGCCGGCCCGGCCCAGCGCGACCGCCATCGAGCGCCCGATGCCGGAACTGCCGCCGGTCACGACCGCCGTGCGTCCGCGCAGACCAAAAACCTCATCGAGGTACGCAGGGGACATGCTCCGCACCTTAGGGTGGCAGTCGTGTTCACCACGGCGTTTCCGATTGTGACCGTCCCCTCAATCGCGGCGGCCCTTCAGTTCTACGTCGGCCTGCTCGGTTTCCAGGCGACCTACGCGTTCCCGTCGGAGGGCGAACCCGATTTCGTGGTGGTGCGGCTCGGCGCGAGTGAGATCGGGCTGGGCCTCGACCCGCTGGCCGCACCCGCCGATTCGCTGGAGATCTGCGTCTATGCCGACGACTGCGACCGGGCCGTCGCGACGCTGCGCTCGGCCGGCGTGCTGGTCGTCGAGGAGCCGAGCGACCAGGCCTGGGGCGAACGGATGGCCCGGGTGCTCGACCCGGCCGGCAACCGGGTCATGATCGTTTCGCGGGAGAAGAGCTAACCGCGGAACGACGGCAGCAACGTGTCGCGCACCGACTGCCAGATATCCGCGTTCTCCGCGACGAGCAGACCTGACTCGCGGTTGGCCGGCTGGTAGTCGGAGCCGTCGAAGTGCCGCACGGTGCCGCCGGCCTCCCGGATGATCAGCGTGCCGGGCACGTGGTCCCACGGAAGCACCCGCCAGAACGCCGCGAACTGCTGCCGGTCGGTGGCGACGGCCGGGTATTCCCAGCCCGCGCAGTGCCGGCCGCGGGTGATCTCGCGGAAGAAGTGGGCGTTGCTCTTCGCCTCGTCACGCAGGTCGTCCGGGAAGTAGTGCGTGGCGACCACGCCGACCATCGCGGCCAGGCCCGGGTCGTCGGTGCGGCTCTTGACGCGTACGCCGTCGCGGTAAGCGCCGGAACCGCGCTCGGCCACCGTGAGGTGGTCGCCGGGCAGGTCGAGGATCCAGGACGCGACCGTCTCGCCCCCCTCGACCAGCGCCACCATCATCGCGAACGGCTCCTTGCCGGCCGCGAAGTTGTTGGTGCCGTCGACCGGGTCGACGATCCAGATCGGCCCCTGGCCGGTCAGCCGGTCGAGGATGCCCGGGTCGGCGGCGACCGCCTCCTCGCCGACCACGGTCGAACCCGGCAGCAGCGCGGTCAGCCCGCGGGTCAGCTCGCGTTCGGACTCCTGATCGGCGACCGTGACCAGATCGCCCGGTGTCTTCTGATGCACCTCGTCGGCCGAGAGGTGCCGGAAACGCGGGAGCACGACCGTGGCCGCGACCTCCCGGATGAGCTCGGCGACCTGTTCAAGCACGCGGCGGCAACTTCACGACGCTGACGAAGAATTCGTCGATCTGCCGGATGACCGCGATGAACCGATCGAAGTCGACCGGCTTGGTCACGTAGGCGTTGGCGTGCAACTGGTAGCTGCGCAGGATGTCCTCGTCGGCCGAGGAGGTGGTGAGCACGACCACCGGGATGCGGCCGAGGTCCTCGTCCTTCTTGATCTCTTCGAGCACCTCGCGGCCGTCACGCCGGGGCAGGTTGAGGTCGAGCAGGATCAGGTCGGGGCGCGGAGCCTCGGTGAACGGACCCTCGCGCCGCAGGTAGGCCAGGGCCTCGGCACCGTCGGAGACCACCGTGAGCCGGTTGCGGACCTTGTGCTCCTCGAAGGCTTCCTGGGTCATCAGGACGTCGCCGGGGTCGTCCTCGACCAGCAGCACCTCGATCGGTGTGCCCTCGGCTCTCGTGAGCTCGGTCATGCGGTGACCTCTTTCTGCGTTTCCGGGGCCTGGGAAGGCTCCGTCGAACCGGGCAGCACCGGGATCGTGAAGTTGATCGAGGTGCCTTCCTCGACGTCGAGGTCCAGCCAGATCCGACCGCCATGATATTCGACGATCTTCTTGACGATGGCGAGTCCGATGCCGGTGCCGTCGTAGGCGTCCCTCGCGTGCAGCCGCTGGAAGATGACGAACACCTTGTCGGCGAACTCGGCCTCGATGCCGATGCCGTTGTCGCGCACGTTGATCTGCCACTCGTCGTCCTCGAGCTGAGCGCTGACCCGGATGACCGGCGGCACGTCCGGCCGGCGGAACTTCAGCGAGTTGCCGATCAGGTTGACGAACAGCGTCGTCAGCAGCGGCTCCTCGCCCTCCACGATGGGCAGATCGGCCCAGATGATCTCGCCGTCGGCGCCGGCGCGGGCCTCGAGTTGCGACCGCACCTCCTCGAGCACCCGGTTGAGGTCGACCTCGGTGAAACCGCTGGTCAGCCTGCCGATCCGGGAGAACGCCAGCAGATCGTTGATCAGCCGCTGCATGCGCTGTGCGCCGTCGACCGCGAAGCCGATGTATTGGTCGGCCCGCTCGTCGAGCTGCCCGGCGTAGCGGCGCTGCAGCAGCTGGCAGAAACTGGCCACCTTGCGCAGCGGTTCCTGCAGGTCGTGGGACGCCACGTAGGCGAACTGCTCGAGGTCACGGTTGGAACGGGTGAGCTCCTCGGCCTGAATCTTGAGCTGGTCGTTGATCCACTCGACCTGGGTGCGGGCCTCGCGAACCTCGGACAGTTCGGTCGCGATCTTCTGCCGCATGGCGTCGACATCGCCGGCCAGACCGGCCAGCTCCGGCGAGCCGCCACTGGCGATGTGCCGGTCGTAGTTGCCCTCAGCGGCATCACGCACCTGCTCGGCCAGCTCGACGACCGGACGGCTGACCAGCCGGTCGAGCAGCAGCAGCAGGGCCGCACCGGCCAGGATGACGATCGCCGACGCGGCGATCTGCAGGGCCACCAGGGTCTGGCTGGTGTGCCGGGCGGCCGCCGCCGACTTGTCGCGCAGCGTCTGGATCTGGCCCTGCATCCGGTCGATCGCGGCGCGTACGGCGTCGAACCGGCCGGTCGAGGCGGCCGTGATCTGGGTCTGCCCGGCCGCCTTGCCCCGCGATTCGATCGTCTTGATCACCGGCTCGGCGACCTCGCTGTGCCAGGCCGCGGCCTGCGATTTCACCAGATCGAGGGACGCCCTGATGTCGGTGTCGTCCGGTTTGAGCAGGCCCTCGATGAGCGCGACGTCGTCGCGCTCCTCCTGCTGCCCGCTCGTGTAGGGCGCCAGATTGGCCGTCTGACCGGTGATCGCGTAACCGCGGATGCCGGTCTCCTGGTCGACCAGGGCGGTATAGAGCGACTCGCCGGCCGCCCGCATCGGGCTGGCCCGGTTGAGCACGTCGTCGAGCTGGCGGTTGTTGCGGGCGGCGGTGACCACCGCGAACACGGCCAGCGCGCTGAGCAGCACGCCGACCGTGAAGCAGAGCGCGACGATGCGCCGCCGGAGGGTCCAGGTGCTGAGGTTCCACACGTTCAACGCCCGCTCCCCCGGGAGATCAACAACATCGCCACATCGTCGGCCAGCGGGCCGCCGTTGGCCTGCTCGGCCCGCCCGACCAGCCAGGCCGGCAGGGCGGCCAGCGGCACGTCGGCGGCCGACGGCTCGCCGAGCAGCCTGCACAGGCCGTCGACGTCGAGCCGCTCGTTGCCGGCGCCGGTGTGGCCCTCGATCAAGCCGTCGGTGTAGAGCAGCAGGGACCAGTCCTCGCCCATGAACTCGACGTCGGTGGCCGGGGCCGGCTTGGGACTGACGCCCAGCACGATGCCGGTGCGGGCCGGGACCGGGACCGCCCGGCCCCCGGACAGCAGCACGGGTGGCGGATGGCCGGCGAGGCGTACGGTCGCGCGGTTGCTCGTCAGATCGACCACGACCGAGGCGACGGTCGCGAAGATCTCCCGCGCCCGGCGCTCGCTCATCAGCACCTGTTCGAGTGAACTCAGGATCTGTTCCTCGGGCACCCCGGCCAGCACCAGGGCCCGCCAGGCGACCCGGAGTTCCACGCCGAGCGCGGCCTCGTCGACCCCGTGGCCGCAGACGTCGCCGACGATCACGTGCAGCCGGTCGTCGCCGACCTGGACGACGTCGAAGAAGTCGCCGCCGAGCAAACCCATCGCCCGCCCCGAGCGATAGAACGTGTGCACCGCGACCTCGGTGGTCTGCATCAGCGGCTGGGGCAGCAGGCCGCGTTCCAGACGGGCCGACTCGGCCTGCCGAAGCTCGACCTCGCGCAGGCGCTGGGCGTTTTCGTCCGCCCGCTTGCGCTCGACCGCGTAGCGCAGCGCCCGGGTCAGCAGCACGCCGTCGACCTGGCCCTTGACCAGGTAGTCCTGGGCGCCCTCGGCGACCGCGGCGACGCCCAGGTGCTCGTCGGAGCGGCCGGTCAGCACGCAGACGGCGGCGCCACCGGCGACCGAGAGAAACTTGCGCAGTCCGTCGATGCCCTCGGCGTCGGGCAGGCCCAGGTCGAGCAGGACGCACTGCACGCCCTGCATCTTGGTGCCGGCCTCACGCAGCGTGGTGGCCACGCTCAGCTCGAACGGGGCCTCGGCCTCGTCGAGCAACTCGCGGACCAGGAACGCGTCGCCCTCGTCGTCCTCGACGAGGAGCACGCGCAGCCGCTCCTGAGGCGTGGCCGTGGCGCCGCGGACGCGGGGCGCGACCGACCGTTCCGTCATGCCGAGAACCCCACTCGTCTGCACCGGGCGTGTCCCGCTGATCGTCGCTCAGGAGCGGCGGGCACACAACTCTGACCCCTCAACGGTCGTCCTCACCGGGCTCGGACCTCGCCGCCGCGGCCACCCGGGCCGCGTGGTCGGCGATCACCTGGCCGAGGATGCCGTGCAAACGCCCGCAATCCCGGCAATGCAGGTTTTCGTCGAGGTGACGACCTCCGCACTCGACGCAGGTGCCGCGGTCCTCCGGGTCGCGATAGGAGGCCAGGGCCCGGCACAGGGCGCGCACGACATGGTCACTCAGCGGAAAGACACCCTCGCCGAGCGCGGTGCGGACACCGACGATCGCCACCGGCCGCGCACCCGGATCGGGGTCGTAGGGGGCCACGGCGTCGATGAACTCCGCGACGACGGCGGCGGGGTCGATCGGCGTACTCACCCCGACAACGCTATGCCACGCCGTAATCGATCTTTTCGCTACCCGGTTGTCGTACCCAGCCGCTTAGATGACCCCATGCGCGCACCCGCCCTCGTCGATGTCGCCCACCGGGCTCTCGCCGCCCTGGCGGCGATCGTCGTGCTGGCTTTGATCGGTTTTGCCGCGGTTCGCTCGGTCGAGCCGCCGGCGGCGGCTCCTTCCTCGGCTCCGCCGAGTCAATTCAGCGCCGGGCGGGCCTTCGAGCAGGTCCAGGCCATCGCCACGGTTCCGCACCCGGTGGGAAGCGCTGCGCAAAATTCGGTACGGGAGCATCTCGTCACGGCGTTGCGGCAGCTCGGATTGACGCCTGAGGTGCAGGACACGGTCTCGCCGGAGGGCGGGGAGCTGTCGTCCTCGGCCGGCGGCATCGGTCTCGCCCACGTGCGCAACATCGTCACCGTCATACCGGGCACCGCGTCGACCGGGCGGCTGTTCCTGGTCGCGCACTACGACTCGGTGCAGACCGGTCCGGGCGGCAACGACGACGCGGCCGGCGTCGCGACCGTGCTCGAGACGGCCCGTGCGCTGGTCAACGGACCGCGGCTGCGCAACGACGTGGTGCTCGTGCTGACCGACGCCGAGGAGGCGTGCCTGTGCGGCGCGGCGGCGTTCGTGCACCAGAGCCCGCTGGCCAAGGACGGCGGAATCGTTCTCAACCTCGAGGCCCGCGGCAGCTCCGGTCCGGCGATCATGTTCGAGACGTCCGACCACAACCAGAAGCTCGTCGATGCGTACGCGCACACCCCCAAGCCGGTCGGCACCTCGTTCGCGGTCGAGATCTATCGGCTGCTGCCCAACGACACCGATTTCACGCCGTTCCGGCTGGCCGGTTTCCAGGGGCTCAACTCGGCCTACATCGACGGGGCGGCGGTCTACCACGCACCCACCGACCGGCCCTCGGCGATGAACCGTGACAGCCTCCAGCACCACGGCGACAACGCGCTGGCGCTCACCCGCGAACTGGGCAACGACAACCTGACCCGGCTCGGCTCGAGCGAGGACGCGACCTACTTCCCGGCGCCCGGCCTGCTCGTACGCTATCCGGGCTCGCTGGTCTGGCCGTTCGCCGCGGCGGCGCTGGTCGCGGTACTGGCGCTGGCCTGGCTGGCCCGCCGGCGCGGGCTGATCACGACGAAGCGCGGCCTGGGCGCGTTCGCGGTGACGCTGATCCCGATCGTGGCCGCCCCGGTGCTGGCCCAGGTCTACTGGCTGGTCCTCAAGCTGATCCGCCCGGCCTACGGCGAGCTGCCGATCGACCCCTACCACCCCGTGCCCTACCGATTGGGCGTGCTGGCCCTGACCGCGCTGGTGGTCTTCGCCTGGTTCGCGATGTTCCGGCGGAGGCTCGGAGCGGCCGCTCTGGCAATCGGCGGCCTCGGCTGGCTGGCCGTGCTCGGCCTGGTGCTGGCCGGGGCGACGCCCGGCGGATCATACCTGGCCGCGCTGCCCGCCCTGGCCGGCGCGATCCTAGGCATCGTGGCAATCTTGCTGCGCGGCTGGTGGTCGGTGGCCGCGGTGGTGCTCGGCGGAGCAGTCGCGGTGATCATCCTGCTGCCGACCGCGGTGATGTTGTTCCCGGCGCTCGGCATGCCGCTGGCCGGCGCGGGTGCATTCCTGGCCGTGCTGCTCGGCCTGGCCCTCTTGCCGGTGATCGACCTGCTCCACCCCGAGGGCGGCGGTCAGCGAGGCCCGGCCGCGCTCAGCGCCCGCCGCCGCGGCACGCTCCCGGCCGTGGCCGCCGCGCTGGCCCTGGTCGTCTTCAGCGTGGTCGGCCTGTCGGTCGACCGGTTCGATCGCACCCATCCGGCGCTGACCCAGCTGATGTACGCGCTGGACGCCGACAACAACACCGCCCAGTGGGTGAGCGACGAGGCGAGCGTGCAGAAGTGGACCTCGCAGTACGTCTCCGGCCGGCAGCACGAGGTCCGCGACAGCCTGCCGTTCTTCGGCCCGGAAAAGGTACGCACCGGCAAGGCCCAGCCGGCCGGCATCCCGGCGCCCCGGCTGACCCTCGAAAGGGACGTCCCGGCGGACGGCGCCAGGCGCCTGGTGCTGCGACTGACCCCGCAACGCCCGGTTCGCCTGGTCACCCTGCACGTCGGCGCCGAGACCCGGGTGCTGGCGGCCGAGGTGCAGGGCCAGCCGATCATCCCGGCCAACCAGAAAAACCAGCGGTGGGGCTGGGGCTTCGTCTTCCACGGCCCACCAGCCGACGGCATCGAGATCACGGTCACGGTCCGCACCCCGGGCCCGGTAACGTTCCGGGCGATGGACGGCAGCGACGGATTCACCGGGGTCCCCGGCTTCCAGGAACGCCCGGCCAACGTGGGCATAGTCGGCTCACACACCAGCGAGTTACTGGCCGTGGCCAAGACCTACAAGTTCTGACCGCCGAGCGCCGCGCCCGATCGCCCCCTTGCCGGCACGGCCGGGTGCCGTCAGCGTTCAGGCATAGCCGCCGCCGGCCCGGCCGGTGCGCGCAACGTTCCCGCATGCCCGGCGACGGCGCGCCTTTGTCCGCAACGTTCCCGCATGGCCGGCGATGGTTCGACCGCCGTCCGCGGCGGTCGTCAGCGGCCCCGGCCGCGGCGGCCGGTCGACTCCTTGAAGCGGAAGTGGATGAAGAGCCGGCCCCAGTTGTCGCCGTCCTTCTCCACCCGGTGATAGAGCTGCTTGATCTCCCGCTGGTCGAGGAACCGGAGCACCTTCTTCTTCAGCGCACCACTGCCCTTGCCCGGGATGATCTCGACGAGGGTCGCCTTCTTCTCAATCGCCTCGTCGATGATGTCGCGCAGGGCCTTGTCGATCTGCTGGCCCTTGTTGAAGATGTCGTGAAGGTCAAGCTTGAGTTTCACAGGTCACGATCCTAGGTGGTGTCTGGCCGATCGGAGCCGGAGCGAGGGAGTCTCTGGTCTCGGCCGGGTCCGCCCTCTCGGGTGTCTGCTGAGTCGCGCCCGTCGAGCGCCGGAGACCGGGCTGTATCCGGGCGTAGCCGACGGTTGTATCCGGGCGTAACCGGGTTGTATCGGACGTGGTCCGGGGTTGTATCGGGCACGGCCGGGGGTTGTATCAGCGTGGCCGGGGTTGTATCCGAGCGTGGCCCGGGCGGTTTCCAGGCGGCGGCTGAGGCACGCCGCGGCCCGGCCTCCATCCACCGAAAGCCGCCTATTGTTTGCCGAGCCACTGCTCGACGCGGTGCACGGCCTCGGCGTAGTCGGGCTGCTGCTTCATCGCGGCGGCGAGCCGCAGGTGCGGGAGCGCCTCACGAAAACGGCCGGCCCGTTCGAGGGTCCGGCCGAGCACGTGATGTGCGTAATGATCGGAAGGATCATGTTCGATCAGTGCCCTGAGCTGGGTTTCGGCGCCGTTGAGCTGGGCCGAGTTGAAATAGGCCCGGGCCAGTAACTGGCGGACCGCAGCGTTGTGCGGCTCGGCTTGGACGATCGGCTCGAGGAGCCGGCTGGCCCCGAGCGGATCGCCCGACTCGAAGAAGAAGGTGGCCCGGCGGTACTCCTCGAGAAGATCCACGCTCGCTCCTCACCCGCGGGCGGCCATCGCCGCCGACCTCGATCCTCAACGCTGGCACAACATCGAGCCAACGGCGAGGGTTCGAGTGATCCCAGGTTCCCGACAATTCGCCCCATTCAGCAACTTTCGCCTTAGACAATGCTCGGGTGGGCGACTTCCCGAGCCACCTCATGTACGCGCCGCCGCGTCCCCGATTCGGGCGTGTCCGAGCGACCGTCATCGGCGTCTTCATGCTGGCGCTCTGCCTGCTGCTGGCCGGCGGAACCTCGTCCGTGACCCCGAGCTCGCCGGCATTCCTGATCGCCGGGATGAGCGAGATTCCGTCGCCGCCCAAGGGCAGTTCGTGGGCGCCCAAGCTGGTCGATGCGAACGGCCTCAAGATGGTCGCGAGCACGGACGGTCAGCAGTTCCAGCTACACACCGCGGGTGGCGATCGGACCTTCCTGCCCGGAGTGAACCTGGGCGCCACCACGCCCGGTCACCAGTCGGGCGATCTGTCGATCGCGGCCGCGCAATATCGGGCCTGGTTCGCGGCGATGAGCTGGCTCGGCATCCGGGTGGTGCGGATCTACACGATCCACCCGCCGGCGTTCTATCAGCAGCTCGCGGCGTACAACGAGGCCAACCCGGATCGGCCGATCTATCTCATGCAGGGCGTCAACTTGCCCGACGACTCGTACATCCAGAAGCGCAACCTCTTCGACCCGGCCGTCACCACCGCCTTTCAGCGTGAGCTGAAAGACGCCTCCGGCGCCGTCTCCGGCCACCTCAGCCGGCCGGCTTCGCCCGGCCGGGCCAGCGGCGTGTGGAACACCGACATCACACCGTGGTTGCTCGGGTGGATCGTCGGCACGGAGCTTGACCCGTACGCGGGGGAAGCCTCCGACAAACACAATGCGTCAGCACCGGGCCATGACGGAAAGTACTTCCGCTCGACGGGCGACGCCACGCCAACCGAGCGGTGGCTGGCCGCGCGCATGGACGAACTCGCCGGCTACGGGGCCGACCTGGGACTCAGTCAGCCGATCGCCTTCGTCAACTGGCCCACCACCGACCCGCTGCGCCATCCCGACGAGCCGCTGGCCCGCGAGGACATGCTGCAACTGGACGCCAACCACGTGCGGCCGACCGCGGACTGGCCGGCGGGCACCTTCGCCAGCTACCACGCCTACCCCTACTACCCGGACTTCCAGCGGCACGAGCCAGCACTGCAGGACTATCAGTACGACGGGCGGTCCGACCCGTACGCCGGTTATGTCGCCGCCCTGGGGCGGCACCACCCGGACATGCCCACGTTGATCACCGAATTCGGCGTGCCGTCGTCGATCGGCTCGGCCCACAATGCGCCGCTCGGACGCACCCAGGGTGACCACAGCGAGCAGCAGGCGATGCAGATCGACGCCGGCCTGCTGCGGCTCATCCACGACCAGAACCTGGCCGGTGGCTTCCTCTTCGAGTGGACCGACGAGTGGTTCACGATGAGCTGGAACACCAGCGCCCACCAGGATCCCGACCGGCGCCAGCTGTGGCACGACCCGATGACCAACGCGCAGAACTTCGGGCTGCTGGCGATGGACGCGAACGGCGAACCCGGCGGCTCCCCGCAACAGCTGCTCAACACCCAGGGTGGCTGGCCGGCCCGGCGGGTGACGGCGACGGTCGACGAGTCGTACGTGAACCTGACCATCGGCCTCGGCGGTTCCCCGCCGGACTCGCTGGCCGTCGGCTTCGACGTGCTGCCCGGCCTGGCCGGCACGCCGTTCGCCGGGAGCACCGACCGCAAGCCGGACGCCGCACTCGCCCTCAACCTTGTCGCGCGGACCGGGCAGGCGTACCTGCGGAACGAGCTCGACCCGATGCCGCTGGACTACGCCGTGCCGGGCTCGGAACGCGGCCAGGCACCGGTCGGCTGGAAGCCGTTCAGCCTGATCGTGAACCGTCGGCTGACCGTGCCCGGCACCAAACAGAAGCTGCCGCTGGAGCTGCAGGACGCGGGCATCCTCCGGTACGGGTCGTGGGATCCGAGCGACCCGCACGCGGACAGCCGCTCGATCTGGCACCGGGACGGCGACGACCTGGTGGTACGGGTGCCGTGGGCGCTGCTCGGGTTCGCCGACCCGTCCTCGCACGAGGTCGCGGTGCCCAAGCCGACCAGCAACGGTGGTGCCACGCTGACAACGCAGACCACCCCCGGCATCACAATGTCGATCACGGCGGCCGGCGCGGCCCAGCAACTCACCCAGCTGACCTGGGTGAACTGGACCCGCCCGGACTACACCGAGCGACTCAAGGAGGGCGCCGACCGGTGGCGGGATGCGACCCTCGACCTCGCGCCCTGACCGCTGCCCATCTTGACCAGCGCGAATCCGGCGCCGATCAGGGCCAGTCCGATCGAGATCAGGAGCAGCGGGTTGAAGCCGAATCCGCCGTCGCCGGTGCCCATCCCGGCCGCCGCGCGGTCGGCACCTTGGTCAGCTCCGTTGCCTGCCGCCTGGCTAGCTCCGTGGCGGGCCGCCTGGTCAGCGCCGGCCCAGCAATAAACCTCGCCCGGTTCAGTAAGCGCGCAGGTGCTGTCTCCGGACGCGGCGAGCTGCACGACCTTGCCGGTGACCCGAACCCGGACCGGCTGCGCCGCGCCGTCGCAGTAGACGCCGCCGCTTCGGGTAAGCGAGCAGTTCTGAGCCGCCCGCGCCGGCGCCGCAACGAGGATCGCAGCCAGGGCAAGGAAGATCGCCGTTACTCGTCCGCCCAGCCACATGCCGACGATTATGGGCGCTTTAGCAGCCTTTGTCCGCTTCCGACACGAGCAGCGCGACCTGAACCCGGTTGGTCAGCTCCAGCTTGGTCAGGATGCGCGACATGTACGCCTTGACCGTGGCCGTGCTCATTGCCAGCTCACCGGCGATGTCCTGGTTGGTGCGCCCCTCCGCGACGAGCCGTGCGACCTCCCGCTCGCCCGGGCTGAGCCGTGCCAGCACCGCTCGCGCCTGCTCCTGCCGCGGGTCACCGGCCGGCTCGGCGGCAAAGCTCATAACCCGGCGAAACACACCCGGCGACATCATCGGCTCACCGGCCGCCACTTGCCGGACAGCGTGCGCAATCTTCTCCGGCGGCGTGTGCTTGAGCAGAAAGCCACTGGCCCCGGCCCGCAAAGCAAGCCGAATGTGCCGATCGGTGTCAAAGGTCGTCAGGATGATGACCTCCGGCGGCTCCCGGCGGGCCCGCAACTGCTCCGTCGCGCTGATGCCATCCAGCCCAGCCATCCGAATGTCCATCAGCACAACGTCGGGCCGATGCTGATTGACCGCTCCGAGCACCTCGCTGCCGTCGGCCACCGCCCCCACCACCTCGATGCCGTCCAACTCGCCCAGCATCATCGCGAGGCCAGCCCGGACGAGCGCGTCGTCATCAACGATGAGCACTCGAACCGGCACCGTCACGGCGGCCACGGTACCCGGGCAACCAGACGGAACTCACCCTCCGCCGTAAGCCCGAACTCCAACTCCCCACCGACCAGATCCATCCGCTCCCCGAGCCCGATCAGACCACTCCCCGCCCCCGGCAGACCGTCTCCCGCCCCCGGCAGACTCCCTCCCGCCCTCAGCACACCGCTCCCGACGCCCGGCACCGCGCTCGGCGAGCGGCTCTTCACACCCGGCCCATCACCCTCCGCGCACGGCAAGGCAGCTTCCGCGCTCGGCACCCCACCCGTCAGGCCGCCTCCCGCGTCTGGCACTCCAGCCGCCAAGCTGCCTCCGGCGTCCGGAACGCCGCTCCCGGCAGCGGCCGGTAGGGCGCCTGGCGCGCCCGGGAGCGTCGTCTTCCTGGCTTGCGGGACGGGATTGGTGATCTCGACGGTCAGCTCGTCGGTGGCCTGGAGGCACACGTGGACCGGGGCGCCTGGGGCGTGCTTGCGGGCGTTGGTCAGGCCCTCCTGGACGACGCGGTAGACATGTCGGCCGACTGACTCCGGCGCCGCGGCCAGGTCGTCGAGTCGGCTGTCGAGGGTGATCGTGGAGCCGGCTTGTCGGGCCTCTTCGACGAGCGCGGGCAGGTCGGCGAGCGTTGGCTGGGGGCGGTCGGCATCGGATATGTCGTCGTCTCGCAGCATGCCGATCACTGCCCGGAGATCCTCCAGCGCTTGGTAGGCGCACTCCCGCACGACCGCGGCCGCCCGCCGTTCCTCCTCCGGCGCCGACCGTCGCACCTCGAGCGCTCCGGCATGCACGGCGAGCAGGGAGATGCGGTGGGCGAGCACGTCGTGCATCTCGCGGGCGATGCGTTCCCGCTCGGCGTGACGGACCTCCTCGATCTGCAGCCAGTGCCGCACCTCGGTCTCACGGCTCCGGTCGTGCACCGAGCGCGCGAGCAGACCGGTGGCTACGGCCGCGGTGTCCAGCGCGAGGAGCACCGCCGTCCCCTGCACGAAGTCGCGGGCGCTGCCGGCCGCCAAGGCGAACAGCGGGATCACCACTGCGGCGTGCACGGCGACCACCACCGCGGTCACCCGCAACGACCGGTAAAGGGCCACCGCGCCGACTGCGATCGCGGTGGCCCCCATCCCCGCGGCCGACAGCACCGTCGAGGCCATGAGCAGGCCGGCGACCATGGCCGGCCGGCGGCGGCGAGCCAACAGGGCGAGGCACGCCACCAAGCCCACCGCAAGATCGAGGACGGTGGCGTGCTGCGAGTCGAGACAGAACAGCGCGCCCAGCACCGCCGCCAGGGCGATGAGTGCGGCGTCGATTCGCATGGGCTCACGCTACGGGTTGGGCGTCGAGTCTGGCCGCGGCCGAAGGGCGGCGGAACCGTCGACTTTGGTCTATGCGGCACCGTCCGTCGGCCGTCGCGGCGGGGCAGGCCGGGCGGCCAGGCTCAGGTCATGCGTACGCCGTGGAAATCCGTCCTGGGTCTGGCTCTTCTAGCGCCGCTCGTCGGCGAGTTCCTGCTCGGCAACGTGGCGATCCGCGAGATCGGCGCGCTGATCCTTCTGGCTCCTTTCTACGGTGGCGGGGCCCTGTTGGTACGGGAGGTCGCACGACGTACGGGAAAGGGCTGGCCGACCCTCCTCGTTCTCGGCCTGGCCTACGGCCTCGTGGAGGCCGGGGTCTTCGACGGTTCCCTGTTCAGCACCGCCTACGAGGGCGTGGATTATGACGCGGTCCGCATTCCGGTGCTCGGCGTGAGCGGGTTCTACGGTCTCCAGTTCGTGCTCAACCACGCCGTCTGGAGCATCGGCATCCCGATCCTGCTGACCGAGACGCTGACGTCGCGCAACCGGACAACAACCCCGTGGCTCGGGCGGTTCGGACTCGCCGTGACTACCGCGGTCTACCTAGCCGCCGGCCTGCTGATCCGTTATGACAGCGTGCAAAGCGGCGAATACCACGTCACCTGGGCGCAGGGCATCGGTGTCGCGGTCGTCGCCCTCGTGCTGATCTGGATCGCCCTGCTCCTGCCGAGTCCGGAGCCGAAGCGGCAGCCAGCGCGAGACAGAGAGCCGGCACTGCAGCACGAGCCGGCACTGCACCACGAGCCGGCACTGCACCACGAGCCGGCACTGCACCACGAGCCGGCACTGCACCACGAGCCGGCACTGCACCACGAGCCGGCACTGCAGCTCGAGCGGGAACCACGGCGGCAGCGGGAGCCGCGGCCGTCGCCCCGCGGGTCGGACCGATGGGTGCCGCGTCCGTGGCTGGTCGGGGTGGTGGGCTTCGGGCTGTCGAGCGCCTATCTCGTTCTACCCGCGACCTGGCCGGGCGTCGCCCTCACGGTCACGATCGTCGCCCTGGCGGCTTGGCTGATCGTGTGGCTCGGCCGCCGCGCCGGATGGCAGAGCCGGCACGAGATCGCCCTTGCCGGGGGTGCGCTGATGACGTACGCGTGGGCCGGTTTCCTGCTCACCACCCTGAAGCACCGGGCCGATCCGGTGGCTTTTACCGGTAACGGGGTATTTACCGTGGCAGCGGCCGCCCTGGTCGCACTGGCTTTCCGCTGCCGGTCCGCGGTCACAGGTGCTACACAGGAAGCGGAAAGCTCGCGCAAAGCGTGACCCATAAAAGTAGGGGCATGACGATGGCGAACGCAGACACCAACGAGCTCCGCCGCCCCGACGGTGGGCCGGTTCGGGTGCTGGTGGTCGACGACGAGCCGACGCTCGCCGAACTGCTCTCGATGGCTCTGCGCTACGAGGGCTGGGACGTGAAGAGCGCGGGGGACGGCCAGACCGCCGTGCGCACCGCCCGCGAGTTCCGGCCCGACGCCGTCGTCCTCGACATGATGCTGCCTGACATCGACGGGCTTGAGGTGCTGCGCCGGCTGCGCGGCGAGACGCCCGAGGTGCCGGTGCTGTTCCTGACGGCCAAGGACTCGGTCGAAGACCGCATCACGGGCCTCACCGCGGGCGGCGACGACTATGTCACCAAGCCGTTCAGCCTGGAAGAGGTGGTCGCCCGGCTGCGCGGGCTCATGCGGCGGATGGGTCACTCCCCGATGCGTACGGAGTCGCAGCTGGTCGTCGGCGACCTCAGCCTCGACGAGGACAGCCACGAGGTGCGCCGGGGCAGCGACCTGATCACGCTGACGGCGACCGAGTTCGAGCTGCTGCGCTACCTCATGCGTAACCCGCGCCGGGTGCTGAGCAAGAGCCAGATCCTCGACCGGGTCTGGAACTACGACTTCGGCGGCCAGGCCAACGTGGTCGAGCTGTACATCTCGTACCTTCGTAAGAAGATCGACGCGGGCCGCAAGCCGATGATCCACACGATGCGCGGGGCCGGCTATGTCCTCAAGCCCGCTGACTGAGATCCGTCCGCGTATGACGTGGCGCAGCCCGGGCACGTGGCCGCTGCGTACCCGACTCGTGGCGCTCATGATCGCTCTGCTCTGCCTGCTCGGGGTTCTGGTCGGTGGCACGGCCGAGATCTTCTTGAGCAAGACGCTCTACCACCAGGTCGACAACCAGCTCGACCAGGCGATGAACTTCGGCCGCCCGGGTGGTTTCCACGGCGGCAGCTTTCCCGACCCGGACTCGGACGCGCGGGACCGGCCGTTCGGCGGCTCCGTCCTCGGCTCGATCCAGCTGACCCACTATCCCGACGAGGACGCGGTCCACGGAGGCGTCGTCGAGCCGAGCCCGATCAGCGACGACCAACCCGGTCTCACCTTCTCCGGGATCTCCGCGGCCAACCAGGCGCGGCTGCTCGCCGTCGACGCCGACGGGCACCGGGAGACGGTTTCGCTCGACGGTATCGGTACCTTCCGCGTCGAGGCCCGGGTCAACAACGGCACCTTGCGGGTCGTAGCGCTCTCCCTCCAGGGCACCGACCGGGTCCTCGTGCAGGTCGCGCTGGTCACCTTCGGGGCCGTGCTGATCGCGATCGGCGTCGCCGGCTGGGCCGGTGCCCTGATCATCCGCCGGAACTTCGCGCCGCTCGACCGGGTTGCGGCGACCGCGACCCGGGTGTCCGAGCTGCGGCTCGACCAGGGCGAGGTGCGGCTGGCCCAGCGCGTGCCGGTCGGCGACACCGATCCGCGCACCGAGGTCGGTCAGGTCGGCGCGGCCCTCAACCGGATGCTCGACCACGTCGGCAACGCGCTGGAAGCGCGGCACGCCAGCGAGATGCAGGTACGCCAGTTCGTCGCCGACGCCAGCCACGAGCTGCGTACGCCGCTGGCCGCCATCCGCGGCTATGCCGAGCTGAGCCGTCGCAGCCGGGCCCCGATCTCGGACGAGGTCGCGCACGTGCTGGGCCGGGTCGAGTCGGAGGCCAAGCGGATGACCGGCCTGGTCGAGGACCTGCTGCTGCTAGCGCGCCTGGACGCCGGGCGGCCGCTCGCCCACGATCCGGTCGACCTGACCATGCTGGTCGTCGACGCGGTCAGCGACGCCCACGCCGCCGGGCCGCGCCACTTCTGGCAGCTCGACCTGCCCGAGGAGCCGGTCACCGTGGTCGGTGACGGCCAGCGACTGCATCAGGTGCTGGCCAATCTGCTGGCCAACGCCCGTACGCACACTCCGGAAGGCACCACCGTGACCGTCGCGGTGAGCGCAACCAACGATGCTGCCGTTCTTCGGGTGATCGACGGTGGGCCGGGCATCCCGGCCGAGTTGCAGCCGCACATCTTCGAGCGGTTCGCCCGCGGGGACAGCTCCCGGTCGCGGGCGGCCGGCAGTACCGGGCTGGGGCTGTCGATCGTGTCGGCCGTGGTGGCGGCTCATCGGGGCAGTGTGTCGGTGGAGAGCGTGCCTGGTCAGACCGTGTTCACCGTCACCCTGCCGCTGGCGCGCGTCCCGGTAGGTGAGCAACTCGCGCGCACGCTTCCGCGTGCGCGCTGAGGCAGCGCTATGCTGTCGGGCGTGACTCGTTGGTATCGGTGGTTTACCGGGCCGGCTCAAAGCCGGTGTCCCGGTCATCACCGCATGACCTGAGACACCCGCCAGAGCCGGCCGAGGCAGCGACATTCCCGTCGCTGCCTTTTGTTTTGCGAGCGAGCCGGCTCGGGAGCCCCGGGGTCCGGCAGAAGGAAAGCGACAAACGATGACCGTCCCCGAGGTCCAGCGCGTCCGTGACCAGCGCATCGAGCGTGTCGTGCCGCTGATGAGCCCCGCCTTGTTGCACCACGAGTTGCCGCTGACGTCCGAGTTGCACGACACCGTGCTGGCCGGCCGAGCGCAGGTCGAAGACGTGCTCAACGGCCGAGATCCGCGCCTGCTGGTCGTCGTCGGCCCGTGTTCGGTGCATGATCCGAAAGCGGCGGGCGAGTACGCGACGCTCCTCAAGGCGCAGGCCGACCGGCTCAGCGACGACCTGCTGATCGTGATGCGGGTCTACTTCGAGAAGCCGCGCTCCACCGTCGGCTGGAAGGGTCTGATCAACGATCCGGCGCTCGACGGCACCGGCGATGTGAGCAGCGGTCTGCGGATTGCCCGCAAGCTGCTGCTGGAGATCGTCGGGCGGGGTCTGCCGACCGCGGTCGAGTTCCTCGACCCGATCACTCCGCAGTACATTGCGGACACCGTGGCCTGGGGTGCGATCGGCGCGCGTACGGTCGAGTCGCAGGTGCACCGCCAGCTCGCCTCCGGCCTGTCGATGCCGATCGGCATGAAGAACCGGCCCGACGGCAGCATCCCGACCGCGATCGAGGCGATCCAGGCCGCGGCCGTGTCGCACGTCTTCCCCGGCATCGACTACTCGGGCACCCCGGCGATCCTGCACACCACCGGCAACCCGGACACCCACCTGGTGCTGCGCGGGGGCGGCGGCAAACCCAACTACAGCGCGACGGACGTCGAGAACGCGCTGGCGCTGCTCCGCAAGGAAGGCCTGCCCGAGCGAGTGGTGATCGACTGCTCGCACGGTAACAGCGGCAAGGACCATCTGCGCCAGCCGGGTGTCGCCGACGACGTGGCCGCCCAGGTCGCGGCCGGGCAGCGCGGCATCAGCGGCGTGATGCTGGAGAGTTTCCTGGTGCCGGGCCGGCAGAACCTGGGTGGCGAGCTGACCTACGGCCAGTCGATCACCGACGCGTGCATGGGCTGGGACGCCACCATCGAGGTGCTCGAGCGTCTGGCTTCGGCTTCGGCGAAACGGGCTCATAGATAGCGCACAGGGACGCCACAAGGGCGGGACAGGGCTCACGCCGAAAGTTGGTCGGGTAAAGCCCTGTCCCCCGCGTGTGGAGTGTCGCGATGACTTCGACGTTGCCCGTCCCGCCGGCTACGGCGTACCCGGAAACGCCGCCACCACCCCCGGCCCGGCGCCGAGCCGGGTTTTTCTTCGGCCCGGCCGGCGACGCCGCCTGGGCGCGCCCGTCGATGTGGGTGTTGCTGCTGGTCACCGCGGTTCTCTACCTGTGGGGCCTCGGTAAGTCGGGCTGGTCCAACGCCTTCTATTCGGCCGCCGTGCAGGCCGGCTCGGCGAGCTGGAAGGCGTTCTTCTTCGGTTCTTCCGACGCGGCCAACTCGATCACGGTCGACAAGACGCCCGGCGCGCTGTGGATCATGGATCTCTCGGCCCGGATCTTCGGGGTCAATTCGTGGAGCATCCTGGTGCCGGAGGCGCTGATCGGCGTGGCCAGCGTGGCGCTGCTCTACAGCACGGTGAAACGCTGGTTCGGCCCGGCGGCCGGGCTGATCGCCGGGGCGGTGCTCGCGCTCACCCCGGTCGCGGTGCTGATGTTCAAGTTCAACAACCCGGACGCGCTGCTCGTCCTGCTGATGATCGCCGGAGCGTGGGCGACTTCGCGCGCGATCGAAACCGGCCGGACCCGGTGGCTCGTCTGGGCGGGCGTCTTCGTCGGCTTCGGCTTCCTCGCGAAAATGCTGCAGGCGCTGCTGGTGGTGCCGGCCTACGCACTCGCCTACCTGTTCGCCGGTCCTCCTCGCCTCGGCAAACGCATCGTCCAGCTGCTGCTTTCCGGCGTGGCGGTGGTCGTCTCGGCCGGCTGGTACATCGCGATCGTCGAACTGTGGCCGGCGTCGTCCCGCCCGTTCATCGGCGGCTCCCAGAACAACAGCCTGCTCGAACTCGCCCTCGGCTACAACGGCCTCGGCCGCCTCTCGGGCGACGAGACCGGCAGCGTCGGCGGGGGCGGCGGGGGCGGCGGCTGGGGCCAGACGGGCCTGCTGCGGATGTTCGACACCGACCAGGGTGGACAGATCTCGTGGCTCCTCCCGGCGGCACTGATCTTGCTGGCCGGCGGGCTCGCGGTGACATGGCGACGGGCGCGCACCGACCGGCAGCGGGCGGCACTGCTCCTGTGGGGTGGATGGCTGCTCGTCACCGGGCTGACGTTCAGCCTGATGCAGGGCATCTTCCACGCGTACTACACGGTCGCGCTGGCGCCGGCGATCGGCGCGGTAGTCGGGATGGGCGCGGTGCTGCTCTGGCGGGCCCGCCGCGACGTGTGGCCGATGATCCTGCTCGCGATCACGGTTGCGGTCTCGGCCTGGTGGTCCTACCACCTGCTGGCCCGCAGCGCCGACTTCCTGCCGTGGCTGCGGTGGGTGGTGCTGGTCGCGGGTCTGCTGGCGGCGGCCGCGCTGGTTGCGACGATCCGCCTGGGCCGGCGGGTGGTTGCGGTGGCCGGCGGGGTCGCGGTGGCTGCTTTGCTTGCGGGGCCTGCGGCGTACGCGACGCAGACCGCGTCACAACCGCACACCGGGTCGATCCCGACTGCTGGGCCGGCGGTGGCCGCTGGATTCGGTGGGCGGGGCGGATTCCCCGGCGGGGGTCGTGGCGGCGGCGGGTTCCCAGGCTTCAACGGCAACGGCAACGGCGGCGGCTTCGGAAACGGCGGCGGCAATGGCGGCGGCTTCGGAAACGGCGGCGGCTTCGGCGGCCAGAACGGCAATGGCAACGCGAACGGGACCGGCCAGAACGGCGGCAGCACCGGCAATGGGACCGGGAACGGGAACGGAACGGGCCAGAACGGCGGCGGCTTCGGTGGCGGCCGGCGCGGCGGTGGCGGCATGGGCGGCCTGCTCGACGCCTCCACGGTCAGCGCCGAGATGAAGGCTCTGCTCCTCGCCGACGCCGACAAATACACCTGGACCGCGGCCGCGGTCGGCTCGCAGAGCGCCTCCGGCTACCAGCTGGCGACCGGCCAGCCGGTCATGGCGATCGGCGGCTTCAACGGCACCGATCCCTCTCCCACCCTGGCCCAGTTCCAGCAGTACGTGGCGGAAGGCAAAATCCACTACTTCATCGGCAGCGGCGGCGGCTTCGGCAACAACATGGGCGGCTCGAACGACAGTTCCCAGATCGCCCAGTGGATCGCCCAGAACTTCACCGCCAAGTCGGTGGGCGGCGTGACCGTCTACGACCTGACCGCTCCGGCCAGCACCACCACGGCCTGACTATCTCCTCCGACGCCGGGCAGGCGGCTCCCTTCACCGGGAGCCCCGGCCCGGCGTCCTCGCGTTCGGAAAGCGACATATCCCCGGAAAAGTTCACAGGGGTGGCACAGGGTCGCCACATTGGTGACCTAGTTGGCGAGCAGATCGTTGCTGGCATGAGCCTTTCGACGCTGCCTTCGCACGACGCCGCCGCGACCGGCTACCGGGCACCTGTGCTCGACGTCGTGGTGCCGGTCTACAACGAGGAGATCGACCTCGAGCCGTGCGTGCGGCGTCTGCACGCGTACCTTGCGGCACACTTTCCCTATCCCTTTCGGATCACTGTCGCGGACAACGCCAGCACCGACGCCACCGCCGACGTGGCGCGGCGGCTGAGCACCGAGATGGCCGGCGTCGCATCGGTACGGCTGGACGAGAAGGGACGCGGTCGCGCCCTCAAGCATGTGTGGACGCAGTCCGACGCGGCGGTTCTCGCCTACATGGACGTCGACCTGTCGACCGACCTCGGCGCCCTGCTCCCACTGGTCGCCCCCTTGATCTCGGGGCACTCGGACCTGGCGATCGGCTCGCGCCTGGCCCGCGGTTCCCGGGTCGTACGGGGCGCCAAGCGCGAGATAATCTCGCGCGGCTACAACTTGATTCTGCGGGGCACGCTGGCCGCCCGGTTCTCCGACGCACAGTGCGGTTTCAAGGCGATCCGCTCCGATGTGGCCGTCCGGCTGCTGCCGATGGTCGAGGACACCGGCTGGTTCTTCGACACCGAGATGCTGGTGCTGGCCGAACGGGCCGGTCTGCGCATCCACGAGGTGCCGGTCGACTGGATCGACGACCCGGACAGCCGCGTCGACATCATGTCGACCGCGGTCGCCGACCTGAAGGGGATCTGGCGCCTCACCCGGGCGCTCGGCTCCGGCCGGCTGCCGCTGGGCGCCCTCCGCGACCAGCTGGGGCGCGATCCGCTGCCGGTCGCCGGGGTGCCGGCCGGGCTCACCGGCCAGCTGATCCGCTTCGCCGCGGTCGGGGTGGCGAGCACGCTCGCCTACCTCTTTCTCTACGCGGTGCTGCGCACCCCGATCGGCGCCGGCCCTCAATGGGCCAACTTCATCGCCCTGCTACTCACGGCCATCGCTAACACCGCGGCTAATCGGCGGCTCACCTTCGGCGTACGGGGAAACGACCGTGCCTGGAAGCACCAGGCGCAAGGCCTCGCGGTGTTTGCGGTGGGCCTTGGCCTGACGAGCGGGTCGCTGGCGCTGCTGGACGGCCTGTCGTCGGCGCCGCCGAAGTCGGTCGAGATCTTCGTGCTGGTGGTGGCCAACCTGGTCGCGACCGGGGTGCGGTTCCTGCTGATGCGGATCTGGGTGTTCCGGAGCCGAGCCCGCGAAGCCCGGGCCTGATCTCGCAGCCGTCGTGGGGGGCCACGACGGCAGTCCAAGACAGACCCTTCCCAAAGAGAAAGGCGACGCCGGTCCCCCGTCCGGCGTCGCCTTTCTTTGATCGTCGAGTGTCTTGATCGTCGAGTCTCTTGATCATCGAGTCTCTTGATCATCGAGCGCGCGCCGCCCCCAGCCCGCCCCCCACCCCGGCTCTGGGAGGGGACGAGTCAAGCAGCCGGGTACGACAAGAATCGGTCGTCGTCCACAGCCGGGCGGGTCAAGCCTTGGAGACTCGGCGGGCGCGCAGGCAGACGGCAGTCGAGACGGTCACGGCGCAGGCGGCGGTGATCGCGGCGGGGCTCCACCAGGTGAGGATGCCCAGCGTGATCGCGGTGGCCCAGAGGACGGCGGCGGTCAGGATCAACGTGATCGGGAAGCGTTTGCGGCGGGGCGGCACCAGGGGCTGCCCACCCTCCAGGCGGGCACAAAATTCGGGATCGTCACGCCATAACTGGCGCTCCAGTTCTGCCAGTCGACGGCTGTCTTCCCTGCTCAGCATGTCGCCACCTCCGCTCGGGCCGCGGGTCACGCACCTGACCGGAGAAGAGGACCACCCCGATCAATGCCATTGTTACTCGCGCGTTGCCTTAGCGATACCTGCGAGGATGCCGACCCCGGGGTGAATAGTGGCTTTTACCCTCGAAGACCGATAATTCCGAGTTATCGACGGTCAACTTCTCCGGCGATCTGTCAAGAGCGGGGACCGTCGTCGGCCGACGGACGCGGGGCGGCGCGGTATTCCATCACCTGCTGCTCCTGCCGGGTCTTGAGCGCGCCCACGTTGTAGATCTCGTCGAGCGGACCCATCAGCCGGGCGCCCGCGTTGCTCCGCCGAATGCGCCGAGCCAGCAGCACGAACGGCGCGAGCACGACGACGAGCCCGGCTACGACCGCGAGCAAGCCGAAGACCTGAGTCATGACCGGCAGCCTATTCGAAGGTGACGGTGGCCGACGGTACGCCGCGGGCACGGGCCACGTGCGCGGACTCCTCCTCGATGTCGGCCCGCTGCGCCGGGGTCAGCGGGCCGAACGGGGTCACGGTCAGGTCGACCCGTTTGCGGGCCACCAGCTTGGCGCGCCACACGCCGACGATCTCGCCGTCGGCCAGGACGACACCCGGGTTGCCGAGGATGCGCCAGACCTCCTTCTGGCGGTCGCGGCCGGGCACCAGCACGTCACGATCACGGGCCTGGAGCAGCGGATCCATGCCGGGGAGCAGACGCACGCCGACCGGATCGGGTGGCGACTCCAAATGCTTGACCGCGGCGGCGGGGAGCCAGGCCTTCTTGCCCTCGACCCTCACCTCGGCCAGATCGTCCGGCCAGACCTGCTTGATCTCGGCGGTCGTGGTGCCGACGTATTTGGCGATCTCGGCCGGGGTGGCGGGACCGAGGAACCGCAGGTAAGTCGCGATCAGGTCGGCTATGCCGTCGTTCGACGAGGGGATCGGGGGCCCGTCGGGGATCGGGCCGAGCGTCGCCTCGCGGCCACGGGACTCGACCTCGACGCCGCCGGCCAGGCCGGCCACCTGCCAGATGTTGCCGCCGATGTGCCGGGCCTTGCAGGAGCGGCACTCGTAGGTCAACTCCTTCGGCACGCGCTTGCTGACCTGGGTGCTCACCTCGCCTCGGGCCATCGAACGGGTCAGCACCTCGCGGAACGCGGCCGCGGTGACCCGGAACGCCTCGATGCCCAGCCGGCCCGCATCGGGCATCTGGCCGCTCTTGATGCGGGCGGCCGCATCGGCGTCGGTGAGCGGCCACAGCTGGCGAGTCAGGGCCGGGAGGTCACGGCGCCGATGCAGGTGGGGCGCGCCACGGGCGGCCCAGACCATGATCAGGCGATCGTCGTCGAAGCCGGCGGCGGTGCGGGCGGCCAGGGCGACCTGCAGCGAGCCCGGCATGTACTCCTGGACGCCGAGATCGAGCACGTCGAGGTCGCCGGGCCGGGCCTTGCCACGTTTGGCCAGGCCCTGCGCGGCCACGCGGAACGCCATCACTTGAGCGCGGTCGGCCATCGGGCACCTCCCTAGAACTGGGTGCGACGACCGTACCGCCGGGCTGCGACATTTCTCAGCCGTTCCATCCGGGTGCCGGCCCGGCCCTCGACCAGTTCCCACGTGTCGAGGCTGGTCGGGCCGTACGGGCCCTCCTGCAGGATCGCCGGCTCGCCGGTGAGACGGAAGCCGCAGCGACGGGCCACGGCGGTGCTTGCGAGATTGCCCGGATCGATCCGCAGCAGGAGACGTGAGAGCTTCAGCGTGCTCTGCGCGTACGCCGAAAGCAGCGACAACGCACTCGCCGCAAGCCCCCGTCGGCGATGAGGCGCGCCGACCAGATAGCCGAGCTCGGCCTCCTTGAGGCCGAGGTCGACGCCGAAGAGAAGGACCTCGCCCAGGGGCACGCTGCCATCGGCGGTGATCGCAAGCTGGATGCGCTGGCCGGTGGCGCGGCCCTGATAGGCGCGCTTGAGGTACGCGATGCCGGCCTCCACGTCGAACGGCGACGGCATCGGTGTCCAGCGGGCGATGTCGGGGTCGTCGAGCATCACGACCAGGTCGTCGAGGTCGTCCGAACGCCATTCGCGCAGGACGACGCCGCCTCCCGTCAGAGTGAGCGGGAAGGGAAGGCGGCTCGCGGTCACAGGTGAATCGTGCCGGTTAGGAGGCACTTCCGGCCAGAGGGCGGCGGAGGTCAAGGGTGTTACGGGCGGCATAGTACCCGGACCGACATCGCCGGAATGGACAACGTGGACTGTCGAGAAGCGTGATCACCGGGGCTTTTCGGCACTGTTTAGGAGGAGTCGGCGCCGAGGGCCTACGGTGGGGGCGTGGAAGAGCGGACGGCGGTTGCGCCGCGCCGAGGCGCACCATCCCGCCGCGGCGAGAACTACGGCGGACGGTCCCGGCAGGAACGGGCCAGCGACCGGCGGGCCAGGATCGTGACGGCGGCGGTACACCTCTTCGGCACCCGCGATTACGAGGACGTGACGGTCGCCGACGTTTGCGCCGGAGCAAAGGTCTCCAAGCGCTACTTCTACGAGCACTTCACCGACCGGGAAAACCTGCTGCTGATCGTGCACCGCGAGCAAAATCGTTGGCTGCTCGGCCAGGTCGCCGGGTCGGCCCCGCCTCAGGCAGCAACGGCCGAGGAGCTCCTCCGGCCGATGATGCGCACGCTGATCGCCAAACTGGTCGAAGATCCGGAACGCGCCCGCGTGATCTACGTCAACGCGCCGCGCATGGAGACCCGCCGCCGCGGTGTGCTGCGGGAGGACGCCCAGCATTTCGCGCCGCTGGTCAACCGGTTCGTCGGCGACACGGCCGACAAGCGGCGGCTGGAACGCACGTTGCTGGCGCTGATCGCGGGCATCAGCGAGGTCATCATCGACTGGATCTCGCGCGACATGGCCGAGGACCCGGACGAACTGGCTGACCACCTGACGTGGATCGCCGGCCACCTCCTCGCTCATTGACGTACCGGCGATGGTCGGGCAGTCTCGCGTAGATCAGGTACGCCTGCGTTCCCGACAGGGCCGGCCGACGGACCCGGACTTGTCCGGGCGGATCACGCCCGGCCCGGCCCACTGCCGGTCAACTCCTCGATCTGCAGCGGGCCGGCCGGGAGCGGAGCCGTGGCCGCACGGATCTTGGCCGCACGGATCTTGCCGCACGGGTCACGGCAGTGCCCTCAGTCGGCGCGGCCCGCGGTGATCGTCAGGCCCGCCGTGCGCAAGCGGTTGACCAGCACATCTCCCATGGCGGTGGCCGGCGTCAGCACGCCACCCTCCGAAGGCGGCAACTCGTCGCGGTCGAAGGCCAGGGCCAGCGCCGACTCGCCCAGCATGACGGCGGTCGCCGCATAGCCCGGATCACCCTTCGCGCGGACCCGCGAGCGATAGCGAGCCCCGGTCGTCGTGCGGGTGAAGACGTCGACGGTGAAATGGCCCGACGTGCGGGTGCGCTCACTGGGGCCGCTGCCCGGGCTGGGCAGAACACGGTCGAGGATCGCCGGCGGCGTCACCGCCAGGCCGACCATCGCGGCACCGATCCCGGCCTTCAGGGCCCCGGCCAGCAGCGGTGAAAGCGGAGACGTGCCGATGCTCATGACCTCGCGGTAGCGGAACGTGCGGCCGTACGACCAGTTCTGCAGCGCGTTCGACCGGCGCACGATCCGGGTGTTGAACGGCGCCATGAAGAACGGGGCGAGCGTGCCCCGCAACGACGGGTCGACGGCCGGACCGGGCAGGGTGACCATGTCCGGCTGGCGTCCCAGGTCGGGCTCGGCCGCGCGGTCAGGGCTCAGCGAGTAGGGGCTGGCCGCGATGCGGCGCCGCGCGCGGTCCTTCTTCATTTCCTCCATCTGGGCGCGGATGGTGTCGATGGTGCCGCCGCTCATGCCTCCGCGGAGGCTGGTCACGACCAGCGTGGTGTCGGTCAGGTCGCCCGCCTCGTCAGCCTTGACCTGACGATTGAGGACGTGGACACCGATGTCGGAGGGGATCGAGTCGAAGCCGCAGGCGTGCACGATGCGGGCGCCGGTGCGGCGGGCCATGTCGTGGTTGGCGTCGATGCTGTCGCGGACGAAGAGCACCTCGCCGGTCAGGTCGGCGTAGTCGGTGCCCACCGCAGCGCAGACCGCGGCCAACCGGCGGCCGTATCTCAGGTACGGCCCGACCGTGGTGACGACCACCCGGGTGGAGGTGGCGAGCCGGGACAGGGCGGCTTCGTCGGAGGCGTCGGCGACCACGATCGGCCAATCGACGCCCAACTCGGTCTTGACCGAAGTGAGCTTCGTCTCCGAACGGCCGGCCAACGCGATCCGGGCGCCGACAGGGGCGTACGCGGCCAGATGACGGGCGACGAGGGCGCCGGCGAAGCCGGTGGCGCCGTAGACGACGACATCGTGCTCGCGGGTGGGCTGGGTCATAGTTGCCGATTCTGCATCAGACAAAGCGACATGGAGTCGAAGGTTACCGACTGGTAATTTAAGGACTCCACATATCGGTCATACTCGTCCTAAAGAAAGATCAAATAGGTCAATTACTGAGAACAAGGTCACCTTAACTTGGCGGTCGCCGAATTCGTCCGGCTAGGTTCGGTCGGGTCCGCCATCGTGGACACCGTGGGCGGATCGCCGAGTCCTTGCCGCCGCCCGACGGAAATTGACCCAAGGCATGGAGCGGGGGACCCAAAAGTTCCTCGGCGCGCTGGTGCGCGCCTCGGGGTGAAGCCGCCAACCGCGGCCGGGCACCTCAGCCCGAACCCGACAGCTGACCTCGCAGGCGTGGAGGAATTTCTGTCATGGCACAGATTCGAAAGCATGCCCGTATTGCCCTCGGCATCACCGCCGCGGGCGTGGCGGGCACCGCCGCCCTGCTCGGGCCGGCCTCGCCGGCGCAGGCGTCCAGCGTGAACTGGGACGCCGTCGCGCAGTGCGAGTCCGGTGGTAACTGGAGCATCAACACGGGCAACGGCTTCTACGGTGGCCTGCAGTTCACCAAGGGCACCTGGAAGGCGTACGGCGGCGGCAAGTACGCCAGCACGGCCAACAAGGCGAGCCGGTCGGAACAGATCGCGATCGCCGAGAAGGTTCTGCGGGGCCAGGGCATCGGCGCCTGGCCGGTGTGCGGCAAGAAGGGCGGCTCGACCAAGCATTACTCGGGCAGCAACACCAGCGGCTCGCACAGCGAGTCGCACAGCTCGAAGTCGCACAGCACCAAGTCGAGCAACACCTCGAAGTCGGTGACCCACAAGTCGTCGAAGTCGAGCCAGCACAAGGCGACCACCAACCGGGTCGTCCGGTCGGCGTCGGTCAAGGCGACCGGCAAGACCTATGTGGTGCGTTCGGGCGACACGCTGTCGGCCATCGCCTCGCGCTATCAGGTCAAGGGCGGCTGGCACTCGCTGGCCAAGCTCAACAGCGGCATCATCAACGACCCGAACCTGATCTTCCCCGGTCAGCGGATCGCGCTCTGAGCTAGATAGTTTCACCGCACCAACCCCTGTGCCCCGTTCCCCGTGCGCTGTGGTGGTGCCATTGCCCCCGTCGGCACCACCACAGCGACACCGCCTCATCGACTGCCCGGGGTGACGAACTCGGGCTGGTCGAGCACCCGCAGCCACGAGCCGTCGGCCTGGCGGCGCACCACCTGCGCACGGGCACCGGAGCCGTCACGCGGCGGCGTCGAGGTCAGGGCGAGGTCGCCGCTTATCAGCGTCGGCAATGGCTGCTCGGGCTTGATCTCCGGCATCTTGGGCAACAGCTCGGCCCATAGCTTCTCGATCGCGGCTCGGCCGACGGTCTGGCCGCCGGGAGGGTAGGCCATGACCGCGCCTTCCTCGTAGAGCTCGGCCAGGCCGGCCGCGTCTCTGGCGTTGGCCCGCTCGACGAAGAGGCGGGTCAGGTCTTCGGGCTTCATGGCCTTCTGTCGTTCGTTCATGACGCCACCCTTCCGCGGTCGGCCTCAGCAGTCCAACAGATGGTTCTTGTCGTAACTAGAATCTGTGGTTATGGAACTTCGCCAGCTCGAGTACTTCGCCGCGGTCGCCGACGAGGCCAACTTCACCCGCGCGGCAGCCCGGGTGCGAATCAGCCAATCCGGGGTGAGTGCGCAGGTCAAAGCCCTGGAAAAGGAGCTCGGGGCGGAGCTCTTCGACCGGTCCGGGCGCACCGCCCGCCTCACCGAGGCGGGGCGCGAGGCCCTGCCGTACGCGAAAGCCGCGCTGGACGCCGCGGCCGGCCTGAGGCAGACCGTCGACCAGGTTCAGGGGCTGGTGCGCGGCCACCTGACGATCGGCATGGTGATCGGCTGTGAGGTGAAGCCGCTCTTCGCCGCCCTGGCCGCCTTCCACCGCGCGCATCCGGCCATCGAACTCGAGCTGGCCGAGGACAACTCCGACCAGTTGGTGACCGGCGTGCGGGTCTCGCTCTACGACATCGCGCTGGTCGGTCTGGCCGGCGACGCCCCGGAGCATCTGGCTTCCCACGTCATCGCCCGGGAAGGGCTTATCGCATTGGCCCCGCCCGATTCAGAACTCGCCGGCCGGGACGCGGTTTCCGTCGAGGAGCTCACCGCGTACCCGCTCGTCACCCTGCCGGAAGGCACCGGCATCCGTGCCGTTTTCGACGAAGCCTTCCTGTCGCAGGGTCTGATCCCCGATCTCGCGCTCGCCGCATCGGCGCCCGGCGCCGTGGCGAGTCTCGCCGCCCGCGGTTTCGGCGTGGCGGTCCTGAGCGAATCGATGGCCGCCGACTTTCCGGATCTGAAAGCGGTGCCGATCACCGGAGTCCCGATTGCCGCCCTGCTCGCGCTCGTTTGGCGCCCTCGGGTCAGCGCGGCGCTGGAAGCGCTCCTGCCGCATTTGAAAGCGGCGTTCGGCTAATCTGACGAACCGTGTCCGTCTCGATTCGTGAGCAACTCCGCCAAGCCCTGCCCGCCGCGATGAAGGCCCGCGATCGGCTCGCCGTCGGCGTGCTGCGGTCCACGCTGGCCGCCATTGACAACGCGGAAGCCGTCGTCCCGGCCGAGACCAAGGGCCTCGCAATCGAGCAGTCGCCAATCGGTGTCGGTGCCGCCGAGGCCGAACGCCGGGTGCTCTCCCCCGACGACATCGCGCAGATCGTGCGCGATGAAATCGCCTCCCGCGAAGAGGCCGCCGCCGATTACGACCGGGCCGGGCACGCCGATCGGGCCGCCCAGTTGCTCGACGAGGCCCGCTTTCTCGGCGAATTCCTCACGGTTTCCTAGCGCTGATCCGCTCGACCGTGCCCGCCTTGAGCCGCTCCGATTCCTCGATGACGAGCCCGGCCTGCTCGACGACCGGCCGCGGCCGCCGCGTCATGTGCTCGCCCCCGTGCGGAATCGTGTAGATCTCCATCAGTCGCTGACCGGCCCGGATCGGCCACCAATTGCTGCCGATGTGGTCGAGCAGCAGCAGCCGGCCGCCTGGCCGCAGCACCCGGCGCATCTCCAGAACGGCCGCGCGCTCATCGGGCACCGCACACATGGCCAATGTGGACACCACCGTGTCGAAAGTGCCGTCGCCGAACGGCAGCGCCTCCACGTCGGCCTCCTTCAGCTCGATCGGCGCATTGATCGCAGCCGATCGGGAACGAGCCCGCGCCAGCATTTCCGGACTCAGGTCAACGCCGGTCAGGCGAGTGCCGGGCGGATAGAGGCCGAGGTTGAGGCCGGTGCCGACGGCGACCTCGAGAACGTCGCCGCGGGCCCGCGAGCACACCCATTCACGGCCGCCTCGGAATTGGTAGCGCTCCAGAAGACGCATGGCCCGGTCGTAGCGCGGGGCGACGTCGTCCCAGAAGCGACGGGACTTGGCGGTCGGGTCTTCGACGTTCATCGGAACCTCCCGGTCGTCCTCCATGACATCAGAGCGGCGCCATCGAGGCGGTCCGTGCGAACGATTCAGCCTCGGACGAGCTTCTCGAGCTCAGGCACCACTTCAGACGGCGGCGGCATTTCGGCGATCTCGATGGCGACCTCCTGAGCCGCCGCGCGCAGCGATTCGTCGGTCAGCAAACGGGTCAGGTCGGCGGCGCCGATCGCCTTGGCATCGACGGCAAATCCGGCTCCGCGGTCGGCCAGCATTCGCGCGTTGTAACGGCGGTCGCCCGCTCCCGGGGTGGTCAATTGCGGGACCCCGGCGACCAGCCCGCCGAGCACACTCCCCGCCCCGGAGTGGTGAATGAAGGCGGCGGCATGCGGCAGGGCCCGGTCGAGGGGGATCCGGTCGACGGCCCGCACATTCGCGGGAAGGCCGGTTGCCTTCGCCGGCCGCACCAGAACGAATTCGGCATCGACGGACGTCGCTGCCGCTATGACGGCTGGCATCGGGTCGCCGTCGTTCGGCCCCTTCAGCGTGCTCCGGCTGACCAGCACCCGCGGCCGGTCGCCCGGCGTCAGCAACCAGTCCGGGATCGAGCCGCCGCCGGAGAACGGAACCGGCCGCATCGGAACCGCACCCGGCAATGGGCCGCCGCGCAGACTGGCCGGGGTCACCGCGATCGTCAGCTCCGGATTGGGAATGTCGAACTTGGCCAGCACCGACGACCCGGTCACGCCCTTGAACAGTTCGGTGGCCGGCCACAGCGTGTTTTCCTGCAGCACCGACGGAATTGACAACCGTCCGGCCACGACCGCCCCGGCCTCGGCCAGCGGTTCGAAGACGATCAGATCCGGCCTTTCCCTCGACGCCAGCGCCTCCAACGGCTCGACGAGCACCAGATTGGCCCGGCCGAAAAGCTCGCCGACCATTGCCTGTCCGGCTGTTCCGCTCATTTCGGCCCGTGCGATGCCCGGATGCCGCAGAGCGACCCTAATGGCACTGCGGGCCAGATTGAACCCAGCCCCGATGTCGGCCGTGCGCAAGCCCATGACGTCGGTCGGGAACCCGCCACTGGCCAGAATCACGTCATGGCCGGCGTCCCGGCAGGCCGCGGCCAGCGGAACCAGAGGCAGCAGATGCCCTTGGAGCGGCGCCGCCACGAACAAAATGCGCATGCCGGGGTTGTATCACGACCCCACTGAGCTGAGGCTGAGGCGATATGCGAGCAATCTGTTCTTCGGCGAGCCCCGCGGCGGCGGAAACGGCACGAGCGGTCTATGTGACTTTGTCTCGCGCATTTCCGGTACGCCGCGACGCGTGATGGCGTACGCGTGGCCCTGGTCGATGAAACCGCAATCGGCCTCGCTTTGCCGGCCCGCCCGGGTGATTGGTGGCGGGACCGGGCCGCCGAGGCCGCCCGGTCCCGCGATCTCAGAGCCCGGTTTCCATTCACCGTTCATCCGCCGGTCATCCGGCCGCCCGAGACTCCGGGCATGGACACCCGTTCAATCCGCCGCGCCCGCGCGCGGCTCGCTTCCCGCCGCGGGCTCGCACTCGCCGGCGCCGGCGCACTCGCGCTGACCCTGGTGACGCCCGGTGCGGCCAGCGCACATCACGCGCCGTCACTCGCCGCCCGCAACGACGCCTACCGCACTTCCGGCGCGACCACCGTCGACCCGCGTCAAGGCGTCCTCGGCAACGACCACGGCGACCCGCTCACCCTGATCGACCACACCGATCCGGCGCACGGCACGCTCACGCTCAACGCGGACGGCTCATTCCGGTACGTCCCGGCCAAGGACTTCCGGGGCACCGACACATTCACCTACACCGTGAGTGACGCGGTGAAGCTTTACTCCACGCACATCGCCCCGCTCGCCACCATCGGCGGCGTCACGATCGGTGGTGGCGGCTACGGCTCCTCCCTCACCCCGGGTCCCGGGCCGGTCCCACGAGTTCTACGGCCTGACCGACCGCGGCCCCAACGTGGACGGCCCCAACGGCACCAAGGTCGAACCGCTGCCCGACTTCCACCCGCAGATCGGCAAGTTCCGCTTCGACGGCGACGGCAAGGCCGTCCTGGAGAAGACGATCACCCTGCGCCTGCCGGACGGCACCCCGTACACCGGTCACGTCAACAACGTCGCCAACACCGGCGAAACCATCACCGATCTGAACGGCAAGGCCCTGCCCGGCGACGCCACCGGCTACGACTCGGAAGGCCTGGTCGCCCTGCGCGACGGCACCTTCTGGGTGTCCGACGAGTACGGCCCGCTGATCACCCACTTCGACCGCAACGGCCGCCAGGTCGGCCGCTTCTCCCCGTACGACGGCAGCCTGCCGCCCGAACTCAAGAACCGGGTGCCCAACAAGGGCATGGAAGGTTTGACGGTCACCCCCGACGGCCGGACCCTGGTCGGCGTCATGCAGTCGGCGCTGCAACAACCCGACCTGACCCAGAAGCCCGGCAACGTCACCACGCTGCGCATCGTCACGATCAACCTGCGCAGCCACGCCACCCACGAATACCTCTACCTGCTGGACGACCCGAACGACACCGGCACCGCGGTCAGCGAGATCACCGCCCTGTCGGCCACCACGTTCCTGGTCGACGAACGCGACGGCAAATTCCCGCCGTCGGCCTTCAAAAAACTCTTCAAAATCGACCTGACCGGCGCAACGGATGTGGGCCCGGCGGCTCCCGGCTACGACGCGTCCAAGGGCGGCTACCTCATCAACGGCGGCAGCATCGAACACACGGTCGGCAAGACGGACACGGCGACCGCCACCGCAACCCTGGCCGCGGCCGACGTGAAACCGGTGTCAAAGGCGCCGTTCCTCGACGTCACCGCGCTGCTGACGTCACTCGACCCGCAGGCGAAGTTCTTCTCCCACGACAAGATCGAGGGCGTGGCCCAGCTCAACGGCGGCCGCACCATCATCCTGTCCAACGACAGCGACTTCGGCATCGACGGCCTGATGCAGTCCGCGACGACCCCGTTCACCCTGCACGCGAAAATCTCGCCGGCCAACGGCCGGCAGGACGAGGGTGAATTCCTGGCGGTCGAGATGGCCAAGCTTCCGGCCAAGACCAGCACGGCGACCGTGACCATCAGCGTTCGCTGAACAAATTGCGAGGCGGCCAGGTCGCCGCCTCCTTGTGGGTCAGACGTGGTGCCCCCGGTAGGAATCGAACCTACGACACACGGTTTAGGAAACCGATGCTCTATCCCCTGAGCTACGAGGGCCTGCGGCCCATATCGTACCTACCAGGGCGTTCTCATGCGTGCTCGGGCGTCCCCTGGGGTCCCAACCAGTGCCGTCGGGGGCGTCGGCGGGGCTTCCGGCGCTGGTCGGAGGACGCGCGGAGCAAATTCCGGGCATTTTCGCTCGCGATGCTGCTCAGTTCCGGACAGGCCTTACCGGTGCCGTCGGGTGCCAACGACGTACGGAGCACCACCGGAGCGCCCCTTTGGGCCGCGGCCCTAGAGTGGCGTTTATGGCAATCGATGACTTGCCACTGCCGGTAGTGAATCTGCTCAACGTCATCGGTGTGCCGTAGCCCTACATCGACGAGGACACCCTGCACGACTTCGCCGCGTTCACGCGCGACTTCGCGACAGCCGTGCAGACAACCCATGACGAAGCCACCCAGGCGGTGAAGGGCATCGCCGCGGCGTACCAGGGCTCGGCAACCGACGCGATGACCTCGGGCTGGGCCAAGCTGTCGGCCCGGCACGTCGACGAGATCCTGACCGCCTGCCACGTGCTGGCCGACGCGCTCGACGTGGCCGCCGGGTATGTCATGGCGCAGAAGGCCGAAGCCGTCGTGATCCTGGTGGACATGGCCGCGGCACTCATCGCCGATCAGGCCGCCGCGATCGCAACCGCCGGTCTGGCCGAGGCCGCCGTGCCGCTGATCATCGCGGCCGCGGAGAAGGTCGTCGACTCCCTCGCCGCCGACCTGGAGCAGTACATCATCAGCAAGGTCATCGAGGCCGCCGCAAAGCCGCTGCTAGCCAAGATCGAAGACGCGCTGAGTGGGCTGGACTGGTCAAAGTCAGGCGCTCAGGTGGACGAACCCGGCGGATTCTCCATCGACCCCGAAGCGGTGACGCTCCAGGTCGCCGCGCTCCGCCAACAGGCGGTCATGATCGGGCAGCACGGCACTACTTTCGCAGCCAAGATCAGAGCTCTGGACTTCTGATGCCCAGAGGCAGGATCGGAGCCGCCGTCAAAGCCATCGCCGACAGCGTGGCCAAGGGTTTGGAGAACGCGGCAGCCACCACCAGGAGCCTGGCGGAGAAGGGCGCCGACGCGATTGAGCAAAACCTCAAGGACCACCACAGCAACGACCAGGCCGTACGCGACCGACTCCACGCGGCTGCGGGAGAGCGGCCGGGCGGCGGAAGAGACGCGGGCGTGGTCCTGCATTCGCGATCAGGTGCTTTGTCGAATCGGGAGGTCCTCGAGCAAGGCGTCGGTTTGCCGCGTACGCCGGAGACCATCCAGCACTACGCCGAGCTGGCCGGGGTCGACTTCCGTGGGATGCCGGTCGAGGTGGTGGAAAGCGCAGATGACGTCGCCTACCTCGACTTCCAGGGAGCGGTGGCGAGAACTGACTCGTTAGGCGTACAGCTCGGACCGGCCGCATTCCAGGACGAGGAAACCTTGGTGCGAACCTTGGGTCATGAAAGTGTGCACGTCGTTCAACATCAGCAGGGGCGGATCACGACCATGACGGGACCGCTGGAGGATGAGGCTTACGCGGCCGAGGACGGATTTGTCGCCACCTGGAGGGGAAACCGGTCATGACCCGCCTCATCGTCGAGAACGTGCACAGAACCTCCAGCCGCCCGTGGGCCTTCGTAACCGGCCGGCTCGAAGGCGACGAACTCCACATCGGCGACGAGCTGGCAGTCACGCACGGCAACATTCAGGTTGCCACCGCGGTCGTACGGTCCATCGAGCTTCACAGCGCGCCGGACAAGACCACTGTCGCCATCGACGCCGCCCTCGCCGACACCATCCAGAGCGGCACAGTGCTCATCCAAGCCACATAACCGAGCGCTCAGGAACAACATAGGAACGTTGCGCCATGATCGCCGTGCAGTTCCTCGTCAACGAAGTCTTCGACATCGCCACCCGTGGCGGACTGATCGCCGTCGGAACGACCCGAAACCGCGAATTCGTCGGCATTCCGAGCCTGCGCGACGACGCCAGCGGCCATCCCATCCACGTCCTCAGCGTCGACCACCCCACGCCGCGTGCGCAACGCACCGGAGAGACCATTCTCGTGGTCGACCGCGCCGACGCCGACTGCGTCCGGCCAGGCCGGCTCTGGTCTCAGCACTGACTCTCGGCTGGCGCGGCCGGGGCGGCGGCCACGATCACCAATCCTTGGGGACGGTGCCGCAGTGGGCCAATATGGCAAAAGGAGCACGAGGCCGCTCACCGTCCCGTAGGCGCGGCCGTGGGCGACGGCAATCCGGTGAGCCGTTCGGCTCCGATCCCCGGCCAGGGCGGGTCCGGCCGGTTGGCGAGGCGTCGGTAGAGCGCGCGGGCGTCGGCGTGCCGGCCGACGGCGCGCAAGGCGTCGCCGGCCTCCAGCGTGAGGCCCGGATCGTCCAGGGTGGCTAGCGCCTGGCGGTAGTAGCCGAGCCCGGCCGGAGCGGTCGCCGGGGCGCCGCAGAGCAGGCGTCCGAGCTCACGAGCGGCAGCGGGCGACCAGCGTAGGTCGTCCAGATCGACCGCCTGCCGCCATGCCTCGGCGGCCCGGTCGATGTCGCACATGGCCGCGAGCCGAGAACCCTGGCGGTAGGCGGCCTCGGCGGCCCAGCGCGGGTCGCCCGCGGCGACGACTTTGGCGTACGCCTTGACCGCCGTCGCGTCGTCGCCGTCCGCGGTGGCGAGCTCGCCGAGCCGAAGGGCCGCGAGGATTCCCCAGCTGCTGCTGCCGTCCCCGCTGAGCTCGCGCAGCGAGCGCACCGCCGCCGCGCGATTGACCGTCTCGAGCTCGATGGCCGCTCTCAGCCGCTCGGCCGCCCGTCCGGGGTCAGCTGCAGGCCCGCGAACCGTGCGCGCGCGGCCGAGGGCCACGAGGCCGACGAGCTTGTTGTGGTAAGTCGGTCGAATTGCACCCTCAGCGGTCATGCGCTCGTACACGTAGTCGTAGAGGTCGCTGAGTATCAGGTAGCCATCGCGGCCCTGCGCCGCACCGCGCAGCCCGGCGACCAGGTGGCCGGTGAATTGACTGGGCCGCCCCGGAGCGTCGGCGTCTCTGCTGGGTCGGTCAGGTTGGGAACTGGTCAGGGCTGCGACGCCTCGGCCGTTGAAGACGCGGCCGGGCACCGGGCCCTTGAACCGGTAGTTGCCGGAGCTGCAGCAGTCCAACACGACGATCTTGGCGGTCGCGCGGCTGGCCTGCGCCTGCCGGGCCAGGTCGGCGGCGCTCATCGTGGTGGCCTGGATGGCCCGGCGGGTGGTGTCACGGGTGCACAGGTACAGTTCGCCATCCTCCTCCGTCCAGCCGTGCCCCGAGTAGTAGACGAGCAACTGGTCGCCGGGGCGGCCGTCGTGCAGGAACATCTCGATCTCCTCGCGCATCGGCGAGATCTCCAGGTTCCGGTGCACGATGACGTCCTCGGGCCGGTGCAGGCCACGCTCCGGGTCGGTCAGCGCCTCGCGCAGCCGTTCCACATCCGTCGGCGGCCCTGCGAGCTCGGGAAACAACTCCGGTTCGCGGGGGAACTCGTCGTTGCCGAGCAGCAGTGCGCGGTATCGAAGCTCGGCCTTCATTGATCTTCGGCGGCCTGCGGCCCGGCCGGTGCCTCCGCACCGCCCTCCCCTTCCGCCGGGCGGCCGAGGGCGGCGAGCAGCGCAGCCCGCACGGAGCTGTCGGTCAGCCCCGCGCTGACCAGCTTCACCGTGCGTTTGGCCGCCCCGTCGCCAACGGTCAGCGTCAGGCTCCGGGTGCTGCGCCCGTTGAGCCAGTTGAGCAGGACGGTGGTGGTGGCGCCGATCGTGCCGGAGGCACCGAGGGCCAAAATGATATCGGTGGCCAGGCCTTTGTCGCCCGGCTTCGGCGGGCGGGGGCTTTGCCGTACGCGGAGATCGTGCGCCTGCAACAGCCGTACGAGACGGCGGCTCTCTTCCCCCCATTGCCAGTCCCCCGGCTTGATGGTGGTGTCCTCAGGACTCAAAACCACCGGTTGGACGAAATCGGACACAGCGCCTCACCTCACAGTCGACGGATCGCGCATCTGCGTGCTTACATCATCTGCGGATAACTGTCCCCGGCTCGTCGGTGAAGCGACAGAATCCCTTCGGCCCGTCCTAGAGGTGGATAACGGATGACCGACCGGCGACCCCTGTTCGACGATCGCCGCTTCACCGATCTCGTCGAACAGGCCCGGGCCGAGTTGCGCCGACGTCTCATCGACGCAGGGACAAACCGTCCAATCAGCTCCGAGGAGGACGCCGTCCTGGTGTCGGCCGCGCTGCTCGTCGACCAGATGCACGACCGTCTCGGCGCGATCTCCAACCGTCTGCGCCGTCCGCTGCTGGAGCTGATAGGGCTTCGGCCGCGGGGGCCCCGCGCCGCTCACGCCCACTTGCGCCTCACCTTCGAGAGTCCACTCACCACCCCGCTCGACGTCCCGGCCGGTACTGAGATCGGCCCAGCGGGCGTAGGGAGCGGCGGCCGCGCCGGCTCTGCGCCGTTCACCACGGTTCGAGCCGTTCGGGTGATCCCCAATCGGGTGATCCAACTGCGCGCGGAGCCGACTGAGCTGCTGATCGGCCTGGCCGAACCCGCCGGTCACACGACCGTGGAGCTGACCGGCGTGGACGGTGCCGTCACGGGCGAGTCCTGGGACGGCGGCGAATGGCAGCCGTGCCTTCACCGGACAGGGCCCGGCGGCGCGCTGTGGCTGGAGGTCGGACCGGGCCACGTCCGCCACCGGTTGGACGGAGCCGAGGCGGCGTGGTTGCGACTATCCGGCGGCCGGGTGTCAAGCGAGGTCCGGGCGCGGACGGCAGAGGCGGTGGTCCTCGCCGTGCAGGCACACCGCATCGTTGAGGAGGCGCTCGGCATCAGCGACGGCACCTCGGGCCAGCGGTTCCGACTGCGCGAACGGCCCGCCGTCGTCCGGGGCCAGGACCCCGTGATCGAGACCTCGGCCGGTGACGGCTGGCTGGCCTGGCGGCCGGTGGAGTCGTTCGAGGAGACCCGGCCCGGCGACCACCACGTCCGGTACGACGTGGCGGCCGGCGAGATCTTCTTCCCGCCGGCCGTGACCGGGCCAGACGGGTCGCGCCGCGCGACCGGCCCGGTGCCGCCGGCCGGGGCGCTGGTCCGCATCCGCGACTACTGGACGGGCGGCGGCGGGGCCGGCAACGTCCCGGCCGGGGCGCTGCAGGAGATCGACCTGGCTCTTCCCGGCCTCCGGGTGGAGAACCCCGGTCCGGCGCGCGGTGGCAGCGACGCCGAGACCGAGGCCGAGCTCTGGCAACGGGCCCCCGGCCTGCTCCGGGCCGGCGACCGGGCGGTCACCGCGGCCGATCACGAGGAGCTCGCCCGCCGCGCCGACCCGTCGCTGGCCCGGGTGCGCTGCATCGCCGACGAACAGTCCGGCACCGTCCAGGTGCTGCTGGTGGCGACGCCACCGCCGGACCGCCGGGACAGGCCGTCACCGGCCGACCTGCAGCCGTCCGCGGCGACTCTGGAAGCCGTCCGGAGCTTCCTCGACCAGCGGCGTCTTCTGGCCGCCCGGCTGCACGTGATGCCGCCCAGCTACCAGGGCATCGAAGTGGACGTCGAGATCGTCGCGGCAGCCGGTGCCGACCCGCGGGAGGTGCGTGACCGGGCCGAGCGGGCGCTGTACGCGTTCCTACACCCGGTCACCGGCGGGGAGGACGGCGCGGGCTGGCCGTTCGGCGAGGCGGTGCACGAGTCCACGATCAAGAAGTTGCTGTTCCCGTTGCCGGGCGTGCAGGACTGCGTCTACATCGCGCTGTCCCCGGTGGATCCCCCAACCGGCGCACGCAACCCTACCCAAACGGTCATTCCACTCATCCCGACAGCCCTTCCGCTGTCGGTCGGCCATCGGGTGCGGATCATCCGAGGGTGACCAGGGTCGGCAAAAGGGACGGACGTTACCCCACGGGTACAGAGACTCGGTCACCCGATCATGCGTTCCGTAGTGTGCGAGCAGCTGAGAGCAATGACGGCCGCGGCAGCCTAGGTTGAGACTACGCACCCCGGCAGAAACCGGACAGCATGCCACATGGCCTGTTCATCGGGGGGCGCACTGCTCACAGTGCTATCCGACATGGTCATTCTTCCCCTTGGGAGCATCCGCATGCCCGAACCGGCCTTCCACGCGGTCGCGGTCGTAGATGTCGAGGGTTTCGGCGCCCGGCCCAACCCCGTGCAGAAGCAGGTGCGCGCCGATATCTATCAAGTCGTCCGGACCGCCCTGACCGAGGCCGGCCTCGACCCCACCCGCATCGGCCAGGAGGACCGCGGCGACGGCATCCTCATGGTCGACCCGGACGTCTCGGTACTGAAGCTGGCCGGACGCTTCGTCCGCGAGCTCGACGACGGCCTGCGGGAGAAGGCGCGCGTCAGCTCGCCGATCGCCCGGATCCGCCTACGCGTCGCGGTCCACCAGGGAATGTGCGAGCACGACGGCGAGGGCTGGGTCGGCACCGCGGTGAACACCACCGCCCGGCTCGTCGACGCGCCGCCGCTCAAGTCCGCGCTCGCCGCTGCCGACCAGGCAAACCTCGCGCTGATCGTCTCCCGGCAGGTGTTCGACGACGTCATCCGGCACGATTACCGCTCGGTCGACTCGTCCACCTTCGAGCGCGTTGCGATCGACGCCAAGGAGCTTCGCGGCGAGACGGCGTGGATCCAGGTGCCGGGCTATCCCTATCCGCCGGGCGTGACCGCCGCGCCGCCACCGCCGCCCGAGCCGACGACACCGAAACCGAAGACGAAGGCAAAGAAGGGGCCGGCGGCCGGCCAGAGCGGGTTCGTCTTCAACGACACCGTGACGGTGCACGGCGATCAGATCCTCGGCGACAAACACGTCAACGGGGACGGCCGGTGACGGCGCCCGATCCCGCCGCCGCTGCGGCCTCGGCTCCCGCTGCTGCGGCCCCCGCCGCGCCCAACGGCTCAGCTCCGGCGGCTGCCCCGCCGGATCCCAAGGCCGACCCGAACGCCTCCGGGCAACCCCCGGAGCAGCAGAAGCCGGTGCTGCCCGACGCCACGTCCGACGGCGAGATCAAGACCACCGTCGACTCTGCCGACCCGGACGCGTCGCGGGTCGAGGGCCGCGCCGGCCGACAGCGTCAGCACAGCATCGAGAACGCCCGCGTCAAGGTCGCCGGCGACATGGTCGGGGGCGACAAGCTGGTCGTCTCGCTTGGCGGCGCCGAGCCCGCCCCGCTGCAGGTGCTCGCCGCGTGGATGAGCGAGCCGGTCCGGCACGCGTTCGTCCCTCCGGACGACTGGGACGACGTTCGTCACGCCGCCGGCGGCCGGCGCGTCGTCGTGCTGCGCGCCGAGCCCGGCCACGGCAAGGTCGCTGCGGCGATCAAGCTGCTGCAGTCCCCGCCCGACCGCCGCATCTTCAACCTCGACCGCAACGTCGACCTGCGCGGCCTGGGCCACTGGCTGGACACCGACGCCAAGAGCGACGACCCGCTCCCCCGCTCGGCCGGCTTCCTGCTCTGCGAGCCGCTCGCCTGGAGCCAGACCTCGGCCTGGGTGCTGCAGCAACTCGAGCCGACCCTCAAGCACATCGACGCCCGGCTGATTATCACGGTCACCGCCGACGCCGCGCTCGCCGACCCGGACCTCACCTCGTACGTTGTCACGCTGCCCCCGCCGAAGGAACAGACCACGGTCCTCGCCTCGCACGTGGCCTGGTCACTCGGCCGGCCGCGGGCTGACGCCGAGCGGCTGTTGGCCGACCCGAAGCTGGCCGAGTTCGCCGACAAGGTGTTCAGCGCCGACCGGACCATGAAGGCCGCCGCTGACCTGGCCGTGATGATCGGCCAGGAGCTGGACGGCGCCACTGTGGACCTCACCCGGCTGGAACGTCGCTGGCTCGAACGGGCTACCGAGGACTTCGAGATCTGGTTCGGCGGCCTGCCCGACGTGCCGACCCGCTGCCTGGCCATCGCGCTCGCCGTGCTCAACGGACTGCCGTACGAGATGATCGTCTACGCCGCCGGGCGCCTGGCCGAACGTCTCGACGGGCCGCACGACGGAGCCGACGGCGACCGCCCGCGGCCACCGTGGCGCGATCCGTTTGCGGCGACCCGCGGTGAGCTGCTGCGGCTTCTACGCGCGCAGATCCGCACCACCACGGTGCGCGGGCCGTTCGGCAACGCCCCGGCCGAAGTGATGGAGTACGTCGGCGACGACTACGCCTCGGCCGTGCTCACCCGGGTCTGGCGCGAGTACCGCATCCAGCTCCCGCTGATGGTGTGGCTACGCGACCTTGCCGACAATCCCTCGGAGGACGTCCGAATCTGGACAGGCACTGCGCTCGGCGTCTTCGCCAAGCAGGCGTTCGACTTCGTGCACCGCAACGCCATGGCGCCGATGGCCATCGATGAAAAGTTCTGGCTGCGCGACGTGGCAGCCACCGCGCTGGGCGTGCCGGCCGGCGACGCCCGGATGCGGCCGCTGGTCGAGGCGGCCGTGGGCGGCTGGTACAGCAACGAGAACAACCGTCTCGGCCAGGCGACCGCCGCCCGGGTGTGGGGCTCCACGCTCGGCGTACACAGCCCCGACCGGGCGCTGAACGCGCTGGAGCGCCTCACCACGATCGACGACCGCCGCGTCGCTCGGGCCGTCGGCGACAGCATGTCCGACCTGCTCCTGGCCGACGAGGACGGTAACGCCATCAGGGTGCTGCGTCGCGTGGGGAGCTGGCTGTTCGACGACCAGCGGGCCCTCAGCGGCACCTTCGTGTTCCTTTGGCTGGCCGACAACCTGACCTCGGACCCGCCCGGGGGCGGCGGCACCTGGCCGATGCTGCTGTTCATCGCCGACCAGCGCCCCGAGCTGCGGGACAAGCTGCTGCAGATGTGGCACCAGGTCATCCGCTCCGGCCTGCTCGGCGACACCACCGCCCGGGTTCTCGGCCACTGGGCCGACCTGGCCGAGGTCGATCCGGACGTGCGCCGCGCGCTGGCGAACATGCTGGCTGCATTGCCCGGCCGGATCGGCGTGGCCGACGTCGTCGAGCTCAATGTGCGCGCGCAGCTCACTCAGTGGCTCACGCCCGACACCCTGCAACCCAAGAGCCTTACCGCGTACGCCGTCGAAGCAGAACTTGCGAAAAGGAACGGGTCCCGATGACCAACTCCGTGCCGCTCATCCTCACCCAGACGCCCCTGCAGGGCTTTTTTCGCCCGGAACCCAACCGCGATCCGAATGTCGCCGCCGTGTACGCGACCGCCTCGGGTGAGCTGGTCTTCTACTCCGGGCGCACCCGCACGTTCGGCCAGCGGTGGTTCAGCGAGTGCCGCACCCGGTTCGACGTGGACATGAGCGACCACCGCCGCACCGCGGAACTGGCCAGCAAGCCGCTGCGCACCCGCGACGGTCACCACTTCATCGCCACGGTGGACGTCGCCTTCAAGGTCCACGACCCGTGCGAGGTGGTGCGGCGCAACATCGTCGACGCCCTCAAGGTGGTCTACACCTATCTCGGCCGGGCCCTCGAGGCCGTCACTTCCCGATACGACGTCGGCAATCCGAGCGCGGCCGAGCAGGCCATCCACCAGGAGTTCGCTAACCCGGTCGCGCTGGCCGACGGCATCACGATCTTCGAGGTGATACCCCGTCTACGGCCCGACGACGCGACCGCCGAGTACTTCCGCAACCGCCGGGACGCGCGCCGCACCCTGGACATCGACGCCGACCAGCACCTGGTCGAGATGCAACGGGAGCGGCAGCGCCAGGAGCGGGAAGCGGCGGCCCAGAGGGCAACGCTCGCCGCTCAAGAGAAAGAACGCACCGCGCTGGCCGCGCGCGGACTCACCGCCGCCGACATGGCTCGCGAGCATCTGATCCGGCACCCCGAGGACACCGAGAAGGTGACCGCCATGCTGCTGGAACACGAGCGCGCGATGCTCCAGGCTCAGGACGTGCACAGCCAGCGCACCACAGAGTTCATCAAGTTCATGATGGACAACGGCATCGTGCCGCCCGGACAATTCCAGCCGTTCGTGCAGGGCGCGGCCCAGGCGTACGGCCTACCCGCCGCGACACCGGCGAGCCTCGGGCCGGGCAGCTGGAACCAGCCGCCCGTCCTGCCGCCCGGGGGGATCTCCGCCCCGGCAGCGCCGTCCGCCCCGCCCACGCAGCCGGGCCCACCGGCTCGGGAACAGGTCGTGCTGCAACAGGATCCGAACACCAAGGTGTGGGGCCCCACCGACGGCGTACAGCCGGTATACCTGCTGGTCGACGAGTCCACCGAGGCCGCTCCCTACCTCGACGACCTCGGAGACGGACTGCAGCGGCTGCTCGACGGCCTGCGCCGGGTGCCCAACATCGCCCCGACGATCCGGCTCTCCGTGCTCGGGTTCGCCGACCAGGTCGCGGCTCGGTTGTCCATGGCCGCGGTCGACTCGGGAACGTCGGCGCCGTGGTTGACCTCCCGTGGACCAGCGAGCTACGCCAACGCGTTCGAGACGTTGTATGGCCGGATCGGTCCGGACGTGGACGCACTCAAGGGCCAGGGGATCACCGTCCGCCGTCCGCTGGTCTTTCTGCTCGCCGCCGCGGCGCCGGCCGACGACGGGATCTGGCCGACGCCGTACGCCCGGCTGACCGACCCGGCGGCCCATCGGTACGCGCCGCAGATCGTGGCGTGCGGGGTGGGCCGCGCGACGAGTCGGCTGATCGCCGCGATCGCCACCCAGCCCGACTTCGGTTACGTCGCGACGGCCGACGCCGACGTGCACAAGGCGATCGCCGATTACTGGGACGCGCTGACGCGCTGCCTGATCGCGTACGGCCGGACGTTGCTCGCCGGGGCTCCCGACCTGGAGTTTGAGCTGCCGCCCCACTTCCGGGTGGCCACGGCTTCCTGACATTGCCGTCTCGGCGGCGTAACCCTGATCCAGTCCGGCCCCGAGCCGGGGAGAGCGAGTAAGTGAGATGACGGCAAACAGCGGGAATCTGCTCCCGGTCTACATGGTGGCCGACGAGTCCTTCTCGATGAGTGACTACATCGACAACCTCAACGACGGCCTGACCCAGCTGCACGGCGCCCTGCTCGGCGAGCCGATGGCCGCGGCCAAGGTGCGCTTCACCATCCTCGGGTTCTCGGACGACGTGCAGCTGCGGCTCGCGATGGCAGACCTGCGCAGCGAGAACGAGCTCCCGCAACTGGTGGCGCGTAACCGCACCGCGTACGGCAAGGTCTTTGAGGATCTTCGCGCCCGCATCCCGGCCGACGTGGCCTCGCTCAAGGGGCAGGGATACACCGTCCACCGCCCGGCGGTGTTCTTCCTCAGCGACGGACAGCCGACCGACGGCGACGGGTGGCACAAGAAGCGCGATGAGTTGGTCGACCAGAACCTCACCTCGGCCGCGCCGAACATCATTGCCTGTGGCATCGGCGACGTGAAGGCGCAGACCATGCTGGACGTGGCCACCAAGCAGGAGTACGCGTTCGTTTCCACCGGGGCCGACCTCGGCGCGGAGATCGCCAAGTTCTGCGCGGCGCTGACCAAAAGCATCGTGAAGTCCGGCCGGACGATCGGATCGTTGCAGCCGGAGCTCGTGGTGGAGCGCCCGCAGAACTTCAAAATGGCGATCGACGTCGTCTGATGAGCGTTTTTCGCTACCTCTCCGAGGCGTGGAAATGGTGGGTCGACCCACGCGGGCAGGAGACCCAGAATATCTCGGGGCCGGGTCCGGGGCAGCAGGCGGACCCTTTCGTGGCGGCCAACGGGACCCGGCCGCCCGGGACCTCCGGTTCGATCTACCAGGGTGATCAACGGATGACCACGGAGAGGCCGCCCACCGGCGCGCACCAGTCGCATGCTCCGGGCCGGCGGGAAGAGGTTCGCGAGCCGGGCCCGCTGGGGCTGACCGCACCGCCCGGGCCTCCGGTCCAGTCCGGACCGCCCGTCCAGTCCCGGCCGCACATCCACTCCCTGCCGCCTGTGCAACAAGAGCGGCTCGGGCAGTCGGTACCGCCGCGATCCCCGGCCGGGTCCGGGCCTCCACCCGGTCCGTGGGCTCCGCCGGTCGTAGGGCCGCCGGTCCCTGACTTCGACCCCAAGCCGTCCAACGCCAGTTCGTACCGGCCTGACTACATCGCCGACGGTTGGAGCACGTCGGAGTTCACGGTGCGGATCGCGTCGACCCGCGGATACGCCCACCGCGACAACGGCGACCCGCGGCAGGACGACGTCGCCGTCGCCTGGCATCAGCGGACTGGCGCGGTGCTGTTTGCGGTGGCCGACGGCGTGGGTAACGCGCCGATGTCCCACATCGGAGCGACGTCGGTCTGCCGGGCCGCGATCAACTACATGATTACCGGCCTGAACTCGCCCGAAGAGGGTGTGGACTGGGCGGAGCTACTGCAGACCGCGGCCTGGCAGCTCTGCGTGCAGGCCCAGATGACTCTCGGGCTGCCCGAGATCAACCAGGTCGCGGCCGAGGACAAGATGGCCACGACCCTTGTGGCCGGGTGCGTCCTGCCCGGGCGGGACGCGCCGCGGGTGCAGCTCGTGCAGGCCGGTGACTCCAGCGCGTGGATGCTCAACGTCCGGGAGCGACGGTACCGGTGTCTCGCGCCGACCAAGTACCGCCGGGGTGAGCAGGTCGTCAGCAACGCGGTCAGCGCGTTGCCACGGGTACCACCACTCGATGTCAAGTCCGGGATCATCTCCGCCGACGAGATCCTGCTCGTCGGAACGGACGGCTTCGGCGACCCGCTCGGCGACGGCGACAACGCAGTGGGCAACCATTTCGCCGCTGCGCTCTCCGGCGTTCCGCCGGTCCTGAAGTTCGCCAACGACCTGGACTTTTCGTTCGAGACGTGGGATGACGACCGGACTCTGTTCGCGCTCTGGCCGCACCGTCGGATCGGAGGCTGAGTGATGGACGACATACCCCAGGTGACCCGGCCCGTCCTGGAACCGCTGACCCGGATCGGCGACGGCGGCCAGGGAGTCGTCTACGCCACCGACCGAATCAGGATCAACAAGGTCTGGGCCGCGGCGTACAAGGAGTACCGGCCGGAGACCGTGTTCGACCGGGACGTGCTGCACCAGATGGTGGCCTTCGTGCCGTCGCTGGACGAGCTCAGCGGCCGCTGGCTGTGCGAGAACACCGCATGGCCGGCGGCGCTCGTCCTGAACAGCAGCCAGGTCAGCGGGTTCCTCATGCGCCGCGTCCCCGACCGGTTCCGCATGCCGTGGGGCGACAACGGAATCGAGGTCCCCGCCGCGCTGCAGTACCTGCTCAACCCGCAGGCATACCTCAACCGCAAGGGCATCCGCCTCGACACGCAGACCCGGCTCAAGCTGCTCGAGGCGATCGCCGATGTCATGGCCCGGCTGCACAGCCTCAACATCGTCGTCGGCGACCTGTCGCCGAACAACCTGCTCATCGACCTGGACGATCCGGCCTGCTTCTTCATCGACTGCGACGCCATGCGGCTCCGCGGCCGGGACGTCCTCGAGCAGGTCGAGACCCCGGAGTGGAACGTGCGCGGTCATCGTCCCGAGCCGAGGGCGACCATGGCCTCCGATTCGTACAAGTTCGGCCTGCTCGCCGCCCGGTTGTTCACCCAGGATCAGATGGGGGCGGACGTCACCGTCCTGGCCGGCGTCTCCGGCGAGCTGGGCGTGTTGGCCCGGCGCAGCCTCGACTCGAACTCTACAATCCGCCCGTCGATGGGCGACTGGCTCGGCGCGTTGCGTACGGTTCAGGCGGGAGGCCTTCCCCGGCAGCCTTCGGCGCCGCACCGGGTCACCGCAACGCCGCGCGTAACGCGACGGGCGGCCGTGCCACCGCCCCCGGTGCCGCCGCCTCCAAAACCACGGGCGAAGAGGTACGCGTCGACGCCGCCGCCCTCCGGCACGACGTACGTGGCACCGGCCTATCCCTTCGGATCAACAGGCCGCGTCCAACCACCCAGTTCGTCCCCGCCACCGCCACCGCGGTCCACCCGGCAGCCTGCCTCCGGCCCTCAGCTCACGCCGCAGCAGCAGGCAGCGGCCGACCATCCGACGCTGTACCTGGTGCTCGGCCTGCTGTTCTGGGTATTCGCGGTGGCCTGCGTCGTGGGCGTGATCTGGGGCCTCGTGAAGCTCTTCTGAGCGGCGCGCCGGCTGGCCCGACGGACATACGATGAGCGACATGACGCTCGGCCACCCTCGTGAGCCGTTCTGGTATGCCCTTCACCAGGACCAGCGGGCGACGCTGATGCGGATGGGTACGCGGCGGCACTACCGCCCCGACGACGTCCTGGTCCGCGAGAGCGACACCAGCGACTACGCATTCGTGCTGCTCGACGGTTGCGTCAAGGTCTCGTCGATCGGCCACCACGGCTACGAGGCGATCCTCGGGCTGCGTGACGCCGGTGAGCTAGTCGGTGAGCTGGCCGGCTCGGACGGCGGCCTACGCTCGGCCACGCTCACCGCGATGACCGAGGTCGAGGCCCTGCGTCTGCCCGCCGCGTCGTTCGGGCCGTTCGTGCGGGCTAATTCGGGGGTCGCGGCGATCCTCCGCCGTACGCTCTCCGCCCGCCTCCGCGAGGCGGACCGTTCCCGCGCCGCGGCCGGCGCCGAGTCCGCCCAGCAGCGGCTCGCCGCGCTGCTGCTCCACCTCGGCCAGCGATACGGCAGCACCCAGCCCGAGGGCGAGGTCGTCATCGAGCTCGCCCTGTCCCAGCACGACCTCGCCGGCCTGGCCCTGACCTCGCACCGCTCGCTGGGCCGCATCCTGGCCGACTGGCGCCAAGACAACGTCGTGATCACGGGCCGCCGGCGTGTCGTACTGGTGCGCCTGGCCGAACTGACCAGGCTCGCCGACGGCGGCATCTAGATGTTCTGGTACGCCACCGTCTTGTGGCCAAAGTCCGGCCCGATCTCGTTCCACAGCTTCGCGAAGTCCTGCTTGGCCTTCGTGGACGCCGTCGACTCCTTGTCGCCGCGCTGGCGGTCCTGGCCATTGCGCACCGACTTGCGACAGCCCAGCTTGCTGAGCTTCTGACCCCACCTCCGGTAGGCGTCGTCGGCCGCCTTCGAATGCTGGAACGCCGAGACGAGCCGGCTCTTCAGCACGGCACCGTCGTCAAGCTCGGTGACCACCAGCGCGCTCGCGGCGGCGAGCGAACTCCGCCGGGCCGTCGAGGCGGCGCCGAGGTCACTGACCGACTTCGTCAGGTTCTTGCAGGCCGCGAGATCGGTGACGGCTCCTTTGACCTTGTCGCGGACGGGCGCCGAAGAAGTCAGAATCGCGGCAATCTTGTCGGCCTGTGCTTGGGCCTCGGCATGGTCGCCGGCGACGGCGGCCTCGGTGGCCTGGACGGCCTGCCGCGCAACGGATTCGATCTGCGCGGTGTGCGTGCCGACGAACCCCAGGATCAGCGCGGCGACTGCGACCTTGACGAGGCTACGGCGCCGGGCCCGGGTGAGGCGCCGGCGCACCGGCCTGGCGGCCGTAGCCGGGGCCGGAACCGTGGCGCCGATCCGCCGAGGCGTCGGCTCGCTGATCCGTGGCGACGGGATGGTCATCGCGGGCGGCTCCGACGTGGGCTTGGCCGCCCGGAGCATCCTCTCCCAGGTGCCGAGACTCGGGCGGTTGTCGGCATCGCCGGACAACACCCGCTGGGCCAGGGCGAATACCTCGGGCGCGACCCGGAGCAGCACCTCCGGGTCCATGGTGCTCTGGTCGCCCGCGAACAGACGGATGCAGAGGAGAGCAAATTTGTAGGCATCGCCCGCCTCAGAACCGAGAGCGCCGCCCCCGGCGGGCACCTCCCAGTCCGTGGTCTCGACCTGCGGGAGAACGGTTCGCCCGTCAAGCTGCATAGCGTCGCAGTCGATGAAATGGCAACACGGCGTACCCGTACGGCTGTAAAGAAGATTGTTCGGCGACAGGTCGCCGACGGTAAGCCCAAGCCGATGGAACAGGCGCAGCGTTGCGGCGATGTCGGCGAGCAGCTCGAACCGGAACCGGTCGTCGATGCGCAATTCGACCCGGTCAAGGTAGTCGGGCGGGTTCAGCAGCAGCTGGGTCTGACCGAGCCTGGTCTGATGGGTTTTGAGCAGCTTCAAAGTGGTGTGAAAACGCTCAGGGACTTGAGCCATGGTGAACCCGCGGACGCTGCCGCTGTCGTCGACCACCGAGTCCAGGGGCCACGCGGCAGCGGCGAGAAGCTTGTGTCGGTCCCGCTCGGGCAGTCCGGACGGCAGCTCGATCATGTCAGTCAGGACACCCACGTCGAGGTCGGCCAGGACATCGTTCGAATACGCCTTGTAGACCAGCAACGGCGCTTGGGACCGCGGCAGCGCGTACACCGTGCCCTGACCGCCGGAGCCGAGCTCCTTACCCAGCGGGCCCAGGCTCGCCAGTGTTACCCGGCCCAAAGGAAGGTCCTCTCCCGTGTTTAGTCGCTACGGCAGTATTCGCTCGGGGCGGGTACCGCCACCACGCCAAATAGCGAACAGCAAGGGTTCAGCGCACGAGGCCGGCCGCCTGGCGCGGGCGTCGCCACACCCGATAGCCGACCCCGACCGGCAGAGCGGACCGGATGACCTCGTCCAGGCCGTCGAGCGGCTCAGCGGAGTCGATAAGGACGGTGACGAGCGCGGGCGAACGCTGGACGGGTGTCTCGGGCGCCAGGGACCACGTGGTTCCACCGGAATCCAAGATTTCGGCCTCCACTCGGTAGCGCAGCTCAATCAGCTCGGCCAGACCGCAGGCTGTGCCCCGCATCCGGTAGCAGCGCATCAGCCCGGCCAGCAGCCGGCGGCCGCGCCGATCGTCGAGCAACAGCGGGCTGTCCACGCCGAGCGCCCTGTACATCCAGGCGAGCACGTCGGAGGGCGCGACATCGGCCGAGAGCAGCACCGGCAGCTCCTCCGCGAACGTCGCCACCGGCGCCGCGACGGCCTCGATCACGCCCGCGATATCCGGCCGCTCGACTGAGCCGGATGTGTCAATGCCCGGCGGCGGTCCGGGTTCCGATCGGCTGCCGGTTGCGGTGAGGACCATGTCGGTCGCCTCGCCGTAGGTGGATATCAGCTCCCGCACGGCGTCACTGGCTGTGAGGCACACGTCGCCGTCGCCTTCGGCCGGTGGCGTCCCGGCGAGCGCGCGAGCCGTCGTCACGACGTCCCCGTACCAACCTCTGCTGTCGCTGTGGCACACGCCGATGGCCAGGCCGAGGCCCAGCCGCATCGGCTTAGGACGCTCGGCCAACGAGTCGGCCAGTTCCTGTACGAAGCCGCCAGCGAGTCGTCCCGCGGCCTCCGCCGGCAGCACGATCAATAGACCGCCTCCGGACCGCACGTGCTCGGCCTGGCCCCAGTCCAGCCCGAGCGCCCGAAACACCGCCGGTAATACGGAGCGGGTGAGCTCGCCCCAATTCGGCAGGCCCGGCCCGGCCACCATCGCCAGGACCGCCCGGTACTTGTCTGCCATAGCCCGATCCTCGTGCCGGTGGCCGCAATTGGACACCGTCCGTACGCACAGTCCTTACCGACCGTCTTCCAGCCAGAGTGGCCACTTTTGCGACCTCGTCCGCATGAGTGGAAGAGCGCCGATCTGTTGGCGGTAAGCAAGGTCGCGGAACACGGATATGCCCGGTTGTCGCGCAGTGCTCGCGACATGGGCTGCCTCAGGTGATGACTAATCCGAGCACATCAAAGGCAAGCCACTACAACGTGATCATCCGAAACTCAGGCGACTTCTCCTTCGACAGGCAGGTGGCGTTTTCCAAGTCCGTCGGCGACTCTCACGACACCGCGACCGCGCTGCGCTCCACCGTCAGCGACTATGACGGCTCGGACGGGCGCCCGCGGACCGAATCCCGAACACGCGACGAGCACTGCCGATCCGCTCGTTGCGAGCGCGTCCAACGCGCCGGTCGACCCCTGGTCCGGGGTGCGGATCGCGCAGGACATCGAGACGCGGTGCGACGGGATCGCAGGCTCGACGCACTCGCCGTCATCTCTGATCCGACCGGAGCGCTGTTCCAGTACGGGGTTGCGTGCATCATCGATCACGTCAAGCCGCTTTCCGAGGCGCTCGACTGGCTGGCCGGAGATCTCGCACAGATCGCCGCTCACCGCTGACCTGGCACAACGTGGCCGGCGCGCTGGACGATCGAGCCGGTGACCTGGACCGAGCCGTCCGCTGGGACGCCGCCGAATAGACCGGCAACGCGGCCGATGCGTACCGAAACTGGGTGGGCCGGGAGAAGGGGGCGGTCGACGGCCTGGCTCAGGCCGCCACAACCTTGGCGACCTCACCGAGGCGGCCGGTCAGCTGATCGCCGGCGTACGCATGATGGTTCGCGACGCCATCGCCACGTTGGTCTCCCGGCTGATCTTGCAAGCGAACCAGGAACTCGCCTCGTTCGGATTCGCCCCCGCCGGTGGTCGAACAGGTCAGCGCGTTGTGCGCCTCATATGCCGCCAAGATCAGTAAGTGGCTTAAGGACCTGGTTGGAAGCCTGAGCCGGCTGCAAGGCGTGGCCGGCAAGGTCGGAGAGCTGATCGACAGCCTCAATGGCCTGCTCGGCCAGCTCGGGCAAGGGGGGACGACGCCGGTGTCGTACTGCAGACCGGCGGCGAACGGGACGTACGACCGGATCCGATCCAGCGACGACGACATTGCATCGGTCGCCGAAAGTGCCAGCAAATACGGCTTCAGCACCGAGGACGTCATCACCATCAAGGACCATGTGTTTCGCGACGAACACCTACTCGATATATACGGTGACGACATCGTGGGGGCGTTCGACGCGAACCCGCGAATGGCCGAGGCATGGCAACGGCTGGTTGACGGCAATCTGCACCCGGCGGACGTTGACCTGCTCAACCACGAACGGTACGAGGCCAACGTCATGGCGACTACCGGAGATCCCAGCTACCTACGGGCACACTCGGCAACAAACGAAGCCGGCTTTGCATGGGATCCGGAGCAGCGGCCAGAGAGGGCTTCGGCTATCAACGACAAGGATGACGGACATCGACCGGAACAGGGGGTTCGAGCAGTGACCGCCTCGATCGGAATATGGGCCCAGGGAGATACGGCCGGTGTGCAAGTGCTCTACCGCTGGGAAGCCGATCAGCAGATCGGCTTCGTGACGTTCGAGGTGCCGATACGCCGTTTCCTCCCGTCCGACGACAACGGTCGGCCGATCGGTGGGCTTCTCTACGACGCGACCACCGGAGACTCGCAGGGCACCTCGCCCGAGGTCGACAAGGGCCTGTTCGCTCAGGTGGCCGCCTCGATCCTGCGCGGCTACACCCGGGCCGGAAAGGCACCCACGACCGCTCACGCCTACTACTACTGACAGGCAGCGGCGTGACTACGAAGGAAGTCAGACCCGTAGTGCGCCTCCTAACGAGGTGCCTTACGGGTCTCTGACTATTCGCGCGCTGACGGGGCGGCCCAGTTCTGCTCGTAATCGTCCAGATCCAGGTCTCGCCATGCCGGAGGGGCCGGGCGGGCGGATTGGGTTCCTTCTCTGACACAGATGGTCCTCTCGCGCGGTGACGCGGCACCGGCTTCAGCACAGTGCCGCTTGGAACGCGAGACGCACGATCCATCCGGCCCCGCGGAGGCCGAGTTTGGGGTTTAAGGTGCCGCGCGAGATTCAGCCCTGAGCGCTCGTGGCCGTGAGTGGGGTCCCAAATGATGCGGCGAGAAGCATCGTTGCGGGATGCAGGAGGATCGCCGTCCCCACAGAAATACGCTACGTCGTCCGGCTGTCCGCGTCCTTGACGCGCGAGTTCGGGCAAGCGGTAGGGCACCACCCATGAGGACGCCACCCGCGCTGTACACGCGCTCGCCGAAGCCCACCAGGGCGCCTCCACCGAGGCGATGCGCTCCGGCTGGGGCACGATGTCGGACCAGCACGTGAACGAGATCATTACCGGCTGCGCCACCCTTGCCATGGCTCTGGACGCGGCTGCGGGCTACATCGTGGCGCAGAAGGCGGAGGCGATCGCGGTCCTCATCGGCATGGCCGCCGCGTTCGTTGCCGACCAGGCCGCTGCAGTGGCCACGGCCGGTCTTGCGGAGGTGGCCGTCCCGCTGATCATTGAAGGCGCCGAGCGGCTGATCAAGTCCCTGATCATGGACCTGCAACAGCATGTGATCGGCGAGGTCATCGAGGCGGCGGCAAAACCGCTGTTCGCCAAGATCGGCCAGGCGATGTCAGGGCTCGACTGGTCGCAGTCGGGCGGTGCAGGCGCGGCCGAGCCTACCCAGGTGTCGATCGATCCGGCGGCGGTGCGTACGCAACTCGGCATCCTCCGCGAGCACGCCGCCCAGATGCGTCAACACGGCGCCAGGTTCTCGTTGGCCGTCGGCGGGCTCGGGTTCTGATGGCCGACGGCGAACTGGGCGCAGTATTCCGCGCGCTCGCCAAGGACGCGGCCCAGGCGGCCGAGCACGCATCCGAGTCCATCGCGAAAGTGACCGAGCAGACCGCGAACATCGAGGAACGCAACGTCTCCGAGATCCTCGAGGCGGACGCCAAAGCGGCCGACCGGATCGCCGCGGCCGGCAAGAAGGGCACGCCGGAAACTGCGGGCGCCGGGACGCGCTTGGTGCCGGCTGGGCCGCCGTGGCCGGTCGCGGACGACGTCGTGGGCTCAGCTCGGGGCAAGACTCTCAAACCCTCCGAACGCGCGGCACACCGTGGCCGGCGCGCGCAGCGGCATGGTGGGCCGGAAGAACAGCGTCGTCCTGCGCGGCAACGAGGACGCGATGCGGGACGATGTAGCGCAGATCGCAGCGGGCAACGCCCGCTGGGACGCGCCCACCAGCCGCTACGAGATCAACGGGAGGTCGTACGGCGTGGAACCGAGCGGCACCGTCTATCCCGACTCAGGCCCCGGCATCGTGAAACTGGACCGCAACGAGTACACCGCCCTGACCGAAATCGCGAAGGCCGGCGGAGATCCGGCGAAGGTCCCCGCTTTCACGCGTGACCCGCGGTTCATCAACAATCCGGACGCGATTGCCAAAGCCAAGGCCATCTACGACGGGAACTACCAGGGATGACATACGACCTGCTCCTCGCCGGCGACTTCGACCGAGCCGCCCTCGCCGCCGCGCTCGCCGACCTGGTCGGCGTGCCGGCTGACGCGGTCGACATCGCCGAACGCGACGCCGAGGACCGCGCCTGGGACTCGCCCGTCCTGTGCACCTACGAGCCGGTCGGCGGGGACCTGTCTTGGCTGCTCGACATCTACCTCGGTGTTGGCGCGGCCAAGGAGCCCGACGTTGCTGTCGTCGCCCAGCTCATCGCCGCTCGGCTGGGCACATCGGTGCTCTGGGTGGCCCAGGAATTCCCACCATCGGCGTTCTGGCTGATCACCCCGGACGGCACGCGGACGAGGGCACGCGTTTACGACGAGGAGGACGGTGACCTCGCGGCGTACCGGCTGGACGCGGTCGAAAAGCCCGTCCCGCAGTTCCCCTCGGTGCGCGTCGAGCGCCTGCCGGAAGTGATCCGCGAGCACCGAGTGCCGACACCAGTCACTGACGAACTGGCCGCCTGGCTCGCCGACGAGGACACGGTACTGCCCGAGGATTCCCACGACGCGGTCCGGCACGCCCGCACCTACCTCGCCGTCTGGGAACAGCTCATCGAACGGATTGCCGCTGGCTGGCCACCCGACAGCTGGTACCCAACCGACTTCTACCGCGACGACCTGAGCACCCGCGACCAACTGGAGACGGCACTCACCTGGCTACCGGCCGCCGCGACCGGGCGGTTCCGATGGGCAATTGGCCGCGTCGACGAAAAGTTCAAGGCGCTCACCCACCAGACGACGACACCGCCAGCACACGGCGGCGACGCATGGTGGTGGCAACGTGTCCCCGACAAACCGGGCCTCGTCTGAACCCCAGCAGGATGCCGCGGGCCCGCGTCCGCGAGGTCATGCGCGAGGATCGACAGGCTCCGCGACCAGGAGCTGCGTTCGGCGGGGCTCACGCCGTGCCCACTCATCCGCACGTGCTCGGCCACTCGGTCGGCCAGGCTGGCCTCCGTTCCCAGCTTCGCTCCCGCGCGAAAGCCCGGACTCGTGCGGTCGCTCGGCCGATCGACGAGAATCTCGGGCGTGACGAGCGGACTGTCACCTTCCGCTCGCTCGCCGGCCTCACCGTCCCTACTGGTCGGTGTGTGTCAGCTTGCCAGGGATGGGTAAATACTTCTGGATGCTGAGCGGAGTTGCGCAAGGAGAGGACCGTGCGGCCGAGGTGACTCGGCGCATTGTTCGGCTGTTTGTGCTGCTCGGGGCGGCTGTTGCGGCGTATCTCGTGCTCAGCTTCTTTGATCATGCTGCGCGGGCCGATTCGGGGTCGCTTGGCCTGCCAAGCGGTCAAGTCGGCGCGACCGATCCGGTCGGCACGGTCAAGGCCACAGCCGCTGGCGCCGGCAAGGCCCTTCGGGAGCGTAAGCCGACCGTTCCGAAGTCGACCGCTCCCAAGGCTCACCCGCCGAGGATCCATCGGCCGACGGCGAAGACGCCGACGGTCCACGCGGCGAAGGCCCAGGCCGCGAAGAAGGTACAGGTTCAAAGCGTTCGGGTCGGCAAGACGGTGCGGCGGGTGCAGGCCCAGACGCCGAAACCGGGTCGGCTTCCGTCGGGCGCGGTGCGGCACGCTGCGCGAACTACGGTGACCTCGGCGCGGGCGGCAGTCGCCCGGCATGAGTTGTCGAAGCCCATCCCGCTTCCTTCTCTGCCGAAGCCCGCCGCGATGCCTGACCTTCCCCGGGCCGAACTCGCGGCTTCGCCGCGGCTGCCCTCGTGGCCGCGCACACAGCAGGCTCAACTCCCCGACTGGCCGCAGCTGCCCGGACCGCAGCACACCCGACTCGCCGCCGGGCCGCAGGTGCCCGGCGCGACGCAGAACCGTACGCCGGTGTTGACCCAAATCACGGCGTTGCCGAGTGTCGCCGTATCTCACCAGTCGGCGTCCGCGCCGGTGTGCCGGTTCTCGCAAGCGTCCGCGCGTGGCCTGGCCACGCCGTCGGCAGCGCCGGTTCAACCGCGGACGGTGCCGCTCCCGGCTCCGCCGAGGCAGCCGGGCGATCAATCGACTTCCACCGGCCAGGCACGTGACGCCGGTGGCAGCAACGGGCCCGCGATTTGCACCGTCTCCTCGTCGTGGCGGCCGGAAGTGGTGGCCACCGGCCGTCGTCTGGCCGTCGAATTCGTCGCGCGCGGGCGCACCGTCCGCTACGCGGGCCCTCCCAGCTGAACGAACTCCCGCAGGGATCCGGAAACCGGCCGGCACCAGTTCGGCCGTACCGAAGCTTTGACCCTGGCTGGGAGGCCGTCGTGATTCGCATTCTGCTCGTCGAACCCATAAATCTGCTCCGTGGCGCCCTGGCCGCGACCTTGTCCTTGGAGGAGGACCTCGAGGTGGTCGCTGAGCTCGGCGCCCTTGACCAGGCGCCGGACATGGCCCGCGCGGTGCCGCCGGACGTGGCCGTGGTCAACATCGCGCTCCTGGCCGGCGACGGCTTGGCCACGATGGGCCGGCTCACCGCCGAGCAGCCCGGCTGCGCTACCTTGGTGCTGGCCGGGCCGGACGAGCCGGGACTGCTCAATCGGGCGCTTGACCTGCGCATCGACGGCGTCGTCGGCACTCAGGCTGCCCCGTGTGAGCTGGTTCGCGGCATTCGGCGGCTCGCCGAGGGTGAACGGGTCATCGACGCGAGCCTGGCCGTGGCGATGGTGGCGGCGCCGCGCAGTCCACTGTCGCCGCGCGAGCTCAACGTGCTGAGCGTGGCCGCGTCCGGGGTGCCGTCCACTGAGGTTGCCGCCGAGCTGCACCTGAGCACCGGCACCGTTCGGAACTACATCTCGGCGATCCTCCGCAAGACCGGCGCCCGCAACCGCCTGGAAGCGGTCCGTCTCGCCGAGGGCGCCGGCTGGTTGCAGTGACGACGGCGACGCAGCCGCACCTGGCGGGGTGCGACTGCGTCGGACGTACCGGTCAGAGCTGAACGGGTCAGAGCTGGCCGAGCAGAGCAAGGATGGCGTTGAGGAGCGCGGACAGACCACCCGCGGTGGGGGTGCCGTCGAGCAGGTGGGTGATGGCGCACAGCAGGTTGCCGAGCAGGTTGCCGGCCCCTTGCACCGCGGTGATGACCAGGTGCACCTGGTTCAGGTCGACGACCAGGCCGAGCAGGTCGAGGTGCAGCGGTCCGAGGACGAGGTTCAGCACCTGACACGTCGCGGCGGCGATGCCCACGGGCATGCTGACGGTGCGGGTGACGGTGCCGACGGTGGCGCCGGACGAGTCAGTGACCGCGCCGGTCAGTACGCCGGTGGCCAGCAGTTTTCCGTTCTGCGTCGAGAATTTCGACGGGGTGAAGCTGCCGGCGAAGGAGCCGCCGTTGGCGGCCGTGCCGGTGATCGGTGTGGCGAGGGCGGTTACCGGCGGAGCGGCCGCCGGGGCACTCGGGGCGGCACTGGCCACACCCGCACCTGCGAAGCTGAGACCCAACGCCGCCGCCAACGTTACGACGATCATCGTGAGCCGTTGCCGATGTGTCATCGTTCCTCCTGCTGATAATCATCGTCTGGCTTGTGTTGTCATCGATAAGCCTCGTTGCGGGGGCGGCCTCAACCCAGTGAGTGCTGTCATCAGCTCACGGTGAGTGGAGTCAGCGGGATCGCTGACAATTGTCATGTTTGGAGAGTGTTGGCGAAGTCACGGCCTGGTGCGCCCAGGAAAGACGGGCGGGTGGCAGCGCCTCCGATCCCAGCGCGTCGGTCACCAGGTTCGGGCCCAGTCCGGCGGGGGCTCGACCGGCAGGTCTGGCTCGCCGGCTATGGGTTCGAGGGCGTAGAGGATGGTGAGCTCGTCGCTGTCCGGGTCGGTCTGAACTCTTCCGTAGCTGCCGTCCGCGGCGACCAGAATCCAGTAGTCCGGGGCCTGGCTGCCGTCGTCCAGCAGTGCTCTGGTGTGGGCTACCCGGCAGATCGCCTGGGCCAGGTCCAGCTCGCCGGTGCGGGTCAGCTCGTGGAGCTTGTCGCCTGCGCTGAACTCGTTGCCGAACGGGCCGTCGACCGGGGTGATCAGGGCGACCGGGTCCGGCCCGGCGTGGTCGTTGAGCGCCTCGTACGGTCCGGCGTACACCAGGTCGAGCGGCACGTTGTAGACGGCGTGCAGGGCCGCCCGCAACGCTTCGGCCGGCGTCCTGCTGTCGAAATAGATTCCGTACGTCATGCCCCGCCCTTGTAGCTCTTGTGGTGTTGGAAAACCTCCAGCGCCGCCGGCCAGTCAGCATCAGCGATGCTCGGGTCCCGGCGCAACGCGTCCCGGGCCGCATCGACGTCGCCGTCCGAGCCGATGAGCTGCTGGAGAATCTTGTATTGGGATCGTGACAGGTTGACGAAGCCGGGACCTGACTCCGGAAAGACAGTTCCGGTCGATTCCACCCCGTACGTGCGGCCGTTCACCTCATAGCGGCTGGTCTTGTCGGACCACGTACCTCGTCCGGCGAAGATATCCGCCAGGTCTCCCGCCATATCCGTGCCGGGCAGCACGACGGTGTTCTTGTCCCTGGCCGGGTTCTTCGGCCGGATGCCACTGAGATTGTGCCGGTTGTTGGGTGGCTTCAATGGAATCTTCGCCGCCGGTCCCTTGATCGGCCCAGGGCCTTCAGTCCGTGAGCCGGTCGGTGCGCTTGCGCTTCCGATACGCCCTAGTCGGGCAACGTCGCCGACCCGTTCCTGAGCCCCGGACACGCTGTCGTCGCCGGCGGCGCCCGTTGCGGGCGGCCGACGCCGGAGACGTCCGCCTCCGGCACCGTCGTCGCCGGACGCCCGGTGTTCCGGCTCCTCGCGGTGCGGGGTGTGGGATCTGGCCATCCCCTCCGATCGTATCGACGAGGGTCACACGCCGGGGGCTGAGCCGCAGCGTTGATCCTGCATGGCGGGCGTAAAGGCGTCGTGCTCTTGGGGCCAGTGCGGTAGAGACAACAGACAATGACCGAACTTGAGCTCGCCGAAGGAGCGATGCGCCTCGTCCCGACCGATCCGCGGCGGGCGCGCGCTGAAGCGCTGCGTGTTCGGGCGCGGGCGCGGAAGGCCGGGGATCGGGCGGCCGAGTCGGCGGCTGAGCGGGTGCTCGGGCTGGCCGGCCGGGAGAGTAACCGCATGCGGTCGGCTGCCGGGCATCTGCGGCGGGCGGTTGTTGTCGCCGATGAGGCCGGGCTTGCGGTGCTCGCCGCGCAGGGGCGGATGAGTCTGGCCCTGGTGCGGGCCGACCAGGGGGCGATCGCCGAGGCGATTCAGCTGGGTAAGCGGGCTGCCCCGGTGCTGGAAGGGCTCGAGGCAGCCCGCCTGCGGATGCAGCTGGCGGTCGTGGCGCAGCGGCAGGGGCTGTTCGATGAGGCGTTCGCGGAGTACGGCCGGGCGCTCGCGGTGTTCCGCCGGGAGGGTGACCGGCTGTGGGAGGCGAAGCTTCTCAACAACCGCGGGGTTCTGCAGGCCTATCGCGGGCGTTCCGAGGCGGCCGAGGCCGACCTGGAACGGGCCGAGGAGCTTTATCAGAAGCTGGGCCAGGATCTGGCTGTCGCCGACGTGCGATGGAACCGGGGGTTCGCGGACGGGCGGGCCGGCCGGGTCGTCACCGCGCTGACGCATCTCGCGGCGGCCGAGGTCTACTACGTCGGCAACCGGCTGCCGACGGCGATGATCCTGATGGACCGGTGTGACGTGCTGCTCGCGGCCGGGTTGCACGGGGAGGCTCGGGAGGTCGCGGCCACCGCCGTACGGGAACTGGCGCGCCGCCGGATGGGCGCCGACCTGGCCGAGGCCCGTCTTCTGCTCGCCGCCGCGGCCCTCGCGTGCGGTGATCTCGATGCGGCCGGTGGGGCCGCCCGGCTCGCCGGGCGGGCTTTCGACCGGCAGGGCCGTCCGGGCTGGGCGGCCGTCGCCCGTTACGGCCGATTGCGTACGGACTGGACCGCGGGCCGCCGTGACCAGAAGGTTCAGCGGGCGGCGACGTCGAACGCGGCCGAGCTGCGGGCGGCCGGCTGGGCGGTTCCGGCCGCCGACGCCGTGCTGATCGCGGCCCGCTGCGCTCTCGCCGCGGGGCGCCCGGAGGAGGCGACCGGCCTGCTGCGGCAGGCGCGCCGGGCCCGCCGGAGCGACGCCCCGGCCGCGCAGCGGGTCAGTGCCTGGCACGCCGAGGCGCTGCTGCGCATCGCGGGCGGTAACCGGCGGGGTGCCGAGGCGGCCCTGCGGGCTGGGCTGCGGGCGCTCGACGAGCATCGGCTCACGCTGGGGGCGACGGAGTTGCGGGTACGCGCGGCCGAGCACGGGCTGGAACTGGTGCGCACCGCCCTGAGCGTGGCCGGGCCGGCGAAGCAGCTGCTTCTGTGGGCCGAGCGCGGGCGGGCCGCGGCCCAGCAGCGCCGGCCCGCCCGGCCACCGGACGACGCCCGGTTCGCGGCCGACATCGCCGAACTGCGTGCGGTCGCCGCCGACCGGGAGCAGGCGGTGGCCGAGGGGCGGGACGCGCGGCGCTACGGGCATCGGCAGGCGCTCCTGGAACGCTCGATCCGCGACCGGGTGCGGCAGATCGGGCCGGTTGACCGCGTTCCGCCGGCCGGCGGTCCCGGTCTGCGGGGGCTGGTGTCCGGCCTGGACGGACGCGCGCTGGTCGAGCTGATCGCGATCGAGGAGACGCTGCACGCGGTCGTGCTGGCCGGGGGCCGGTTCAGCCGGCACGAGCTGGGGCCGGTCGGGGCGATGAACGCCGAGGTGCGGGCGCTGCGGTTCGCGCTGCAGCGGATGGCGTTGCGCGACCGGCCGGTGGCGAGCGGGGCGGAACGGCTCGACCGGGCTCTGCTGGGCCCGTTGCGCTCGCGGCTCGGGGACCGGGAACTGGTGGTCGTGCCGTCGGGACGGCTGCACGGCGTGCCCTGGCACGTGCTGCCGAGCTGCCACGACCGTACGGTCTCGGTCGCGCCCAGCGCGACCGGCTGGCTGCGCGCCGCCAGCGCCGAGCCGCCGGGCGGGGAAACGGTGGTGATCGCCGGGCCGGGTCTGCCCGCCGCGATCGACGAGGTGGAGACGCTGGCCGGGCTGTACGGCGGCGCCCGGGTGCTGACCGGCGGTGTCGCCGAGGCGCTCGACGCGATCGACGGCGCGCGCCGGGTCCACGTCGCCGCGCACGGCAGTTTCCGGGCCGACAACCCGCAGTTCTCGGCGCTGCGGCTGAGCGACGGGCCGCTCACCGTCTACGACCTGGAGACGCTGCGCCGGCCGCCCGGCCTGGTCGTGCTGTCCGCCTGCGACCTGGGCATGTTCACCGTGCACCGCGGCGACGAGATCATGGGGTTCGCGGCCGCGCTGCTCGCGCTCGGCACCCGCGCGGTGATCGCCGCGGTGGCGCCGGTACGCGACGGCGCCACCCGAGACGTCATGCTGCACCTGCACGCCGGGTTGCGGGCCGGACGGTCGCCGGCGGCCGCGCTCGCGGCCGTGCAGCCGGCGGCGGCCGCTTTCGTCTGCTACGGAGCCGGCTGACTACAGTGTCGGGTCGGGCGGCGCTTCCAGGTAGAGGCCGTAACCGGGAACGCCATGCAGCGGCGGCAAGGTCAGCAGGTTGTTCGCGGCTGCCTCGGCGGTCTGGCCGGCCCCGGTCGTCGACGCGATGCGCGCCACCACGTACGGCGTGGCGAACGAGGTTCCGCTCCAGGCGACATATCCGTTGAAGGTCTGCGGTGTCGCCCCGTACCTCCAGGTGCCGACGACGTACGTGGAGTGCAGCATCACCCCCGGCGCGCAGACGTCGACCCAGGGTGCCGTGTTGCTGAACCCGGCCGGGACAGCCGGCACGACCGCGGTGTTCATGGCGGCGACCGCGATGACGTCGGACCGGTCGGCCGGGTAGAAGTTGGGCTCCGGCTTCTCCACGTTGCCGGCCGCCGCTACCACCACCGTCCCGGCCGGCCGATTGCTGAGGACCGCGTCGAGGGCGAGCGGGCCGAGCGAACCGTCGTAGACGCAGCCGAGGGACAGGTTGACGATCTCGGCGCCGCCGTCGAACGCGCGCTGGACCGCGTTGGCCAGGGTGACGTCGTCGGTGATCCCGGCGACGCTCAGCACCTGAATCGACGAGAGGTGCACCTCCGGCGCGTAGCGGGCGATGATGCCGGCCACGACCGTGCCGTGGCCGCCCATCAGGCCGATCTGCCGGGCCGCGGCGTTCTCGTAGACGGCGTCCGGCTCGTGCACGCCGTGCCGCTGGTGATCACGGAACAGGGGCAGCGTCATGGCGTTCGGGTCGAGCCCGGTGTCCACCACCGCGACCCGCACCACGCGGCCGCCCGAGCCGGAGGCGACCACCTCGGGTGCGGGAACCGGATCGTCGCCGGCGCCGCCGTGCAGCTTCGGCTGGCCGATGACCGGGATCCTCTCTCGGCTCGCGGCGTACACATGATTGACACCGACCCGCGTCTCCCCGGGCAGAGATCGCAGTTCCCGCAGGGTTCGGGTGACCGAGCGACCGGGCGGCAGAACCCAGCGGGTCACATATTCGGAGAGCGGGTTGTCCTCATCGATCTGCACCGCGTTGAACTCGCGCAGCCGGTTGCTGACGACCCGGGGCCCTTCGGGCTCGGCCCCGACGAGAACCTCACCGGCCAGGTAGTAGACGCTGCCGTCGTACCGCACGCGGGGGTCGAACGCCCACGGGTTGGGGAAGCTGGTCGCTTCGGGCATTGCTGTCTCGCTTTCCGGGCGTCAGCCGAGCGCCACCCAGCCGGTGACGGTCGGTGCCGAATCGGGTCCCCGCAGCCGCAACCGGATCGAACGCACCGCGGGCAGGTCGGCGTCGAACCGTCCCCCGCTGTCGACCGGCCGGCGGATGACACCCCCGCGGAACTCCACCTCGACCTCTCCCGGACCCGGCGGCTCCACCAGGCCGTCCAGGTCGAGCCCGGTCGCCGTGCGGGTCAGCCCCAGATGGATGCTGGTGCCCGCCTCACCGGCCGGCCCGAAGACGAGCATGCGCGTGCCGTCCGGGCCCCGGGTCAGCGCCTCGGCGTCGTCGGTCCACGAATCCCACTCCAGGTCGGCGAAGTCCTCGTCGGCGGTGCGGAACGCGTACGCGGCGTGCGCGTACCGTTCGACCGCCGGGGGAACCGGGTCCACCCGGGAGACAACTTCGCGGAGCACGGCGTCCAGGTCCATGGCGTCGGTGTCCTCCTCGCGGGGCGGCGGGCCACCCCTGTCACCAGTCATGACCGCTCTCCACCGGTTCTGATACGAGCTTCCGGAGCTTCTCCAGGCAGCGCTTGCGGGTGGGGCCGAGGTAGCCGACCGTCACGCCGAGGGCGGCGGCGGCATCGGCGTACGAGGGTGGCGGGTCGGCCATCATGACCCGGAGCAGCTGCTGGCAGTTCTCGCCGAGGAGGTGGAGCGCCTGCCACACGCGTACGGCGTGAGCGCTGTCCTCGCGCGCAAGCGCGACCTCCTCGGGGTTTTCTTCGGTCGGCGAAGCCCCGATCCAGCCCAGGTCGCCCGTCGGCAGGACCCGGTTGCGGATGGCCAGCACGCGCAGCGACTCCCGGCGGGCGGTCGTCGCGAGCCAGGCCCCGGCACGTTCCGGCTGGTTGATGTCGCCCTTGCCCATCGTCCGGGCAAATTTTTCCCAGGTCGTCTGGGCAACATCCTCGGCGTCGGCCGCGCCGAGACGGTGGGTGCGGGCTATCGCCCAGACCAGGCCCGCGTACGCGGTGACCAGCGCTCCCCACGCGCTCTGGTCGCCCGCCGCCGCCCGGCGCACCAGGGCGGCCGTCTCTTCCGGCTCCACCTCGGGCCTCCTTTGGTCGTCTCTGCGTAACCGTCTCGATCGAACGAAGCCAGGAACTGTCACCTAGCCGACTCAAGTCATGCTCGTCGTTCGAGCCCTACTACTTCTGATACTTCACGGTCGAAGCACCTTGGCCGGGTTGACCTTCGGGCCAGCTCTGAGCGTTGGTTGTTCACTGTCCACACGCGACAGTCGACGCTCTTCAATTGATTATGACGGATGTCACAGGGCGGGTCACCCGGCTCCGGTTGCGCTGGGGCCGGTACCGTTCCGTCGTGTCGGAAATCGGGGCTCGGGTGGTTGCGGAACGTTACCGGCTGGTAGGTGAGCTGGGGCGCGGCGGCATGGGGCGGGTGTGGGCGGCCCGCGACGAGCTGCTGGGCCGGGACGTCGCGGTCAAGGAGCTGGTGCTGCCCGCCGGCATGGCGCCCGAGGACAAACGTGACCTGGCGGAACGTACGATCCGGGAGGCCCGGGCGATCGCCCGGCTCGACCACCGCAACGTCGTGCGGATCTTCGATGTCGTCTTCGCCGGCGGCCGGCCCTGGATCGTCATGGAGCTGGTCCGGTCGCGGTCACTCTTCGAAGTCGTCAGCACGGACGGGCCGATGGCGCCGGAACAGGTCGCCCGGGTCGGGCTCGAGGTCCTGGCGGCGCTGCGAGCGGCCCACCGGGCAGGCATCCTGCACCGCGACGTGAAGCCGGCCAACGTGCTGCTCGGCGAGGACGGCCGGGTGGTGCTTACCGATTTCGGCCTGGCGACGGCGGCCGGGGACAGCAGCATGACGAGCACCGGCATCGTGCTGGGCTCACCGTCCTACCTGGCCCCGGAGCGGGCACTGGACGGCGAGATCGGCCCGGCGGCCGACCTCTGGTCACTCGGCGCGACGCTGTACGCGGCGGTCGAGGGCAAACCGCCGTACGCGAAATCGTCGCCGATGGCCACCCTGGCCGCGCTCGCCACCGAGCCGCCGGCGCCGCCCGAGCAGGCCGGCGCGATGGGCCCGGCGCTGGCCGCCCTCCTGGAGAAGGATCCGGCGCGCCGGGCGGACGCCGAGACGGCCGAACGGCTGCTCCGCGAGGCGGCCGAGGAGGCGTCGACGGCGCAGACGCGCCAATACGCGTACATCAGGCAGCGCGTCCACGAGGTCGAGGAGAAGCCGGACCACCCCGAGCCACCGAAACGCATCCGGACCCGCTGGCTGATCGCGGCCGCGGCCCTCGCCGTCCTGGCCGCCATCCTCATCGCCGTCCGGCCGTCACTCAGAAACGCCTCGGCCGACGAGGTCCCCACCGCAAGCCCCAGTCCCTCAGCCTCGGCGGCCGCCTTCGTCGAACCGGCTCCCAGCACCACGTCCCCTAGACATTCCCCGTCGGCATCGCCTTCGGCGTCGGCATCGTCGTCCGAGCCGAGCCACCGCACCCCGCCGACAAAGCAACTGGCCGCCACGGCCAAGCCGTCGCCCACCGGCCGGCAGATCCAGAACTTCCAGACCGGCACCTGCCTCTACGCCCCCGGCACCACGGGCGAACTCAAGCTCTGGGCCTGCCGCCCCACCGAACCGCAACTGTTCACTTTCGCCAACGACGGCACCCTGCGCGTGCGCGGTAGATGCGTCGCGATCCGATCCACCGGCGACGGCGCCCACCTCGAACTCGCCACCTGCAACGGCGACGCGTCACAGCAGTTCTCCTACAACACCTCCTACGACCTGGTCAGCGGCCAGGCCGACAAATGCGTCGACGTCCCCGACGGCGACGCGGGCAACGGCACCCCGGCCCAGATCTGGGAATGCACCGGCGCCGGCAACCAGAAATGGCACTACTAGGGTCGAGGCATGGACGACCTCATCCGGCCCGTTGTCGTCGCACCGATGGCCGGCGGCCCCACGACGACCGCGCTGGTCACCGGTGCGGCCGATGCGGGTGCGCTCGCATTTCTCGCTGCCGGGTACAAGAAGCCGGAGACCGTCGAGGACGAACTGCGCGCGGTCCGGAACATCCCGCACGGGCTGAACATCTTCGTGCCGATGCCCCCGGCTCCCGACGTCGAGGCGCTCGAGCGTTATCGCCGGCTTCTGCAACCGGAAGCCGAGCGATTCCAGGTCGATCTGCCGCCGCTGCGGCTCCACGATGACGACAGCTTCGGCGCGAAGGTCGCGCTTGCCGAGACGTACGCCGTGCCGGTCGTCAGCTTCACCTTCGGAGTTCCGGAACGCACCATAGTGGAAAGGTTGCGGCGCGCCGGCTCCCGCGTACTCATAACCGTGACCGACCGCGACGAGGCCCGCCGCGCCCTGGCCGTGCAACCCGATGGGCTGATCGCGCAGGCCGGCGCAGCCGGCGCGCATTCCTCGACCACCGACCCGGCGCATTTCCAGGGCGACACCAGCGCCGAACAGGTCTTGGCCGAAGTGCGGGCGTGCACCGACAAACCGGTGATCGTCGCCGGTGGCGTGATGTCCGCGGCCGACGCCTACGCACTCCTCGAAAAGGGCGCGGCAGCGGTTCAATGCGGCACCGCATTCCTGCTGGCCGACGAGGCGGCCACCCGGGAAGCGCAGCGCGACGCGATGCTGAAACGCGTCTACCAGAAGACCGTCGTCACGCGCGCTTTCACCGGCCAACCGGCGCGCGGTTTCGCCAACCGGTTCACTGAGGCATATTCGAAGGCCGCCCCGATCGGCTACCCGGCGATTCACCACCTGACCGCACCGATCCGGGCCGCCGCGGCCAAGCTGGGCGACGCCGGTTCGCTCAACCTCTGGGCCGGCACCGGGCACGCCCGGGCCCGCACCGGCTCGGTCGCCGATCTGGTCGCCCATTTGACGCCGTGAACGATCGGGAAGATGGCCCGACGCTTTCGCGCCGGGCCATCTGGTGGTGACGGTTCAGACCGTTTCGAGGATCGGCGGCTCGAGGGCGGCCTCCGAGTCCGGCTCCGGCGTGCGGACCTTGCGCATCGAGAAGTACGCGATGGGGGCGCCCACGGCGACCAGGACCGCGGCCACCATAAGTGAGAACTGATAGCCGGACAGGTAGCGGTGGAGTTCGGTGCCGGTCGCCGCCGCGGAGCGGTTGGAGAGGACCGCGCCGAGGATGGTGACGCCGAGCAGGCCGAACACCTCGCGGGAGACGTTCAGCATGCCTGAGGCGATGCCGGCCCGCTCGCTCGGCAGCGCGCCGATGATGACGTTGTTGAGCGGCACCAGCAGGCCACCACCGAGTCCGTAGAGGACGAACCAGGGCAGCAGGTCGGTGTAGGTCGTGCCCTCGCCGAAGGTGGCGATGATGCCCAGCGCAACCGCCATGATCAGCAGGCCGGCGGCGACCGTCCGGCCGGCGCCGAAGCGTGCCTCCAGGCGCGGCGCCAGGGTCGCCATTACGGCCATCACCAGGGCCATCGGCACGAATGCGGCGCCCGCCTCGGTGGGCGAGAAGCCGAGCACGTTCTGCAGGTAGATCGCGGTGTAGAAGTAGATGCCGAAGACGCCGAACGCCCACAGGCCCATCGAGATCAGGCCGCCGCTGAACACCGGCATGCGCAGGAAGCCCAGGTTCATCATCGGGTTGGCCGAGCGCATCTCGATGACCACGAAGGCGATCGCGACCGCCGCGGCGAGGCCGAACGCGGCCAGGATCGGGGTGGAGGTCCAGCCCTTCGACTCGCCCTCGATCAGGGCGTAGGTGAGGGCGAACAGCGACACCGACGAGGTGATCAGGCCGGGGAGGTCGAGGCCGCGGGAGGTGCCGCGGTCGCCGGCCGGGATCGCGAACACCGACAGCAGCACGGTGACGACGCCGATCGGCGCGTTGATCAGGAAGATCCAGCTCCAGTCGGTGTGCTGGCTGAACAGGCCGCCGAGCAGCGGGCCGACCGCGAGGGCCAGGGCGCCGACGCCGCCCCAGACGCCGATCGCCGTGCCGCGCTCGCGCGGGTTGGGGAACAGCTGGGGCAGCAGGGCCAGCGAGGCCGGGGTGAGCAGTGCCGCGCCGAGGCCCTGGACGGCTCGGGCGCCGATCAGCATTTCTTGATTTTGCGCGAGGCCGGCCGCGACCGAGGCGAGCGTGAAGACGACCAGGCCGCCGAGGAAGGCGGTGCGCCGGCCGACCACGTCGGCGATGCGGCCGCCGGCCAGGAGCAGGCCGGCGAAGACCAGGATGTACGCGCTGACGATCCACTCGAGCCCGGAGATGCTCAGGTTCAGGTCACGCTGGATCGACGGCAGCGCGACGTTGACCACGTTGTTGTCGAGATACGTCATGAAGGTGCCGAGCGCTACTGCTACCAGCGCCCACCAGCGTCGATTCTTTCCCATCGTGCTCGCCCCCTGTACGGCGTCCATATACGTTGTACATGTACGTCGTACATCAGACCTGTACGTTGTATGGTTGTCAAGTGGCGACCGAAAAACTCAGCAGGTCCGCAGTCGCCGAGCGGGCCCTGCGCCTCGGCGACGAGGAGGGCCTGGAAGCCGTGACCATCCGCCGGCTCGCTCAGGCGCTCGGGGTCACTCCCATGGCGCTGTACTGGCATTTCAAGAACAAGGACGAGCTGATGCTGGGCATCGTCGACCATGTTCTGGACGGCGTACGCGCCGACCGCGCCGACACCGATCCCTGGGACATCCAGCTGCGCGCGATGGTGGATTCGCTCGTCAGAGTGATGCGGGCGCACCCGATCCTGGCCGACCTGCTGCACTCGGTGGAGAAGGACGAGGCGACCAGCTTCAGCCGCGCCACCGACGACGCGCTCACCCTGCTCACCCGGGCCGGCTTCGAGGTGCGGGAGGCGTTCTGGGTCGCGAGTTATCTGCTGCACGGCGCGATCGGCCTGGTCTCGGGTCAGCCGGACTGCCCGACGATGGTCCCGGCGCAGGACGTCGCGGAGTGGCGGCGGCAGAAGCGCCTGAAGATGGAGCGGCTGCCGGCCGACCAGTTCCCGATGCTTGTCGCGTTCGCCGGTACATACAACGAAGAACCCGACCCGGAGCGTTACTTCGCGTTCGGCGTCGACCTGCTGATGGCCGGGGTCGCGGCAGTGGCCCGGTCAATTCGCGCCTGATTGGTTCGCCGCGCAAGCACTTTTGGTCGTAGCGTGAGCCCGTGACACAAGTCGACTTCTATTTCGACCCAGCCTGCCCCTTCGCCTGGATCACGTCCCGCTGGATGCTCGAGGTCGAGCAGCAGCGCAGCGATCTCGATCTCCGGTTCCACGTCATGAGCCTCTATGTGCTCAACGAGGGCCGCGACCTCCCAGACTCGTACCGCGAGCTCATCGACCGCTCGCTCGGGACGGTCCGCGTAGTGACCGCGGCCGCCCAGCAGCACGGCGACGGCGTACTCCGCGATCTCTACACCGCTCTCGGCACCCGCATCCACAACGAGGGCGACAAGAACCTCGACGAGGTGGTCCCGGCCGCGCTGGCCGACGTCGGCCTGCCCGCGTCGCTGATCGAGGCGGCCACGAGCGATCAATACGACGAGGCCCTCCGCAAGAGCCACCACGAGGGCATGGACCCGGTCGGCGACGACGTCGGCACCCCGACCATTCACATCGACGGGGTGGCGTTCTTCGGGCCGGTGCTCAACAAGATCCCGCGCGGCGAGGACGCGGTGAAGATCTTCGACGGCGCGGTGGCCCTGGCCAACTATCCGCACTTCTTCGAGCTCAAGCGCACCCGCACCGGTGGCCTCGACTTCGAGTGACCCGCGCGCGCCTCGCCCTGGCCGCCCTGGCGCTGTCGACCTTCACCTACGTCACGACCGAGACGCTCCCGATCGGGCTGCTGCCGCAGATCGCGGACGGGCTGCAAGCGCGGGCGTCCTCGGTCGGACTGCTGGTCACGGCGTACGGGCTGATCGTGGTGGTCGCCACGCTGCCGCTGACCCGGCTCACCCGCCGGTGGCCTCGGAAGAGACTCCTGGGCGTACTCCTGGGGATCTTCGTCGTGGCGACGGCCCTGTCGGCGGCCGCACCCGGTTACGCCACCCTCCTGGCCGCCCGGGTCGTCACCGCGCTGAGCCAGGCCGTCTTCTGGGCGATCGTCTCCCCGGCCGCGGCGGCGCTCTTCCCTCCGGCGGCGCGCGGGCGCGCCGTCTCGACCCTGTACGTGGGAAGCAGCGCCGCCACGCTCGTCGGCGTGCCGGCCGGCACCTGGCTCGGTCAGGTGTCGTCGTGGCGGGTCCCGTTCGTCGTGCTGTGCGTGCTCGGCGTGCTGGTCATGGTCGCTCTGCAGGCGATCCTGCCCGACGTGGCACCGGGCGCGAGCGGCACCGATCGGGGCACCGCCCCCGACGCGGGCCGCTATCGCGTGCTGGTCGTGACCGTGATCCTGGCCGTGACCGCCGCGTTCACCGCCTACACCTACGTCAACCCCTTCCTTACCCAGGTCAGCGGGCTGGCCGAGTCAGCGGTCGGGCCGGCCCTGGTGCTGCGCGGCGTGGCCGGGATGGCCGGCGTGTTCGTGGCCGGGTGGTTCGTGTCGCGGTTCGGCTGGCTGACGATGCTGACCGCGATCGGGCTGCAGGCGGTGGCGCTCGGGGTGCTCTACGCGTTCGGCACGATCACCGTGCTCGCGGTGGTCGTGTCGGCGGTGACGAGCTTCGCGCTGTCGGGGATGGTGACCGCGCTCGGCGCCCGGGTGCTGGAGGTCGCGCCGGGCGACACCGACACGGCCAACGCCGGCACGTCGACCGCGTTCAACGTCGGCATCACGGCCGGGGCGCTGATCGGGGCCGCGCTGATCGACGGCCCCGGGGTGCGGAGCACGGTGCTCGTGGGTGCCCTGATCGGGGTGCTCGGGTTCGCCGTGGTGGCGGCCGAGCCGCTTCTAGCAGGCCTCCAGCCGCGCATAAAACGCTCGCACTCCTCGAACCTGGACAATGCCGAAGGACGATCGGGCCGCGCGGGTGGCCCGCCGGAGGACGAACCGGACGTCGTAGATCCGGAGTCGTCCGCCCGGACGTAGCACCCGCCGCAGGCTCGTCATCGCGCCCTCGACGTCGGTCCAGTGGTGCTGGCTCATCGAGCTGACGATCAGGTCGAAGCTGTCGTCGGGATAGGGCAGGTCGGCGACATCGCCGACGGCGAAACTCACTCGCCGCGCCAGGTCACGGTCCTGGGCGTACGCGATCATGCGCGGATCGAGATCGACACCGTCGACCGCCCATCGCGGATGATCGTCGGCCAGCGCTCGGGGGATCCGGCCGGGCCCGGTCCCCACATCGAGCACCCGGGCGTCGTCGGGCAGCCCGGCCGCGGCCGCGTCGGCGACCACCCGGTCGTGGAGCTTGCGGAACGGACGGGTGTGCTTGTCGTAGCCGGCCGGATCGTTGAAGGGCCCGCTCATCCGCGGGCTACGGAGGCTGATGTTGTGCATGACGTTCCCCTCTGTTTCCGAACACTGTGTTCGATTAGGGTTCGGAGGGGCAACGCGCGGATCGGCTTCCACGTGCGGAAACGAACACTGGAGCGGGAAGTGACCGGAAACGACCGGCGGGTGCGGCGCACCCGGCGAGCCCTGCGCGAGGCGCTGGTCGCCCTGATCGTCGAGCGCGGCTACGAGAAGGTCACCGTGCAGGACGTGCTCGACCGGGCGGACATCGGCCGGTCCACGTTCTACGCCCATTATCGCGACAAGGACGCCCTGTTCACGGCCTGCTTCGACGACCTGCGGGCTTCGTTGGAACGCGAGCTGGCCGCCACCGTCGAGGGCCCCTCCCACGACGACCCGACCCGGCCGATCGGGGTCATGTTCGAGCACGCGTACGCCAACCAGCTCGTCTATCAGGCACTGTGCGGGTTTTCCGGGGCCACCGCCGGCACCCGCCTCCTGCACGGTCTCGTCCTCGACTCGCTGCGCGACCATCTCACCCCGGTAGGCCTGAAACTGCCGGCCGACATCGTGGCGTCCTACCACGCGGGCGGCCTGGTCGCGGTGCTGGTCGCGTGGGTGCGGCAGGGCTTCCCGCAGGCGCCGGCCGAGATCGCCCGAATATGCCAGAAGATGATCACCCCGAGCGTCATGGCGGCGTTCTGACCTACGTTCGGGCCATGGCTACTCCTGAATTCGTCCTCACCCTGCGGGCCAGGATCGGGCACAATCCCCTGCCGCTGAACGGCGCGACCAACGTCGTCCTCGACGACCAGGGCCGGGTGCTGCTGGTGCGGCGGGCCGACAACCACAAGTGGACGCTGGTCAGCGGCATCATCGAGCCGGGCGAGGAGCCGGCCGCGGGTGCGCTGCGCGAGATCGAGGAGGAGACCGGCGTGATCGCCAAGGTCGAGCGCCTGCTCGGCATCGGGACACGCGACCTGGCCACCCTGATCAACGGCGACCAGGTCTGGTGGACCTCGATCATGTTCCAATGCCGGCACGTCAGCGGCGAGGCGCGGGTGAACGACGACGAGTCGATCGACGTCGGCTGGTTCGCGGTCGACGACCTGCCCGAACTGCCGCCTCATCACGTTCACGCGCTGGCTCTCGCCCAGAGCGACGAGCCGGCCTGGTTCGCGGCGTAGGTCAGACGATCACGCGGTCGAGCATCTCGCGGTGCAGGATCTCGGCGTACGGCGCGATCTCCCGCTCGAGCCGTACGCCCGCCGCCTCCTCGACCAGCAGCCCCGGCGTCCGGGCTGGCTGCGCCGACAACCACTGGTGCCGCCGTCCGGGAGCCGGGTGATCGGCGAGCACGGACGCGTCCGTACGCATGGAAAGCTGCCGCCGGGCCGGCAGCGAGTCGACGTGCCGCTCCCGCACCGAGCCCATATAGCGCCGCCATCGGGCGGCGGCCTCGCCGGGCTCGACGTGGTGCTGCAGATAGCCGGAGATGATCGGCACCAGCGTCAGCGTATCGAGCATCTCGACCGCGGCGGCGGTGCCGGCCGCTTGCGCGGCCATCAGGTCGGCCCGCAGCTCGACCGCCCGGTGCTGAGCCGCCGTCGCGCTCTTGATCGCGACGTGCGCCCCGGCCGGCAGAAGATGGGCGATGCCACCGCCGAGTGGCCAGATCACCCGAGCCAGGTTGACGAATTGGGCCCTGGCGACCATGTGCGGCGGCCTGAACACGCGGGCCAGGCGGCTGAAGAACGTGGCCGCCGGCTGAAGCAGAAGGCGGCGGCGGTTGTCCTCGTACTTCAGGTGACCCAGTTCGTGGCCGACCAGCGCGACCACCTGCTGCGGGGTGAGCGCGAGCAGCAACGGGACGCCGAGGGTCAGCACGCGAGTCTGGCGCGGCCCGACCCGGGTCACCCCGGCGTTGAAGCCGAAGTCGAAAAATCACGGCTGCGGCCAGGGCGACATCGGCCAGCAGGAGCAGCGCCGAGAGGACGAGGAGGAGGGCGTACACCCGGCCGCCGATCGGCAGTGGCCCGGCCGAGCCGGCCAGTTCCCGATCGGACCGGAAGCCGGCCCGCCGCTCGGCCCGGCGCACCCAGCGCCAGAACCAGCTGTCGGAGCGACCGTCCGGAAACGCGTCCAGGTTCCACTCGCACGACCCGCACCACGGCACGGCGTCGCCCGCGCTGATGAGCCGCACGCGACAGGTCGGGCAGTCCTCGCCCACGATCGTCTGCACAGCGGTAATCATGGAGTACATGAGGGCGTTTGTGATCAACGGGCCGGGGCGTACCGAGGTGGTAGAGGTCGATCCGCCGGTCGCCGGGCCGGGCGAGGTCGTGGTCGACGTCGAGCGGGCCGGGTTGTGCGGCACCGACATGGAGTTCTTCACCGGCGACATGAGCTACCTGGCCACCGGCGAGGCCGCCTACCCGATGCGGATCGGGCACGAGTGGAGCGGCGTCGTCTCGCACGTCGGCCCGCTCACCGACCCGTCCTGGCTGGGCGCCCGGGTCACCGGCGACACGATGCTCGGCTGCGGGCACTGCGCGCGATGCACCGGCGGGCGGCAGCACCTGTGCGCCGACCGCTACGAGATCGGCATCCGCCGTGGATGGCCCGGTGCGCTGGCGGCGCAGCTTCCGGTGCCGGTCACGGCGCTGCACCGACTGCCCGACACCGTCGACGCCACGCTAGGTGCGCTGGTCGAGCCGGGAGCCAACGCGCTGCGGGCCGCCCGGGCCACCGCCGCCGGACCGGGCGACGAACTGCTGATCATGGGGCCGGGGACGATCGGGCTGCTGGCGGCCATGTTCGCGCGGGCGCGTGGTGCCCGCGTACACCTGCTCGGGGCGACGGAATCGTCGCTGAAATTTGCCACCTCGCTCGGTTTCACCGAGGCGTGGACCGCCGACACGCTGCCCGATATGCCATTTGACGCGATCCTTGACGCCAGCAACGCGCCCGGCCTGCCGGCTTTCGCGGTCGAGCGGGTCGAACCGGGCGGCCGGATCGTCTACATCGGCATCTCCGGCGAACCGTCGGTGATCGACACCCGGCGCGTGGTCCTCAAAGACATCACCGTCGTGGGCATTCTGAGCGGTTCGCCGATCCTTGCGGAGACAATTGAGGCGTACGCATCGGGAGCCGTCGATCCGCGCCCGCTCGTAGATTCCGTGGTCGGCCTTTCCTCGGCCGCCGACGTCCTCTCCGGTGCCCGTCGCGGCATCGCCCCGAAGATCCACATCGATCCCCGAAATTGACATGTGCCCATGACCCGGTCGTCGCTACAGTGCCGGGCATGACGGGGCCCGACATACCGCGGCGCGTGCGCGCCGCCACGACGATAGTCATGCTGCTGGCGCCGGCCGGCCTGCTGCTGGTGATCGACGGACTGTGGGAACTGCGCTGGTGGGCCAGCCCTTCGGCCCATCGGCTGACGGCCGTGCTCGCCGACATCAAACGGGAGTTCGGCGTCGAACCGCCGGCGCTGCTCCGCGGCCACACCGGCGCGATCGAGTTGCTCGTGCTGGGGCTGCTCACGATGGCGCCGGCGTTCCTGGCTCTGGGCGTCCGCGCCGGCAACCGCACCGCCCGCACCTGGGTGTTCGCGCTGGCCATCGGCACGCTGGCGGTCGGTCTCGCCTTCATCGGCTCCGACGCGACCCAGCCGGTCACCCTCCACACCTACCTGACCAACCTGCACCAGGGCATCGCCGTCGAGCGCATCGGAGATGTCAACGCCGCGATGTACCCGTCGTGGTACTCGTGGGCCGAAGACATCGCCCAGGGCCTGCAGGCGTTGGCCGCGGCCGCGGCGGTCGGCGCCCTCGCCATGGCCGTGATCTGGCACGGCGACTGGTTCTTCGGCCGCGGCAACTCGCAGCCCGCCGACGACGCCTGGGACGCCGCCATCAGCCGCCTCCACCAGCGCACCGTCAACGGCCGCGACGACGAGAGGTGAGCGCCCACCGGTGGCTAACCGGGCAGCTTGACCCAGCCGCCGGTCTCGGCTGAGCGAGACATGGCGTCGAGTGCCTCGGCGCTGGCGACGGCGTCGGCGAGGGTGGCGCCGTGCGGGGTGCCGGTCTGCACCGACCGCAGAAACCGGTAGGCCTCGATGACCTTCAGATCGTCGTAGCTCATCGCCGTGCCCGCGCCGGGCTGGAAGGCGGCATAGTCACCGTCGCCCGGCCCGACGAACACCGTGCGCACCGCCTCGTCCTGATAGTCCGGGCCGCCGGCCACCCGAAGCTCACCCATGCGGCGGAAGTCCCAGAAGACGGCGCCGGCGGTGCCGTGCACCTCGAAGCCGTAGCTGTTCTGCTCGCCGACCGCGACCCGGCTGGCCTCCAGCACGACGCGGGCGCCCGAGGCCATACGGAGCAGGGCCGAGAAGTAGTCCTCGTTCTCGACCGGTCCCGGCTCGCCGCTACCCCGCTGGTGGCCGGCGGTCGCCCCGGACGGCCGCGGCCGTTCCGGCACGAAGATCGCCGTGTCGGCCACCAGCGAGTCGATCTCGCCGAGCAGGTAGCGGGTCAGGTCGACACCGTGCGCGCCGAGGTCGCCGAGCACCCCGTTGCCGCCCCGCGCCCGCTCGAAGCGCCAGCTCAGCGCCCCTTCCGGGTGGGCCGCATAGTCACTGAACAGCCGCACCCGGGCGTGCGTCACCCGCCCGATCCCGCCGGCCGCGACCAGTTCCCGGGCCTTCTCGACGGCCGGCGCGTTCCGGTAGTTGAAGCCGACCGACACCTGCACGTCTCCGACGATCGCCCGCGCGTCGGCGGCGCTCAGCCCGACCGGCTTCTCGATCCAGATGTGCTTGCCCGCCGCCGCGAACGCCGCACCCATCTCCCGGTGCAGAAAATTGGGCGCCGTGATGCTGACCGCCTCGACCCGCGGATCGTCGAGCAGGCTCCGCCACTCGAGCGTCGACGCGTCGAACCCGAACTGCCCGGCCGCCGCGTCGGCCCGCCCCGGCACGTCGTCGGCCACCGCCACCAGCACCGGCCGCACCACGTGCGGGTAGTGGTGCCGCACCCGGGCGTACGCCTGCGTGTGCACCCGACCCATCCACCCGAACCCGACCACACCGATCCCGAGCGTCTCCATGCCGGTGATCGTAAAAGCGACCGGCCCGGCGGGCGGCGCCACGAAGCCAGCAAAATCCCCTCAGTCTCCCGGTCGACCCGGGCCGTTCGGGGATCTCGCGTCCCTTGACGCGTCGAAACCATCCAGGCCGGTCCGGACGATGCCCACGTGGCCGCCTGAGTGCCGTTGCAGTATCAGGGGCGGCGGGCAGCGAGGAAGGCCATGCCAAGGGTGCGGCGGGTCGGGGTGGCGGCCTCGGCCAGGCCCCGCATGTAGGTGTCGAGGCGTCGCTGCTCCTCGGCGGTCAGGACGCCGGCGATGACGTCGCCGTAGGTGGGGGCCAAGGGGTTGGGGGCGGTGCGTTTCAGGCCCTCCCAGTCGACGATCGGATCGGCCAGGGCGCGTAGTTCGGCGCGGTAGTCGAGTTCGATCGCGTCGAAGCCGGCGGCGTCGGCCCAGGCCAGCAGGTCGCGTTCGTCGAAGTCGACAATCGTCTGGGAGGCGGCGGCCGAGCCGGCGTCGAAGTAGACCAGGGAGATTTTGCGGAGCAGGTCGTCGACCGGGGAGTCCGGCAGGCCGAACATGCGGTGCGGGCCGTGTTCGACCAGGAAACGGTTGATCGGCTCGAAGAGTGACAGGCGGCCGCCGGGGCGCAGGACGCGGAAGAACTCGTGGAACGCGGCCTCCTTGCGGTCCGAGTAGAGCAGGACCGAGCGCATGGTGACCACGTCGACCGACGCGTCCTCGATGCCGGTAAGATCGTCGGCCCCGGCGCGTACGAAAGAGGCGCGCGGATCGTCGCCGGCCGTGCGCCGGCATTCGTCGAGCAGGTCGTCCGAGATATCAGTGAAGATGACCTGGCCGGCGGGGCCCAGGCGTTCGAGGGCGGCGAAGCCGATCAGGCCGGTGCCGCAGCCGACGTCGAGCACGACGTCGTCGGGGCGCAGGGCGGCCCGGGCGAGCACGCCGTCGCGGAACGCGGCCAGACTCACCGCGTTCTGCGCGCGAATGGGCTCGCTGTCTCCGTCGCGCCGGGTCAGCAGCCACTGCGACCACCGGTCGTTCGTCACCGGCTCAAGCTAGCGCATCCGTAGACTCCTCTCGGCCGTTCGGCAAGATAGACGTGTGCCTAGTGGGCATGGGACTATGGCCGACGTACATACTGGGATGTTTACAACATCGGCAAATTATTGTGAGATCACCTGAGAATGATCTGTACTGAGTGGACACGACCACAAACGGATGGTCACCGCCAACGTTGCCGGGCCGCCTCCAAGTCGTCGCACGGGCTATCCGCCACCGTCGATAGGAGTTCACGTGGACGCGTACTTCATGACCGAACGCCATGAGAAGCTGCGCCAAGAAGTACGGACGTTTGCGGAGACCGAGGTCCGGCTACGCCTCGACGAAATGGAGGAGTCGCGGGAGGTCCAGCAGGAGCTCTCCCGGCTGATCGCCCGTCAGGGCTGGATCGGGGTGACCATCGGCCGCGAGTACGGCGGCATGGGCCTCGGCCACCTCGCCAAGACCATCATCATCGAGGAGCTGGCCCGGGTCAGCGGAGCGATGGGCGCGATGGTGCAGGCCTCCCAGCTCGGCGTCGCCAAGATCCTGCACTTCGGCAGCGAGCAGCAGAAGTCGGCCTGGCTGCCGGCCGTCGCGCGCGGCGACTGCCTGCCGACGATCGCGGTGACCGAGGAGCAGTCCGGCGGTCACGTGCTGGGCATGACGGCGAACGCGGTCCGCGACGGCGACGACTACGTGCTCAACGGGCGGAAGGTCTTCGTCGGCAACAGCCACGTCGGCGACGTGCACGGGGTCGTCGTGCGTACCGGATCGGGCTCGACCGGCCTGTCGGCGTTCCTGGTCGAGGCCGACCGGCCCGGTTTCTCGCTCGGCGAGCACAAGCCTTCGATGGGCCTGCACGGCTTCAGCTTCGGCGAACTCATCTTCGAGGACTGCCGGGTGCCGGCGGCCAACCGGCTCGGCGCGGAGGGCGACGGCCTGGCGGTCGCCTATTCGTCGAGCATCCTCTACGGCCGCCCCAACCTGACCGCGGTCTCGCTCGGCATCCACCAGGCGCTGGTCGATGAGACGACGCGCTTCGCGGCCGACCGCACCCGTTACGGCAAGCCCCTCGGCGAACTGCTGCCGATCAAGCTGAAGATCGGGCAGCTGCAGTCCCGCCTGATGACCGCGCGGCTCGCCGCCTACCACGCCGTCTATCTGCTCGACCAGGGTCTACCCTGCGACGCCGAGCTGATGAACGCCAAGCTGATCAACGTGGAGTATGCGCTGGACTCGGCACGCAACGCGATGGAGGTGCACGGCGCGGTCGGGCTCTATCCGGATCGCCCGGTCGAGCGCTACCTCCGCGACGCCCACCACATCTTCGCGCCCGCCGGTACTTCCGACATCCAGCTGCTGCGTCTGGCCGAGGTGGCGATGGGCACCGACAAGGGGCAGTGGTCGCAACGACTTGCCCCTCGCATCACGGCCGGCTTCGTCAACTCGTAGACCCTAGCCCCCGCGCCTCCCGCGCGTTGATCTTGTCGATCAACTCGGCGGCCAAAGACTTGATCGTCTCCAGGCCGGCCCGGCCCCACGGGCGCGGCTCGATGTCGACCACGCAGATCGTGCCCAGCGCGATGCCCGTACGGTCGATCAGCGGCGCTCCCAGGTACGACCGGATGCCGATCTCGTCGACCACCGGGTTGCCCGCAAACCGCGGATAGTCGCAGACGTCGTCGAGCACCAGGGCCTTCTTGCGCACCACGACATGCGGGCAGTAACCGTGATCGCGGTCCATCACCCGGCCCGGCTGGGCCGAGGCGGACGCGCCCGGGCCGGACGGCGCCACAGCCAGACCGGCGAAGTATTGCCGGTGCTCGCCGATGAAGTTGACCATCGCGTACGGGGCCTGGGTGACCTCGGTCAGCTTGCGCGCGAAGTCGTCGAACTCCGGGTCCGGCTGGTCGCCCAGGCCCAGCTCGGAGAGCCGGCGCATGCGGATGCCCACCTCGGGGTCGGTGGGAGTGAGCGGCTGGTGGGCGGAGAGGTCGTAAATCATGCCAAGACTCCGTTCATGGGCGGATTCGGGTCTGCAGGAGATGCTTGATCAGGTCGATCAGTACGCCGGTGGCCGAGCGCCGGTCCCGCGCGTCGCAGAAGATCACCGGGATGTCCGGCTTCAGATCGAGCGCGCTGCGGACGTCGTCCACCTGGTAGCGCAGCGCGTCTTCGAACTCGTTGACCGCGATCAGGAACTCGATGCCCCGCGACTCGAAGAAGTCGACCGCGGGGAAGCAGTCCTCGAGCCGCCGGGTGTCGGCCAGCACGACCGCGCCCATCGCGCCGACGGACAGCTCGTCCCACATGAACCAGAAGCGCTCCTGCCCCGGCGTGCCGAACAGGTAGAGCACGTGATCGCGGCTGATCGTGATGCGGCCGAAGTCCATCGCCACGGTGGTCGTCGACTTGCGTTCGACGCCTGTCAGTTTGTCGGTGCCGACGCTCGCGGTGGTGAGCAGTTCTTCGGTGCGCAGCGGCTCGATCTCGCTGACCGCACCCACGAACGTCGTCTTGCCGACGCCGAAACCGCCCGCGATCAGGAGTTTGAGGGCGGACGGGAACGCTTCAGAGCCGTCGTTGTAGGGCATCGAGGATGGTCTCCAGTACCGCCGGGTTAGAGGAATCGGCCAGCGGGTCGGGCGAGCGGGTGTCGACCGCGCCCCACCCCACAAGGTCGGAAAGCAGAATCTTGGTGACCACCGCGGGCAACCGCAAGCGCGCGGCGACCTCGGCGACCGTGGTGAAGGCCCCGCACAGGACGAGCGCCTGCGCGTGGTCGGGGCCCAGCTGACCGTGCGGCTGCCGGCCGGTCGCGACGACCATCGACAACAGCTCCAGCCGGGTGCTCGGCTCGGTGCGGCCGTTGCTGACCGTGTAGGGCCGGACCAGCCGGCCCGCGGCGTCGTCGTACCAGTGCTCGTCGTCGAACCAACGCTCGTCGATGCCCACCATGGTCACCGTCCGAGAACACCGGGGGTCTCAAATTCGTGCCGGCTCGGTGTGGACAGGTAGGGACGGACGGACTTGACCAGCTGGGCCATCTCGTAACCCAGCACTCCGGGGTCGGCGCCCCTCCCGGCGATGACCGCGAGCACCGCCCCGGACCCGGCGGCGGAGACGAACAGCAGTGAGTCGTCAAGCTCGCAGACGACCTGCCGCACCCCGTCGGTCGCCCCGAACCGGGAACCGGCGCTGCGGGCCAGCGAGAACAGGCCGGACGCGACCGCGGCGAGGTGGTCGGCGCCGTCGTCGTCGAGCCCGTGGGCGGCCTTGCGCAGCCCGTCGGACGAGAGCAGCAGGGCGCTCCGGGTGTCGGGGACGCGGTCGGCCAGGCCGGACAGGAGCCAGACGAGGTCCTGAGCGGGGCGTACGACGGGATCAGTGCTCGACATGTGAGCCGAACCTTCCTCGGGAAGGGGTGGGGGATCGAACTAAAGACGATCGGGACCGGCCGGGTCGGCCTCGCCCTGCGAGACGCCGTGCATGAACGAGGCCATGAGCCCCGGGTTGTGTTCGCCGGTCGGCTCGGGCGCCGGCGCGGGCGGACCGAGCTGCAGCTGCGGCACCATGTGCGTCTGGCTGCGCCTGCGTGGCAGCGGAGGCAGCCCGTCGGCGCGCGGCGGTCCGACCGCCGGCTCGACGGCCGGCTCGAGGAACGGCCCGCCGGAGAGTCCGCTCTGGCCGTTGGCGAAGCTGGTCTGGCCGTTGGCGAAGCCGGGCTGGCTGTTGGCCAAGCCGGGCTGGCCGTTGGCCAAGCCGGCCGGCCCGTTGGAGAGACCGGCGGGTGAGCCGGCGAACGGGCCCGAGGGCAGATCGGCCGCCATCCGGGGCGACGCCGGCTGCGGGGCGGCGCCATAGAGGTCGGCGCCCGGGGCCGGCAGCTGCCGAGGGATCAGCGGCTGGGAGATCGGCGGCTGAGTCATTGCCGGCTGGGCCAACGGCGGCTGGTTCACTGCCGGCTGGTTCGTCGGCGGCTGGTTCGTCGGCGGCTGGTTCGTCGGCGGCTGGGCCATCGGCGGCTGGGTGACTGACGGTGGCGAGATCGGCCAGGAGGAGTGCTGCGGGATCTCGGTGGTCAGCTCGGTGAGGCTCTCGGGCCGGGCGGCCGCGGGCCGCAGCTGCTGGGCTGTGGTCGGCGAGTCGAGCAGCGGCTGGGGCAGGATGATGATGGCCTGGGTGCCGCCGTAGATGTTGGTCTGCAGCTGGACGACCACGCCGTGCTGGCGCGCGATCACCGAGACCACGTAGAGCCCGATGCGGCCGTCGCGCAGCAGGTCCTCGAGGTTGATGTGGTCGGGGTTGACCAGCAGCTGGTTGATGCGCTCCTGGTCGCCGCGCTGCATGCCGAGGCCGCGGTCCTCGACCTCGATGGCCACGCCGGCCGCGACCCGCTGGGCCCGCAGCAGCACCTGGGTCTGCGGCGGCGCGAACATCGTCGCGTTCTCGATCAGCTCGGCGATGAGGTGGACGACGCTGGCGACCGCGTGACCGGGTAGCGTGCCGTCGATCGGCGGCACCAGCTTGACCCGCGAGTAGTGCTCGACCTCGGCGATCGCCGAGCGGAGCACCTCGGTGAGGGCGACCGGACGGCTCCATTGCCGGCGGGAGACCGAGCCGCCGAGCACGGCCAGGTTTTCCGCGTGCCGCCGGATGCGGGTCGCCAGGTGGTCGACCTGGAACAGGCCCTTGAGCAGGTCGGGATCTTCGACCTCGTTCTCCAGGGCGTCGAGCAGCTTGATCTCGCGGTGCACCAGCGACTGGAGCCGCCGGGAGAGGTTGACGAAGACTTCGACCTGACGGCCGCTCGGTTGACCGGGCGGCGGCATCGGCGCGGGCGCGGACTCTGCCTGCCGGAGCCGCTCGGCGAGCCGCTCGACCTCGGCCCGCGCGCCGGCCAGCTCGTTGCGGGTGTCGCCCAGCTGCGCGCGCGTCTCGACCAGCTCGGAACGGCTCTGTGCGAGCCCGGACCGCGACTCGGCGGCCATCGCGCGCAGCTCGGCCGACCGATCGCCGACGCGGCGGATCTTGCTGACCGCGTAGACCGCCGTGCCGAGGACGATGACGATCGCGGCGGCGATCAGCAGCAGGAGCGCGGTGTGATCACCGTTGGACAGGTAACCGGCGGTCGCCGCGAGCACCGCGGCGGCAATCGTCGCGGGAAGGGCGATGAGCCAGGTCAGCTGGGCGAGCCGGGAGCTCTCGTCAGGAACGGAAGGCGTGTCGGGCATGAGCATCCTTCGGTCGACGGGACGCGATGTCCGGAGTGGAGTTCACGCTCACTCTAATGTGGCCCGGTCACCCTTTCCAATGCACAGAAACGTGCGAGACATGCCCAAGTCTCGATGACGACAGAACGCACCTAACGAGTGACTAACAGAAAGCTTCCCCCTAGTCACGGAGCGCCACGGGAAATGCTGCTACCAGCAAGTTTGCTGGGCACCGAGGCGGCGGCGAAGGAGCCGCGTTGGGGGATTAGGGGATTTCCGGAAGGCCCAAATTAGGGAGGTGATGGCCATTCCTGGACCGGAACGGAAACGAACTGGATAAACGCATCCTCCGTGCACATTTCTGAGAGCCGCGTCACTGCGCGGGAACCCTCTCCGGCTCGACCGCGGCCGGGGTGGCGGAAAAGCGTCCGAGCGCCCAGATCACGAGCCCGATCAGCGGGAACGCGGCCCCGAGCACACAGGCGCCGGTCCAGCCCCACCGGTCGTGAAGCGCGCCGGTGAGCGCCGACGAGATCGCCCCGCCGGTGAACACCGTAGTCATGAAGACGGTGTTGATGCGAGCCCGGGCGTCCGCCCGCAGCGCGTAGATCTCCTGCTGGGAGGAGACCTGGTGGATCTGCACCGCGAAGTCGAGCAGCACGCCGGCCAGTGCCAGCAGCACCACGCTGCGGTGCCCCACCGCGGCCAGCACCAGGGTCAGGGTCCCCAACAGCAGGGCGCCCCCCATCACCAGAGCCCCGTACCCCCTATCGGCGAGCTTGCCGCCGAGCGGAGCCGCCGCCGCGCCGCCCGCACCGACCAGCGCGAAGATCGCGATCTGGGCCTGGCCGAAGCCGTGCTCGCCGATCAGTTCGTAGGCGATCGCGGTCCAGAAGGCACTGAACGCGGCGAACATCGTCGCCTGGCACAGCGCCCGGCGACGCAGGACCGGTTCGTCGCGAACCAGCGTCACCAGCGAACGCAGGAGCGAGCCGTAACCCGCCGTGTGGTCGGGCGCGCGTTGCGGCAGCATCCGGCGCAACACCAGGGCGAGGACGACCATCAGGCCGGCCGACACGAAGTAGATCGCGCGCCAGCCCCACAGATCGGCCACGAAACTGGACACCGTGCGCGCCAGCAGGATGCCGAGGATCAACCCGCTCATCACCTTGCCGACGAAGGCGCCGCGCTGCTCGGGCGGCGCCAGGTGAGCGGCGAGCGGCACCAGGATCTGCGCCACGACCGAGGTCAGCCCGACCAGCACCGAAATGATCAAAAAGATCGGGTACGCCGGGCAGACCGCCGCCAGGAGCAGGGACACGGCCGTTCCGGCGAGCAGGCGCGTGCTCAGCTTGCGATTCTCGATCAGGTCACCGAGCGGCAGCAGGAACAGCAGGCCGAGCGCGTACCCGGCCTGGGTGAACGTCACGATCATCGCGGCCGCGCCCTGGCTCACGCCGAAGGCGTGGGCGATCAGGTCGAGCAGGGGCTGCGAGTAGTAAAGGTTGGCGACGGTCAGGCCGCAGGCGGTCGCGAGCACGAGGGTCAGGGCACGGCGCACACGCCCCAGTCAACTCCGCCCCGTCGCGACCTGAGGGGCTAAGTGATTGAGGTCATGACCGGGCCGGACGCGGGTTGGCGGCCACGAACGACGCGATGTATTCGTCGAGCCGGCGCTGCGGGGCCCAGCCCAGTTCGCCGGCCTGGGTGGTGTCGGCCTGGCCGCGCACGCGCTCCCCCCGCAACGGCGGGACCAGCTTGTATGTGGTGCCGAAGAGCTTCGCGACCTCGAGCAGCGGCCACTCGTGGCCGGTGCCGAGCAGGAAGCCGTCGCCCGAGCCCTTCTGCGCGACCAGCACGATGCCCCGGACGATGTCGTCGACGTGGGTGAAGTCGCGGGTCTGGGTGCCGGGCGAGACCACGGTCAGCGGCTCGCCCGTGAGGTACTGGTTTTCGAAGATGCCGATCACGGTCGCGTACTTCCCCTGGCCGATCTGACCGGGGCCGTACACGTTGTAGAAGTAGGTGATGGCGTAGTCGAGCCCGTACCAGTTTGCGTAGTTGCGGATGTATTCGATATTTTTCGCCTTGGTCCAGGCGTACGGGTTGAGGTTTTCGTCCTCCCCGTCGTTGCCGAACTTCGACGACGAGCCCGCGTAGATCAGCTTGGAGCCGTTGGCCGACGCGAACTTGACCACTTCTTTGGTGCCGAGGAGGTTGAAGTCCCAGGTCAGGTCGTGGTCGTCGAACGACTGCACGATCCGCGAGTATTCGCCGAGGTGAAAGATGATCTCGGGGCTGGGTCGCCCGCTGCCGGCCCAGATCTTGGCGATGTCGACCGTCGATCCGTCGAGGTAGGTCACCCGGGGATCGTTGCTGTGGTTTTCCGGCGAGCCGGTGAAGTAGTTGTCGAGCGAGACGATCGACGCGGCCGGGTAGTCGGCGAGCAATGCCTTGATCAGGTTGGCACCGACAAATCCGGCCCCACCGGTCACCAGCAGCGTTTGGCTCACTTTTCTCCTCCGCCCGAGTCCTCGGCTGCTCAGGCTAGCAGCCGCGCGATCCCGTCCGAAATGTCCGGACAGGGCCGCGCGGCCAGGTCACCAGGCCGAGGGGGCCGGGGGCGCAACGACCGGCGGCCGGTCGTCACACGTGATCGTGTTGGGCAACTCCCAGGGAGCCAGCCAGCCTCCGTCGTTGCCGCCCAGGTCGGTCACCGTGAACTCGGAGCCGGCCGGGGTGAAGTGGAACGAGCCGCAGTTGTTGATGCCGACCGCCCCGACGTTGCGGGCGTCGACGTTGGAGAACGTGGCGCCGCCCGCCACCCGGGCACTGAGCACGCTGGTGCCGGTGCCGTCGACCTTGATGTCCTTGTAGTGGACGTTCGTGATCGAGTAGAGGTCCTTCACCGGGAAGTCGGCGACCTCCATGATCGCGTTGTAGGTGTTGTCGAGGAAGTTGTCCCCGGCCACCTCGATGTCCGCGCTCATGTCCTTCTCCAGCGCGTAGAGCCAGATCGCGCCGAGCCCGATGTTCCAGTTCAGCTCGTACGTGCCGGCCCGCACCGTGGTGTTGCCGGTGAACCAGAGGTGCCCGGTGAACGCCTCGGCTCCGAACCGGGACCCGGCGTGCAGCGCGCTGCCCTCGCGGATCGGGTCGGCGATCAGGTTGTTCGACACCGTGTTGTCGGTGCCGCCGTAGATCGCGATGCCGTTGGCCAGCACCGGCGTCTGGACCGTGTTGTGGTCGAACGTGTCGTTCACGTCGGCCACCTTCTCCGACCACATGGCCAGGCCGTCGTCGCCGGTGTTGCGGATGAAGTTGTTGCTGACCACCGAGTTGGTGACGCCGGTGTGGAAGTTGAGGCCGTCGGCGATCTGGTCGGCGATCACGTTGTTGGTGATCTTCAAGTTCGACATCGGACCGTCGAACCACATGCCGACCTTGGTGTGGTGGATGTAGAGGCCGTCGATCGTCGAGTCGCTCAGCGCGCCGCCGATGCCGTTGACCTGGTCGGTGTCGATGCGCTCGCGGACGTCGCCCTCGATCGCGAACCCGGACAGGTGCACGTTGTGGCTGCCACCGGCCGACGCGTCCTTGCCGTAGAAGCCGACCCCGGTGTGCACCGAGCCGTCCGGCGCCGGCGTCGACAGCGCGACCTCGTGGCCCTTGATGACCGTGTACCAGTTGCCGGCGCCCTCGATCGTCACGTTGTCGACGATGATGTGCCGGTTGACCTGGTAGGTGCCCGGCGGCACGTACACCTTGAGCTTGGCCTTCTTGGCGAACGCGATCGCCTTGTCGAAGGCGTCGGCCGAGTCGCGGCGGCCGGTCGGGTCGGCCCCGAACAGGAGCACGTTCGCCGCCAGCAGGTCGATCTTGGGCAGCCCGACCTGCTCGGAGTCCATCAAGTCGATCACGGTCGAGGCGGCGGCCGACGAGGCAGTCAGCCGGATCCTGGTGCCGGCCGCGTACGTTTTGCCGAGCAGGAGGCGCTGTTCGTCGTAGAAGTGGTTGGGCCGGAACGGCTTGGTCACAGCAAAAGGAGGGGTCGTCGAGTTGGGTACACAACTGCACTCGGTGATCCACCAGTCCGGATGCAGCACGTCCGCGTTCGGGTCGTTGGTGAACGGATAGAGGTTGTAGAGCCAGGCGTACTGCGAGGTCAGTGACATCGTGCGGGTATCGCTACCGGCCTTCACCGACAGCGGCGCGGTGATGCCGCCGCCGGTGGGGGCGTCCGGGATGCTGTAGCGCACGGTGATCGCGTTGGCGGTCTTGGGCAGCGTGAACTCGACGTACTGCCCGGGCGCGAGCTTGACCGCCGAGCGGCCCGACGCCTCGGCGGGCAGCGTGTAGGCGCTGCGGTCGGGACCGATGACCGAGCCGGTGGTGACGGCCTTCTCGGCCTCCTGCTCGACGAACGGGACGGCCGCTCCGCGACCGGCGACCAGTGCGGGGTCGAGAGCGGCGCGGGTTGCGGTTGGTGCCGGGCCGGAGGCGTACGCCGAAACGGGCGCGCCGACCGCCAGGCCCAGGCCGACTATCGAGGCCGTGGCCGCGGCGGCCAGCCGTGGCCGGTTGAATTCAAGGAACATCGACGCTCTTTTCATCGATGGGAGGACGTGCTGGTGACCATAGAATTCCTGTGATGAACTCCACAAGGTCTTGTCGGCTATTTTCGACGGTCTGCGCGGTGATTACATGAAGACATCGTTTTCTTGCAGCATCGCCGTCCTCGCGGCGGTGCTGGCGGTCAACGCTTGCAGCAAGCCCACGCACCCTGCTTGGACCCGCCTCGACCTGCCGGCCCGCGGCACGATCGGCCTGAACGACGTGGCCGACTGCGACGGCCACTGGTACGCGGCCGGCGTGATCAAGGACGCCACCACTCATCCCGCCGCGTGGACCAGCACCGACGGCAAGACCTGGAGCGCGGTGGCCTTCCGGCCGCTGCCGACCAGCTACTACGGGCCCAACCAGGTGATCCAGAGCGTGGCGTGCGCGGCCGGGCGGGTGGCGATGATCGGTGCGATCCCGGGCGGCGTGCACGGCAATCCCCGGGTCAGCACCTGGGGGCTGGTCGGCGGGGTGATGGCCGAGAATCCGGCGCCCTTCGAGACGTACGGCGGGGAGAAGGCGGGTGGCGTCGGGCGGATCGCGGCCGGTCCCGCCGGCATCGCGATCGCGGGCGACCGGGTCAGCGGGGCCGCGGCGTGGCTCTCGGGCGACGGGCGCACGTTCCGTCTGGTCGAGGACGCGCCGGGGCTGGCGAGCGACGCCGGGCACCAGACGATGGCCCGGGACGCCGCTTACCTCGACGACGGGCGCTGGGCGTTCGTGGGCGGGGCGGCGGTGAAGAACAGCCTCGACGAGCAGGCCGCGGTCTGGCTCACCACCGACGGCACGACCTGGACGCGCGATGATCCACCGGACGCCGGCGGCTACAACGAGATCCAGCGGGTGGTTCGGGACGGGAGTGATCTGGTGGCGGCCGGCGTGCGCGGCGACCGGTTCGAGGTGTGGCGATGGCATGCCGGGAGGTGGACGGCGGGTAAGGCGTTCGGGGGCGATGCTTCCGGCGTACGGTCGCTGACCCTGGCCGGCGGAAAGCCGGTCGTCGCCGGGGGTGGTCTCTGGGTCGACGGATCCTCAAGATCCGCGCCGGCCGACGCCGTCGCGGTGGCCGGGCGCGGAAACACCCTGCTCGTGGCGTCGACCGACGGGCTGTGGAGCACAACGGTCTGACCGGCGGACGCAATTCGTCAAGTCCGGCCACGCGCGGCCGATGAAGAGGATCGTGAAACCTGTGTCCTCGGACGGCACCCAGCTGATTCACGTCGGGCGGCAGCCTATCTTCGACGTCCACGGCGACGTCGTGGCCTTCGAGCTGCTGTTCCGCGGAAGCATGGACGCGGTCGCGGCCGGCCGTCAGGACACGTTCGCGACCAGCACCGTCATGATCAACGCGTTCACCGAGTTCGGCATCCAAGAGGTCGCCGGCGACCGGCTGTGCTTCATCAACCTGACCCGGGAGTTCCTCTCCGGGAACCTCACGCTGCCCTTCGGGCCCGAGCAGGTGGTGCTCGAGGTGCTGGAGACGGTCGAGATCGACGACGAGGTGATCAACGGGATCACCGCGCTGGCCGGCAAGGGTTACAAGATCGCGCTGGACGACTTCGTCTGGGGCTCCGGACACGAGCGCCTGTTCAGTCTCGCGTCGTATGTGAAGCTGGACCTGCTCGACGGCGACCTGAGCCGGCTCGACGAGATCGTCGCCGCCTGCCGCCGGTTCCCCAACATCCAGATCGTGGCCGAGCGGCTCGAGACCGCCGAGCAGATCGCCATCGCCGACCGCTACGGCATGGAACTGCGCCAGGGGTACGCGCTGAGCCGACCCCAGGTGCTCACGGTCGCCAGCCTGTCGCCCTCCCGCCTGCGCCGGCTCGAACTGGTCGGCGCGCTCACCGCGCCCGACCCCGACCTCAAGAAGATCGTCGACATCATCGCGAGCGATCCCGCGCTGTCCCTGCGCGTGCTCCGGGCCAGCAACTCGGCCGCCGTCGGTAACGCCAACCGGGTCTCGTCGGTGCGCCAGGCCGTCGTCATGGTCGGCCTCATGCACATCCGCCAGTGGGCGGTGCTGATGGTGCTCGACGACGTGGCCGGTGCCACCGAGGAGCACATGCTGGGCGTGCTCACCCGGGCCCGGCTCTGCGAGAACGTGGCGCCCTGGTTCGGCGCGCCGAGCGACGAGGCGTTCATGGCCGGCATCATCAGCGGCGTCGCGGCGGTCCTCTCCGCCCCGCCCCGGACGATGACCGAGCAGTTCCCGCTCGCGCCGCAGATCGTCGCCGCTCTGGTCGACGGGGCCGGCCGGCTGGGCCGGGTGCTGCAGGCGGTCGACGCCTACGAGCGCGGCGAATTCGGGACATTCGACCTGGCCGGGCAATATATGGACGCGGTCCGCTGGTCGACCCGGGCGCTCGAGTCGGCGAACAAGCAGGCCACGCCCGCCTGAGGCCTTTTTGATGGACCCGCCCGCTGGCGACCTTGGCTTGCCGAATTGCACGCTCGCACCATGCGAAACATCGCCGGAGCTCCGATCTCGTGGGGCGTGTGTGAGGTGCCGGGCTGGGGCTACCAGCTGCCGGTGGAGCGGGTGCTGGGCGAGATGGCCGCCGTCGGCCTGACCGCGACCGAGCTCGGCCCGGCCGGATTCCTGCCGCCCCACCCGGGCCCGCTGCTGTCCGGATATGGGCTGACCGCGCTGGGCGGGTTCGTGCCGGTCGTGCTGCACGAGGACGGGCTGCACCTCGCGCGCGCGTTCGAGGGCTTCGCGGCCGGTGACGTGCTGGTGCTGGCCGCGGCGACCGGCGTCGACGGCTACGACGAGCGGCCGTCCCTGGATGCTTCGGGCTGGCGGCGGCTGCTGGCCAACCTCGACCAGCTCAACGCCGAGGCGACCCGGCGCGGGATCAGCGCGGTGCTGCACCCCCACGTCGGCACGATGGTCGAGACCGGGCCCGAGGTCGAACGGGTGCTGGCCGGGTCGGGCGTCGCGCTCTGCCTCGACACCGGGCACCTGCTGATCGGCGGCACCGACCCGGTCGAGCTGGCCCGGCAGGCCGGCGACCGGATCGCCCACGTGCACGCCAAGGACGTCGACAACGCTCTGGCGGTGCGGGTGCGGGCCGGCGACCTGACCTACACCGACGCGGTGCGGGAGGGGATGTACCGGCCGCTCGGCGACGGCGACATCGACTTCGGGGCGGTGGCGGCGGCGCTCGACAAGCACGATTACCAGGGTTGGTGGGTGCTCGAGCAGGACACCGTCCTCGACGCTCCGCCGGTCGGGGAAGGGCTCGTCGGGGAAGGGCCGGTCGCGGACGTCCGGCGAAGCGCGGAGCACCTCCGGTCGCTGTAGCGCCGCCGATCAAGTGCAGTAATCGCGATCAATGCCTCCGGGCCGTTAGGATGACCGCCTGAGATGTGCCCGATGTCCACATCGGGCACTCTCGTCGCGGATTGCCCGACGCCGACGGGGGCTGGCGTGCCACGAGGAGAGCGACCGCTGCCGCCGGACGGCAGCGCGCTGACCGCCTTCGCCGCGGGTCTGCGCACGCTGCGTGCCAAGTCCGGCTCACCGTCCTATCGGGAGCTCGCCCGGCGAGCCCACTATTCGTCGACCACGCTGGCCGACGCGGCGGCCGGGCAGCGGCTGCCGACCCTCGCCGTGACGCTCGCCTACGTCCGGGCGTGCGGGGGCGACCCCGACGAGTGGACGGAGAGGTGGCATACGCTCGCCGCCGATTCGCACGAGGAAACCGACGACGACGCCTGCCCGTACGCCGGGCTCGCCGCATTCCAGCCGCAGGACGCCGACCGGTTCTTCGGGCGCGAACGGCTGACCGACGAACTCGTCGAGCGCGCGCGATCCGGACGGTTCCTGGCCGTGCTCGGCGCGTCCGGGTCGGGCAAGTCGTCCCTGCTCCGGGCGGGCCTGGTGGCACGGCTCCGGGACGAGCCGGTTTTCTTGATCACGCCGGGCCCGCATCCTCTCGAGGAGTGTGCGACCGCGCTGGGCATGGCCCTGAGCGGCGCCGACGAGCTGCGGCAGGACCCGCGCGCCCTGCACCGCACCGCCCTGCGATCGGGCGCCGACCTGACGCTCGTCGTCGACCAGTTCGAAGAGGTCTTCAGCCTGTGTGACGACCCGGCCGAGCGGAACGCCTTCATCACCGCGCTGCTGACCGCCGCGCGGGCGGCCAACAGCCGGCTTCGCGTGGTCGTGGGCATCCGCGCCGACTTCTTCCAGCGCTGCTCCGAGCACCCCGACCTGTTCGATGCCATGCAGGACGCGACGTTGCTGGTCGGCCCGATGACCGTGGACGACCTGCGCCGTGCCGTCGGCCGGCCCGCGGCCCGCGCCGGATACATCGTCGAGAGTGCGCTGCTGACCCGGGTGGTGGCCGACGCGGCCGGCCGGCCGACCGCATTGCCGCTGGTCTCGCACGCCATGCGGGAGACCTGGCGGCGCCGTCGCGGCAACACGCTGAGCCTGAGCGGTTACGAGGCCTCGGGCGGCCTGCACCACGCCCTGGCCAATACCGCGGAGACGGCCTATCAAGCGATGTCGCCGGCCCGGCAGCGGATCGCCCGATCCGTCTTTCTCCATCTGGTGACGCTCGGCGAGGGGACCGGCGACACGCGGCGGCGGGCCGGCCGCGCGGAGTTCCGCGATGCCGAGGCGGGCGCCGTTCTCGAAATTCTCGCCGCGGCACGGCTCATCACGCTCGACACCGGCACGGTCGAGCTGACGCACGAGGCACTTCTCTCGGCGTGGCCCCGGCTGGCCGGCTGGATCAGCGCCGACCGGGACGCCCTCCGCTCCTATCAGCAGCTGGCCGACGCCGCCGCGGCGTGGAGTCGCGAGCAGCACGACGCCGGCGGCCTGCTCCGCGGCGGCCGGTTGGCCGCCGCCCGGCATTGGCTCGACGAGCGCGACACCGGCATCACACCGGCAGCTCAGGTGCGGGATTTCCTCGCCGCCTCGGTGCGGCTGGAGCGGCGGACCTCCCGCGTACGCCGGACCGCCGTCGCGCTGTTGTGCGTGCTCACCGTCGTGGCGTCGGCCGGTGCCGTGGTGGCACTGCGCCTCCGCGCGAGCGCGGTGGCCGAGCGCAATCGGGCCGTGGCGGCCCGGATGAGCATCCAGGCCCAGCAACTGGCCTCGACCGACACCTCGCTCGCCGTCGGTCTCGACCTGGCCGCCTACCGGCTCGACCCGACGCCGGACGTCTACACCGACCTGCTCACGGCGGAGAACGAGCCGCTGGCGACCGTCCTCACCGGACACACCGACGTGGTCTACGCGGTCGCCTACAGCGGGGACGGGCGCACGCTGGCGACCGGCGGCCGCGACGACGCGATCCGGCTGTGGAACGTCGCCGACTCGTTCCACCCGGCCCCGCTGACCGGGCCGGTGCCCGCCGACGGCGGGCGGGTCTACTGGCTGGCCTTAAGCCCGGACGGGCGAACGCTCGCGGCGGCCAACCGGGACGGAACGATCACCCTGTGGAACGTGACCGACCCGGCCCACCCGGTGCCGTGGGGACCCCGGCTCCGGGGGCATACGAGCTACGTCTTCTCGGTCGCGTTCAGCCCCGACGGGCGGCACCTGGTGTCGGCGAGCCAGGACCGCAGCGTCCGCCTGTGGGACGTCGCCGATCCCGCGCACGCCCGCGCCGCCGCGCCGCCGATGACCGGGACCACCGAGCCGGTCGCCTCGGCCGCCTACAGCCCCGACGGGCGCACGGTCGTCAGCCTCGGACACGATCGCAGCGTCCGCCTGTGGAACGTGACCGACCCGGCCCACCCGGCACCGTGGGGGCCGCCGCTGACCGGCCACACCGACACGGTCTATGCCGCCGCCTTCTCGCCGGACGCACGGTTGCTGGCCACGGTCGCCAACGACCACAGCGTACGGCTGTGGGACGTCCACGATCCGGCCCATGCCCGCCCGCTGGGCCGTCCGCTGACCGGGCACACCGACACCGTCTATGCCGTCGCGTTCAGCCCCGACGGATCGGTGCTGGCCACCGCCGGGGCCGACCAGACCGTACGCCTGTGGAACCTGGCCGACCCGCGGATACCCCGGCCGTTGGGCCGCCCGCTGACCGGGCACACCGCCTATGTCTACTGGCTGGCGTTCAGCCCCGACGGTCACGCGCTGGCCAGCGTCAGTAAGGACCGCAGCGTCCGGCTCTGGCATCTGCCGCCGACGACTTTCACCGGGCACCGCGGGCCCGTCCGGTCGGCGGCGGTCGACTCGACAGGCGACCTGCTCGCCACCGGCGGTGCCGACGACACCGTGCGACTGCGGCGTCTCCGTCCCGCGGCCGGGGCGACCCTGACCGGGCACACCGGCGGCGTCAACGACCTGGCCTTCCGGCCGGGCACCGCGATCCTGGCCAGCGCGAGCGACGATCACACGGTCCGTCTCTGGGACGCCACCGATCCGGTGCATCCGGTCGCGCTGGGAGGGCCACTGACCGGCAACACCGGCATCGTGCACGCGGTCGCGTTCCGGCCGGACGGTCGGGTCCTGGCCACCGCGGGCGCCGACCGCGGCGTCCGGCTGTGGGACGTCGCCGATCCCGCTCACCCGCTCGCCCTGGGCGGTGCCTCGATCGCGCACGACGACGTGGTCTACGACGTCGCCTTCCGGCCCGACGGGCGGGTGCTGGCCAGCGGCGGCGCCGACGACCGGGTCGTCCTATGGGATGTCGCCGACCCGGCCCGGCCGCGCGTTCTGGCTCGGCTGACCGTGAACACCAGCGGGGTGCGGGCGCTCGCGATCAATCCGGACGGGCGCACGCTGGCCACCGCGGGGGCCGATCACACCGTCCGGCTTTGGAATATCACCGATCCCGCGCACCCCGTCGCCTGGTCGCCCGCGCTGACCGGGCACACCAGCTTCGTGCTCGCGGTCGCGTTCAGCCCCGACGGGCGCACCCTGGCCAGCGGCTCGCAGGACCAGAGCGTACGGCTGTGGGACGTCGCCGATCCGGCTCGACCGAAAGCGGTCGGCCACGCCATCACGAGCCACGTCGGCCGGGTCAGCTCGGTCGAGTTCACCCCCGACGGTTCGGCTCTGGCGACGACCAGCGACGATGCCACCACCCAGCTGTCGGCGTTGTCCCCGGCTGCGGCGGTCTCCCGGGCCTGCGCGACGACCGCCGGCGCTCTGACCGCGGACACCTGGCGCCAATACTCGCTCGGCGCCGGATATACGCCGCCCTGCCGCTAAAACTCGTCGGCCCGCTCCAGCAACGCTCGACGCTCCACGTCGGACAGAGCGTGCTCGGCCGCCTGACGGAACAACCCCGCCGCCCGATCCCGGTCGCCGGCACGAGCGGTCAGATCGGCCTCGACCGCGAGCAGATAGCTCTGCGGCATGTCCGAAACTTCGCCCAGAAGCGCGAGACCGGCGGCCGGGCCGAAGGCATAGCCGTGAGCGACCGCCCGGTTGAGCGCGACCGCGGGCGTCGGCTGAGCTTGCGCCAACGCGTCATACCAGCCCGCGACGGCCACCCAGTCGGTCGAAGCCGCCACGTGTTCGGCCGCGATCCGCGCCTGCACCGCATAGGGCCCGGTCACCCGCGTCCGGCGGACGATCGCGAGCCCCTCGTCGATCATGGCCCGATCCCACCGCGCGCGATCCTGCCGCTCCAGCATGACCAGCCGGCCGGCGACATCCCGGCGGGCATCCCGCCGGGAATGCTGCAGCAGGAACAACCCCAGCAGCCCGGCCACCTCCGGCTCGTCGGGCATCAGCTCCGAGACGAGCCGCGCCAGCCGGATCGCCTCGTCGGCGAACGCCGGTGAACCGTCCGCGTCGTAGCCACGGGTGAAGAGCAGATAGAGCACCCCGAGCACCCCCGGCAGCCGCTCGACCAGCTCGGCGCCCGCCGGCACCCGATAGGGAATGCGAGCTTCCGCGATCTTCGTCTTGGCGCGGGTAAGACGCCGGGTCATGGTCGACTCGGTGGTGAGAAACGCGCGGGCGATGTCGGCGGTCGGCACCCCGGCGATCGTGCGCAGGGTCAGCGCCACCCGCGCCTCCAGCGACAACGCCGGATGGCAGCAGGTGAAGATCAGCCGGAGCCGGTCGTCCACGATCTCGTGACCGAGCGACGGGTGGTCGGGCAGAGACGACGGATTCCACAACGTCGCCACCTCCTCGAGTTTGCGGCGCTCCACCGCCGTACGCCGCAAGAGATCGACCGCCCGGTTGCGGGCGACGGTCATCAGCCACCCACCCGGATTGCCGGGAATTCCGTCGCGCGGCCACTTTTCGAGAGCGGCGGCCAGCGCCTCCTGCGCGCAGTCCTCGGCCAGCGTCCAATCCCCGGTCACCCGGATGAGCGTGGCGACGATCCGCGCGTAGGAGGCCCGGCCGGCTTCCGAGACGACGTCAGAGATCAACGAGCGGCCGGATCTCGAGGCGGCCGGTCCAGGCCATCGGGTGAGCCGCGGCGACCTTGATCGCCTGGTCGAGGTCGGCGCACTCGAGGATGTCGAAGCCCACGATCACCTCCTTGGTCTCGGCGAACGGGCCATCGCTGAGCAGCGTCTCGCCGCCGCGCACCCGAACCGTGGTCGCGGACGACGCCTGGCCGAGCACGCTTCCGGTGACCCGGCGGCCGGCGGCGTCGTTGTCCGCGACCCACGCCTCGATGTCGGGCGCCCCGGACAGGTCGGTCTCCGGCTCGGTGTCGGTGCAGACGAACATCATGTACTGCATTTGCGTTCTCCCTCATTGTGGTTTTGCCAGGGTGACGAGTGGCCGGACCGGATCCGGACAGGTGGCGTAAAAAAGCTCAGAATTCCGCCGGCGGGGTGTTGAAAGGCGTGATGACCTGGATCGCCGACGGGTTGGAGCGCAGTCGTCCGGGCAGTGCGCCCTGGGCCCGCATCACCGCCAGGCAGGCGTGCCGCACGTCGGCCCGCAAGTCGTGGTGCAGCACCGCGGAGATCGCGTGGGTGCGCAGCAGCGTGGTGTTCTCGTCGTCGAGGTCGTGGGCGACGAAGACGTCGTAGTTACGACCGGCCGCCGCGAAGCCGTCGACCACGGCGGCGTTGCCGCCGGCTCCGGCATACATCGAATAGACGGCCCGCACGCTGGGATTTCGGTGCAGGACAGCGCGCGTACGCTCGTGCACCGCAGCCGCCCGATCCTCCTCGTCCACGACTTCGAGCAGTCGCCGGTTGGGTGCCCGGCGACCCATCTCGGCCCGGAACCCGCCCAGCCGCTCGTCCTCCCCGCGGAACGACCCCCGCCCGCGGACCACCAGCACGTCTCCGGCCCGCTCGGCCAGCCACTGCTCGACCAGATAGGCCGCGGTCGCACCGGCGTCGGCGTTGTCGATGCCGACATAGGCCACCCGCTTGCTCGTCGGCAGGTCGGTGACCAGCGTGACCACCGGAATACCCAGCTGTCCGACCGCATCGACCACCTCGGGCGAGTCGGGCGCTTTGAGGATCACCCCTTGGGACCGTGACCGGCCCACCTTGGCCAGCACTCCGGGCAGGTCGGCCGGGCCGTCGAAGAGGTGGAACCGGGAGCGGATCACCGCCGGGCGCAGGGCGGGCAGTTCGGCCTCCAGCGCGACCTTGATCGCGGCGGTGAACCGGGCCGGCGCCTGCATGACCACGTCGATCATGAACGTGCGGCCGCCCAGACGCACCTGGGACTGCTGCCGGTCGAGGTCGGCGATGGCCTGGTGCACCTCGCGGACCGTGCTCTCCCGCACCCCGCCGCGCCCGTGCAGGACCCGGTCGACGGTGGCCTCGCTGAGCCCGGCCTGTGCGGCGATCTCGCGTATCCGATAGGGGTGGTTCACGCCGTACAGGATGAGGGGTTTTTGAGGTCTTATCAATGGCCTTTGATATTCCGCCGGGTCTTAGCGTGACCTCATGACTACCTCGTTCACCCCCGATGACTGCCGACTCGCGGACTTCCGGGCCGTAGTGGAGCAGACCACTTCGCTGTCCGCCTATCCGCACGCGGTGGGTGTCGAGCAGAACGTCCTGATCTACGACAACCCGCCGGCCTCGGCTCGGCCGGAACTCACGTCGGCGCTGCTCGACGGGCCGGGCATCGTGGTGTTCAAGAATGCCGTCGAGCCCTCAGTCGTCGACCGGGCGAGCGCGGCCTTCGTCGCGATGATCGAGGAGCAGAAGGCCGCCGGCGTCGCCGGGGGCGACCATTTCGCCAAGCCGGGTGCGAACGACCGGGTGTGGGGTGCGTTGGACAAGTTCGCCGTACGCGATCCCGACGGTTTCGCGGCCTACTACTCCAACACCGCGCTGGCGTTGATCAGCCAGGCCTGGCTGGGCGACGGCTATCAGGTCACCTCGCAGATCAACGTGGTCAACCCGGGCGGCGCGGCCCAGGTCGCGCACCGCGACTACCACCTGGGCTTCATGTCGCGGGAGCAGGCGCTGCGCTATCCGGCCCACGCGCACCGGCTCTCCCCCGCGCTGACCCTGCAAGGCGCGATCGCCCACGTCGACATGCCGGTCGAGACCGGCCCGACGCTCTATCTGCCGCACTCGCAGAAGTACGCGCCGGGCTATCTGGCCTTCCACGTCTCTTCGTTCACCGACTATTTCGATCAGAATCACGTGCAGTTGCCGCTGGCCAAGGGCGACGCCGCGTTCTTCAACCCGGCCCTCTTCCACGGGGCCGGAACCAACCGCACCACCGGCGTACGCCGCATGGCCAACCTGCTGCAGGTGTCGTCGGCGTTCGGCCGGGCGATGGAGAGCGTCGACCGCATCGCCATGTGCCGAGCCCTCTATCCGGCCCTGCTCTCGTTCGAGGGCAATGTGGACAACGTGATCGCGGCGAGCGCCGAGGGCTATGCCTTTCCCACCAACCTCGACCGCGACCAGCCGGTCGACGGCCTGGCCCCGGCGACCCAGGCCGCGCTGCTCCGGCAGGCCCTGGCGGAGAAGTGGGACGAGTCGCGGTTCCTCGCGGCGCTCGACTCGCAGGCCGCCCGGCGCCTACCGGAGGTAACTCGCTAGGGGAATGCCCTGGCTCCGCAGAGCGCCGGCGACCAGGCCGGCGATCTGCTGCGCGCCGTATGCCTCGAAGTGCGTGTGGTCGTTGCAGAAGAACGCGCCGAGCGCGCCCGTGGTGTAGTCGCCGTTGTTGGGGCAGAACCGCAACCGGTTGTAGAGGGCGACGCTCAGCGTCTGCAGATCGATGACCGGCGCACCGGTGGCCGCCGCCGCGGCCCGGGTCTGCGTCACGAAGCCGCGGTTGGTGGTGGCGGTGCTGCCCGAGCAGGTGATCGCCGCGACCGCGGTGAGCAGGATCGGATGGGCGCCGCGGGCCAGCGCGGCCTGCGCCATCATGGTCATCAGTTGCTGGTAGCGGGCGGTTCCGACGTGTCGCGGACAGGCCGTGTCGCCGTCGTTGATGCCGAACTGCACGATCAGGTAGTCGCCCGCCTTCATGCCGGTCAGCATCTGGTTCCAGCGGGTCGAGTACCCGGTGGAGCTGAGCACGCACTCGCCGTCCGAGCCCTTCGTGCTGGTCACGTTGCCCTCGTAGAGCCAGGTCTGGATGCTCCGGCCGGCCACCGCGAGGTTCTTGACCGTGGCGCTGCTCGTGAAGAGCGCCCCGAACTGACTCCCCCATCCGACCGGACAGGTGCTGCTCGGGTTGGCCATCGTCGAGTCGCCGGCCATCCACACGGTGACCGGTGCGGCGGCCCCGGCGGCGGGCTCGGCGGCGGGCTCGGCGGCGGGCTCGGCGGCGGGCTTGGCGGCCTGGCACGCAGCGGCGGCCGGATCGCTCACGGATGCAACGAGTGGGAGCGCCAAAATCAGCACGGCAAGCCAGCGAAGTGCTCTCATGCTCGCAATATTGATACTCATCCATGGCCTAGGCAAGCGCTTACCGGAATTGGTACGTCGACTACACAAGTGTGTAGTACGCTACACGCGTGAGTAGTCAGAGCGACCTGACCGCACGAGCCCGCATCCGAGAAGCGGCAATCGCCCTGTTCGCGGAGAAAGGCATGGCGGCCACCACGATTCGCGACATCGCGCAGGCGGCCGGCGTCTCGTCCGGTCTGCTGCGGCACCACTTCGGCTCGAAGGAGGGGCTGCGCGACGCCTGCGACGAATACGCGCTCAACCAGATCACGGCCCTCGGCATCCAGTTCACCGAGACCAACCTGCTCGGCCGGATCACGCCCGAGATCATGCGCCTCCAGCAGTACGCCATCCGATCGGTGATGGACGGCTCGCCGAGCGCGCTGGCGATGTTCGACAAGGCCCTCGCCTACGGCGAGCACTGGCTGGAGAGGTCCGATCTGGAGGTCGCCGATCCCCAGGCCTACCTGGCCGTCATCTCGGTCATGAAGATGTCGATGTTCGTCATGCGAGACCTGCTGTCACACGCGCTGGGCGAGAGCGTCGACGAGCCGGCCGGATGGGCGCGGGTGATCTCCGCGTCGATCGAGATCTTCTCCCAGCCACTGGTCCCGCCGGACCTGGCCGAGCAGGCCCGCAAAGCACTGGCCGAATTCACCGCTTCACAACAGAAGGAGCAGCCATGACCGAGGCCATCGACGTCGAGGGACTGATCAAGCGGTTCGGCAAGGTCACCGCCCTGGACGGGCTCGACCTTCAGGTCCGTGCCGGCGAGGTGCACGGCTTCCTCGGCCCGAACGGCGCCGGCAAGACCACCACCATCCGCGTCCTGCTCGGCCTGATGCGGGCCGACGGCGGCCGGGTGAGCCTGCTCGGCGGCGACCCGTGGTCCGACGCGACGAAGCTGCACCGCCGCCTGGCGTACGTACCGGGTGACGTGACGCTGTGGCCGAGCCTCACCGGCGGAGAGGTGATCGACCTGCTCGGGCGGCTGCGCGGCGGGCTCGACCCGAAGCGGCGCGCCGAGCTGCTCGAACGGTTCCAGCTCGACCCGCGTAAGAAGGGCCGCACCTATTCCAAGGGCAACCGGCAGAAGGTCGTGCTGGTCGCCGCCCTGGCATCGGATGTCGAACTGCTCATCCTCGACGAGCCGACCAGCGGTCTCGACCCGCTGATGGAAGAGGTCTTCCGCGAGGTCATCCTTCAGGAGAAGGCGCGCGGCGACCGTACGGTCCTGCTCTCCAGCCACATCCTCAGCGAGGTCGAGGCACTCTGCGACCGGCTGACGATCATCCGCGACGGTCGTAGGGTCGAAACCGGCACCCTGGCCGAACTTCGCCATCTCACCCGGACCACCATCCAGGCCGAACTTTCCGGGCCGCCGGACGGCCTGTCCAAACTCGCCGGCATCCACGGGCTGCGCACCGACAACGGTCGCGTGGTCTTCGACGTCGACTCGGAGTCACTCGAACCGGCGCTGCAGACCCTCGTCAAGGTCGGGGTCCGGAGCCTGGTCAGCCAGCCGCCGTCCCTCGAGGAGCTGTTCCTGCGGCAGTACCAGTCGTCGGGAGAGCGGAAATGACCGGCACCGGCAAGCTGCTGCGCCTCATCCTGCGCCGCGACCGGATCCTGCCGCCGCTCTGGTCCGTGATCATCGGCCTTGTCCCGGCCAGCTATATCAAGACGTTCAACGCCATCTTCACGACCGACGCCGAGCGCCTGGCCTACGCGAGGACCAGCCAGAACAACGCCGGCTTCATCGCACTCTACGGCCCGCTGCACGGCGACAGCCTGCCCGTGATGGTGGCCTGGCGGTCCGGCTTCATCCCCATCATGGTCGGACTGTTCGCGCTGCTCACCGTCGTGCGGCATACCCGCACCGACGAGGAGGCCGGGCGCACCGAACTGATCGGTGCCACCGTGGTCGGCCGGTCGGCCCAGCTCGCGGCGGCCCTGATCGCCACGACGGGTGCCAGCCTGGTCTGCGGCCTGGTGCTGGTGGCGGCGATGACCGGCAACGGCTTCGACGCGGCCGGGTCGTTCGCCTTCGGCGCCGAGTTCACACTGGCCGGGTGGGCCTTCGCCGGGGTCGCGGCGATCGCGGTCCAGCTCGCCGGAAGTGCCCGCGCGGCTCGCGCGATCGGGATCGTCGTGCTCGGCGTCGCGTACGTGCTGCGGGTCGGCGGCGACATCTCCGCGCTCGGCGACAAGAAGCTGTCGTGGCTGTCCTGGCTGTCGCCGATCGGCTGGCTGACCCACGTCTTCCCGTACGAGCAGAACGCCGCCCGGCCGATGCTGCTCACCGTCCTGTTCAGCCTCGTCACCGTGGCCGGTGGTGTGCTCCTGCTGAGCCGCCGCGACCTGGGCGCGGGCCTGATCGCCCCGCGTCTCGGCCGGCCGTTCGCCTCGGCCGGCCTGCGGACCCCGCTCGCCCTGGCCTGGCGCCTGCACCGCGGCCTGCTGATCGGCTGGACGTTCGGCTTCGCGGTGCTCGGCCTCGTCTTCGGCGGCGTCGGCAGCAGCGTCGACGACCTGGCCGACGGCAACCAGGCGGTGACCGATCTGTTCGCCCGCCTGGGCGGCCGGAGCGGGCTGATCGCCAGCTACTTCGCCAGCATTGCCGGCATCGTCGGGCTGATCGCCGCCTGCTACGCCATCCAGGCCACCCTCCGGCTGCGCGACGAGGAACAGACCGGCCACGCCGAGGTGGTGCTCAGCACCGGTGTGAGCCGCAACGCCCTGCTCGGCAGCCACCTGGTCTTCTCGCTGCTCGGCCCGGCGGTCGCGCTGCTGGCCGAGGGCCTGGTCGCCGGCGTCACCTACGGCCAGGGCGAGGTCGGCGGCATCATCGCCGGCACGCTGCTGCAGCTGCCCGCGGTCTGGGTGCTGGCCGCCGTGGCGGTGCTGGTCTTCGGGATGCTGCCGCGGTGGTCGCTGGTGGCCTGGGGCGCCCCTGCCGTCTGCCTGCTGATTCTGCTGGTCGGCGAGACGCTCCAGCTCAACCACTACCTGCTCGACATCAGCCCGTTCACCCATATCCCGCACCTGCCCGGCGGCCGCGTCCCGGCCACCCCGCTGGTGACGTTGACCGCCGTGGCCGTGGTGCTGGCGGCCCTGGGCGCGGCCGGCCTGCGCCGCCGCAACATCCCGGACTGATCGGTACCTACTTCGATTGCTTGCGGACTGCCTTCAGAGACGTGCGGGCGGTCTTGGCAGCGTCGCGGACCGACTTGACCTGGGCCCGGATGGCGTCGCCGTCCGGGCCTGGCTTGATGGCCAGCAGGGTGTCGACCTTGCCGTCCAGGCCGGACTTGATCGGGGTGGCCTTGGTGCCCAGCTTGCCGGCGATCACCTGCTCGGTGTCGATGGCGGCGGTCAGGCGGACCTTCGGGCCGGTCAGGATGAAGACGCGGAAGTCGTCGATCATCGCCTTCGCGTCGGTCTTGACCGCGGCCGACGTGGTCTCGGTGCCGACCTTGCCCTTCAGGGTGGTGAGGTCGGTGGTCTGCTCGTTGATCAGCGACGTGAGGGTGGCCCGGTGGCCGGACTGCACCTGCTTGGCGTCGGAGAGGGCGACCGAGAACTTCTTGAGGGCGGCCAGCCGCAGGTCGATCCGGGTGGTGACGGCCTTCTTGGCCACATCCAGCGGCTTGGTGGCCGGAGCGGCGGAGGCCGGGCCGGCCAGGCCGAGAGCGGCGCCGAGGACTGCGGTGGCGACAACGGAGGTGTGCACGATGCGGTTCATGGGTGTCTTCCTTCTCAGTCCTGGTCGGCGGGGGGCTGGTCGTCGCTGCTGAGCTGCTTGTCGACGTCGCTCATCAAGGAGCCGACGTCGGCGCTCGATGCGTCAGACTCATTCGATTTGCTCGACTGATCCGATTTGTCAGCGGAAGCAGAGGCGGCGGGGCTCTGCGTGGCCGCGGGCCGGTCGCCGCCGGCCGAAGACGCTGCCTGCTGGCGGTCGCAGCCGCCGAGCAGCAGGGCCCCACCGACGAGCGCGAGGGCGAGAACTCGTTTCATGCTGACGATCATGAAGATCGTCGATCAGGAAACGGCCCGGGATTTGTAAGGGTTGCGTCAGGCCCGCGCCTGCCGGTCGGGCAGCAGCAGTTCCTCGTGGTCGAGTTCGCGCTCGAGTGTCCGCAGCCCCTCGTCGGTCAGGTTGCCCGCGTCCCGCCAGCGCAGCAGTTCCTCCCGCTGGGCCTCGATGACCTGCTTGCGCACCATCAGCGACGCTTCGTACTTCGGTGAGGTCGGCATCTCGTCCGACTCCGCCTTCTCGAGCAGATCGAGCCGCCGGCGGTAGCGCTCGAGGCGCACCTCCAGCTGCTTGCGCATGTTGTCGATCGCCAGGTCCTCGACGTTGTCGTGCCGCTCCAGCTTGATCTCGTCGAGCCGGTCGAGGGCCGCCTGCACCGACGCCGACCGGGCCTCGTTGCGCTCCCGGGCCAGATCGGTGTGGTTGGCCCGCAACCCCAGCCGCCGCACCAGCGGGCCGAACGTCAGGCCCTGTCCGATCAGCGTGACCAGCACGACTACGAACGTGCAGAACCGCAGCAGGTCGAGAGCGGGCACATTGCCGGGAATGATGAAGATCGCGGCCAGGCTGATCACGCCGCGGGTGCCGGCCCAGCTGAGCGCGGTCACCTCCGTGGCGTTCAACCGGTTGTCGGGGGAGGCGGAGGCACCCAGCCGGGTGTGCAGCGAGCGGGGCAGCGACTGCGTGAGCACCAGCCAGAGCGGGCGCAGCAGGAGGGTCACGCCGACCGAGACCGCCAGCGCCGCCGCGATCGTGCCCGCGCTGTAGTCGGCCAGGCCCTTCACCACCTCGGGCAGTTGCTGGCCGATCAGCAGGAAGACGACGCCCTCGAGCACGAAGTCGACCAGTCGCCACACCGCGCCGGTCTGCAGGCGGCTGGCGCCCGAGCCGTACCGCGGGGCGTCGTGCCCGGTGATCAGGCCGGCCACCACCACGGCCAGGACGCCGGAGACGTGGACGGACTCCCCGAGCAGATAGGCCGCGAACGGCGTGACCAGCGAAATGACGTTGGCGCTGAGCGGGTCGTGGCGGAAGTGGCGCAACGCACGTACGGCATAGGCGACCACGACCCCGGCGACCAGGCCACCGATGGCGGCGAGGAAGAACTTGCCCACCGCGTGCGAGAACGAGAAGCCGTCGCCGGTCGCGGCGGCCGCCGCCACGGTCAGGATGGTCAGCGCCGTCGCGTCGTTGAGCAGGCCCTCGCCTTGGATCAGCGTGATCAGGTTGCCGGGCAGGCCGGCCCGGCGGCCGACGGCCAGCGCGGCGACCGGGTCGGGCGGGGCGATCGCGGCGCCCAGCGCCACCCCGGCGGCCAGCGTCGCGCCGCCCACGAACAGGTCGAAACCGACCCCGACCAGCAAGGCGGTGGCGAGCACGAGCAGCACCGACAGGCTGATGACCGTACGCAGGTTGCGCCGGATGTCGATCAGCGAGGAATCGAGCGCGGCGTTGTAGAGCAGGGGCGGGATGACGAACGTCAGGACGACTTCGGCGTTGATCGGGACGTTCGTGCCCGGAAGATAGGCGTACGCGATGCCGACGATGGTCAGCAGCGCCGCCGAGGGCAGCCCGGTCCTGTTCGCCAGCCAGCGCACGGCCACGATCACGGCCGCCGCGCAGAGCGCGAACAGCAGGACTCCCTGGACGGTCATGGGGTCCATCTTTGCGTAGCCGACCGCGCACGGGGCGCGGCCGGCGACGAGAAATGGACCTCAGTAACGGTAGTGGTCCGGCTTGAACGGGCCGTCCACGTCGACGCCGAGATATTCGGCCTGCTTCTTGGTGAGCGTGGTCAGGCGTACGCCGAGAGCGTCGAGGTGCAGCCGCGCCACCTTCTCGTCGAGGTGCTTCGGCAGCACGTAAACCTGCTTCTCGTACTCGCCCGGCTTGGTCCACAGCTCGATCTGGGCCATCACCTGGTTGGTGAACGAGTTGGACATCACGAAGCTCGGATGCCCGGTGGCGTTGCCCAGGTTCATCAGGCGGCCCTCGGACAGCACGATCACCGAGTGACCGTCCGGGAAGCGCCACTCGTGCACCTGCGGCTTGATCTCGACCTTCTCGATGCCCGGCACCTTCTCCAGGCCCGCCATGTCGATCTCGTCGTCGAAGTGACCGACGTTGCCGACGATCGCGTTGTGCTTCATCGCGGTCAGGTGCTCGACCCGGATGATGTCGGTGCCGCCGGTCGTGGTGACGAAGATGTCGGCCTCGCCGACCACGTCCTCGAGCCGCACGACCTGCATGCCGTCCATCGCCGCCTGCAGCGCGCAGATCGGGTCGACCTCGGTGACGACGACGCGGGCACCCTGGCCGCGCAGCGTCTCCGCCGAGCCCTTGCCGACGTCGCCGTAGCCGCAGACCACGGCCAGCTTGCCGCCGAGCATCACGTCGGTCGCGCGGTTGAGGCCGTCGACCAGCGAGTGGCGGATGCCGTACTTGTTGTCGAACTTGCTCTTGGTGACCGCGTCGTTGACGTTGATCGCCGGGAAGAGCAGGGTGCCCTCCTTGGCGAGCTTGTAGAGGCGGGCCACGCCGGTGGTGGTCTCCTCGGTCACGCCCCGGATCTCGGCCGCGATCCTGGTGAAGCGGTCGGACGACTCCCCGAGCGACGCGCGCAGCGTCTCGAGGATGATCGTGTATTCGTGGCTGTCGCCCTCGGCCGCCTGCGGGACTGCACCGGCCGCCTCGAACTCGACGCCCTTGTGCACCAGCAGGGTGGCGTCACCGCCGTCGTCGAGGATCATGTTGGGGCCCTGGCCGTCACCGAAGTCGAACAGGCGCATCGTGCACCACCAGTACTCCTCCAGCGACTCGCCCTTCCAGGCGAAGACCGGGGTGCCCTGGGGAGCGTCGGCGGTGCCCGAACCGACGACGACCGCGGCGGCCGCCTCGTCCTGGGTCGAGAAGATGTTGCAGGAGACCCAGCGCACGTCGGCGCCGAGCTCGACCAGCGTCTCGATCAGGACGGCGGTCTGCACGGTCATGTGCAGCGAGCCGGCGATGCGCGCACCGCGCAGCGGCTTGGACTCGCCGAACTCCTTACGCAGCGACATCAGGCCCGGCATCTCGTGCTCGGCCAGACGCAGCTGGTGCCGGCCCGCCTCGGCCAGGGACAGATCGGCCACCGCAAACTCGAGGCCGTTGATCGTCTGATGCCGATCTGAATGAGCATTGTCGCTCATGAAGAGGGCTCCTCCCTCGTCAGGAGGCGCCCTTGGTGTCAGAAACCCGGGCCGAGCGTGGCGGATTTTTTACGTCCGTCGCAGCGCCTCTCGGCTGGGGCCGTTACCCAGTTTAACCCGAAAGGCCGAGCCGTCGCAGGCTGGGATTCCGAGTCGACCGGTGCGATTCGGCTGGCAAGGTGAGGTCCGTGCCAGATGTGCTTGTCGTGGACGACGATCGGGCCGCCCGCGAGTCACTGGGGCGTGCCCTGGTGAAGGAGGGCTTCGAGGTGCGTACGGCGGCCGACGGGCTGAGCGCCCTCGACGAGATCAGTGCCGAACCTCCGGCCACCGTGGTGCTCGACGTGAGCCTTCCCGGGATGACCACGATCGAGGTGGTGCGGGACATCCGGGCTCAGCGGCGTACGCTCCCGGTCTGCGTGCTGGCCGGCCGCGACGACGCGGCCGACCGGCTGGCCGCGCTGGCGGCCGGCGCCGACGACTGCCTGGTCAAGCCGTTCGCGGCGACCGAGCTCGCGGCGCGCCTGCAGGCGATGGGCCGGCTCGGCACCGACGATCAGCGGCCGCTGCACCTCGGCGACCTGACGATCGAACCGGCCCGCCGGGTCGCCACCCGGCGCGGGCGTGACCTCGATCTCACGACCCGGGAGCTGGAGGTGCTGGCGGTGCTGGCCCGGCACGCCAGCCGGGCGGTCACCCGACCGCAGTTGCTGGCACAGGTGTGGGGATACACGTGGGAGGTGGACGGTGACGTCGTCGACGTCTTCGTCGGTGGTCTGCGGCGCAAGCTCGAGGCGGCCGGCGAGCCGAGGGTCCTCAGCCGCGTTTCCGGCGACCGGTTCGTCGTGACCGCATGAAGGCCCGCACCCAGCTCACCGTCGCCGCCACCGCCGTCGTGGCGTTGCTGGTCGCCCTCACCGGCCAGTTCATCGTCTGGCGCACCGATCAACGCGACCGGGCCGACGTCGATCGCGCGCTCACCGCCCGAGCCACGCAGATCCGGACCGATGCCACGAAGTCCGGCCGGCTGCCGTCGGACGGCGTCTATTCGGTACGCCTGATGGCCGGCACCGAGGTGCGCGCCCAGAGCGGCTCGACCACCCAGTTCTCGGTCCCGGTGAAGGACGGTTTCTCGACGGTCGCGGCGGCCGACGGCCGCACCTACCGCTCGTGGGCCGAGACCCTGAAGACCGGCATCCAGCTGCAGGTGCTCACCGACTATTCGGACGTGCAGGGCCGCCACAGCCAGGCGGTCCGGCTGGTCGACCTGTCGGTGCTGGCCGCGATACTGCTCGGCGGCCTGGCCGGCTGGTTCGCCGTCGGGGTCGTGCTGCGCCCGCTGCGCCGCCTCGAGGAGGGCGCCCGCGAGCTGCGCCCGGACGACCTGAGCGGCCGGCTGCCGACCATCAAGGAACCGCGTGAGGTGGCCGAGATCGCCGCCTCGGTCAACGCGCTGCTCGACCGCATGCAGGCCACCGCCGAGTCGCAGGCGACCCGCAAGCCGCAGGCGGCAACCGGTGCTTCCGGACCGCCGGATCTGCCGGAGCCGACGACCTGGACCATCACGCCGCCCCCGGCCGAGCCGGACCGGTTCCCACCGCGGCCGGCACCCGCCCCGGCCCGGCCGGCCGTCGACGTCCCGGCCGCGCCGGCCGTCGCGACGGCGCCCGACGACGAGACGGTGCCCGACGACGAGGGCTTGCGGGCCGCCCTCGGCAAGCTCGGCGACGACCTCGACACCCTGCTCGACAACCCGGAGCTGACGACCACCCAGCGCCACCTGATCCTGGCCAGCATCCAGAACGAATACCGCCGCATCGTGCTGCTCACCCAGGCCGGTTAGCCCCGGTCGATCAGGTTCCGGCGTTGACGGACGACGCCGGGAGACCACCGCCGATGAGGTTCCAGCGCTGGAGCAGCTCGTTGTAGGCCCCCGAGTGGATCAGCCGGTCGAGGGCCTGCCGCATCGCGTCCCGCAGCTGGGGGTTGCTCTTCGGCAGCGCGATGCCGAACAGCCCCGGTTCATATTGCACGGTGGAGGCCAGCTGGTAGTACGCCCGGGTCTTCACGTCACCGGCCATGTACGCGGCCGGCGGGTAGTCGTTGAGGACCGCCATCGCCTTGCCCGAACGCAGCGCCAGCCAGGCATCGACGTTGCTCCGGAACTTCTTGACGACCATTTTGTCGCCGCCGCAGCCGCGCTGCGAACGCCGCAGCAGGTCGTCCTGGACCGTGCCGGTCTCGACCGCCACGACCTGACCGCAGAGGTCGTCGAGGTCGGTGATCCCGCGCGGGTTGCCACGCTGCACCAGGATCGACGTGCCGGCCTGGAAATAGTCGAGGAAGTCGGCCTTCTTCTCCCGTTCCGGGGTGTCGTTCATCGACGAGAGCACACCGTCGTAGGCGCCCTTGGAGATGTTGTCGAGGGACGTGTCGAAGTCACCCGGAACCATGACGACCTTGATGCCGAGCACCGAGCCGAGCGCGCTCGCCAGGTCGGGCTCGAAGCCGATGATCGTCTGGCCGTCGGCCGCCAGCTGCTCCATCGGGGCATAGCTGGGGGCGGTGAGCAGCCGGATCTCGCCCCGGCTGCGCACCGGGGCCGGCAGCTTGGCGTGCAGGGCCGCGTCGTAGCGGACCCCGTCCGACGACGCCGACGCGTCCTTGGTCGAGTTCGCCGCACTCGCACAGCCGCCAGCGGCGAGAGCGAGCGCCACGACCGCGATGCCGAACAGACGCTTCATCGAATGACCCCTTCCGCGACGTGGATTTCCCTCCAGGCCACGGGCCTGGAGTAGACGTAGCCCTGCGCTTTGTCGCAGTCGACCGAAGCCAGCCAGTCGGCCACCTCGGTGGTTTCCACACCCTCGGCGGTGACCTTGCTGCCCAGACCGTGCGCCAGCTCGATGACCGAGCGCACGATGGCCCGGCTCTGCGGATCGGTCAGCAGGTCGGAGACGAACGCGCGGTCGATCTTGATCTCGGCGATCGGCAGGCCCCGCAACTGCGACAGGCTGGTGTAGCCCATGCCGAAGTCGTCGACCGAGATGCCGATGCCACGGGCGGCCAGGTCGCGTACGGCCTGCGCCGCGGTCTCCGCGTCGCCGGCCAACGCCGTCTCGGTGACCTCGAGCAGCATGAGCTCGGGCGGCAGGCCGTGTTCGGCGAGGATGCCGGCCACGAGATCGGCGAAGCCCGGCGTCTCCAGGTTGCGGGCCGAGATGTTGACCGACACCACCCACGGGCGGCCCTCGGCGAGCCACCGGGCCTGGTCCTCGGCCGCCCGGCGCAGCACCCAGGCGGTCAGCGGCTCGATCACGCCGGACAGCTCGGCGGCGGGCAGGAACTCGGACGGCGGCAACAGGCCGCGTTCCGGATGCTGCCAGCGGACCAGCGCCTCGACGCCGTTGATCGCACCGTCGGCGAGGTCGACCTTGGGCTGGTAAAGCAGGAACAGCTCGTCACGCTGCAGTGCGTGCCTCAACTCGGCCTGCACGACCAGCCACTGGGTCGGGGTGGCGACGCCGCCGCCGTCGTAGAGCACGACGTCGGTCGCGCCGCGCTTGCTCTGATACATCGCGGCGTCCGCCCGCTGCAGCAGTTCCTCGACGTCCGAGCCGTGCTCGGGGTAGAGCGCGACGCCGAAGCTCGCCTCGACGTTGAGCGGTACGCCCTCGATGACCGCTTCCCGGGTCAGCTCCTCGCGAAGCCGGTTCATCCGGGGCAGGACGTCGGCCGCCTGCAGGCCGGGCATGATCAGCGCGAACTCGTCGCCGCCGAGCCGGGCCAGGGTGTCGCCGGAGCGCAGACCAGGCTGCAGCCGGCGGGCGACCACCTGCAGCAACTCGTCGCCGGCGTGGTGGCCGAGGGTGTCGTTGACCTCCTTGAACCGGTTGAGGTCGACCAGCACCACCGCGCCGCCGCCGCCGTCGCGCCGGGCGGTCGCCAGCGCGTACGCAGCCCGGTTGCGGAACTCCTCCCGGTTGGGCAGGCCGGTCAGCCCGTCGTGCAGCGCCTCGTACTCCTGCTGGGCGGCGTAGCGGCGCAGCGACCGGGTGGTCGACCAGGCAATCAGGCCGAGCAGGAGATAGATGCCGCCGAGCACGCCGCCGAGCCGCCAATAGGTCTGAACGATCTCACGGTGCAGGCGGCCCGCGATCGCCTGGTACGGCAGGTACAGCTCGAGCACCCCGACCGCCTCGCCGGTCGCGCTCGCGACCACCGGCTGCAGCGCCCGGATCGCCCGGCCGCCCGGCGCATCGGGGTCCTTGACGACATCGACCGCGGTGTCGCCCGTCGCGGCGGCCCGGAAGTCCGGATCGGCGGTCGAGACGCCACCGGCCGTCGAGCCGTCGTCGGAGTACACCACCTGGCCGGCGAAGGTGCGCATGCGCATCCGCACCACCGAGCCGTGGAACAGCGCGAGGTCGGTCGCCTCCTGCAGATGCCGGCGCTGGTCGGTGGTCAGGCCCTCGTCGAGCCGGTCGGCGTTGCCGAGCGCCGGGCTGACCGCCATCTCGGCGATCACGGCGGCCTGCGAGCGGCCCTGGTCGATGCCCTGCCGGGCCGCGTCCTGCTGGACGCCCCGGATCAGCACGGCACCCAGCACGGCGATCGGCACCAGGCCGGCGACGGCGTACGTCGCGAACAGGGAGGCGCTGGATCGCGCTCCCTGCCGCTTCTGCCGCCGTCGTCGCCACACGCCGGTCTTATCGGTGAGTGACGCGCGACATAAAGGAATCCGGCCACCGGAATGAAACCCTCGACATCCGGCCCGCAACCCGGGTTCAGAGTGGTCTTCTGAGGCGTTTGTAGTGAGCACCCTGCCCGCACCGACCGGAGGAGACCAGTGCCGATGCCCCCGACAGCATTTCTGGTGGAGCGGTTGTCGCGGGCGGGCTTCGGATGGCACCGCGACAACTGGTTGGGTCGCCGCCGCAGATCAATACGTGGGCCGACGACGGCTTCGCCTTCTTCGCCGAGCGCCGGCTGCTCCGCTGGCTCTCCGAGCCCCGCGTCGAGGCAGCGCTCGAACCCGCCGGCCGGGCCGCGCTCGAACGACTGTGTGATCGACTCCCCGAGCTGCGGCCGGACCGGCCGGCCGGCCTGACCCATGGCGACCTGTGGGCCCAGAACGTGCTGGCCACCGCGGGCGGGCGAGCGGCGCTGATCGACCCGGCGGTGTCGTACATGTGGGCCGAGGTCGACCTGGCCCATCTCTGGATCACGGCGCCACCGCCGGAGTCGCGCCGGTTCTTCGACGTCTATGCCGAGTTGACCGGTCTCGACGACGGCTGGCCGGCCCGCATGCCGATCATCCAGCTGCGGCAACACCTGGCGGTCCTGGCCCAGTTCGACGACGACTGGGGCGCCGCCGACACGATCCGCGCCACGCCGGCGCCGTTCCGGGCGGCGCGTCAATAGCGCGTCAAAAAACCAGCTCGCCTCGTAGCAGTCGTATCAACACCCCTGTCCGGGCCCGCTCGGCCGCGCTTTCGTTGCCTCGCAACCGAAATAAGGAGCGAGGCAAAGTGGCTGATCTGTTGTTCGTCGTGCTCACGGTGGTGCTGTTCGCGGCCCTGACCGTGCTGATCCGGGCGGTCGAACGCTGGTGAGCGCCGTCAACCTGATCGGCGGCATCGTCGCCGTCGTTCTCGCCGCATTCCTGGTCGCTGCCCTGTTGTTCCCGGAGAAGTTCTGATGGCCGCCGGGCTGTTCGTCCTCACGCTGGTCCTGGCCCTGGCGGCGTGCTACCGGCCACTCGGGGACTACCTGCACCGGGTGGTGACCGCGAGACGAGACAGTGTCGTCGAGCGCGGCATCTACCGGCTCGTCGGCGTGGATTCGGGCACCGAGCAGACCTGGGGCGTCTACGCCCGCAGCGTGCTCGCGTTCTCCGCCGTCTCGGTGCTCTTCCTCTATCTGTTCCTGCGCGTGCAGGACCGGCTCTGGCTGGCGCTGGGGGTGCCGAAGATGGCGACCCACGTGGCCTGGAACACCGCGGTCAGCTTCGTGACCAACACCAACTGGCAGGCGTATTCGGGTGAGTCGGCGCTCGGCCATCTGGTGCAGATGGCCGGCCTGGCGGTGCAGAACTTCGTGAGCGCGGCGGTCGGCATTGCGGTGGCGATCGCCCTGGTCCGGGGCTTCGCGGCCCGCAAACAGAGCACGCTCGGCAACTTCTGGGTCGACCTGACCCGGATCACGATGCGGGTGCTGCTGCCGTTCGCAGTGCTGTTCGCGATCATCTTCATGGTCGGCGGGATGGTGCAGAACCTGTCCGGCGGCACCGATGTGACCACGCTGATCGGAGGCACCCAGCACCTCACCGGCGGCCCGGTGGCCAGCCAGGAGGCCATCAAGCTGCTGGGCACCAACGGCGGCGGCTTCTACAACGCCAATTCGGCCCATCCGTTCGAGAACCCGACCGCGTGGACCAACTGGCTCGAGATCTTCCTGCTGCTGGTGATTCCGTTCAGCCTGCCCCGGGTGTTCGGCCGGATGGTCGGCCAGAACCGGCAGGGCTACGCGATCCTCGCCGTGATGGCGGTGCTCGCGTTGGCCGGTGTCGCGCTGACGGTCGGCTTCGAGGTGCACGGCGGCGGCACGGTGCCGCAGGCGGTCGGTGCCGCGATGGAGGGCAAGGAGGTGCGGTTCGGGGCGCCGGACTCGGCCACCTTCGCCGCCGCGTCCACGCTCACCTCGACCGGTGCGGTCGACTCGTTCCACGATTCGTACACCTCGTTCGGCGGCATGATGCCGATGGTCGACATGATGCTCGGTGAGGTCGCGCCCGGCGGCACCGGATCCGGCCTGTACGGCCTGCTGATCCTCGCGATGATCACGGTGTTCGTGGCCGGCCTGATGGTGGGGCGCACGCCGGAATACCTCGGCAAGAAGATCGGCGCGCGCGAGATGAAGCTCGCCTCGCTGTACTTCCTGATCACACCCGCTCTCGTTCTGATCGGTGCCGCGGCGGCTTTCGCCACCGGGCACAACAGCACGGCGCTCAACTCCGGGCCGCACGGCCTCTCCGAGGTTCTGTACGCCTTCGCCAGTGCCGCCAACAACAACGGTTCCGCGTTCGCCGGCCTCACCGTGAACACACCCTGGTGGGACTCGGCGACCGGCCTCGTGATGCTGCTCGGCCGATTCCTGCCGATGGTTCTGGTGCTGGCCCTGGCCGGGTCGCTGGCCCGGCAACGGCCGGTGCCCGACTCGGAGGGCACGCTGCCCACCCACCAGCCCCTGTTCGTCGGCATGGTCGTCGGCGTGACCGTCGTGCTGGTCGCTCTCACCTTCCTTCCCGCTCTCGCTCTCGGACCCGTCGCGGAGGGCCTGTCGTCATGACCGCAGTTCTCGAAAAGCCGGCCGCTCAGGCGCCGGTCAAACCAGGTCTTCTCGAACCCCACCAGTTGGGGAGGTCGCTGCCCGGCGCGATGGCCAAGCTGGACCCGCGCACGCTGTGGCGCAACCCGGTGATGTTCATCGTCGAGGTCGGCGCGGTCTTCACGACCGTGCTCTCGATCGCCTCACCTTCGGTCCTCGCGTGGATCATCACGGTCTGGCTGTGGCTGACGGTCGTCTTCGCCAACCTGGCGGAGGCGGTCGCCGAGGGCCGGGGCAAGGCCCAGGCGGCCACGTTGCGAGCGGCCAGACAGGACACCGTGGCCCACCTGAAGGACGGCCGTACGATCGACGCGCCCGACCTTCAGCCGGGCGACATCGTGGTCGTCGAGGCCGGCGAGATCATCCCGGGCGACGGCGACGTGGTCGAGGGCATCGCCAGCGTCGACGAGTCGGCCATCACCGGCGAGTCGGCCCCGGTCATCCGGGAGTCCGGCGGCGACCGGTCGGCGGTCACCGGCGGCACCAAGGTGCTGAGCGACCGCATCGTCGTCAAGATCACGCAGAGGCCGGGCGAGAGCTTCGTCGACCGCATGATCGCGCTGGTCGAGGGGGCCAACCGGCAGAAGACCCCGAACGAGATCGCGCTGAACATCCTGCTCGCCGCGCTCGCGATCATCTTCCTGCTGTCGGTGGTCACGCTGCAGCCGCTGGCGATCTTCTCGAAGGCCTACAACGCGGCGGCGCCCGACACCGACGCGATCAACGCGCACGGCGTCACCGGCATCGTGCTGGTGTCGCTGCTGGTCTGCCTGATCCCGACCACGATCGGTGCCCTGTTGTCGGCGATCGGCATCGCCGGCATGGACCGCCTGGTGCAGCGCAACGTGCTGGCCATGTCGGGTCGCGCGGTCGAGGCGGCCGGCGACGTCAGCACCCTGCTGCTCGACAAGACGGGCACGATCACCCTGGGCAACCGGCAGGCGTCGGAGTTCGTCCCCGTCGACGGGGTCACCGCGGCCACGCTGGCCGATGCCGCGCAACTGTCCAGCCTGGCCGACGAGACCCCCGAGGGTCGGTCGGTGGTGGTGCTCGCGAAGAACGACTTCGGGCTGCGGGAACGCGAGCCCGGCTTGATGAGCGACGCCACCTTCGTGCCCTTCACCGCTCAGACCCGGATGAGTGGCGTCGACATCGGCGCTCGCCAGGTTCGTAAGGGTGCCGCGACCGCGGTGATGAAGTGGGTCCGCGAGAACGGCGGCCACCCGACCGAGCAGGTCGGCGAGATCGTCGACACGATCAGCGGTACCGGTGGCACGCCATTGGTCGTCGCCGAATATGCCGCCGGCCAGCCGGCCCGCGCCCTCGGCGTCATCCACCTGAAGGACGTCGTCAAGCAGGGGATGAAGGCCCGGTTCGACGAGATGCGCCGGATGGGCATCCGCACCGTCATGATCACCGGCGACAACCCGCGTACGGCGGCCGCGATCGCGGCGGAAGCCGGCGTGGACGACTTCCTGGCCGAGGCGACGCCGGAGGACAAGCTCGCCCTGATCCGCCGGGAACAGGAGGGCGGCCGGCTGGTCGCGATGACCGGCGACGGCACCAACGATGCGCCGGCGCTGGCCCAGGCCGACGTCGGGGTGGCGATGAACACCGGCACGTCGGCCGCCAAGGAGGCCGGCAACATGGTCGACCTCGACTCCGACCCGACCAAGCTGATCGAGATCGTGGAGATCGGCAAGCAGTTGCTGATCACCCGCGGCGCGCTGACCACCTTCTCGATCACCAACGACATCGCGAAGTACTTCGCGATCATCCCGGCCATGTTCGCGGCCGTCTATCCGGGGCTCGACAAGCTCAACATCATGCGGCTGCACTCGCCGGGCTCGGCGATCCTGTCCGCGGTCATCTTCAACGCCCTGGTGATCGTCGCGCTGATCCCGCTGGCCCTGCGGGGTGTGCGCTACACGCCGTCGAGCGCTTCGGCGTTACTCCGCCGCAATCTCTGGATCTACGGCCTGGGCGGCGCCATCGTGCCATTCCTCGGCATCAAGCTCATCGACCTTCTCGTCCAGTTCATTCCCGGGATCCGATAATGCGACTTCCCATCTCACTGGCCCGGCACCTGGCCGCGCTGCGTGCGCTGCTCGTCCTGACCGTCCTGCTGGGACTGGTCTATCCACTGCTCATGGTGGCGATCGACCGGCTGCCCGGCCTCTCACATCGCACCGCTGACTCGCTGATCGGCCAGTCCTTCACCGGCCACACCCGGTACTTCCAGAGCCGGCCCTCGGCGGCCGGCGACGGCTACGACCCGACGGCCACCGGGGCCAGCAACCTCGGCCCGGAAAGCGTGGTCGACACGTTGCCCGACAAGCCCAGCCTCCTCACTCAGGTGTGCACGCGCAGTCTCGACATCGGCCGGCGGGAGGGGGTGGACGGTTCGCGGCCGTTCTGCACCTCCGACGGCGTCGGTGCGGCGCTGGCCGTGTGGCGCAAGGACGGCCTGACCGGCGCGGTCACCCGGGTCGTCTCGGTCAACCAGACCGGCACCCCGTTCCTGGCCGTCTACGACGGTGTGCCGGTGCAGCCGGCCCAGCCGGGTCACGACTACGTGGCCGAGGGCGGCATCATCACCCCGATCCGGGGCGACGCGCCGGCCAAGCCGATCGTGCCCGCGGACGCGGTCACCGCGAGCGGCAGTGGGCTCGACCCGGACATCAGTCCCGCCTACGCCGCCATGCAGGCCCCGCGGATAGCCCGGGAGCGTGGGCTGTCGCTCGACCAGGTACACCGGCTCATCAAGGACAACACCGCCGGACGGGCGCTCGGCTTCCTGGGCGAGCCCGCGGTCAACGTGCTGAAACTCAACCGCGCCCTGGACGGCACCCCCGATGGCACGCGGTGAACTGAGGATCTATCTCGGCGCCGCGCCCGGCGTCGGCAAGACCTACACGATGCTCGAGGAGGCGCGTCGGCGCGCCGAGCGCGGCACCGACGTCGTGATCGGCTTCGTCGAGACGCACGGGCGGATCCACACCGCCGCGATGATCGGCGACCTGGAAACCGTCGCCCGCAAACCGATCACCTACCGGGGCGCCGACTTCACCGAGATGGACCTCGACGCGATCCTCGCCCGCCGCCCGGAGCTTGCCGTCGTCGACGAGCTCGCCCACACCAACGTCCCCGGCCGGCGCAACGCGAAGCGCTGGCAGGACGTCCAGGAGCTGCTGGACGCCGGCATCAGCGTGCTGAGTACGGTCAACATGCAGCACCTGGAGTCGCTCAACGACGTCGTCGCCCGGATCACCGGGGTCGAGCAGCGGGAAACCGTACCCGATGCCGTCGTCCGAACCGCCGAGCAGGTCGAGCTGGTCGACATGACACCGGAGGCGCTGCGCCGGCGGATGGCGCACGGCAACATCTATCAGTCGGAGAAGATCGACGCGGCGCTGAGCAACTACTTCCGAGCCGGCAACCTGACCGCGCTGCGCGAACTGGCCCTGCTCTGGCTGGCCGACAAGGTCGACGACCAGCTCGACAAATATCGGGCCGACCACCGGATCGACGCGACCTGGGAGACCCGGGAACGCGTCGTGGTGGCGCTGACCGGCGGACGTGAGGGCGGCACGCTGATCCGGCGCGCGGCGCGCATCGCGGCCCGGAACAAGGGTGCCGATCTGCTCGCCGTACATGTGGCGCGCAACGACGGCCTGGCCGGCGCCGACCCGGCCGAGCTGGCCCGGCAGCGGGTTGTGGCGGAAAGCCTCGGCGGCACCTACCACCAGGTGGTCGGCGCGGACGTGCCGCAGGCGCTGCTCGACTTCGCCCGCGGGGTCAACGCGACCCAGATCGTGCTCGGTGCGAGCAGCCGCGGCCGGCTGGCCCGGCTGCTCACCGCCGGCGTCGGGGTGACGACGACCGCGCTCTCCGGCTCGATCGACGTGCATCTGGTCACCCACGAGCGGGCCGGGCAGGGACGGTTGGCACGGCGGGTGTCGCCGGCGCTGTCCTGGTCCCGGCAGATCACCGGTTTCGCCCTCGTGCTGCTCGGGCTGCCCGCACTGACCCTCGTCCTCGACGTGGGCCTGACCAACGACATCCTGATCTTCCTCGCCGCGGTGGTCGGCGTCGCGCTGGTCGGCGGTCTCGGGCCCGCCCTGCTCGCCGCGGTGGCCGGATCGCTGCTGCTCAACTACTACTTCACGCCGCCGCTCGGACGGTTCACGATCGCCGCACGCGACAACCTGGTCGCCCTGCTGGTCTTCGTGATCGTGGCGCTGGCGGTGAGCTGGGTGGTCGACACCGCGGCCCGCAAGACGCGGCAGGCGGCGCGGGCGTCGGCCGAGGCGCAGACGCTGTTCACGATCGCCGGCGGCGTGATCCGCGGCGAGCGTCTGCTCGAACGGCTCCGGGAGACCTTCGGCCTGGAATCGGTCACCCTGCTGGAGGACGGGCGGGTCAGCGCGACCGTCGGCGTACCGTGCACGGACCCGCGTACGGCCGACGCGGAAGTCATCGTCGATGACCGGCACACCCTGCTCCTGAAAGGGCATCCTCTGGATGCCTCCGACCGGCGCATCGTCGAGGCGTTCGCCGCCCAGGCGGCGCTCGCACTGCGGCAGGAACGGCTCACTGCCGAGGCGGCCGCGGCCAAGCCGCTGGCCGAGGCCGACAAGATGAGGACGGCGTTGCTCGCGGCGGTCAGCCACGATTTGCGTACGCCGCTGGCCGGCGCGAAGGCGGCGGTCGCCGGTCTGCTCAGCAACGAGGTCCACTTCGGCCCGGAGGACCGACGCGAGCTCCTGGAGACCGCCGACCAGTCACTCGACCGGCTGGATCGCCTGGTCGCCAATCTGCTCGACATGAGCCGGCTGCAGGCCGGTGCGCTCGGCGTCACCGCGATCGACATCGGGCTGGAGGAGGTCGTCCCGCGCGCCCTGGACGACCTCGGCGGTAACGTCGTTTCCCGCCTGCCGCCCGACCTGCCGGCCGTCCGCGCCGACCCCGGCCTGCTCGAACGCATCCTGGTCAACGTCATCGGCAACGCGCTACGCTACAGCCCGCCCGGCCGCCCGCCGACGATCGCCGGCCGCGCCGTCGGCGACCGTGTCGAACTGCGGGTCATCGACCACGGGCCGGGCATTCCGGCCGAGGACCGGGACAAGGTCTTCCAACCGTTCCAGCGGCTCGGCGACCACGACAACCACACCGGGGCCGGGCTCGGGCTGGCGCTGTCCCGCGGTCTGACCGAGGCGATGGGCGGCTCGCTGACCCCGGACGAGACCCCCGGCGGCGGCCTCACCATGATTCTTTCGCTGCCGTCGGACACCCCGTCCGGCCCATCCGGCCCGGCCCGGGTACCGACCCCGGACGGGGGTAATGCTTCGATCCGGGTGACGCATCCTGATCAGGGGGCCGTGCGTTGACCCGGCGTGCGTATCTCCAAGCGTGTCCTGATCGGCGGCGCCGTGGCCGCCATCGCCATCGCCGGCACCGGCGTGGCTCGTGCCGCGGTGGTGGGCAGCGCGGCCCACACCTCCCCGCAATTCAACGGCTCGGTCTACGCGATCGCCTACCACGGCGACACGGTCTACGTGGGTGGCTCGTTCACCAGCGCAATGATCGACGGTCATCTGGTGCACCGCGATCGCCTAGCCGCCTTCGACACCCGCAGCGGCGATCTACTCTCGTGGGCGCCCGAGGCCGACCAGACGGTCCGGGCGCTCGCCGTTTCCGGCGGCTCGGTCTACGCCGCGGGCGACTTCACCCGCATCTCCGGCCGGCGCCGCGACAAACTCGCCCAGATCAACGGCTCCTCCGGAGCCGTCGGCACCTTCTCCCACCGGGTCACCGGCATCCCGCAGGCGCTCGCGGTGGGCGACGGCAAGCTGTACGTCGGTGGCTCGCTCAGCCGGATCGACTCGTCCCCGCGGACACGGCTGGCCGCGTTCTCGCTCGTCGACGGCGCGATCGACCGTCGCTGGACGCCGACCACCGACGACGCCGTGCACGCGCTGGCCTTCGCCGGGAACCGGGTCTATCTGGGCGGCAGCTTCCACCGTACGGACGGCGCGCGCTCGACGCTGCGACTGTCGGCTGTGGACCCGTCGACCGGCGCGCTGGACGGCGGCTTCCGGCCGTCGCCACCCGCTGTCGTGCACGCGATCGCGGTCGACAACCACGGGGTGTACGCCGCGATGGGCGGCCAGGGCGGGCAGGCCGCGGCCTACACCACGACCGGTCACGCCCGGTGGACCCGGTTCTTCGACGGTGACGTGCAGGGCGTGGCGGTGCTCGACGGGACGGCGTACGTCGGTGGGCACTTCGACAAGGCCTGCACGACCAACGCGAACGGCGCCCACGGCACGTGCTCCGGGCGCTCGCAGTCGCGGGTGAAGCTGGCCGCGGTCAACGCCGACGGGTCGCTGAACTCGTGGGCGCCGCAGGCGAACGGCATCGTCGGCGTCCGCACGATCGTGGTCGACCCGCTGCGGCACACGGTCGCGGTCGGAGGCGATTTCACCACGATCGGCGGCAAGGCGCAGAAGCGTTACGCCTTCTTCGGCTGAGCCGGTGTCCAGGACCCGCTTTCTGCTGCTGCTCGCGGCGGTGGCAGTGCTCACCTCGACGCTCGGGCCGTCGGCCCGGGCGTCGACGGGCGCCCTGACGCGGGCGTCGACCGGCGGCTCATCCACCGGTGCTCCCGGCCCCTTGTCGACCGGTGGCGCCACGGACCAGTCGTCGGCGGACGCGCCGGACGCTGTCCGCTTTTCTTTTGACGGCGCCGGACTGCTGGCCGACATCACCGGGCACGGCCACGATCTCAGCCCGGTCGCCCGGCACGGCGGCGCGTTCGCCACGGCCCGGCACGGGAACGGGCAAGCGCTGGTGTTCCCGCCACCGTGCCACGATGAGCCGTGCCCGCGGATCGCGCTGCGCGCCTCGACCGCCACCGACCTCGACCCGGGCACCCGCCCGATCCGCTGGGGCGCGACGGTGAAGCTGGCCGCCGACCAGACGACCAAGGGCGAGAACGTGGTGCAGAAGGGTTTCTCGGCCAGCGGCAGCCAGTACAAGCTGCAGGTCGACGGTCTGGCGGGCGACCCCAGCTGCGCGATGGTCGACGACCGGCGGCCGGGCATCCACCTGGCGAAGAGCGGCGTCAGCGTCGCCGACGGTCAGTGGCACACCCTGGAATGCCGGCGCCGCGGCGCCCAGCTGACCGTGCTGGTCGACGGCGCGGAACGGGGCGCGACGCGCGTGCCGGCCGACCTGTCGGTGCGCAACCGGATCCCGCTCAGCGTCGGCGGGAAGGGCTCGTTCACCGACAACGACCAGTTCCAGGGCGCCCTGGACGACGTCTGGGTCTCGATCGGTCAGTAACTCTGAGGCAGTGTGTACGGCTTGGAGTCGACCTCGATCGAGCTGAACCAGCCGGTGACCTGGATGCGGATCTCGGGCGTGCCCGGCACCCGGGGCACCGCGGCCAGCCGGATGTGCCGCGAGGTGAAATAGGTCGAGCCGACGAAGTCGACCTCGACACCCTCCGGCACGATCACCTTGAGCTCGCCGAAGACGCAGGCTCCGCTGATCTCGATGACGCTCTGATCGGTCAGCACCGCCCGCAGGTCGATCTCGGTCGCCCCGAAGACGTTGCGCAGCTTGAGCCGGCCGGACCGCAGCTTCCACCGGCCGCGCCGCTTGTTGTCGCTGAACACCGTGACGATCTTGTCGACCGAGTGGGCCGACCCGACGATCGGCGTGGTCGTCAGCCCGGCCGTCGCCTGCTCGAGTGCCGCATCGTCCTCGGCCGCCCAGACCGCACCGACCCGCGCGCTGAACTCCTCGAGCGTCAGCCGCCCGTCGCCGCACGCCCGCTGCAACACTTCGGCCGCACGCTCCCGCTCGACATCGGACGGCGGCCGGCGCATAGGACTGGTCACCCTCGCGACCCTAGTCGTTCACGGCCCGCGTTTCCGCCCCGCGCGGGACCTGGACCTCAGAGGTAGGCCGGAATCTTCAGCGTCGCGGTGCCGGTGGCCGTGCCGTCGGCGGTGTGCCCGGTGACGATCACCCGGTAGTTGTCGGCGCTCGGCGGGACGAACGTGATCTGGGCCGCCCCGTCGCCGTCGGCCAGCACCGTGCCGGCGCTGTCGACCACGCCGTCACTGTCGCCGACGACCTGATAGTCGAAGGAGACCACGTCCGGCATGCCCCCGGCGAAGGTGACCGCGGTCGCTTTGCCGGGCAGGCCGCGGCCCGGGTCGGCGACGACCCGAGGCTGGGTGCCGACGTCGAAGTGGTATTCGGTGACCGGCGACAGCGAGCCGTCGCGGAACCGCCGCTGCACCGCGAGCGTGCTCGGCCCGGTGTGGTCGGGTGTGAACGCGACCGAGGTGATCGCCTCGCCGGTGTCGCGCGGCATCGTCCGCACCGGGCCGTCGTCGACGTGCCACAGGTAGTCGGTGGTCTCCCCGGTCAGGTCGCCGAGGAACCCGAACGTGCCGGGTACGCCCAGGCCGAGCGCTTTCCCCGAGGCCGGCCAGCTGGCCGTGACCTGCACCGCCGGGTCGGCCACGACGATCGGATAGTCGCGCGGGTCGGAGGCCGTGCCGTCGCCGTCGACGCTGACCGCGGTCAGCACCCGCCAGCCCGGCCGGTCCGGGGTGAATTCGACGTCGGCGCGGCCGTCCGGCCCGGCCGGGACGGTCTGCCGCTGGGCGCCGCCGTCGAACGAGTAGCGGTAGCCGACCACGCCCGGCTCGGCCGGGGTCAGGGTGACCGTGCCGATCCGCCCGGCAACGGCGGCGACCCCGAGATCGGGCACCGGCTTGATCACCGGCGCGGACGAGACCGCCAACGTGAGCGTGCCCGCCGGGGTGAACGTGCCGTCGACCCGGCGCACCCGGGCGCTCACCGTGACCGGCCCGGCGTGCGCGGCAACGACCGGCACGGTGACCTGGGCGGCGAACCGGACTTCCCGTTCGGCGCCGCCGTCGATGCGGTAGCGATAGGCAGCGCCGTCCGGCAGACCGCTCGTGATCTTCACTGGCACCGGCACGCCGACGTCCGCCGGCCCGGCATCGGACCGCAGGGACGGCGTCGGGTCGATCACGTCGAAGGACTGCTCACGCAGGCCGGAGAGCGCGCCGGTCGCGGTCACCGCGGAGACGGCCAGCGTGTAGGCGCCGCTGTGCCGCGGCGTCCAGGTCAGCTGGGTGGGATCCGTGGGCACCGCGTCGATGCGGTGCCGGCCGTCGCCGAAGTCGTACTCGTAGGCGACCGCATCGGCCGCCCGCGAGGTCAGTGCGATGGTGCCGGCCACGCCGGCGACCAAGGAAGGAACCGAAACTCCGGGTGCGTCGCCGGCCGGCGGCGTGCAGGCGTACGCGACGTCGCGGCCCCGATTTCCGGCCGAGTCGACCGCGTCGACCGTGACCTCGTCGGCGCCGGTATCGATCCGGGCATGGTCACCGCGCACCCGCCCGCTGCGCCCCGCCGCCGACCAGACGAAGCCGACCGTGTCGCGGTCGCCGGCACCGTCGACGACGAACGCGCCGGTGCAGTCGGTCGCCCGGACGGTCGGCGCGGTCCGCGGCGGCGTGTTGTCGACCGTGAGGAAGCACGGAGAACTCCACGGCGAGGTGTCGTCGGCGTCGCGCGCCTGCCCGGCCCAGGCGAGGACCGTGCCGTCCGGATAGCCACTCAGGTCGGCGACCGCGTCCGGGTCGTCGCCGTAGCTGCCGCGGATCTGCTTACGCTGATCGGGGTGCTCGACCGGCCAGATCGCGAACTGCACCGACCGCGGCTGCTCCCGATCGGCGTCATCGACGTGCAACGCGAGCGTGGTGCGGCCACCGGCGCTCGGAATCTGCTCCGGCGTGCCGCACCCGCGCGCGGGTGCACGCAGCCCGAGCCGGCTCAGCACGGGCGCGTGGTTGCCCCAGATCGTCAGCCGGAACGGCTGCATCAGGCGACCGGCCAGCGCCCGCGCCTCGGCCCCGGCCGCCATCCGGACCTCGAAGCTGATCGTCTTGTCACCGCGGGCGATTGCACTGTCGACCTGCGACAGCACGTCGACGCCGAGATAGGCCCCCGGGCAGAGCGCCCCTGTGCCGAAGTCGGCGTGCCCGACCAACTCCACCTCGGCCGGCGGATGCGCCCAGCTCGTGTCCGCCCCGACCGGCCCGGTGCGCCAGACCTCGACCGGCCCGGCCGTATCGCAGTCGGTCACCGAGGTCTCGGTCGCCGACAGGGTGGCGCGATGAAGCACCTGTCCCCGGAATTCACTGAGGTCATAGGTGAAGTAGGCCCGGCGGGTGTGCTTCACCCCGCCGGCCACGAACGACCCGAGCGGGGTGTCACCGGGCGCATCCATCTGACCTGAACCGGGGTCGGCCGAGTCGGTGAAGACCCAGCCCGAGGGGGTGCCGGGCCCGTAGTTCATAGCCCGGGCAGGCGCGGCAACCAGCACGGCCGCCAGCCCCAGCGCGACGGCAACGCCACTCCGCAGACTGCGAACCGGACTCCCCATCTCGCCTCGTCTCTCCGCAGCCAGGCCAGGGCTCGGACTCTAACACCGTCAATGTCCGACACGCCCGCATGCGATAGCCGCCCGCATTGAATTGCGCGATAAGCGTGGCGCCGCAGTCCGCGCCGGCACGCATGCGCTATCTGTTGACGATCCCTTTGATCGGGCAATATCGGGAAGCTGGCCACGCCTTACAGACTCGGGAAGCGGCCGGCGGCACGAAGCGATCTGATGGCGGAACTGCCGCCTGAGAAAGCGACCTCGGCAAATCACCTCGGGCGCGGGAGTTTTCGGCACCGACGGCCGATGAGCGCATCGTGGCCCGGCGGGGCATTCCGAGCGTCAGGGCGTCAGGATCACGTGCAGGTTGCGGGGGCCGTGGACGCCCTCGACGCGGTTGAGTTCGATGTCGCTGGTGGCGGACGGGCCGCTGATCCAGGTCAGTGGGCGGGTCGGGTCGAGGCGGGCGACCGCCTCCGGCACCCCGGCCACCACCTGGTCCGGGCGGATCACGCAGAGGTGCAGGTCGGGCAGGAGCGAGATGATGCGGCGGCCCTGGTCGGGGGACGCGTCGAGGACGATTGTGCCGGTTTCGGCGATGCCGACCGCGGCCGCGGTGACCACGCCGTCGGCGGCCGCGATGCGGTCGGCCGGCAGACCGTCGTCGACGAGAGCGGAAACCTCGGCGGGCAGCCAGGAACGGTCCAGACCGGGCGGAACGATCAGGGTGCCCGTACCGAGAATGGTTTTGATCGTCGAAGCGACGTCCGGTCCACGATGGACCACCGCCTTGTAGTCGACCAGCCGCTCGACGAACAGGTCGAGATCGGCCGGGTCGAACTCGCGGCGGTAGTCGCGCGGGATGTCCGGCACCGCGGGCTGGTCGCGCAGCGCCGCCCGCACCCGGCTGAGGATGACGTCTTTCGAGCTCATCGGCCTCGCCACCAATCGCGGAAGGTCTCGTCCGGCGGGGCCGGCAGGTCGCGGCTCGCGGTCCAGCCGTTCAACGGCGGTGGCAGCCGCCCGCCGGCGAACTTCGACAGCTTGGCCGCGTGCTGGGCGGCCTCGTAGAGCCGGGGGTGGTCCATCGTGTAGGCCGCGGCGCGCATCGCCGCCTTTTCGGCGCGCGGGTGGGGTGCCTGGTCGCGCAGGTGGACCAGGATCGACGGGATGTCGATCTTTACCGGGCAGGCGTCGAAGCAGGCGCCGCAGAGCGAGGACGCGTAGGGCAGCGAAGCGTTGTCCTCGACGCCGGTGAGCTGCGGGGACAGCACCGCGCCGATCGGGCCGGGGTAGACCGAGCCGTACGCGTGGCCGCCCGTGCGCTCGTAGACCGGGCACACGTTGAGGCAGGCCGAGCAGCGGATGCAGTGCAGCGCCTGGCGGCCGATCTCGTCGGCCAGCACCGCGCTGCGCCCGTTGTCGAGCAGCACCATGTGGAAGTCTTGCGGGCCGTCGCCCGGCGTGACGCCGTGCCACATCGACGTGTACGGGTTCATCCGCTCGCCGGTCGACGCCCGCGGCAGCAGTTGGAGGAAGACCTCGAGGTCGGACCAGCGGGGCACGATCTTCTCGATGCCCATCACGGTGATCAGGGTGTCCGGCAGGGTCAGGCACATTCGGCCGTTGCCCTCCGACTCGACCACGGCCAGCGTTCCCGTCTCGGCGATCGCGAAGTTGGCCCCCGACACCGCCACCTTGGTCGCCAGGAACGTCTCGCGCAGGTAACGCCGGGCGGCCGCCGCCAGCACGGCCGGCTCGTCGCTCAGTGAAGGGTCGACACCGGGCATGGCCCGCAGGAAAATCTCGCGGATCTCGGCGCGGTTGCGGTGGATCGCCGGCACCAGGATGTGACTGGGCTTGTCGTCGCCGAGCTGCACGATCAGCTCGGCCAAGTCGGTCTCGACCGGCTGGATGCCGGCCGCCTCGAGCGCCTCGTTGAGGCCGATCTCCTGGGTGGCCATCGACTTGACCTTGATGACCCGCTGTTCGCCGGTGGCCCGCACCAGGTCGGTGACGATCTGGTTGGCCTCGACCGCGTCGGCCGCCCAGTGCACCGTGCCGCCGGCCGCCGTGACCCGCTCTTCGAGCTGTTCGAGCAGCTCCGGTAAGGCAGCCATCGTGGCGGTCTTGAGCGCCGAACCGGCCTCCCGCAGCTGCTCCCAGTCGGGCAGTTCGGCGATCACCCGGCCCGACTTGCCGCGGATCGTGGTGGTCGCGTGCTGCAGGTTGAGCCGCAGCTGGGAGTCGGCGAGGGCCTTGCGGGCGGCGGCCGGGAACGGCTCGTCGCCCCGCAGGTTGCCGACCCCCCTCGGTGCGGTGGCGGGCATGCCGAGGAACGTCATCATGCCTCCGTCGACGCGAGGATTTCGGCCAGGTGGACCGTACGTGTGCCCGTTCGCAGCCGGGAGAGGCCGCCGCCGATGTGCATGAGGCAGGACGCGTCGCCGGCCGTGCAGACGTCGGCGCCGGTGTCGAGCACGTGCCGCATCTTGTCGGCCAGCATCGCGGTCGAGGTGTCGGCGTTCTTGACCGCGAAGGTGCCGCCGAAGCCGCAGCACTCCTCGGCCGCGGGCAGGTCGACCAGGGTCAGGCCGCGGACGTTGCGCAGCAGCCGCAGCGGCTTGTCGCCGACCCTCAGCACCCGCAGCGAGTGACAGGTCGGGTGGTAGGTGACGCGGTGCGGGTAGTAGGCGCCGACGTCTTCCACGCCGAGCACGTCGACCAGCAGCTCGGACAGCTCGTAGGTGCGGGCCGCCACGGAGGAGGCACGCGCGGCGAGACCGGCGTCCCCGGCGGCCACCATCGCGTGCTGGTGACGCACCGATCCGACGCAGCTGCCCGAGGGGGCGACCACCACGTCGTACGGTTCGAAAGCGCGAACGTGCCGCCGCACCAGCGGCAATGCGTCCTTCTGATAGCCGGTGTTGATGTGCATCTGCCCGCAGCACGTCTGGTCCTCGGGGAAGACGACCTCGTGACCGAGCCGCTCGAGCAGCTGAACGGTCGCCTTGGCCGCGGCCGGGAACATGGTGTCGGCCAGGCAGGTCACGAACAGGGCGATCCGCACCGCGCCTCCTATTCCGCGAGCCGCCTCTCGGCAGCCCTCCACTGGCCCTCGTCGCCCGAAGGCGAATAGCGCACGACCGGCTGGGTCTCGCGCAGCAGCGACCGCATCGCCCCGAGGTCACCTTCGACGACGCCGGCGGTCCGCGCCTGCACAAGAACATTACCCAGTGCGGTGGCCTCGACCGGCCCGGCCAGCACAGGTAATCCGCAGGCGTCGGCGGTCAGCTGGCAGAGCAGCTCGTTGCGGGCTCCCCCGCCCACGATGTGCACCGCGTCGACGTCACGTCCGGCCAGTTCCTGGGCCTGCCGCACCGCGCGCCGGTGGGCCAGCGCGAGGCTGTCGAGGATGCAGCGGGCGAGCACGGCCGGGCTCGCGCCGGCGGACAGTCCGGCGGCCCGACGCAGACGCCCGGCCATCTCACCCGGCGGCAGGAAGATCGGGTCGTCCAGGTCGACCACGTGGGCCAGCGCCGGCGCAAGCGCGGCCGAGCGCAGCAGGTCGTCGATCGACGGCGAGCCCCACTCGCGCATCACCTCCTGCAGCGGCCACAGCCCCATCACGTTGCGCAGGAACCGGATCGTGCCGTCGATCCCGCCCTCGTTGGTGAAGTTGGCGGCTCGTGACGCGGGCGTCAGCACCGGCGACGGCAGTTCCAGGCCGACCAGCGACCAGGTGCCGCAGGAGATGTAGGCGAACCGGTCGGACGTCGCCGGCACGCCCACCACGGCCGACGCGGTGTCGTGCGAGCCGACGGCCACGACCGGGGTGCCCTCGAAGGAGCCGATCAGCGACCCCGGTTGGCGGATCGCGGGCAGCAGCGACGGCCGGAGGCCCAGTTCGGCCAACAACGGCAGGGACCAGTTTCGCGTACGCACGTCCAGCAGCTCGGTGGTCGACGCGTTGGTGTATTCCGCGCCGATCTCGCCGGTCATCCAGTAGGCGAGCAGGTCGGGGATCAGCAGCATCTGCTGGGCGGCCTCGTACTGCGGCGTCGTCATCGCCGCGACCAGTTGATAGGCGGTGTTGAAGGGCAGCTTCTGCAGGCCGGTGATCTCGTAGAGCTTGTCGTCACCGATCTGCGCGGCCACCCGCTCGGGCACGCCGTCGGTGCGGGCGTCGCGATAGTGGACCGGGTTGCCCAGCAACGCTCCCGCCGCGTCGAGCAGGCCGTAGTCGACCGCCCACGAGTCGATGCCGATCGAGTCGACCGGGCCGGCCTGGGCCAGCCCGGTCAGCACGCCGCGATAGAGCGCGAGGATGTCCCAGTGCAGGGTGCCGCCGGCCCGCACCGGCTCGTTGGCGAACCGGTGCGCGGCGGCGAGCTCCACCGTGGAGCGATCGACACGGCCGACCATCACGCGCCCGCTGGACGCACCGAGGTCGACCGCGGCGAACGACCTCATCTCAGGAAAGCTGCTGCCACCCCGGCGTCCACCGGGATGTGCAGGCCGGTCGTGTGGGTCAGGTCGCCGCCGGTCAGCACGAAGACCGCGTTGGCCACGTGCTCGGGCAGCACCTCGCGCTTGAGCAGGGTGCGCTGCGCGTAGTACTCGCCGAGCTTCTCCTCGGGCACGCCGTAGACCGCGGCCCGCTGGGCACCCCAGCCGCCGGCGAAGATGCCGGAGCCGCGGACCACGCCGTCCGGGTTGATCCCGTTCACCCGGATGCCGTACGCCCCGAGCTCGGCCGCGAGCAACCGCACCTGATGGGCCTGATCGGCCTTGGTGGCGCCGTAGGCGACGTTGTTGGGGCCCGCGAACAGCGAGTTCTTGCTCGAGATGTAGACGATGTCGCCGCCCAGTCCCTGGGCGATCAGGATGCGGGCGGCCTCCCGCGACACCAGGAAGGAGCCCTTCGCCATCACGTCGTGCTGCAGGTCCCAGTCGGCCTCGGTGGTCTCGAGCAGCGGCTTCGAGATCGACAGGCCGGCGTTGTTGACGACCAGGTCGACGCCGCCGAACGCGAGCACGGCGTCCCGCAGCGACTCGATGATCGCGTCGGCGCTGGTCACGTCGGCCGTCGTCGCGATGGCGACGTCACTACCGCCGATCTCGACGGCTGTTTGCCGTGCGGCGTCGCCGTCGCGGTCGGCGACGATCACGCAGGCGCCCTCGGCGGCCAGCCGTTTCGCTATGGCGCGGCCGATGCCGCTGCCCGCGCCCGTGACGTACGCGATGCGGGTCGCCAGCGGCTTCGGCTTCGGCATCCGCTGAAGTTTCGCCTCCTCCAGCGCCCAGTATTCGATGCGGAACTTCCCCGACTCGTCGATCGGGGCGTAGCGGGACACCGACTCGGCGCCGCGCATCACGTTGATCGCGTTGACGTAGAACTCGCCCGCCACCCGGGCGGTCTGCTTGTTGCCCCCGAAGGAAAACATGCCGACGCCGGGCACCAGCACGATCGCCGGGTCGGCGCCACGCATGGCCGGGCTGTCGGGGGTGGCGTGCCGCTCGTAGTAGGCGCGGTAGTCGTCGCGGTAGGCCGCGTGCAATTCCCTGATCCGGGCGATCACGTCGTCGAGCGGCGCGTCCGGCGCGGTGTCGACGACCAGCGGCTTCACCTTGGTGCGCAGGAAGTGGTCGGGGCAGCTGGTGCCGAGCGCGGCCAGTTCCGGCATCCGCTCGCTGTTGACGAAGTCGAGCACCACGTCGGAGTCCGTGAAGTGGCCGACCTGGGGACGATCCGTGGAGGCGAGTCCGCGGAGCACCGGGAACAGGGCGGCCGCGCGCTCACGGCGTACGGGAAGCGGCTGGTGGATCGCCGGGCCGAAAGGCGCCGGACGGCCGTGCGAGGCCAGGTAGGCCGCGGCCGTTTCGATGATCTCGCGCGAGTTGGCCTCGCACTCGGCGCTCGTCGCACCCCAGGCGGTGATGCCGTGCCCGCCGAGGATGACGCCGATGGCCTGCGGGTTGGCCTTATGCACGGCGGCGATGTCGAGGCCGAGCTGGAAGCCGGGGCGGCGCCAGGGCACCCAGAGCACCCGGTCGCGGAAGATCTCCTTGGTCAGCGCCGGCCCGTCGGCCGCGGTCGCGATCGCGATGCCCGAGTCGGGGTGCAGGTGATCGACGTGCGGGGCCTCGACCAGGCCGTGCATGGCGGTGTCGATGCTCGGCGCGGCGCCACCCCGCCCGTGCAGGCAGAAGTCGAACGCCGCGACCATCTCGTCCTCGCGCTCCACACCGGGGTAGACGCTGGTGAGCGCCCGGAGGCGGTCGAGGCGCAGGACGGCCAGGCCGTTCTCGGTGAGGGTGCCGAGGTCGCCGCCCGAGCCCTTGACCCAGAGCAGGTCGGTGGGTTCCCCGGTGACCGGGTCGGTCGCGCTGCCCTGGGCGCTCGTGTTGCCGCCGGCGTAGTTGGTGTTGCGCGGATCGGCGCCCAGCCGGTTGCTGCGCTGAAGGAGGTCGCGCACCGCGGGATTGGTCATCGTGGCCTTCCCTGCTTATGAAACGTTTCACAGACTGCCGTCAGATTACGGCCCCGCCGTCGCCGCGGTCAAGACGCCGAGCGGGGTTTGAAACGCTGTGGCAGCGTGCCGTTGTGTCCACATCGGACCCTGTTTTCGAGCCTCGGTGACCAAGGGTTCATCATGGTCCGATGCACTCTGAGGCACCGGTACGCCTGGTCCTCATCCGGCCGGGCACCTGGGCACCGCCGGAACCGGGCGAACCGCTGGGCGGCCTCACCGCGGCCGGTCGCGCCCAGGCCCGAGCATGCGGCCGATGGTTGCGCTCGGTAGCGGTGCCGTTATTCACGGCCGGTGGCTTCTCGGTGGTCAGTTCGCCCGCCCGGCAGGCCCGGCAGACCGCCGAGTTGCTCGGGCTGGGGCCGTGGACGCCGAGCGCCGACCTGTCGCGGCTCCCCTCCCCGGCGCCCTCCTTCGCGGCCGGGGCCTACCCCTCGTCCGCGGCGGCCGCCGATCTGCCCCGGATGACGCCGGCCGACCTGCGGGAACGGGTGGCCGCGTGGCTGTCCGGCCCCGAGGTGGCCGGGGCCTCGGTCTCGGCGGTGGTGGCGGTCTGCCCGGTCGACGTGCTGCTGGCCGTACGCAGCGTGCTCGAGTCGGATTCGCCCTGGATGCCGGGGCATTGCGATGTGCTCGCCTATTCACGGCTCGCCCCTGGCGGCGAGGTGGTGGATCGCTATCGGTGGCGGGTGTGGGTGCCGCAGCCGTGGTCGGCGCCGCCGGGCTGGAACGAGAACCTCTGGCAGCTCATCGCCTGAACGGTGTTCCGTTTGTTGTTCTAGCGCACCCGCAGACCGGCGATCAGCACCTCGACCATCCGGCGAGCGTCGTAGCGCGGGCTCGCACCGGCCCCGATGCACAGGTTGCCGACCGCGAACATCAACTCGAAGCCGTCGATGTCCGCCCGGATCTCGCCGGCGCCGGCGGCCGCCGCCAGCAAGGACGCGCACACCGGCACCAGCCGATCGAGGAAGTAGGCGTGCAGCTTCTGGAACGCCGCCTCGTCCGACTGCAGCGCCTCGGCCAGGCCGTGCTTGGTGACCAGGAAATCCACGAACAGATTGATCCAGCGTCCGAGCGCGACATGCGGTGACGACGACGCCTCGAGCAGCGTCGGACCGGCGAGAGCGCACGCCTCGACCTGGTGCTGGTAGACCGCGACGATCAGGTCGGCCCGCGTCGGGAAGTGCCGATAGATGGTGCCGACGCCCACCCCGGCGCGCCCCGCGATGTCGCGCACCGGCGCGTGCACCCCTGAGGCGACGAAGGCCGCTGCCGCTGCCTCCAGGAGCGTCTGCTTGTTCCGCTCCGCATCCGCTCTCTTCCGCGGCGTCATGACGCACCTCACTTGGCAACCGGAACAATGTTCCGTATGTTTCTCCCGGAACCATGTTCCGCTTCGAGTCAAGCATGCCAGAGGAGCCACCCATGCAATACCGCACCCTCGGCCGGACGGGAGTCCAGGTCAGCACCCTCGTTCTCGGCGCCATGAACTTCGGCCGCATCGGCGGCACCGGCCAGAACGAGGTCGACACCCTGATCGGCACCGCCCTCGACGCCGGCATCAACCTCATCGACACCGCCGACATGTACGGGCAGGGCGAATCGGAGGAGATGGTCGGCAAGGCGATCGCCGGCCGGCGCGACGCCATCGTCCTCGCCACCAAGGCGACCCTGCCGATGGGCGACGACCGCAACCGGCAGGGTGGATCCCGCCGCTGGCTGTTCACCGCCCTCGACGACAGCCTCCGCCGGCTCAAGGTCGACCACGTCGACCTCTACCAGATGCACCGCTGGGATCCGCGGACCAGCGACGAGGAGACGCTGGGCGCGCTGACCGACCTCCAGCGCGCGGGCAAGATCCGATACTTCGGCTCGTCGACCTTCCCGGCCTACCGGATCGTGCCGGCCCAATGGGCCGCGCGCGCCGGCCGCTACGTCACCGAGCAGCCCAGCTATTCGATCCTCCAACGCGGCGTGGAAGCGCACGTCCTGCCAGTCACCCAGGAGTACGGCATGGGCGTCCTGGCCTGGAGCCCGCTAGTGTGGTGCGCCGTAAATTCGTTGGCAAAACCGTGCGAGTGATTCGAGGATCTCTTCGGCAGTCTTGGTCCAGATGAATGGGCGTGGGCTGC